>NZ_JBVJYK010000019.1:0-127156 GCF_055600605.1 Kitasatospora sp. NPDC038210 | reverse complement strand
GTGCCTGGGCGTCGGCGGCCGCGGCGCTCGCCGCGGAGGGATCGGTGGTCGGGTCGTCGGTACGGATGGCGGCGGCGCTGGCTGCGGCCGGCGGTGTCACTGTGGTCTCCCCTCGCGGCGCGACGGCCATGGCGGTGGCCGTCGCGCTCCTGGTGTCGGTGGTCGGTCCTGCGGTGATGCGGGCTCCTTCTCCTCCCGGCCGGCGAGCCGGGTTCGGTGTGCCTTGAGGTGTTCGAGCTACAGGTGGGCGAGCTTGTAGAGCACGGGCGCGGCCTCCCGGAGGACGGCCCACTCCTCCTCGTCGAGCCCTTGGGCGAGCTCGGCGAGCCAGACGTTTCGGCGCCGACGACTCTCCGCGAGGATCGTCTCGGCCTGCTCGGTGCTGCTGACGACCACCTGTCGGCGGTCCTCGGGGTGCGGCTCCCGCCGCACCAGCCCCTTCTCCTCCAGCATCGCGACGATCCTGGTCATCGAAGGAGGCTGCACGTGCTCCTTCCGGGCGAGCTCACCCGGCGTCGCCTTCCCGCACCGGGCGAGGGTGCCCAGCACTCCCATCTCGGTGGGACTCAGCGACTCCTCCACCCGCTGGTGTTTGAGTCGTCGGGAGAGGCGCATCGTGGACGACCGCAGCTGACTGATCGCTGCGAGGTCCTGCTCGGACATCTCGGGCATCTCTTTAGACTACGTCATTACCCTCGCTAAAGAAAATCGGGTTCCCGCCGCCGCGCCGGAGCATCGGCCCGGTGACATATTGGTCATGGGCCTCAGGTCTCGACTCCCAGAAGGGCCGACCAGTCATGTCCGACCTCGTCTCCGAGCAGTCCGCGCCGTCCTCGCAGGCCACGCCGTCCGCGCCGGCCGAGCAGGGCGCACCGGGCGACACCGGGTTCGCCCGGCTCGCCATGGTCACCATCGACTGCGCCGACCCGGTCGCGCTGGCGTCGTTCTACGGCGAGCTGCTGGGCTGGGAGACGCGGCACGTGGACGAGCACTTCGCGATCCTGGACAACCCGGAGGGCGGCAGCCCGCTGGGCTTCGGGCGGGTGCAGGGGTACCGGCCCGAGCCGTGGACGGAGCCGGACGGGAGCAAGCACTTCCACCTGGACTTCTACGTGGACGACCTGGAGGAGTCCACGGCGAAGGCGCTCGCACTGGGGGCGACCCAGCCCGCGTACCAGCACGGGCGCACCCTCAAGGTGCTGATCGACCCGGCCGGCCACCCGTTCGGGCTAGCGCCCTTGGAGTAAGGCACGAACGGGTCCGGGGAGCGTGCGCAGGCGGTGTCAGGGGTTGGTGCCAAGATCATGCAGGCGCCGTAAAGGTCCATCCTGACCTGGGATTTCACGAAAAGCACGAACGTTGTGCGAGCGCCCGGCAGTGGCTACTGTCCCCCGTTGTCAGGGGCACCACACGCCAGGTCTCCCCCCGGCGGACCCCGTTTCCCCGTTCCCGTGCCGTCCCCGTGCCGGTTTCCGCGCGCCCTTCCCGGCCGCCCCGGCCGACCGCGTCCGCCCCGACCCTGGCGCCCTCAACCCCTCGTCCAGGGAGCTCAATTGGGTGAGATCCACCATGCCGACCACGGCTGGGTGACACCGGCGGTCTCGTACTTCGTCGCCTGCCTCGGGGCCTTCGTGGCCCTGCGCAGCGCCCGCTGGGCGCTCGTCTCGAAGGGCCGCACCCGGGCCGTCTGGCTGCTCTTCGCGTCGACCTCGCTCGGCGCCGGGATCTGGTCCATGCACTTCATCGCGATGCTCGGCTTCTCGGTGACCGGCGTCGAGATCAGCTACCAGCCCGGACTGACCGTGCTCAGCCTGCTGGTCGCCGTCCTCGTGGTCGGCGTCGGCCTCTTCACCGTCGGGTACTGGCGCCGGCGGCCAGCGCTGGCGCTGCTGGTCGGCGGGCTGACCACCGGCCTCGGGGTCGCCGCGATGCACTACCTGGGCATGGCCGCGATGGTCCTGCCCGGCCGGCTCGGCTACGACCACCGGACGGTGGCGCTCTCGGTCGCCATCGCCGTGGTCGCGGCGACGGCCGCGCTCTGGGCCGCCCTGAACATCCGGGGCACGCTCGCCGTGCTGGCGGCGGCGCCGGTGATGGGCGTGGCGGTCTGCGCGATGCACTACACGGGCATGGCGGCGCTGTCGGTCCAGGTGGACTTCTCGCACTCCACCCAGGACGGCGTGATGGCGCTGCAGTTCATCTTCCCGCTCGGGGTCGGGCTCGGCTGCTACGTGTTCTTCGGCTCGCTGGCCTTCGCCGTCTCCCCGAGCCGCCCCACCTCGCAGCCCCTGCTGGCCGGCCCGGCCGCCCCGCTGCCGCCGCGGGCGCCCCGGGCCCCCCGCGTCCCGCAGCAGCGGCCCGCCGGGGCCGGCGTCCGGCGCTGAGCGCGGGCGGGATCACGAACGGACGCCCGGCCGGGGCCCACCCCGGCCGGGCGTCGTCGTACGGGCACGACGCCGGACCGGCTACTCCGGCCGCCCCAGCAGCCCCGCCACGTGCTCCGGGGTCGCCACCGGGCAGACCTTGTGCACGAAGTCCTGCCGCAGCCGGTGGTACGGCTCGCCGGCCCGGTAGAAGTTGGCGTGCATCCGCCGCAGCTCCTCGGCCCGGTACTCGGCGAGCGGCTTGGTGTCCTCGTCGGCGGCGCGCCGGCGCTTCTTGTCCACCAACCGCCCGGTGAGCTCGGGCGAGGCGGCGATCCGGGCCGCCTCCCGGGCCACCCAGCGACGGAAGCCCGCCGCGTCCCCGCCGGCCGTACGGTCCACCAGGCCGATCCGGCGGGCGTGCTCGGCCCCGAGCGGCAGCGCCTCGGCGGTGAGCCGCTCGGCCTGCTCGGCGCCGACCCGGTTCGGCAGGGTGTACGTCCAGTACTCGGAGCCGTACAGGCCCATCAGGCGGTAGTGCGGGTTGAGCACCGCCGAGTCGCGGCACCACACCTCGTCCGCGGCGAGCGCCATCATCAGCCCGCCGGCCGCCGCGTTCCCGGCGAGGGCCGCGACGGTGACCTTGTCGGTGGTGGTGAGGACGGCCTCGACGAGGTCGTCCATCGCGTTGATGTTCTCCCAGGACTCCAGCGCCGGGAAGGCCGCGCCCTGGATGACGTTGAGCTGGATCCCGTTGGAGTAGAAGTCCCGGGGCGCGCCGAGCACCAGCACCGAGGTGGGCCGGTCGGCCGCCTCCCGGTAGGCGGCCAGCAGCCGGCGGCACTGCTCGGTGCTCATCGCCCCGCCAGGGAAGGCGAATTCGAGGTGGCCGACCTCGCCCTCCTCGCGGTAGCGCAGCTCCGACCAGGTGTCGCGGCGGGCCGCCGCCGCCGGGCTCACCGGCACCTCGCGGACCCGGTACAGCTCGTCGGCGAGCACCGTCGTGGCCGGCAGCTTGAAGGTGACGGGCCCGCCGGGGGTGCGGCGCGGGCGCAGCTGCGGGATCCACACCGCGCCGTCCACGGTGGCCCGGCAGATCGCGCCGTCCCGGGTGGCCAGCACGGCGCCGGGCACCGGGCCGCGCAGCTCGTCCTCGGGGTGGCCGCCGTGCAGGAAGAACTCGCGGCCGTACAGCTCGTCCAGCACCCCGGGCTGGGAGTCGGCGGCGCGCAGCTTGCGCAGCACGGTGGCGGTGTCGTCCTGCTCCCAGTCGATCCGGCGCGCCTCCTGCCGCAGGAGGGGCCGCAGCTCGCCGTGCACGTCGGGCCGGCCGTAGTCCAGCGGTTCGGGGGTGAACAGCCCGCCCTCGTAGCGCTGGACGGCCAGCAGGACGGCCTCCACGGCGGCGTCGGCGAGCTCGCCGCGGTACAGCTCGCTCTTGCCGCAGTCGGGGACGGGGAAGTCGACGGACGCCCAGATGTCACCGGCGTCCATCTCCTCGACGGCCTGCAGCACGGTGACGCCCCAGCGCTCCGCGCCCTCGGTGATCGCCCAGTCCAGCGAGGAGGGGCCGCGGTCGCCGGTGGGCCCCGGGTGCACGATCAGGACGGTCCGGGTGGACCAGATGTCCTGCGGGACGGCCTTGGTCAGCATCGGGCACAGGATCAGCTCGGGATCGGTCCGGGCCACCCCCTCCCGCATCTGCTCGTCGCCGAGCGCGAGTTGGACGGCGACCTGGTGGCCGCGCTCGCGCAGCTCGGTGTGGACGCGCTGGGTCAGGCTGTTGAACGCACTGGCGATCAGGAGAATGCGCAAGGGGGGCCTCCGGCGGTACAGGGGTCGCGCGGAGGCGATGAAACCAGGGCATGGACACGTAACGATTACGGTCCGTACCTCGGCGCTCTACCCTCACGCACCCCGCACACCTGTGGCCCCTGCGTGGCCCGCGCTTCGCGGTATCTCCCCAGTCCCTTCTCCGAGTTGGACTGGCGCGCACCCCGCCGGGCAGGGCACCGCCGGGTCCACCGCGGGCCCGGCCCGCGCCTGCGCCCGGCGGGGCCCGGCCCGCGCCCGGCCTACTTCGGGAACGCCCGGCGGGCCCGCCAGGTGGTGTGCTCGCGGGAGACCGCGTCCTCCGCCTCGGCGGCCAGCCGCGCCCAGCGCGCCTCGGCGTCCGGCGCCCGGACGTCCAGGTCCGAGAGCTGGTTGCCGACGTTCTCCAGCTCGCGCGCGGCCAGCTGGTACGCGGCGGCGAGCGGGCGGAGCTGCTTGAGCTGCGTCCAGGCGATGATCGCCGCGGCCGCTGCCGAGCTCGCTCCGAAGACGTGCACCTGCAGCGCGCCGGTGGCCTGGGCGATGGCGGCGGCCGCACCGAGGATGATCAGCACCGCGATGCCGAGCCCCCAGGAGACCGCCTGCGAGTCGCAGGCCTCGGCCCGGGAGCGGTACCAGGTGCGCTGCCCCTCGACCCGGGTGCGCAGGTAGAACGTGCGCCGGGCGGTCAGGCTCTCGGCGCGCAGCCGCCGCATCTCCGGGGTGATCTCGGCGACGGTGTCGGGCGGCACGATCTCCGGGTCCTCGAAGGCCCGCAGCACGTCCTCGACCTGCAGCAGGTACCCGCGGTCCACGTCCGCGGACTCCGCCTCGCCGTCGAACGGGCGGGCCCGGACGGTGTACTTCCAGGCCAGCGTCTTGACCGACTCGGCCGCCGCCCTGGCCTCGTACCAGCGCCCCTGCGGGTTGCTGCGGCGCAGCCGGGACCAGAAGTAGCCGGCCACCAGGAAGGCGGCCACCGAGAACAGCGGCCAGACGTCGAAGTCGCCCTCGTGGTCCGGGCCGGGGAACGACCCGATCATCGCGGCGATCACCAGCATGGCGATCAGGCCGCGGTACCAGCGCAGCGTCTCGCGCTGGCCGTCCAGCGAGGCCTTGTCCGCCGTCCGGAACAGCTCCGGCAGCAGCTGCGCCTCGACACCCCCGGGCGGATCCTGTTGCACCATCGGTCGAGTCCCCTCCCCCTTCTCCGTCCAGCCAGTATTCCCACCGCCAACTGGGCTACACGGGCGCCTTTTTGACACCTTCCGGCAGTCGGCCGATACCCGACCTCCGGGTCGCGCGCACCGACCCCGCCCGCGGAACCGATACCGCCCGTCCGCGGAACCGATACCGCCCGCCCGCGGAACGGACGGGACCCGCCCCCGGAACGGACGCGGCCCCGCACCCGGGTGGGTGCGGGGCCGCGCGGGCCGGTCGGCGTCAGAGCAGGCCGAAGGCCGGCATCAGGTAGTAGAAGGCGAACACCGCCGCCACCGCGTACAGCGGGGCCGGCACGCTGCGGCCGCGGCCGACGGCCAGGCGCAGGATGCAGAAGGTGATGAAGCCGAAGCCGATGCCGTTGGTGATGCTGTAGGTGAACGGCATCATGACCATGGTCAGGAAGGCCGGGATCGCGATCGTGTAGTCGGCCCAGTCGATCTCCTTGACCGAGTTGGCCAGGATCAGGAAGCCGACGGTGACCAGCGCCGGGGTGGCGGCCTGGGCGGGGACCATGGTGGCGAGCGGGGTGAGGAAGAGCGCCACCACGAAGAGCAGACCGGTGACGATCGAGGCGAAGCCGGTGCGGGCGCCCTCGCCGACGCCGGCGGTGGACTCGACGAAGCAGGTGTTGGCGGAGGCGGAGGCGGCGCCGCCGGCCGCGGTGGCGATGCCGTCGACCATGAGGATCCGGTTGATGCCGGGCAGGTCGCCCTTCTCGTCCAGCAGGTGGGCCTCGTCGGCGACGCCGAGGATGGTGCCCATCGCGTCGAAGAAGCACGACATCAGCACGGTGAAGACGAACAGCACGCCGGTCAGCACGCCGACCTTCTCGAAGCCGCCGAACAGGCTCACCTTGCCGACCAGCCCGAAGTCCGGGGCGGCGACCGGGTTGCCCGGCCAGGTCGGGACGGTGAGGCCCCACTTCATCGCCGGGACGTCGGCCACCTCGTCGATCACCAGGGCGAGCACGGTGGAGGCCGCGATGCTGATCAGGATCGCGCCGGGCACCTTGCGGATCACCAGGATCAGGGTGAGCAGCAGGCCGACGACGAAGACCAGCACCGGGAAGCCGAGCAGGTGCCCGTTGCCCCCGAGCTGCAGCGGGACGGTGGTGTGCGCGGCGTCCGGGACGCGGCTGACGAAGCCGGAGTCGACCAGGCCGACCAGGCTGATGAACAGGCCGATGCCGATCGCGATGGCCTTGCGCAGGCCGAGCGGGACGGCGTTCATGACCCGCTCGCGCAGACCGGTGGCGACCAGCAGCATGATCGCGAAGCCGGCCAGCACGACCATGCCCATGGCGTCCGGCCAGGTCATCTTCGGGGCCAGCTGGAGCGCCACGATGGTGTTGACGCCGAGGCCAGCCGCCAGGCCGATCGGGACGTTGCCGATCACGCCCATCAGCAGGGTGGTGAGACCCGCGGTGAGGGCGGTGGCGGTGACCAGCTGGGCGCTGTCCAGGTGGGCCCCGGTCACGTCCGTGGCGCTGGCCAGGATGATCGGGTTGAGCACCAGGATGTACGCCATGGTGAAGAAGGTGGCGACACCACCGCGGATCTCGCGCGGCAGGGTGGAGCCGCGCTCGCTGATCCGGAAGTAGCGGTCGACCGCGCCGGTGGGGGGCTGGGGCGCGGCGTCGGCGGGTTCGGGCGACTCGGTGGTCGGCTGGACCACAGGCATGCGTGCGTCCTCTGTGGGGGAGCTGAGGAGGGGGTCGACGCCCGGGGCGACGGTGGCCGGGCTGAGACCTTTAAGTATGGTTTCCAGGTCGCACACGCGCTATCTTCGCGCGTAGAGCGCGAGTGGGGCGCGCGTAGAGCGCGGGCAGGGCGCAGCCGGGCCCGCGGGGAGCCTCCACGACGGCGGCCGACCCCCGCCGCACCGTACGCTTGCCCCATGCCCAAGACGCCGCTGCACCCCTCGCCCCCTCCGCTGGAGGCCAACGACGTCGCCATCGTCGGCGGCGGCACGGTGCTGTGGTTCGTCGCCTTCCTCGCCCTGCTCCCCTTCCAGGGCACGCTCTCCGAGCACGGCCACGGCACCTGGCCCTGGATCTGCCTGTCCGGCGGACTGCTCGGCCTGATCGGCCTCTGGTACTGCCGCGCCCGGCGGGACGCGATCGCCCGCAGCCGCGCCGCCGGGGCGGCCGGCACCACCGAACGCGCGACGGACGGCAACGGTCAGGACCCGGCCACCCGGTCGGACTGAACAGTCCTTTAGTAGCACGCATCGGACATAAGGCGCCCGTAGAGTCGGTGCCATGACGCAGCCTGCGCAGCCAGCTGACGAGCAGCCGACCGGCGGAGAGCGCCGGGACGGCGCCCACCCCCTCGGGCTGCTGCCCGGCCGGCTCGGCGGTCTGACCGGCGCCGAGGTGGCCGAGCGGGTCGCGAAGGGGCAGGTCAACGACGTTCCGGTCCGGTCCAGCCGCACCACCCGGGAGATCGTCCGGGCCAACGTCTTCACCCGCTTCAACGCGATCATCGGCGTGATGTTCGGGATCATCCTGGTCGTCGGGCCGATCCAGGACGGCCTGTTCGGCCTGGTCATCGTCGCGAACACGGCCATCGGCATCATCCAGGAGCTGCGCGCCAAGAAGACCCTGGACAGCCTGGCGCTGATCGGCGAGGCCCGCCCGCAGGTCCGCCGGGACGGCGCCGCCCGGCAGATCGGCGTCTCCGAGATCGTCCTCGACGACACCGTGCTGCTCGGCATCGGCGACAAGGTGATCGTGGACGGCGAGGTCACCGAGGCGGACGGCCTGGAGATCGACGAGTCGCTGCTCACCGGCGAGCCCGATCCCGTGCTCAAGCAGCCCGGCGACCAGGTGATGTCCGGCAGCTTCGTGGTGGCCGGCGCGGGCGCCTTCACCGCCACCAGGGTCGGCCGCGAGGCGTACGCGGCGCAGCTCGCCGAGGAGGCCAGCAAGTTCACCCTGGTGAAGTCCGAGCTGCGCAGCGGCATCGACAGCATCCTGCGGTTCATCACCTACCTGCTGATCCCCACCGCGATCGGCCTGATCATCAGCCAGCTGGCCGTCGAGGGCCGGGACTGGCGCGAGGCCGTGCGGCGGATGGTGGCCGGGATCGTCCCGATGGTCCCCGAGGGACTGGTGCTGCTGACCTCGGTGGCCTTCGCGATCGGCGTGATCCGGCTCGGCCGCAAGCAGTGCCTGGTCCAGGAGCTCCCGGCGATCGAGGGCCTGGCCCGGGTCGACACCGTCTGCCTGGACAAGACCGGCACCCTCACCGAGGGCGGCATGGACGTGATCGACCTGCGGGTGCTCTCGAACGGGGAGCCCGCCGCCGTCGACAAGGAGACCGTCAAGCGCGCGCTCGCCGTGATGGCCGGCGCCGACGCCCGCCCCAATCCGTCCATGCAGGCGGTCATCGACGCGTACGGGCGCGGCGAGGACACCGCCGGCGGCGGGAACGGCGGCGGCGGGAACGGCGGCGACGGCTGGCGGGTGATCGAGGCGATGCCCTTCTCGTCCGCCCGCAAGTGGAGCGGCGTGCAGCTGCTGGAGCCGCAGGGCGGCGAGGCCAGCTGGCTGCTCGGCGCGCCCGACGTGCTGCTGCCCGCCGGGCACCCGGCGCTGGCCGAGGTGGACGAACTGGGTGCGCGGGGCCTGCGGGTGCTGCTGCTGGGCCGGACGCCCGCGCCGCTGGACTCCCCCGATCCGGCGGCCGGGCTCGCCCCGCTCGCGCTGGTGGTGCTGCAGCAGCGGCTGCGCGGCGACGCCGCCGAGACCCTGCGGTACTTCGAGGGCCAGCAGGTCCGGGCCAAGGTCATCTCGGGCGACGCGGCGGTCTCGGTCGGCGCGGTGGCCGGCCACCTGGGCCTGCCCGGCGCCGACCACCCGCTGGACGCCCGCACCCTGCCCTCCGACCCGGAGGAGCTCGCCGAGACCGCCGACCGGACGAGCGTCTTCGGCCGGGTCACCCCGCAGCAGAAGCGCCTGCTGGTCGGGGCGCTGCAGTCCCGCGGCCACACCGTGGCGATGACCGGCGACGGCGTCAACGACGTGCTGGCGCTCAAGGACGCCGACATCGGCGTGGCGATGGGCACCGGCTCCGACGCGACCAAGGCGGTCGCCCAGATCGTGCTGCTGAACGACTCCTTCGCGACCCTGCCGTCGGTGGTCGCCGAGGGCCGCCGGGTGATCGGCAACATCGAGCGGGTGGCGTCGCTGTTCCTGGTGAAGACGGTCTACTCGGTGCTCCTGGCGCTGCTGGTGATCTTCACCCACTCGCCGTACCCGTTCCTGCCCCGGCACTCCACCCTGCTGTCCTCGCTGACCATCGGCATCCCGGCGTTCTTCCTGGCGCTCGCCCCCAACAACGAGCGGGCCCGCACCGGTTTCGTGAAGCGCGTGCTGCGGCTGGCGATCCCCGGCGGCCTCATCGCCGGCACGGGCACCTTCGTCGCCTACACGCTCGCCCGCACCGACCACGCGACCGACCTCAAGGCCGACACCAGCGTGGCCACCCTGACGCTCTTCCTGATCGCCATCTGGGTCCTCGCCATCGTCGCCCGCCCGTACACCTGGTGGCGCCTGCTGCTGATCGGCTGCATGGGCGGCGCGTTCGCACTGGTCCTGGTGGTCCCCGCGCTGTCCGACTTCTTCGAGCTCTCCCTGGCCGGCACCCGCGATCCGCTGATCGGCGTCGCCATCGCGGTGGTCTGCGGCATCGCTCTGGAGATCACCTGGCGCTACATGAAGCGCCACGGCCTGGAGTGATCGGCACGAGGCGGGCGGCACGAGGCGGGCGGCACGAGGCGATCGGGACCGGGCGAGCAGGGGGTGGGCAGGGCCGGATGAGCGCCGAGCCAGGGCGACACGCGACGCGGAATGAGTGACAGCCCCCGCCCCGGGGCCCGATGATGGCCCCGGGAGGGGGTGCCGAATGGCGCGCAAGGGTGGGGAGTTGGAGGCGTTCGTCGCCTTCCTGGGCGGACTGCTCGCGGTCGGGCTGACCGCGCTGGCGATGGCGGGCGTCGGCCTGGCGGTCAGGCCGACGCCCGCACTGCGGGTCGCCGCGCTGGTGACCCTGGGCGCGGTCTGGCTGACCGTCACCGTCACCGTGTACGGCCGTCTGCGGGCGCGCACCGGCTGAGCCCGGCGCGCGCCCCCGCCGGGCTCAGCCCTCGAAGTCCCGGGCCGCCGACAGCTCGTACGCCCGGTCCGGCTCGCTGAGCGCGGCCAGCACCTCGAAGCGCCGGTGCCACTGCCCGACCGACCAGGCGAGGCCGGCCGCGAGGCCCTCCGGGGTGGCCGCGTGCAGCAGGCCGGGCACCGGCGGGACCTCGAACTCGTCGTCCTCGTCGTCGGCTTCGGCGAGCTCCGGGTCGTACGGCGGCTCCGGGGTGTCCGCCCCGGTGTCCCACCGCCAGTCCACCGCGGCCTCGCCGCCGTCCGGCCCGACGACCAGCAGCTCCTCGTGCTCCTCGTACGCGACGGGGCACCCGGGCAGCAGCTCGCGCACCACGGCCGGCACCCGGTGCAGCACGCCCTCGGAGAGCACCCGGCCGCCGGCCACCTCGCTGGCCAGCGACACGTGCAGCCGCTCGGCGAGGTCGGCCGCGAGCGCCGGGGCCACCGGCAGCAGCGGGTACGGGTGCAGCAGCTGGACCAGGTCGGGGGCGTCCGCGACGACCGCCTCGGTGGCGTCCACCACCACGGTGTGGGCCGGTCGCCGCCCGGTGGCCGGGTCCAGCGGGGGCAGCGCCCGCACCACGTCCAGCGGATCGATCCGCTCGCGCTCCACCCGGGCCAACGCGCTGTGGAGGCCGTGCAGTTGGCGGTGGCCGACCTCGACGGCCGGGTCGGTCATCCGGTCCAGCACCTCGTCCGGCCCGTGCGGCTCGGCGAGCAGCGCGGCCAGCGTGGTGCGCACCCCCAGCGCGTGCAGGAACTGGTCGTCCAGGGTGGTGCGCGCCTCGTCGTAGAGGCCGCGCAGCAGCGGGTCGGCCCCGGCGGCACGCAGGCCGGCCGGCTCGCGGCCCGCCAGCACCGGGTGGTCGCGCAGCCACCACGCGGTGTACGGCGGCAGGTCGGCGTACGAGCCGTCCGGCAGCAGGGTGCGCACCGGGTTGACCACGGCGTCCCGGTACGGCGGGCGGGCCAGCGCGGCGAGCGCCTCGGGCCAGGCGTCGTCGTCCACCAGGTCGAGGTCGCGCACGGCCAGCAGCTCGGCGGCCACCGGCGGCACGCCGACGGCCTCGTCGGCCTGCAGGGCCTCCAGTACGTCCTCGGCCCACTCGGCGAGCCCGTCCGGGGCCTCGTCCAGCAGCCCGGTGGGGTGACCGCCGGCCGCCCGGTCGGCGGGGGCGGTGGGGTCGAGCCGCTCCAGGTCGTCCGGGTCGAGCACCACGTCCTCGGCGCGCACCAGGACGAAGTCGGCCAGCACCCCGACGGCCATGAGCACCTCGGACCCCCAGCGCTCCAGCAGCTCGTCGTCCACCCAGCCGGCGTCCTCCTCGCGCGCGAGCGCGGCGAACGGGCTGCCGGGCAGCACGAGTTCGCCCGCCCGGGCCGGCTCGCCCTCGTCGTCGAGCAGCGCCAGCCGGGCCAGCCAGGGGTGCTCACCCGGCTCGGGGGCGGCCGCCTTCACCAACGCCAGGACGGCGTCGGCGAGTTCGACAGCCGTGTCCAGGTCGTCCTCGGCCAGCTCGTAGGAGCGGGCGACGGCGGCGCGCACCTCGGGGGTGTCCAGCACCCCGGCCGGAGTGGCGGTGCCCGCGCCGAGCTTGGACAGCAGCGGGTGGGCGGCCTCGGGGTGTGCCAGGCGCAGGTCGAGCGCCGCCAGTGCGCCGGCCAGCGACTCGGGGTAGCCCGGGAAGGCCGCCCAGTCGGCGTCCTCCGAGGGCAGCAGGACCCGCCGCGGCCCGGTCACCGTCCGGCCGTCCGCGAGCGGCACGGGCAGCGCGCCGAGCGCCTCCGGGTCGGCCCCGCCCAGCGCCGCGTACAGGTTGCGCCACCAGCCGGGCTCGCGGTCCAGGCCGCCGAGCTGGTCCACCACATCGGCCAGCGGCACCCGGCGCACGTTCAGCACCCGCAGCTCGGTGCGGCGCTCCAGACCGGCCGGCAGCAGCCCGGGGAAGATCGGTGCGAGCGCCTCGACCACCGAGCCGTCCGCGCCCTCCAGCAGCGTCGCGTCCCGGGGCCGCAGCGCCGGCGTGCCCTCCTCGACCGGCGCCGGATGCGGCAGGAACGGCGTGCCGGGCAGCCGGGACAGCACCGCCGCGCGCAGCGCGTTGTCCAGCGCGCCCTGGCCGAGCGGCCCGGGCACGAGGCCGAGCGAGCCGAGGTCGGCTCCGCGGGCGCGCAGCAGGTCGGCGTAGCTGTCGGCGGCGCGCTCGGTGAGGAAGTCGGCCAGCGGGCCGGGCGCGACGTGCCGCCGGGTGGAGTCCAGCGGGTAGGAGGCGATCAGCAGCGCGGGCAGGCCGATCGGCTCGTCGCTGGGGGTCGGCGCGTGCAGCACGGACGCGATGCCGGGCTGCTGCGGGACGCCGTCCGCGCCGACCGGCACGGCCCAGGTCACCGTCCAGTACGGGCGGGTGCGCTCCTCGGTGGGCCGGTCGACCAGCAGCTCGGCGGCCAGGCTGCCGGAGGCGCCGGCGGTCTGCCACACCGTCTGCCGCAGCCGGCCGCCCGCGTCGTCGGTGACGGTGACCTCGGTGACGCCGTCCGGGCGGGTCTCGGCGGCGACCCGGGTGAGCGTCCGGGTGCCCTCCGGGGTCTCCACCACGACCTCGGCGAGGCCGGGCAGGGTGAGCAGCAGCGCGTCGTCGATCCCGGCCAGCAGGCGGCGGGTCAGGTCCTCGGCCGCGGCGTCCCGCATCGGCAGCACGACCACCGTGTCGTAGCCCTCGGGGGCCGGGCCCTCGGCCACGAACGGCAGCCGCAGCAGCGGCACGTGACCGTCCCGGCGACGCAGCTCGTCGGCCAGCGCGGGCTGCGCCTCGGCGAGCGACCGGGCCTCGCCGAGCGACCAGCGCACCCCGCCGGTGGCACTGAGCACGGCGGGCTCGTCGGTGACGGCGAGGACGGCGGCGAAGCCGACCCCGAACCGGCCGACGGCGGGCGCCTCGCCGCGCTTGGAGGAGGCGCGCAGGGTGGACAGCGACTCGACGGCGGCCGCGTCCAGCGAGGCGCCGGTGTTCGCGGCGGCGAGCACGCCGTCGGCGAGGGTCAGCCGCAGCCGCCCGGGGCCGTGGCCCGCGCGGACCGCCGCGTCGGCCGCGTTCTGTGCCAACTCGACCACCAGGCGGTCCCGGTAGCCGCCGAGCGCGAGCTCCTCCTCGGCGTTGGCGTCCTCCCGGAACCGGGCCGGCGAGGCGGCCCAGGCGTCCAGCACCCGCCGCCGCAGCGCAGCGCTCCCGAAGGGGTCCGAGAGGTGCTCGTCCGTGCCGCTGCCGATGATCCGAGGTTCCACGGGACCTGCCGCCTTCCGCCGCCCTGTACGTCGTAGGGCATTCTTCCCTGCCCGGGCACCCCCGGCGGACCAGGGGCGCCCGCTGCCTATGCTGAGCCCCCTGTTCCGGTTGGCGAGGGGGAAGCCGCATGGTCTCCGACGGGTCCTGGTACGTCCTGATCGAGCGTGACCGGCAGGTCGACGCGGACGGCGCCCACCGGTGGCAGTTGGCCCCGCCGCAGGAAGCCCCGCTGGGCCGGGAGCAGGCGGTCGGGCTGGCGGAGGAGGCCGCCCGCACGTACGTCCCCCGCGAGGGTTCGGAGCCCTCGCGCCCGCCGGAGCGCCGGATCTTCACGATGCCCGACGGCAGCTTCCTGGTCGAGCTCACCGCCGGCGGCTGGAAGCGTCACTTCCGGGTCTCGGTCGCCGCACTCCTCCACAGCGGGCAGGACGCCCCGCCGCCCCGGCCGGTGCCCCGGCCGCAGGACGCCGCCCCTCCCCGGCGCGGCCTGTTCGGCCGCCGCTGAGTCCGGGAACGCCGACGGCCCGGCCCGGTGACGAACCGGGGCGGGCCGTACGACGGCGAACTCAGACGGCGAACTCAGGAGTGGCCGAGTTCCTCGGCGGGGGCGTCGGGCTCGACGGAGCCCGAGGCGCGGTCCGGGTGCAGCTGCAGGGGCTCGACCACCAGCTCGTCCAGGATCAGCTCGGACGGCGCCGGCGGGGCCGGGATGACGGCCGCCTCGGAGTGGCCGCCGCAGCCGTACGCGAACGAGACGATCTGGCCGTCGGCCGGCCCGAACTCGTTGCCGCACACGCCGAAGGCCTGCCCGAGCGAGCCGCCGATCGGGATCAGGAAGCCGCAGCTCCCGCACGAGGCCGGGGCGGCCTGCGCCATCGGGGTCTGCGGGCCGTGGGCCTTCTCCCAGCGCTCGGCGGCCAGGTGCAGGCCGAGCCGGGAGAGCACCCGGCTGCGGCCCAGACCGAGCTCCTCCGCGACGGCGTTGATCCGGGCGCGGGCCGGGGCCGGCTGGACGTGCGGGTCGGTGACGACCAGGTCCTCGTCGTCGGCGAGGGCGACCGCGGAGTTCGGCGCGGGCTCGTCCTCGCCGGTCCAGCCGGGCTCCAGGCGCAGGTCGTCGGCGCCGGTCGGCAGCAGGTCGCCGGGGCCCATGTCACCGGGGCGCAGTCGCTCGCTCCACGGCACCCACTCGGGGGCCAGGACGGCGTCCGGGCCGGGCAGCAGCACGACCTCGTCCAGGGTGACGTTCTTGGCCCGCGGGGCGCGGGCGACGGTGACCGCCCAGTGCCAGCCGCGGTACGCGGCGTCCAGGCACTCGAAGGTGTGGGTGACGACGCGGTCGGCGTCCGCCTGGACGCCGAGGTGCAGCCCGACGGCCTCCGCCCCGACGGCCTCCTCGGCTGCCTGACGGGCGAGTTCGACGGCCTCGGCACAGAGCCGGTCGGGGGTACGGCTTCGCATCGCAGCACTCACGGCGTCGATTCTCTCCCAGTTCTTCTGTCGCCCACGGCGTGTTGCCTGGTCCGTCGCGGCTCGGTAGTCCCTCGTCCATTCTGCGCGACCGGAGGCCCCCTCGGGTACCGGCCGCGCCGCTCGACCGGCCTGCCGGCGCGGCGGCGGGCGGCGGGCGGACCTTGGGCAGGCTACCCGCCGCCCGGCACCCCAGCACAGTCCGGGGCGGACGCGGACGTTCCGCGGGCGCTCCGCGAGCACCCCTGGACCGCGCCGAGCGGAGCGCAATCCCGCGTCGCCGCGGCGAATCTGGGGCAGGATGGGCTTGTGGCGGACGACAAACCGTCGCAGCACACACTGCGCGCCTCGCAGGCCGGCAGCCCCGACCAGGCGGACGCCGTGCCGCGACAGCAGCCCCCGGTCCCCGGCGCGGGCGAACCGCAGCCGGCGGGCGGAGCCGAGGCGCCCGCCGCCCCCGTGAGTCTGGTCAAGCCGCCGCGGACCGCCGCGCCCCGCGAGACGCTCCGCGGCGTCCCCGGGCCGGACGGCCTCCCCGAGTCGGTCGACGTCCCCGGGCCCGACGGCCTCCCCGGGCCGGACGGCCTCCCCGGGCCGGACGGCGTGCCGGGACCGGACGGCGTGCCCGGGCCGGACGGCCTCCCGGCGCAGGACGACGCCCCCGGGCCGGACGGCGCCCACGCCCGTCACCTCACCGCCCTCGACGAGGACCTGGAGGAGGAGGCCCCCGAGCCCCGCCGGCACTTCCTGATCCGCACCGCCTCCGCCGCCGGCTCCCGCACCGGCAAGGTGGTGCACGGCACCGGCCGCCGGATCCGCCGGGCCACCGCCGCCGAGGGCGCGGGCGAGTCCGGCCTCGCCAAGCTGATCGAGCTGCACGCGCTCAACTCCTTCGGCGACATGCTGATCACCATCGCGCTGGCCTCGACCATCTTCTTCTCGGTCCCCACCGGCGAGGCCCGCGGCCGGGTGGCGCTCTACCTGCTGATCACGATGGCCCCGTTCGCCATCCTGGCCCCGGTGATCGGCCCGCTGCTGGACCGCCTGCCGCACGGCCGCCGGGCGGCCATGGCGATGTCGATGCTGGCCCGGGCGGTGCTGGCCTGGACGATGGCCGGGGTGATCGCCGGCGGCGGCATCGCGCTCTACCCGGCGGCGCTCGGCGTGCTGGTGGCGTCCAAGGCGTACGGGGTGGTGCGCAGCGTCGTGGTGCCCCGGCTGCTGCCGAGCCGGCTGTCCCTGGTGAAGGCCAACTCCCGGGTCACCCTGGCCGGGCTGCTGGCCACCGGCGTGGCGGCCGGGGTGGGCGGGCTGCTGCACCTGATCGGCCCGAGCTGGCCGCTGCGCGGCGCCTTCCTGGTGTTCGTCATCGGCACCCTGATGGCCTTCCACCTGCCGCACAAGGTGGACTCGGCCAAGGGCGAGCAGCGCGCCGTCCTGCACGCCGAGGTGCACGGCGAGGGCTCGCACCTGATCCACCACAAGCCACCGCCCGTCAAGGCCTCGCTGCGCACCGTCGGCCCGTCGGTGATCCTGGCGCTGCGGGCGATGTCGGCGATGAAGTGGCTGGTCGGCTTCCTGGTGATGTTCCTGGCCTTCCTGCTGCGGGAGGAGCCGATCGGCGGCCTGCAGCCGACGCTGGCGCTGGGACTGGTCGCGCTGGCGGCGGGCACGGGCAACGCGCTCGGCTCGGTGCTCGGCTCCTGGCTGCGCACCCGCGGCCCGGAGCCGACGGTCACCGCGATGCTGCTGCTGGCGACCTGCGCGACGGCGGCGGCCGCGCTCTGGTACGGCGTGGTGACGGTGGTTCTGGTCGCGGGGGTCGCCGGGATGGCGGCCTCGCTGGGCAAGCTGGCGCTGGACGCGCTGATCCAGCGGGACGTCCCGGAGGCGGTGCGGACCTCGGCCTTCGCCCGCTCGGAGACGCTGATGCAGCTGTCCTGGGTGGCCGGCGGCGCGGTCGGCATCCTGCTGCCGCTGAACGGGGTGCTGGGCCTGTCGATCGCCGCCGCGGTGGTCGGCCTGGTGCTGTTGTGGACGCTCCGCTCGCTCTTCCGGGTGGGTCTGCGACGGCATCCCGCGGCGCCCCGGGTGGCCTGAGCGGGGTGCGGCAACACGCGGTGGCCGACCCCCGCGTAGCGTGATCGGCCAGGCCCGGTAGATTCTGACCCATGAGCCTCAATTCCCGTGCCATCGCCGCCCTCGGCGCCGTCGTCGTGGTCGGCGCCGCCACGGTGGGCACCTCCGTCGCCATCGCGGCCGGCCAGACCGAGCACAACTCGCACCGTGCCACCCTCACGGTCGGCAACTCCTCGACGGTCGCGGACCCGCTGTGCTGGAACAACGGCAGCCCGATCACCGAGGACCTCCAGGACAAGTGCCAGGAGGACGCCAACACCGCCCTGAAGAACGGCACGCTGCCCACCATGGACGTGGTGGCGAGCGACCGGGTCGGCGTCGGCGTCTCCCCGAACGTGGCCGAGTCGGGCTGGTGGGCCTTCAGCAACGGCGGCTCGACCGCCTCCGGCGGGCGCACCAGCCTCTCGGCGTACGCGAAGGGCCCGACCTGGTCGGGTTCCCAGCAGGCGAACAAGATCCTCAACGCCAGCGGCAAGACGCTGATCACGGTGGTCGAGGGCGACAAGAACTCGGACAACCCGATCGCCGTCTGGTACTTCCAGCTGAACACCCAGGACAGCTGACGGTCCTGCGATGACCGCGCACGACGCCGGTAACGGCGCGCACGAGCAGTCGGGCCCCGCGCGGGCCCGACTGCTCGTCGTCGTCGCGGTGCCCGCCGAGGCCGAGGCCGTGCTGCGCGGCCTCCCGGGCGGCGCCACCGCCCTGCCGCTGCCCGGCGGCACGCTGCACCGGTCCGTCGGCGCTCCGGTGGACGTGCTGGCCGCCGGGGTCGGCCCGGCCGCCGCCGCGGCCGCCGCCTCCGCCGCCCTGGCCGCCCACCCGTACGCCCTGGCCGTCTCGGCCGGGATCGCGGGCGGCTTCGCCCCGCACGCCCCGGTCGGCGCCACCGTGGTGGCCGACGCGATCGTGGCCGCGGACCTCGGCGCGGAGACCCCCGAGGGCTTCGCGGACGTCACCGAACTGGGCTTCGGCACCGTCCGGCACACCCCGCCCCCGGCCGCCGTCGCGCTCGTCACGGGGGCCCTGGAAGGCCGGGACGGCACCACCGGCCCGGGCGCCGTCGTCGGCCCGGTGCTGACCGTCTCCACGGTCACCGGGAGCGCCGAGCGGGCCGCCGTGCTGGCCGCCCGCCACCCGGGCGCCGCCGCCGAGGCGATGGAGGGCTTCGGCGTCGCCGAGGCCGCCGCCCGGTACGGCGTGCCGGCCCTGGAACTGCGCACCGTGTCCAATCCGGTCGGCCCGCGCGACCGGGCCGCCTGGCGGATCGGCGAGGCCCTGGCCGCCCTGGAGCGGGCCTTCGCGGTGCTGCCCGTCCACGAACTGGCTGCGCGGCACGCACCGGAACCGGCCGCGCGGCACGAACCGATCGAGGAGGCCGGCCGTGGCTGAACGGCTGAGCATCGCGTACTCGCCCTGCCCGAACGACACCTTCGTCTTCCACGCCTGGGCGCACGGCCTGGTACCCGGGGCGGACGCCCCCGAGGTGACCTTCGCCGACATCGACGTCACCAACGGCCTGGCCGAGCGCGGCGGGCTGGACGTGCTGAAGATCAGCTACGGCGCGCTGCCGTGGGTCCTGGACGAGTACGCCCTGCTGCCCTGCGGCGGTGCGCTCGGGCGCGGCTGCGGGCCGCTGGTGCTCACCCTGCCGGGCGTGGAGTCCCCCGCCGACCTCGCCGGGAAGACCGTCGCGGTGCCCTCCGAGCGCTCCACCGCGTACCTGCTGTTCCGGCTCTGGGCGGCGAAGGCGGTGCCGGGCGGCTTCGGCGAGATCGTCGTGCTGCCCTTCCACGAGATCATGCCCGCCGTCCGGGACGGCCGGGTGGACGCCGGCCTGGTGATCCACGAGGCCCGCTTCACCTACCGGCAGTACGGCCTGCACAGCCTGGCCGACATGGGCGAGGCCTGGGAGGCGGAGACCGGCCTGCCGATCCCGCTGGGCGCGATCGTCGCCAAGCGCTCGCTCGGCGCCGAGCGGCTGCGGGCCGTCGCCGACGCGATCCGCGCCTCCGTCCGGCAGGCCTGGGCGGACCCCGGGGCGAGCCGCGGGTACGTGCTGGAGCACGCCCAGGAGATGGACCTGGACGTCGCGGAGCAGCACATCGGGCTGTACGTCACCGAGTTCACCGAGGACCTCGGCGAGGAGGGCTACGCGGCCGTCCGCGCGCTGCTCACCCGGGCCGCCGCGGAGGGGCTGGTGCCCCCGCTCGACCCGGGTGCGCTCGCGTTCGGGTAGTCCTCCCCCGCTCCGCCCCGCCGCCCTACACGTCGAACTGGTCGGCCACCGCGCGCAGCAGGCCGGCCAGCTTCTGGCCGGTCGGCTTGGCGGGGTAGCGCCCGCGCTGGAGGCCGGGCAGCACCGCGTCCAGGGTGGTGATCAGGTCCTGGACGATCGGGGCCATGTCGTCCGCGCTGCGGCGCTGGGCGGCGGCCACCGAGGGCAGTGCCTCCAGCAGCTGCACGGCCATCGCCTGGTCACCGCGGTGCCCTGCGACCACGCCGAACTCGACCCGCTGGCCCGGCTTCAGCGCGGTGACACCGGCGGGCAGCGCCTTGGTGTGGACGAAGACGTCGCCGCCGTCGTCGCGCGACAGGAAGCCGAAGCCCTTCGTCTCGTTGAACCACTTGACCTGGCCGGTGGGCATCTCGAACAGTCCTCGAATGGGTGTGAGGGATCCCGGCCCTGGCCGGGGATCACTGGGTGGTGGGAAAGATGCTGCCGACCTCGACTCGGCGCCCGCGGGCGCTCATGGTCAGCACACTGTCAGGAGCAGACTAACGGTCCGTGACTGCCTCATCCGCGTTCCGCGAAGGATCCGCGTTCCGCGGCCCGATCGGGGCGGTCGGGGTGCGGCGATCTCGCGGCCACGGGCAACCCGGTACTGGCACGGCCGGGTCGCGGCGCTGCGCGGTCCATCGGCTCACACCCCCGGGTCTGAGGACGCGGGGCGCACCTGTAGCGCCCCTCGGCACACCCTCCATACCCCCGCTCAGCAGGGATCAAAACGTTGAGCTGCCGGGAAACTGCGCAACGTGACGAAGCCGCTCCGGTGGGCGGCCCCGCGGGCCGCTCTGCCAGACTGGGGGCGGTCCGGCCCAGCCCCGAGGAGTGAGCAGACGTGAGCAGCCAGAGCGCCGATCCCGGCGACGTGTACGTCAAGGCCGGGGCGATCGTCTTCGGTCTCGGTGCACTCGCCACCCTGGTCACCTTCGTCCCGCTGTTCCTGCACCTGACGCCGCTCCCGACGGCCGCGTACTGGCTGAGCATGCTGATGCCGGCCGGTTTCCTGGCCGCGCTGACCGGACTGTTCCTGAACGCCCGCGACCAGCGCCGCCGCGTCGAGTCCTGAGCCGAGCCCTGAGCCGAGCCCTGACGGGTCGGGTTCCCCGGCCGGGCGGCGGGGCCCGGGGGCAGGCGCCGGGCCCTAGGCCAGGTGGCGGGCCAGCCAGTCCGGGAAACCGGTGAGGTCCGCCAGGACCACGTCCGCCCCGGCCTCGCGCAGCTCGTCCGCCCCGTACGGGCCGGTGGCCACCGCGACCGCGACCGCGTCCGCGATCCGGGCGCCCAGGATGTCGCCGAGGTGGTCGCCGACGTAGATGCTCGCGCCCTGCTCGCGCAGGGCCTCGCCCTTGGTCTCGGCCCAGAGGTCGCCGATCAGCACGTCCGCCGGCAGGCCGGCGTGCTCCAGGTGGAGGCGGGCGTTCGGCTCGTACTTCCCGGTGATCACGGCGACCCGGCCGCCGTGGGCGCGGACCGCCTCGACTGCGGCGTGCGCGCCGGGCAGGGCCACGGTCGGGGCGAAGGCGTGGTCGCGGTAGAGCTCGCGGTAGCGCGTCGCGGCCCGTTCGACCTCCTCCTCCGGGAACCAGTTGCGGATCTCGTCGAGCAGCGGCGGGCCGAGCCTGGTGACCGCCAGGTCGGCGTCGATCGGAGTGCCGGTCTCGGCGGAGAGCGCCAGGTAGGTGGCGTGGACACCCGGCCGGGTGTCCAGCAGCGTCATGTCGAGGTCGAAGCCGACGGTGAGCGGGGCCTGTGGGGTCGCGGGCATGCCGCCAGGCTATCCAACGGGCGGCCGGGGCCACGAGGCAATTTGCCCCGCCTTCGCGGCGGAACTTAGGTTTACCTGAGTTGTCTGCGGAGAGGGCCCATGACCGACGACACCACCGCACCGCCCGGTGCGCCGCACCGGGCGCCCCGGCGCCGAACGGCGTGGCTCGCCGCCGCCCTGGGCGTCCTGGCCGCCGCGGTGCTGCTGAGCCTCGCGGTCGGCAGCCGGACCGTCCCGTTCGGCGAGACCCTCGACGCCCTGCTGCACGGCGGCAGCACCCCGAACGCCGTGGTGATCCGCGAACTCCGGGTGCCGCGCACGGTCGTCGGCCTGGCCGTGGGGGCGGCGCTCGGCCTCGCCGGGGCCGTCATGCAGGGCCTGACCCGCAACCCGATCGCCGACCCCGGCATCCTCGGCGTCTCCCAGGGCGCGGCGGCCGGCGTGGTGGCCGCCATCTCCGGCTTCGGCGTCTCCACCCTCACCGGGTACGTCTGGTTCGGCTTCGCGGGCGCGGCGATCGCCACCGTCCTGGTCCACGGGCTCGCCGGGCGCGGCCGGGGCGGGGCGACGCCGGTCAAGCTGGCGCTGGCCGGCTCGGCGATGTCGGCCTTCATCGCCTCGCTGAACACCCTCGTGCTGACCACCGACGCGGCCACCATGGACCGGTTCCGCTTCTGGCACGTCGGCTCGCTCTCCGGGCGGACCTCGGACGTGGCCTGGCAGCTGCTGCCCTTCCTGGCCGTCGGCACGGTGCCGGTCGTCGCGGTGGCGCGCGGGCTGGACGCGCTGGCGCTCGGCGACGACACGGCGAAGGGGCTGGGCGCGAGGACCGGCACCGTCCGGGCGCTCGGCGCCCTCGGCGCGACCGTCCTCACCGGCTCGGCGGTCGCGGCGGCCGGCCCGATCGCCTTCATCGGCCTCGCCGTCCCGCACGCGGCCCGCGCCGTCGCCGGCGCCGACCACCGCTGGATCCTCGCATTCTCCGCCGTCCTCGGCCCGGCCCTGCTGCTGCTCGCCGACACCCTCGGCCGGGTCCTGTTCCCGCCGTCCGAGGTCCCGGCGGGCGTGATGACGGCCCTGGTCGGCGTCCCGGTGCTGGTGGCCCTGGTCCGTCGCCGGAAGGTGGTCGCCGCATGAGCGCCGTCTCCTCCGGCGCGGGCCGCGTGCCGCTCCGCGGCTACTCCGTGGTGCGGGCCGGGCGGACCTCCTTCCTGTTGCACCGGCGCTCGGCGTTCGTCGCCGCCGGGCTGCTGCTGGCGGTCGCCGGGGCGGTGGTGGCCTCGCTGTGCCTGGGCGAGTCCACCGTGTCGCCGGCCGAGGTGGTCGAGGTGCTGCTCGGGCGGCCGAGCCCGGACGAGCTGGTGGTCGGCGAGTTCCGGTTGCCGCGGGTGGTGGTCGGACTGCTGGTCGGCACGGCGCTCGGTCTGGCCGGCGCGCTGATCCAGACCGTCGCCCGCAATCCGCTGGCCAGCCCCGACGTGGTGGGCGTGACCTGGGGCGCGACCGCGACGGTGGTCGGCCTGACGGCGTACGGCGTGGTCGGCTCGACCGGTCAGGCGCCGTACGCGGCGGTGGCCGGCGGCCTGGTGGCCGGGCTGCTGGTGTACGCACTGGCCTGGCGGCGCGGGCTGCACGCGCAGCGCTTCGTGCTGGTCGGCATCGGGATCAGCGTCGCCCTGTCCTCGCTCACCTCCGTCTTCCTCACCAAGGGCGACGGCTTCCAGGCGCAGGCCGCGAAGGTCTGGATGACGGGCAGCCTGAACGGCGCCGGCTACGACCAGGCCGGCTGGCTCGCCCGGGTGCTGCTCGCGGCCCTGCCCGTCGCGCTGTGGGCGGCGCGCGCCCAGCGGTCGATCTCCTTCGACGACGCGACCGCCGTGGGCCTCGGCCTGCGACTGGACCGGATCCGGCTGGGCATGGCGCTGCTGGGCATCGTGCTGGCCTCCTGCGCGGCCGGGGCCGCCGGGCCGGTGGACTTCGTCGCGCTGATGGCCCCGCAGATCGCGCTGCGGCTGGCCCGCTCGGCGCAGGTCCCGCTGTTCTGCTCGGCGCTGACCGGCGCGCTGGTGGTCGTCCTCGCCGACCTGATCGCCCGGCGGCTGCTGGCGCCGACCGAGCTGCCGGTGGGCGTGGTGACCGGCATGGTCGGCGCGCCGTACCTGATGTGGCTGCTGATCCGATCCCGCCGTGGAGGTTCCTGAGATGTCCGCCCACCGTCTGGAGGCCCGGGGCCTCACCCTGGCCTACGAGACGCGCACGGTCGTCGAGGGCCTGGACGTCCGCATCCCCGACGGCCGGGTGACGGTGATCGTCGGCCCGAACGCCTGCGGCAAGTCGACCCTGCTGCGGGCGCTCGGCCGGCTGCTGAAACCGGTCCGGGGCGCGGTCCTGCTGGACGGCGAGGAGCTGGCGCGGATCCCGACCAAGCGGATCGCGCAGCGGCTGGGCCTGCTGCCGCAGTCGCCGACCGCCCCGGAGGGCATCTCGGTGGCGGACCTGGTCTCGCGCGGACGCCAGCCGCACCAGAGCTGGTGGCAGCAGTGGTCGCCGGAGGACGAGGCGGCGGTCTCGGAGGCGCTGGAGCGCACCTCGACCGCGGAGCTGGCCGAGCGCAGCATGGACGAGCTGTCCGGCGGCCAGCGCCAGCGCGCCTGGATCGCGATGGCGCTGGCCCAGGGCACCGACATCCTGCTGCTGGACGAGCCGACCACCTACCTGGACATCGCGCACCAGGTGGAGGTGCTGGACCTGGTCCGCCGGCTGAACGTGGAGCGCGGGCGGACGGTCGTCGCCGTGCTGCACGACCTCAACCAGGCGGCCCGGTACGCCGACCACCTGGTGGCGATGCGGGACGGCCGGGTGGTGGCGCAGGGCGCCCCCGGGGAGGTGGTGACGGCGGAGCTGGTGCGCGAGGTGTTCGGGCTGGACTCGGTGGTGGTGCCGGATCCGGTGACGGGCACGCCGTTGGTCGTCCCGGGAGCTCCGTGGGCGGCGACGGCGGTGGTGGACGCCTGATCGCACCCCAAACCGCACTTCGACTGCCATTTCGGACATAATCGACGGCGCCCCGACCACACCCGTCTCCCGAGGACCGCCGATGCCCCGGATCACCCGCCGCACCCTCCTCACCGGCCTCGGCGGGGCCGCGCTCGCGGCCTGTACGGGCGGCACCGAGCAGGCCCCGGCGCCGGGCCCGGCGGCCGCCGGCGGCCTCGACCCGAGCGCCTCGCCGACCGCCGCCCCGGCGCCGCCGGTCACCGTGAACACCGCCACCGGGCCGGTGCTGGTCCCGGCCGAGCCGATGCGGGTGGTCGTGCTGGACACCGACGCCCTCGACTCGGCGCTGACCCTCGGCATCACCCCGGTCGGCGCCGCGCTCCCCGCCCGCGACACCCGCTACCCCGACTACTGGCCGGCCTCCCGGACCACCGGGATCCGGCTGGTCGGCCCCGCCGGTGCGCCCGACCTGCCGACCGTACGGGCGCTGCGGCCGGACCTGATCCTCTCCAACCAGGCGCGCGACGGCGACCGCTACGACCAGTTGCGCGAGCTGGCCCCCACCGTGCTCACCCAGACCACCGGCGCGCCCTGGAAGGCCGACTTCGAGCTGCACGCCCGGGCGTTGGGGCGGGTGGCCACCGGGGAGGCCTTCGCCGACGCCTACCAGAAGCACGCCGGGCAAGTGGCGCAGGCGCTGTCGACGGCCAGACTGTCCGGGCGCCGGGTGAGCCTGGTGCGGTTCGTGGAGGGCGGCGGGGTCCGGCTGTACGGCCGGCAGAGCTTCCCCGGGACGGTGCTCGCCGACGCCCAGGTGGGGCGGCCGGACGCGCAGAACGTCGACCAGTCGGACTTCGAGGTCCCGCCGGACCAGATCGCGAAGGCGGACGGCGACCTGCTGCTCTACGCGACGTACGGCGATCCCGAACAGGCGGGCCTCGACGCGGTACTGGCGAGCCCGGGCTGGCAGGCGCTGGGGGCGGTCAGGGCGCACCGGGCGTTCCCGGTGGACGACCAGTTGTGGTTCCAGGGGATCGGTTACACCGGGGCCAACTACGTGCTGGACGAACTGCAGCGCTTCCTCGGCGCGTGAGCAGCGGCCCGCTCGGGCACGATCGATCACGATTCGGTCCGACGTTAGGCGCTTGACCTGCCGCTCCGTCAGAATGAGCCGAAAAATCACGGCTCACTCCGGGGGACGACACAGTGTCAACTACCGCACCCACCAACGCAGCTCCACAGGCTCCGGCCCGCAAGGGGAAGGCGGCCGCCCTCGGCTGGCTGATCAGCATCGGCTTCAACGTCGTCGCGCCGATCATGATCTACAACCAGCTGCACGACCACGGCTACAGCGAATCCACCGCCATCCTGCTCTCGGGCCTGGGGCCGGTGATCGACACCCTGATCTACCTCGTCTGGCACCGCCGGATCGACGAGTTCGCCGTGGTCTCCCTGGTCTTCGTCGCCCTGACCCTGGTCGTCGCACTGATCGGCCCGCAGGACCCGAAGATGCTGCTGGCCAAGGACTCCTTCGTCTCCGGCCTGCTCGGCGTGCTCTACCTGGTCTCGCTCGCCGCCCCGAAGCCGATCATGTTCTACTTCGGGCGCAAGTTCGCCACCGACGGCACGCCGGAGATGGTCGCCTGGTGGAACTCCATGTGGCAGTACCCGGGCTTCCGCAAGGTCCAGCGCAACCTGACCATCGTGTGGGGCGTGGCCTTCGTCCTGGAGGCCGTGCTGCGGATCGTGCTGGTCTACACCCTGTCGCACGGCACCGTGGTGACCGTCAACAACATCCTCCCGTACGTGGTGCTCGGCGGGCTGGTCTACTTCACCATCGCCTACGCCAAGCGGGCCAGCGCCAAGGGCCGGGCCGCTGCGGCCGCCGCTGCCGCTGCCACCGGGGCCGCCTCCGCCGAGGCCACCGCGGCGGTGTGAGTCAGCGGGCGCCCGCGTAACGGGCCGGGGAGACACCGACCGCGGCGGTGAAGTCGCGGGTGAGGTGGGCCTGGTCGGCGTAGCCCAGCTCGGCGGCGAGTGCGGACAGGTCCAACTCGCCGCCGAGGCGCGCTCGTTCGGCCGCCTCGTGCAGCCGGGCGCGGCGCAGCACCCACTTCGGGGAGGCGCCGACGTACTCGGCGAACAGGCGCTGCAGACGCCGGACGCCGAGGCCGAACTCCCCGGCCAGGTCGGCCACCCGGCACAGGTCCGGCCGGCCGGTGATGCGCTCCACCATCGCCGCGACCTCCTCGGCCACCGGGTCCGGCGCGGGCAGCCGGGGCAGCAGGAAGGCGTCCGCGAGGGCGGCCGGGTCCGCCGCGTCGCCCAACAGCACCGGGTTGAGCCGGTCGGCCGCGGGCCCGAAGAACTCGGCGGCCGGCAGGGTGCGGTCGGCCAGCTCGCCCACCGGGCAGCCCGCGAACGGCCGGAAGGCACCCGCGCGGAACCGGACGCCCAGCACGTGCCCGGCGCCCTCCAGCCGGCGGACGAACAACGAGCGGACCACCCCGTAGACGGTCGCCCGCGGGGCCTCGAACACCAGATGGACGTTGGGGTGGGCGAGCACCTTCTGCTCGTACGCCGGCAGCCCGCGCAGGTCCCAGCCGACCCGCCAGTAGTACTCGACGAACCGCGCCACCTCGGGGGCCGGCTCCAGCCGGTCCACGCTGATCAGCTCGGCCGCCCGGGCCGGGTGCAGCACACCCCGGCCGAGGTCGGGAGGGTCCGCGGCGTCCATGGCGGCCAGGTTAGCGTCGCGTTTCTTCAAGACGGTGCGGCGCGGCGCGGCGGAGGATCGAGGGCATGAACGTCCACCCGATGCACCCCTTCCTGGCCCGCGCCGCCTCCGCCGCGGCCGGAGTCGCCGCCGCCGTCCCGGCCGGCCACCCGCCGACCGCGCCGACGCCCTGCGCGGACTTCGACACCCGCGCCCTGGTCAACCACTGGGTGCTCTACACCTCGCACGGCCTGGAGCACCGGGCCCTGCGCACCGAGCTGCCCCCGGAGCTGAGCGCGCGGGACTTCACCGCCGACGCCGAATGGCGCCCGGCGTACGCGGCCCAGCTGGAGCGCGCCGTCGCCGCCTGGTCCGACCCGGCCGCCTGGGAGGGGGACGTCGACCTCGGCGGCTCCCCGGTGCCCGCACTCGGCATCGCCCGGATGCTGATCCTGGAGCTGCTGCTGCACGGCTGGGACGTCGCCCGGGCGACCGGCGGGGAGATCGAGGTGGACGAGGAACTCGCCCTTCTGGTCGGCGAGATCGTCGCCGAGAACGCCGAGCTGTACCGGCAGTACGAGGGCTTCGCCGGGGCGGTCGCCCTGCCGGACGACGCCTCCGCCTGGGACCGTGCACTCGCCGCCTCGGGGCGCGACCCGCACTGGAAGGCCTAGGGCCGGGGGCCGCCCAGCGCGGCAAGGAGTTCGCCGCGCAGGAGCCGTACCGCCGGGGACTGCTGGTCCCGGCGGCCCGTGAGGCCGAGGCAGGAGCGGACGGCGGCGTCGGCGATCGGGACCGTGCTCAGGCCGGGGCCCTCCACGGAGGACGGGCTGAGGATCGCGACGCCGGCGCCGCGTTCGGCGAGGCGCAGGACGGTCGCCGGGGAGCTGGCGTCGATGTCCACGCGCGGATCGAGGCCCAGCTGCGCGCAGGAACGCTCGTAGGCGGCGCGGATGCCGGTGCCCGAGGAGAGACAGAGGATCTTCTCCCCGCGCAGGTCACCGAGGGTCAGTCCGGGCCGGTCCAACGGGTGCCCGGCCGGGACGACGGCCGCGACCTGCTCGTCGACGACGACGTCGACGTCCAGGCCCGCGGCGACCTCGCCCGCGTAGCCGATCAGGGCGAGGTCGAGGGCACCCGACAGGACCTGCGCCTGGAGCAGGTCGGAGTGCCCCTCGTGCAGGCTCAGTTCGATGCCGGGGTGGGTGCGGCCGAGGTCGGCGACGGTGTCCAGGAACGGCGGGATCGAGCAGCCCATGATCATGCCGAGGCGGACCCGGCCGCGCACCGCGTCCGCGTACTCGGCGGCGGTGAAGCGGATGGCGTCGAGCGTGGCGAGGGCGTTCTTGGCGAGCGGGAGGACCGCCTCGCCCACCGGGGTGAGCCGGACGCCGCGGCCGGACCGGTCGAGCAGCTGCTGCCCCAGCTCCCGCTCCAGCTTGGCGACCTGCGTACTGATCCCCGACTGGCTGACGTGCAGGCGCGCGGCCGCCGCGGTGAAGGAGCCCTCGTCGATCACGGCGGCGAAGTAGCGCAGCTGGTGCATCTCCATAACCAACGATGATATCCGGCATCCGATCCATCTGTTGGACGGATGGATCGGACGGCGGAAGGATGGAGGCATGACGACGACGAAGAACGCACGCGAGCTTGCCGAGACCTACTTCACCGCCTGGGAGGCGGGCGACTTCGAGACCCTCCGGGGCGTGCTGGCCGACGACGTGGACTTCGTGGGGGCACTGGGGACCGCCTCCGGCGTGGAGGAGGCACTGGGCGGACTGCGGGGCCTCGGGCAGGTGCTGGAGAAGATCGACGTGAAGGTGCGGCTCGCCGAGGGCGACGAGGTGATCACCTGGTTCGAGCTGAACACCAGCGTCGCGGAGCCGACCCCGACGGTGAACTGGATGCACGTCGAGAACGGGAAGATCGCCCGGATCCGGGTCACCTTCGACCCGCGCGCCCTGCTCGCCGGGTTCGAGAAGAAGAGCTGAGCCCGGAGGGGCAGGAGCGCAGGAGGGCCGTGACCAGCGGGGGTGGTCGCGGCCCTCCTCCGTGTGCTGCCGTCAGGGCCTGGGCCGAGGCCGTGGAACAACCCCGCACCGCAGCCGAGCTGTCGTCCAGGCTGAGGTCCTTCGAGCCGGGGACGCCCCGGCTTCGAGCGCTTCGGCCTCGCCGTCACGCCCGACGGTCAGACGGTTCGGCTGACTCCCCGGACGCCACGGTGCCTGCCCGGGCTTGAAGACGGGAGTGGGAAGTCGGCCCCGCCGACTTCCCACTCCCGTCCCTCCACCCGCCGCTTCACTCCCCGAGACGGATCGGCTCCCCCGTCCGGTGCAGGTGGGCGAAGATCTCCCGATAGGACCGGAGCGGGCCCGTCTCGTAGTACGGGATGCCCTCCTCCGCGCAGAACTCCCGGGTGATCCGGGCGGCCCGCCCGAGCGCGGGAGTCGGCATGCTGGGGAACAGGTGGTGCTCCACCTGGTAGTTCAGGCCGCCCATCACCGCGTCGATGACCACACCACCGCGCACGTTGCGCGAGGTGAGCACCTGGCGGCGCAGGAAGTCCAGCTTCATCTCCGGGGTCACCATCAGCATGCCCTTGTGGTTCGGGGCGAAGACGCAGCCCAGGTACACCCCGAGCAGCGCCTGGTGCACGGCGAGGAAGGCGACCGCCTTTCCCGCCGGCAGCGCCGCGAACACCAGCCCGAAGTACGCCGCGAAGTGGACGACCAGCAGGACGCCCTCCAGCACCGGGCGCTTCATCGTGGGGCTGCGCAGCGCCCGGAAGCTGTTGAAGCTGAGGTTGAGGCCCTCCAGCAGGAGCAGCGGGAGGAACAGGTACGCCTGCCGGCGGCCGATGAACCGGGCGAGCCCGCTCGCCTGCCGGGCCTGCCGCTCGGACCACACGAGGAGGTCGGGGGAGACGTCCGGGTCCCGCTCCTCGTGGTTCGGGTTGGCGTGGTGGCGGGTGTGCTTGTTCATCCACCAGCCGTAGCTCATGCCCATCAGCAGGTTGGCGGCGATCCGGCCGCCGATCTCGCTCGGCACCCGCCGGGAGAAGACCTGACGGTGCGCCAGATCGTGTGACAGCAGGGCGACCTGCGCGAACACGACGGACATCGCCGCCGCCAGGCCGAGCTGCCACCAGGTGTCACCCAGCGCGAACAGGGCCCACCAGCCGCCGAGGAACGCGGCGAGCACCAGGGCCGCGCGCACGGCGTAGTAGCCGGGGCGCCGGCCGAGCAGGCCCTCGGCGGCCATCCGGCGGCTCAGTCGGGCGAAGTCGCTGCCGGCGCTCTCGGCCTGCGGGGCGGGGGCGACGGTCATCGTCACGGGCTGTGTGGGCATGGCCCCGAGTCTGGTTCGGCGGGGTGGCCCGGAGAACGGGGAAAGCACCCGTCCCGTACGGGTGTTAACCCCCGTCCGGCGAGGGGGGCGGCCCCCGCCGCGGCGACCGTCTACGATGTCCGCCGAAACCATCCGGCCTGCACCACGGGGGAACTGATGACGGGTCACTGGCAGGAGATCGGGACGCCGGGCGGCATCGAGGCCTACGTCCACCACCCGGAGGGCCAGGTCCGCGGCGCGGTCGTGGTCTGCTCCGAGCTGTACGGGGTCAACGCCTACGTCCGCGGGATCTGCGCCGAGCTGGCCGCCCTCGGGTACGTCGCGCTGGCGCCGGACTTCTACTGGCGCAGCACCCGCCGCACCGAACTCGGCTACAGCGCCGAGGAACGCGAGTCCGGTCTCGTCCTGATGCGCGCCCTGGACCGCGACCAGCTGGTGGCCGACGCCGCCGACGCGCTGGCCGCGGCGCGCGGGGCGGCGGACGGCCACGGGGTGGCGTTCCTCGGCACGAGCATGGGCGGCCACATCGCCGTCCGCGCGGCCACCGAGCTGCGCTTCGAGCTGGCCGCCGTGTTCTACCCGGGCTGGATGCTCAACTCCGGCTTCCCGCTGGTCGGCCCGGTCCCGCCGCTGGAGACCGCCGACCGCATCGCCGCCAACGGCGTGTTCCTGCTGGGCTTCAACGGCGACCGGGACCACATCCTGCCGCTCGCCGAGTGGCAGGCGGTCGAGGAGAAGCTCACCGAGGCCGGGGTCGTCCACGAGCTGGTCACCTACCCGGGTGCCGGGCACGGCTTCGCGGCCGACCGCGCCGACGAGCACGACGCCGCGGCCACCGAGGACGCCTGGCAGCGCATCCACCGGGCGCTGGCCAAGCACCTGTAGGCCGTTCGCGGGCCGGCGGCCGCCCCCGTCCGCACGGGCGCGAGACTGCCGGCCCGTCCGCCGGGCGTGGGGGCCGCCCCGTCCGCGCGGGCGCGAGGCGGCCGGCCCGTCCGCCGGGCGTGGGGGCCGCCGTCGGCCCCGGCGGATCAGCCGGCGGTCGGCGCCGACCGGAACAGCTGGTCCAGGTGGTAGGCGAGGATCGCCAGCGCCTCCTCGCCGCCGCGCTGGCCGCCCAGGACGCTCGACCCGAGGCCGTTGACCATCGCCAGCAGCCCGGCCGCCGTGACGTCGGTGTCCCGGCCCGGGTCGATCTCCCCGGCCTCCTGCGCGGCGCGCAGCTGCTTGGCGAGGAAGCCCTCCAGCAGTTCGGGCTGCCGGGCGCCGTGCCGTTCCATCGCCTGCGGGTCGCCGAGCACCAGCGTGTAGTACGCGGTGTAGGTGCGGGTGATCCGGCGGCTCTCCGGGTCGGTCGGCAGGATGCAGGACAGGGCCGCCGTCACCACCTCGCGCGGAGTGCGCGCCTCGCCGATCCACCGCTCCATCCGGGCCTGGAGCTGGGCGCCGAGCCGGGCGAAGGCGTCGAGCAGCAGGCCCTCCTTGGTCGTGAAGTAGTACTGCACGAGCCGCAGCGAGACGCCGGCCTCCGTCGCGACCGCCCGCATGCTGGCCGACTGCAGGCCCTCGGTATCGGCGATGCGCAGCAGGGCCTCGGCGATCTGCCGCCGCCGCTCTTCGTGGTCGACCTTCGCGGTCATGTTCCGACCTCCGTGGCGGGGCCCGACGGTCGGGGCCCTTCTTCTGGTACACCCGTATCATGCATGTGATACACATGTATCATGCGAATCAGCGAGTTCAGCAACGGCAAGGCCGAAGCCCGCTTCCGCACCGCCTACGAGCGCGCGCTGACCCGACTGTGGCCGGGCCCCCGGACGTCGCTCGACGTCCCCACCGGCTTCGGCACCACCCGGGTGCACCGCACCGGCCCCGCCGAGGGGCCGCCGATCCTCCTGCTGCCCGGCTCGGGCGGCAACGCGCTGATGTGGCACGGCCACCTCAACGACCTCGCCCGCCGGCACCCCGTCATCGCCGTGGACACCGTCGGCGAACCCGGCGCCAGCGTGCAGAGCGCCCCCGTCCGGGACGGGCGCGACGCCGCCGCCTGGCTGGAGGACCTCCTCGCCGGGCTCGACCTGCCGGCCGTCCACCTGGTCGGCTGCTCCTACGGCGGCTGGATCGCCCTCAACCACCGGATCCACCACCCCGGACGGACCGCCACCCTCACCCTGGTCGACCCGGCGGGCCTGGCCGACCCCGGTCGCCGCTTCTACGCCTGGCTCATCGCCGGCGGCCTCGCCGCGCTGGCCCCGCGCCCGCTCCGGCCCCGACTGGCGGCGCTGGTCGGCAACAGCGCGATCCTGGAGACCGAGCTGATGGCCCTGATGCGCGCCTCCCTGGGCTTCCGCCGCCGGCTGCCACCGGCCACCACCCTCACCGACGAAGAACTCGGCCGCCTCCACGGCCCCGCGCACTTCCTGCTCGGCGAGCGCAGCGCCCTGCACGACGCCCGGGAGGCCGCCGCCCGGCTGCACCGCCTCGTCCCGGACGCCCGGGTCACCCTGGTTCCGGGTGCCGGTCACGCCCTGCCGACCGACGACCCCGGCGCCGTCCTCGCCGGAATCCTCAGCACGGCCGCCGGGCAGGCCAGTTGACCCTCCGCGTCAACACGGGGACAGCGAGCGGACGGACGTTCAGGTGCATCTGTCGCGCTCCGGCCGGGAGCACCGGGCGGGCGGGAAGCCTCGTGCGTGACGGCCGCTCGTCCCGGGCGGCCGCACCGCACCACGGAGAGTCCCCCGACTCGCCTGTCCCCACGCTCCCCAGCCGCGCTCGCCGGCGCCGTCCCTGACCGTCACCGCCCTGGTCGGCCCGGTTCCGGCCGCCACCGCCGGCGGGCCGGTACCTGAACCTGCACCAGTGCACGTACTACTACGCCGACTACCACGACCACTTCACGACCTTCGCCACGAGCGGGGACGGCCGGTTCAAGGCCGGGACGAACATCTCCGACACCCCCGACACCAAGCCCTCCTGCGGTGCCGGGGACGGTCGGTACCAGCTCGTCCCGGTGCTCCCCGGCGTCAAGGCGCTCCCGCTGCGCTGAGGCCCGGCGCCATGCCGCGCCGCGCCATGCCCCGCCGAGCCCTAACCCGCCGCCGCCTGCCCGCCGAGGGCGGCGCGGACCAGGCGGGTGACGGCGGGAACGGCCGCGGCGGGCCCGTCCCCCGCGGTCGGCTCCACCTCCGCCGCCAGGGCGTCGTAGGTCTCGAAGGCGGTCAGGACGAACAGCAGGCCGGCCGCGTCCGGCGGGGCGGCGGGAAGGCGGCCGGTCAGGACCGCGGCGCCCTCCCGGCGCCGGGCGTCGCGGTCGGCGATGACCCGGCCGACCTCGTCGTCGAGAGCGGCGAGGGCGCGCAGCCGGCGGGTGCAGACCCGGTCGAACGCCCAGAAGCCGCCCATCACCTCGACGAAGCGGTCCACCGCCGCCCACGGGTCGGCCAGGGTGAACGCCTCGGCCAGCCGGGCCATGCCGCCCTGCTCGGCGAGGGCGTCGCAGACCGCCTCCAGCAGGCCCGTCTTGGAGCCGAACTGGTAGTAGACGGTGGCCCGGGCGACGTCCGCGCGGCGGGCGACCGCGTCCAGCGAGAGCCCGCCGGTCTCCGCCAGGTGCACCCGGGCGGCCGCGACGATGCGGGCCCGGGTCTCGTCGACCTCCGCCTGCCGCTGTCCCATCCGGTAGGACCGGGGGCTCATCCCGCTCGCCTCCACTCGTTCCGCGTGTGCCGTCCGCGTGAACCGGAGGTTCCGCGTGAACTGGCAGTATCGCGCGAACCGGCGGGGCCGCCGGCCGGTTCACCCGTGCCGGGACGCCCCGGCACTCACACGATGACCCGGCCGCCGCTGACGTCCAGGGTCTGCCCGGTGATCCAGGACGAGGCGTCGGAGGCCAGGAACAGCGTGGCGGCGGCCAGGTCCTCCGGCTCGCCGAGGCGGCCCAGCGGGTGCGCGGCGGCGACCGCGGCCTGGACCTCCGACGGCATCCGGGCCGCGGTCCGCTCGGTGCGGACGGCCCCGGGCGCGACCGCGTTGACCCGCACGCCCTCGCCGGCGACCTCCAGCGCCAGGTGGCGGGTGAACATCAGCACCCCCGCCTTGGCCGCGGCGTACGCGGCGGACGCCCCGCTGGGCAGTCGGCCCGCCGTCGAGGCCATGGTGACGATCGAACCGCTGCGCCGGGCCGAGAAGCCGGGCAGGAAGGCCCGGACGGTGAGGAAGGTGGCGGTGAGGTTGCCGTCCACGACGGCCCGCCAGTGCTCCTCGCTCTCGCGGACGGTCGGTACGGGGTAGCCGTCGCCGCCGGCGAACGCGGCCAGGACGTCGACCGGGCCGAGCTCCCGCTCGATCCCGGCCGCGGCGGCGTCGAGCGCCGCCGGGTCGGTGCAGTCGGCGACCAGTCCGAGCGCCCTGGCGCCCTCCGCGCGCAGTTCCGCGGCCACTTCCGCCAGCGCCGCCTCGTCCCGGCCGAGGACGGCCACGGCCGAGCCCTGACGGGCGAAGGCCCGGGCGGTCTCCGCGCCGATGCCGCGGCTGCCGCCGGTGATCACGACGACCCGGCCGTCCAGGTCGGGGTACCGCGCCTGTCGAACTCCCATGTCCCATCGCTCCTTCGGGCTTGCACTCGGGGCTTGCTCTCACGGTGTGCTGTGGTTCACTTGATTCATTCATACAGTCCGTCTGAATGAATCGCAAGGGCGAACCGCCGGGGCCGCACGGGCTCGCGGGGAGCCCCGCGATCACAAGGAGGAACCGATGAGGATCGCAGTCGTGGGCGCCACCGGCCGTACCGGCCGCCTGGTGGTCGACCTCGCCCTGGCGGCCGGACACACCGTCACCGCCGTCGCGCGCACCCCCGCCCGACTACCGGAGTTCGCGCACGGCACCCCGCGCACCGCGGCCGCCGACGTCCACGAAGCCGCGTCGCTGCTGGCACCGCTGGACGGCCAGGACGTCGTCGTCGCCGCCCTCGGCACCACCGGCCGCCGGGCCACCACCGTCTTCTCCGACGGCGCCCGGGCCCTGGCCGCCGCCGTCCGGGCCGGCGGCGGCGCACACCTGGTGACCATGGGCTCGGCGGGGCTGGACCCCAGTCGGCTCCCGCTCGCCCAACGGGTGGTGACCAGGCTCGTGGTCGACCGCTTGTACCGGGAGATCCACCACGACCTGGCCCGGATGGAGGAGGTGCTCGCCGAGTCGGACCTCGACTGGACGGTCGTCCGCGTGCCGATGCTCAAGGACGGGCCGCCGTCCGCCCACCCCCTGGTCTCCTACGACCGGCCGCTCCCCCGCGCCGGCACCGCCGCCCGCGCCACCGTCGCCCGCTGGATCACCGACCACCTCGGCGATCCGGCCACCTTCCGCCGCCTCGTCCACCTCGCCGACGGCTGACCGCCCACGGCTGCGCACCGACCTCGCCGACCCACCGACCCCGCCGACCGAGCCGACCCGCCGACCGCGCCCCGCCGCCGGCCGACGGCCCCGGTGGCCGCCGGCGCCTCAGCCCTGCTGCTGCGGCGGCCGGCGGCGCATGCCGACCAGCAGCAGGACCACCGCGGAGATCACCGCCGACAGCCGCAGCACGTTCGGGGCCGACGACCAGCTGATCTGGCCCAGCGGGGAGCCCGACTGCAGACCGCCGCCGCCCTGGGCACCGCCCTGCTTGGCGTGCTGCATGCTGTACAGGGTGGTCGCGCTCATCGTGATCAGCGGAATGCCGAGGATCACGAACTTGCGCATCAGGTCCGAGAGTTGGCGCGACAGGTAGCCCAGGCCCCAGCCGGCCAGCATGACCGGGAAGAGGCCGGTGACGGCGCCGCCGACCAGCAGGGCACTGGAGAGCAGGATCAGCGGGGACGCCTTGCGGGCACCCGCGTCCTTGCCCGCCGCCCCCTTTCCGGCACCCTTCCCCGCGCCCTTCCCGGCTGCCTTCCCCGCCGCCTTCCCGGCCGCCTTCCCGCCCGCGGGAGCCCCGGGCGCGCCGACGGCGGCCTGCGGAGCCGCCGTGCCCTTGGTCAGGCGCAGCTTCCCCGCCCGCCGCGCCGCCTTCGGGTCCGCCCCGGGCCCCGCCGGCTGCGCCGCGGCCCCGGCCTCGGAAGGCCCGTCGGCCGGTTCCGGCGCACGCTGCCCGGGGAGCGGCCCCGGCGCGGGCTCCGGCCCGTCCGAGAAGTCGAACACCGTCATGGTCCACGGGCCGGTGCTGCTCACCGTCGGCGGCGGGATCGCGGACGCCCGCCGCTCGGTCTCGACCGCGTCCGGCGGGTTCAGCGGGACGGAGGGAATCCCGGCCGCACTCGGCGCCGGGGGGTCGTACACGCTGTCAGGATCCGACGCGGGCACGGGCGGCACCGACGGCGCAGGCGGCACGGACGGGGCGCCCGCGGCGGCCGGTACGCCCGCCCCGGCGCCCGGAACGGCACCGCCCGGTGCGGTCCGGTCCTCCGCACCCCCGGCCGGGCGCTCGCTCCACGGCCCGCTCTTGCGCCACCACTCGCCGTCCGTCATCTCCGACACCCCGCCTCGCCCGGCCCGCCCTTGGAGAGCGCGGCCGCCCACCGAACCGCCCTCGGCGTGACGCTACCCACCCCGCCCCCGCCCACGCGAGTCCGACCGCCGGGGCGGAGCGGCCGCCGGTCCGGCGGTGCGCGGGACACCACGCCGTCGGCCCGCCCGACTAACCTAGGTCGAATGACCACACAGCAGGGCCCCCAACGCCGGGGCCGGTCCACCACCGGCCCGCGCACCCTCGCCGAGGAGCTGCGCGCCCGTCCCGACGACGCGCTCGCCGCCCTGCTCCGCTCCCGCCCCGACCTGCTGAACCCCGTCCCCGGCGACCTCACCCAGCTGTCCGCCCGGCTCTCCTCGCGCGCCTCCGCACTGCGCGCCCTGGAGCGACTGGACCGCTTCACCCTGCAGGTCGCCGAGGCACTGGCCACCACCCCGGACGGCACCTCCGTGACCACCGTCCGCTCCCTGCTGACCGGCCCGGCCAAGGTCAAGCCGCACCCCGGCGCGACCCCGCTCACCCCGGCCGACCGGTCCGCCGTCGCCGCCGCCCTGCCCCGCGCGATCGCCACCCTGCGCGACCGGGCACTGCTCTGGGGCCCGGACAACGGCCTGCGACTGGTCCTCGCCGTCCGCGAGGCGCTCGCGCCGACCGCCGCCAACCCCGGCCGCACCGGGCTCGGCCCGACCCTCGCCGACGCCACCGCCGGCACCTCCCCCGCCCGGCTGCAGCAGCTGCTCGCCTCGGCCGGCCAGCCCGCCACCGCGGACCCGGTCACCGCCGTCGCCGCACTCACCGCGCTGCTCACCGACCGCACCCGCTGCGCCGCGCTGCTGGACACCGCCCCCGAGCCCGCGCTGCGGCTGCTCGACCGGCTGGTCTGGGGCCCGCCCACCGGCACCGTCCCGGACGCCGCCCGCCCGGTCACCGCCGAGGACGCGCAGAGCCCCGTCGAGTGGCTGCTCGCCCGCGGCCTGCTGCTGCCCACCAGCCCCGGCAGCGTCGTGCTGCCCCGTGAACTCGCCCTGCACCTGCGCGGCGGCCGCACCCACCGCACCGTCGAACCGGTCCAGCCGGAGCCCGCGCCCGCCGCCACCCCGCGCGATCCACAGGCTGTGGACAGCGCCGCGGCCGGCCAGGCCCACACCGCCGTCAAGACCGTCGAGGAGCTGCTGGACGGCTGGGGCCTCACCCCGCCGCTCACCCTGCGGGCCGGCGGCCTCGGCGTGCGCGACCTCAAGCGCGCCGCCCAGGCCCTGGAGACCACCGAGCAGCAGGCCGCCTTCTGGCTCGAACTCGCCTACACCGCGGGTCTGCTGGCGCCCGACGGCGAGGTGGACGAACGCTGGGCCCCGACCCCCGGCTACGACACCTGGCTGCAGCTCGACACCGCCGAACGCTGGTCCGTCCTCGCCACCGCCTGGCTCGCCGCCACCCGCGTCCCCGCCCTCGCCGGCAGTCCGGACGGCAAGGGCAAGGCGCGCGCCGCCCTCGGCCCCGAACTCGACCGCACCCTCGCCCCGGCCGTCCGCCGCGCCGCCCTCGCGCTGCTCGCCGAACTCCCGCCCGGCACCCCGGCCACCGCCGAGGACCTGCTGCCCACCCTGCGCTGGCAGCGCCCGCTGCGCGGGGGCCCGACCGGCCAGGACGGCCGCGAGCTGCGCGACGACCTCACCGCCTGGACCCTCGACGAGGCCGAACTGCTCGGCGTCACCGGCCGCGGCGCCCTCGCCGCCCCCGCCCGCGCCCTGCTCACCGCCGAGGCCGACCCGGCCGAGGTGCTCGCCCCGCTGCTCCCGCAGCCGCTGGACCACGTGATCCTCCAGCCGGACCTCACCGCGATCGCCCCCGGCCCGCTGCTCACCCCGCTCGCCCACGCCCTCGCCCTGTGCGCCGACATCGAGTCCAAGGGCGGCGCCACCGTCTACCGGTTCACCCCGGCGTCCGTCCGCCGCGCCCTGGACGCCGGACGCACCGCCGCCGACCTGCGCGCCTTCCTGGAGCAGCACAGCCGGACACCCGTCCCGCAGCCGCTCGCGTACCTGATCGACGACGTCGCCCGCCGGCACGGCATCCTGCGGGTCGGCGCCGCCTCCTCCTACCTGCGCTGCGACGACCCGTCCCTGCTGAACGAGGTGCTCGCCGACCGCCGCTCCGCCGACCTGCGGCTGCGGCTGCTCGCCCCCACCGTCCTCGCCTCCCAGGCCGCCCCGGACGTCCTGCTCGCCGCGCTGCGCACCATGGGCTACGCGCCGGCCGCCGAATCCGCCGAGGGCGACGTGCTGATCACCCGCCCGGACAGCCACCGCACCCCGCCCCGGACGGCGCCCGCACCCGTCCCCGACGGCCCGCCCACCCCCGACGACACCCTGCTCGCCGCCGCCATCAAGGCCATCCGGGCCGGCGACCGCGCCGCCACCGCCGCCCGCCGCGAGCCCACGCCCGACCCGCTCCGGCTCCCCCGCACGGCCGCCGCCGAGACCCTGGCCGCCCTCCAGACGGCCGTCCTCCTCGGCGAGCGGATGTGGATCGGCTACCTCAACGCCGAGGGCATCGCCAGCCAGCGCATCATCGACCCGGTCAAGGTCGAAGGCGGCTTCGTCACCGCCTTCGACCACCACGCCGACGAACTGCGCACCTTCGCCCTGCACCGCATCACCGGCGTCGCCGAGCTGCAGGAGTAGCCGCCGGCCGCCTGCGGACCGCCGTGCGGGGACGCGGGCGACGGCGCATCAGTGCCCCTGCGACTCCTTCACCTTCTCCTTGACGGCCTTGTCCGCCAGGCTGCCGATCTGCCCCTGCCCGACCGGCAGTTCACCCCCGGTGACGGTGTCCGCGAGCAGGAAGCCCGGCGCCGCGAGCAGGCCGCCGGGCCCCTCGCCGATGCCCGCGAGGGCGTGGGCGGAACCGGCCGAGGAGGCGGTGGCGGCGAAGGCCGTGCCCATCAGGGCGAGGGCGGTGAGAACGCGCTTCGACTTCTTCATGACCAGCTCAACGAGCGAGTGCGCACGGTGGTCACTCGTAGCGTTGCCGGGCCCCTGGTGCGGGCGCAGTCTGGAGTGGGGGATTCCGGAAGGAGGCATCATGCTCGGCGATCGGATAGCGGAGCTCACCACCACGGAAACCGGCCGACGGGTCCTCGCCACGGTCGGCGGTCCCGCGCTGGAGGTCTCGATGACCGGCACCGGGCAGCTGCTCGGCCACCAGGTCCGGGAGTTCGTCAGCTACGAGTCCGAGCTGCGGCCCGACGGCTCGCTGTTCGGCGAGGGCCAGGGCGTCGGCATGACGGACAAGGGCGAGACGTACAGCTGGCACGGCAGCGGCATCGGCCACTTCACCGAGGGCGGCGCGGTCAGCTGGCGCGGCAGCATCTTCTTCGAGAGCACCGCCGACGCGTTCCTGCGCCTCAACGACCTGGTCGGCCTGTTCGAGTTCGACAACGATCCCCAGGGCAACGGCAAGGCCGTCCTGTACGAATGGAAGTAGCCCGTCCACGTTCCCGGCGGAATGCGCGACACTGGAGGGTCTGCGTCAATCCACCCTGTCAGCCAGTGGAGGGCTCCCCCGCGTGAACGACGGACCGCTCATCGTCCAGAGCGACAAAACTCTTCTCCTGGAGATCGACCACCCCAAGGCCGCCGACTGCCGCCGCGCCATCGCACCGTTCGCCGAGCTGGAGCGGGCGCCCGAGCACGTGCACACGTACCGGGTGACCCCGCTCGGGCTGTGGAACGCACGCGCGGCCGGCCACGACGCCGAGCAGGTGGTGGACGCCCTGGTGACGTACTCGCGCTACCCGGTGCCGCACGCGCTGCTGGTGGACGTGGCCGACACCATGGGCCGCTACGGCCGGCTCCAGCTGCTCAAGCACCCGACGCACGGACTGGTCCTCGCCACCACCGACCGGCCGGTGCTGGAGGAGGTGCTGCGCTCCAAGAAGATCGCCCCGCTGGTCGGCGCCCGGGTCGACCCGGACACCGTGGTGGTGCACCCCTCCGAGCGCGGGCAGATCAAGCAGGTGCTGCTCAAGCTCGGCTGGCCCGCCGAGGACTTCGCCGGGTACGTGGACGGCGAGGCGCACCCGATCCACCTGGAGGAGGACGGCTGGCAGCTGCGCCCCTACCAGGCGCAGGCCGTCGAGGGCTTCTGGCACGGCGGCTCCGGCGTCGTCGTGCTGCCCTGCGGCGCCGGAAAGACGCTGGTCGGCGCGGCCGCGATGGCGCACGCCAAGTCGACCACGCTGATCCTGGTCACCAACACCGTCTCGGCCCGCCAGTGGAAGCACGAGCTGGTCAAGCGCACCTCGCTCACCGAGGACGAGATCGGCGAGTACAGCGGCACCAGGAAGGAGATCCGCCCGGTCACCATCGCCACCTACCAGGTGATGACCACCAAGAAGAAGGGCGTCTACGCGCACCTGGAGCTCTTCGACGCCCGCAACTGGGGCCTGGTGGTCTACGACGAGGTGCACCTGCTGCCCGCCCCGGTGTTCAAGTTCACCGCCGACCTGCAGGCCCGCCGCCGGCTCGGCCTGACCGCCACGCTGGTGCGCGAGGACGGCCGCGAGGGCGACGTGTTCAGCCTGATCGGCCCCAAGCGCTTCGACGCGCCGTGGAAGGAGATCGAGGCGCAGGGCTACATCGCGCCCGCCGACTGCTGCGAGGTCCGCGTCACCCTGACCGACTCCGAGCGGCTCGCCTACGCGACCGCCGAGCCGGAGGAGCGCTACCGCTTCTGCGCCACCACGGCGACCAAGCGGCGGGTGGTGGAGGCGCTGGTCAGGAAGCACGAGAAGGACCAGACGCTGATCATCGGCCAGTACATCGACCAGTTGGACGAGCTCGGCGAGGCCCTGGACGCCCCGGTGATCAAGGGCGAGACCAGCAACGCCCAGCGCGAGAAGCTCTTCGACGCCTTCCGGAACAAGGAGATCGGCGTCCTGGTGGTCTCCAAGGTCGCGAACTTCTCGATCGACCTGCCCGAGGCCACGGTGGCCATCCAGGTCTCCGGGACCTTCGGCTCCCGCCAGGAGGAGGCCCAGCGGCTCGGCCGCGTGCTGCGCCCCAAGGCGGACGGCCACGCGGCCCACTTCTACTCGGTGGTCGCCCGGGACACCGTGGACCAGGACTTCGCCGCCCACCGGCAGCGCTTCCTGGCCGAGCAGGGCTACGCGTACCGGATCATCGACGCGGACGACGTGCTGTAGCCGGACGGCCCGGCAGCGGACGGCCCGGCAGCGGGCGGCTCAGTAGCGGACACCGTCGCGCCCGAGGAAGATCACGCGCGCGGCGGTGTCCAGGGCGATGCCGACGTTGCGGACGGCGGTGCTCAGCGGATTGCGGTGGCGGCCCTGGACGGCGGTCGCGCCGGCCGGGCCCGAACGGGAGGTGCGGTTCTGGGTGCTCATGTCTTCAACGGTAGGCACCCGACCGGCCGAGGGCATCACTCCAAAGGCCGTACCCGTCGGGACGGAGGTCGTCCTCCGGGTGTACGGGCGACCCCGGGGCCGGGGTAGGGGCAACCCCGAGACCTGCCCGGCTGGAACCCCGGACCGGACGGGTCTAGGATCGTCCGTCTGCCCCCTCCCGAACCGTGGTACCTGCTGGAGTCCCGCAGGCAGCCGGGGGAGGCGTCGACCGTTCGGCAACCGGTCGGCTGTACCCCACCGTGAGCTCCATCGATCCGCTGCGCCCGCCACCGGGGCAGCCGGGAAGGTTCGCTGTGCCCGCCACCCCCACCACCGACCCCCTCCAGCGCGAACGCGAGCACCTGGCGTCGTCCCGGGCAGCGCTGCGAGCGATGCGCGAGGACGTCGAGTCCCTGGACCTGCGCGACGTGACCGGCACCTGGGTGTCCGCCGTCGTCCTGCAGAACCAGATCGAGGCCAGGATCGCCGCCCTGGCCGACCTCTCCCACACCCCGCTGTTCTTCGGCCGCCTCGACTACCTGCACGCGATCAGCGAGGAGCTGAGCGAGGGCGGCACGGGAGGTACCGCGCGAAGCGCGTCGGACGAGGGTGGCGGTGGGCGACGGGAGGGAGAGAACTTCTACATCGGCCGCCGCCACGTCCACGACGCCGCCGGCGACCCGATGGTGATCGACTGGCGCGCGCCGGTCTCCCAGCCGTTCTACCGGGCCACCCGGACCGATCCGATGGACGTCGAGCGCCGCCGCCGCTTCGGCTACACCGGCGGCGAGCTCACCGCCTACGAGGACGAGCACCTCACCGACCCGGCGGAGGAGGAGACCTCCTCCGCCCTGCTCGCCGCCGAGATCGAGAAGCCCCGCGTCGGCCCGATGCGCGACATCGTCGCCACCATCCAGCCCGAGCAGGACGAGATCGTCCGCTCCGACGTCACGGGCACCATCTGCGTCCAGGGAGCGCCGGGCACCGGGAAGACCGCCGTCGGCCTGCACCGCGTCGCCTACCTGCTGTACGCGCACCGCGAGCGCCTGGCCCGGACCGGCACGCTGGTGATCGGGCCGAACAACGCCTTCCTCTCCTACATCGAGCAGGTCCTCCCGGCCCTCGGCGAGCTGGACGTCGCCCAGGCCACCGTGCAGCAGCTGGTCGGACACGTCGAGGTGCGCGGCGAGGACACCCCGGAGGCGGCCCGGCTGAAGGGCGACGCCCGGATGGCCGAGGTGCTGCGCCGGGCGGTGCGGGCCGGCATCACGCTGCCCGCCGAGCCATGCGTGGTGATCCGCGGCTCCCGCCGCTGGCGTCTCCCCGTGCACGAACTCACCGAGATCATCGAGGAGTTGAAGGGCCGCGAGGTGCGCTACGGCGCCGCCCGCGACGCCCTGCCGCAGCGCATCGCGCACGCCGTACTGCTGAAGATGGAGCAGGGCGGCGAGGCCCCGGACGACCGGGTGCAGGACGCGGTGGCGCGCAACGCCGCGGTCAAGGCGGTGGTCAAGGAGTGCTGGCCCGCCGTCGACCCGGCGAAGCTCGTGCTGCGGCTGCTCTCCGAGCCGGCGTTCCTGGCCGAGTGCGCCGAGGGCGTGCTGACGCCCGAGGAGCAGCAGGCGGTGCTGTGGCCCAAGCCGGGCCGCTCGGTGAAGACGGCCCGCTGGACTCCGGCCGACGCCGTCCTGGTGGACGAGGCCACCGACCTGGTGCAGCGCACACCCTCGCTCGGCCACGTCGTGCTGGACGAGGCGCAGGACCTCTCCCCGATGCAGTACCGCGCGGTCGGCCGCCGCTGCACCACCGGCTCGGCCACCGTCCTCGGCGACCTCGCCCAGGGCACCACCCCGTGGGCGACGGAGAGTTGGCCGGACGCGCTGCACCACCTGGGCAAGCCGGAGGCGCACATCGAGGAGCTGACCAAGGGCTTCCGGGTGCCGGAGGAGGTCATCGCGTACGCCTCGCGGCTGCTCCCGGAGATCGCCCCGGGCCTGGCCCCGGCCACCTCGGTCCGCGAGACGCCCGGTTCGCTGGCGATCCGCCACGTCCCGGACGGGGAGCTGTCGGAGGCGGTCGTCGCCGCCTGCCGGGAGGCCCTGGAGCGCGAGGGCTCGACCGGTCTGATCGCCGCCGACGCCAGGATCCCGCTGCTCGCCGAGGCGCTGGCCGCGGCCGGCCTGCCGCACCTCTCCCCCGGCACCGAGACCAGCGCCGAGGCCCGGCTGACGCTCGTGCCGGCCTCGCTGGCCAAGGGCCTGGAGTACGACTACGTGGTGCTGGACGAGCCCGCCGCGGTGATCGCCGGCGAGCCTGACGAGCGGTCCGGCCTGCGGCGGCTGTACGTGGCGCTGACCCGCGCCGTCTCCGGGCTGACGGTCCTGCACGCCGAGCCGCTGCCGGACCGGCTCCGCTGACGACACGGAGAAGGGCCGGGCCGTGAACGGCCCGGCCCCCTTCTCCGTGCGACGGGCACCGGCCGCCCGGCTGTCGGCGCTTCCACGCTCAGCCGTCGATCCGGGCCCGCCACTCGGCGACCTTGGCCGCGTCCACCGGCGTGTGCCAGCCGTCGACCCGCACCGCGCCGCCGACGTGGAAGGCGTCGAAGCCCTCGGCCCGCAGCTCCGCCAGGTGCTCGGCCCGCAGGCCGCCGCCGATCAGGATCCGCTGCCGGTGGCCGGGCTCGCCCGCCCGGGCCAGCTCGGCCGAGAGCACCCCGCGCCCGGCGTCCACCCCGGCGGCAGCACCCGAGGTGAGGAAGGTGTCCAGCCCGGGCAGGGCGCCGACCGCGGCCCGCAGGGCGGCCCGGTCGGCGCTGTGGTCGATCGCCCGGTGGAAGGTCCAGCGGCAGCCGGCCACCGCCTCGGCGACGGCCGCGGTGGCGGCCAGGTCGACGGCGCCGTCGGCGTCGAGGAAGCCGAAGACGAACTCCTCGGCGCCCTCGGCCCGCAGCTCGGCGGCCCGGGCGCACAGCCCGTCCAGGTCGCCGGGGGCGAAGCCGTCCCGGATCCGGAGCATGACGCGCAGCGGGATGCCGACGGCGGCCCGGATCCGGGCGAAGTCCTCGACGGCCGGGGTGAGCCCGTCGGCGGCCATGTCGGTGACCAGTTCGAGCCGGTCGGCGCCGCCCGACTCGGCGGCCTGGGCGTCCTGGGGCGTCAGCGCGATGACTTCGAAAATTGGTCTAGACATATCGACAGCCTGCCACATCCCACCGGACCCGACGAGACCGCCCCGGGCCGTGGGTCACGCCGCGGCGCGCTCCCGACCGGCGTCGCCGCCGGCCCCCGGACCGCCCGCGCCGCCCCGCCCGATCCGCTGCACCGCCACCGCGACGATCACCAGCAGCCCCACCGCCGGCAGCGCGATCGGCAGCAGGTGCGAGATCCCGCGCGACTCCCGCCAGATGTTGAACAGGCTCGCGAACGTCGTCAGCGACAGCACCGCGACGCCCACGGCGGCCGGCAGCTCCCGCCCGCGCAACGCGGTGAAGGTCAGCAGCAGCGGTACGAGCAGCAGCACCGCGAACCACGGCGCGTCCAGCGGGAAGGTCGTGTCGTCCCAGCGCTGCAGCGCCACCAGCATCCCGCCCCCGGCCACCGAGCCCAGCACCAGCGCCCCGGTGCGCCAGGTCGGCCGTGGCAGCAGTTCCGTCGGCGCCGCGAGCAGCAGCACCGCGGCGAACGCGGCCGGCAGGGTCGCCATGCCGACGTACCCCATCCACCACCAGTCGATGAAGTTCGGCCGACCGAACGCCTGGGCCAGCACGGTCAGCCCGAGCACCGCCTGCAGCAGCGCGATGACCCGCACGGCCGTCCAGCGCCCCAGCACCGCCGCCGCCCCCAGCAGCATCGCGGTCACCGGCGGCGCGAGGATCGTGGCGTACGAGGTGTACGAGCGGTCCCAGGTCAGCCGGAACGCGGCCCGGTCCGGGTCGGCGATCCAGGGCACCAGCCCCGAACCGGCCAGCGCGCCGGCGACCATCGGGGCGGCCAGCGCGAGCACGCGCCCGAGCGCCGAGGAGCCGGTCAGCCCGAGCCGCACCCGCAGCCCGTACGCGGCCAGGTCGAACACCTCCCGGGCGACGGCCGAGCGGTCCGCCTCCGCCGTGACATCGGCGAAGACCGCCACCATCTCGTCGCCGTTCTCCCGCCGGTAGCCGGCCGGGAACAGCTGGAGCACGGCCCTCAGCGCGGCCGGGGGCGCTCCGATCGTCGGCGTGGTCATGCGAGACCCCCTCCCCCCAGGGCCCGCCCCTCGGGCCCCGGCTTCCCCTTCAGCACCGAGCGGAGCGCGGCGAGCCGGCGTTCCGCCTCGGTGGCCACCGCCCGCAGCCGCGCGGCCTCGGCGGCCAGCGCACCGCGGCCGGCGTCCGTCAGCGCGTAGGTGCGCCGGGCCCGGCCGTCCACCACCTCCTCGGCGGCGACCTCGATCAGGCCCTGGCCCAGCAGCCGGTCGAGCGCTCCGTAGAGCGTGCCGGTGCGCATCTTGACCCGGCCCTCCGAGATCACGGCGATCTCCTGGATGAGCGCGTAGCCGTGCCTCGGGGCATCGGCGAGCGCGGTGAGCAGAAGCAGTGTCGGCTCCTGCATGGAGCGTTCTGTCATGGTCCACATATATCGCCCGACGGCATATACCGTCCACCTGAACCGCCGGACAGAATGGAACCCATGACGATCTCCGAGGAACTGCTCCCCGCCTGGACCGCCCTGCTGCACCGCTGCGGCGCCGCGACCGACCCCGAACCGTACGGCCGGGAGCTGCTGCGCCGCTGGTCGGAGCCGCAGCGCCGGTACCACACCCGGGAACACCTGAGCGCGGTCCTGCGGCACGTCGACGACCTGGCCGGGCACGCCGCCGACCCGGATGCCGTCCGCCTCGCGGCCTGGTTCCACGACGCCGTCTACCGGCCCGACCGCAGCGAGAACGAGGAGCGCAGCGCCGCCCTGGCCGTCCGGGCCCTCACCGCCGCCGGCCTGCCCGCCGCCCGGGTGGCCGAGGTCGAACGGCTCGTCCTGCTCACCGTCACCCACGACCCCGCACCGGGCGACCGCGAGGGCGAGGTGCTCTGCGACGCGGACCTCGCCGTCCTCGGCGGCACCCCCGAGGCGTACGCGGCGTACGCGGCCGCCGTCCGGGAGGAGTACGGCTTCGTCCCCGAGCCGGACTTCCGCGCCGGCCGCGCCGCCGTGCTGCGCGGGCTCCTGGCACTACCCGCGCTCTACCGCACCCCCGCCGCCCGCGAGCGCTTCACGGACGCCGCCCACGCCAACCTGGCGGCCGAACTCCGCCGCCTGGAGGGTTGAGCAGCCCCCTCGGACCGGCCCCTCGGACCGGCCCCTCAGACCAGGCCCTTCGGACCGGCCCCCCTCAGACCAGCTTCCCGACCGGCGCCACCACCGCGCCCTGCTTGCCGCACACCCAGTGCGGCTCCGGCCCCAGCTCGGGCTCCACGCTCAGCGCGTGCGGGTCCCCGTCGGCCGCGCACCCGGTGCACAGCGGCCAGCGCCCGTACGCCTCCAGCAGCGCGTCCTGGACGTCCTGGGCGACCAGCCCGAGCACGTACTCGGTGCCGTCCGGCCACTGCTCCAGCCACCAGCGGCGGTGCGTCACCGCCTGCTCCACCAGCGAGACGACGGCGGCGTCCGCCACGTCCCGCGCGGTGAGGTCGGCCAGGATCAGTGCCCGCGCGTTGTGCAGGGCGGTCTCGATGTCGTCAGCTGCCATCCGTCCATTCTCCGTCGGCGCGCCGGAACGCGGAAACGCCGCGTGGGCGGCTCCCCGAAGGGAACCGCCCACGCGGACGGGGAACGAACCGATCCGATCGAAACGATCAGGATCAGAAGTCCATGTCACCGCCCGGCATGCCGCCGCCGGCGGCCGCAGCGGCCTTCTCCGGCTTGTCGGCGATGACGGCCTCGGTGGTGAGGAACAGCGCCGCGATGGAGGCGGCGTTCTGCAGCGCGGAGCGGGTGACCTTGGCCGGGTCGATGATGCCCGCGGCGACCAGGTCGACGTACTCGTTGGTGGCGGCGTTCAGGCCGTGACCGGCGGGGAGGTTGCGCACCTTCTCCACCACGACGCCACCCTCCAGGCCGGCGTTGGTCGCGATCTGCTTGATCGGGGCCTCCAGCGCGACCTTGACGATGTTGGCACCGGTGGCCTCGTCGCCGTCCAGCTCCAGCTTGTCGAAGGCGACACCGGCCTGCAGCAGGGCGACGCCACCACCGGCGACGATGCCCTCCTCGACGGCGGCCTTGGCGTTGCGGACGGCGTCCTCGATGCGGTGCTTGCGCTCCTTGAGCTCCACCTCGGTGGCCGCGCCGGCCTTGATGACGGCCACGCCGCCGGCCAGCTTGGCGAGGCGCTCCTGGAGCTTCTCGCGGTCGTAGTCCGAGTCGCTGTTCTCGATCTCGGCGCGGATCTGGTTCACGCGGCCCGCGACCTGCTCGCTGTCGCCGCCACCGTCGACGATGGTGGTCTCGTCCTTGGTGATGACCACCTTGCGGGCGGTGCCCAGCAGGTCGATGCCGGCGTTCTCCAGCTTGAGGCCGACCTCCTCGGAGATCACGGTGCCACCGGTGAGGATGGCGATGTCGCCGAGCATGGCCTTGCGGCGGTCGCCGAAGCCCGGGGCCTTGACGGCGACGGACTTGAAGGTGCCGCGGATCTTGTTCACGACCAGGGTCGACAGGGCCTCGCCCTCGACGTCCTCGGCGATGATGACGAGCGGCTTGCCGCTCTGCATGACCTTCTCCAGCAGCGGGAGCAGGTCCTTGACCGAGCCGATCTTGGAGTTGGCGATGAGGATGTACGGGTCCTCGAACGTCGCCTCCATGCGCTCCAGGTCGGTGGCGAAGTAGGCGGAGATGTAGCCCTTGTCGAAGCGCATGCCCTCGGTGAGCTCAAGCTCCAGGCCGAAGGTGTTGCTCTCCTCGACGGTGATGACGCCTTCCTTGCCGACCTTGTCCATGGCCTCGGCGATCAGCTCGCCGATCTGGGTGTCGGCGGCGGAGATGGAGGCGGTGGAGGCGATCTGCTCCTTGGTCTCCACGTCCTTGGCCTGGGCCAGCAGCTGGTCGGAGACGGCCGCGACGGCCTTCTCGATGCCGCGCTTCAGGGCCATCGGGTTGGCGCCGGCGGCGACGTTGCGCAGACCCTCGCGAACCAGGGCCTGGGCGAGCACGGTGGCGGTGGTGGTGCCGTCACCCGCGACGTCGTCCGTCTTCTTGGCGACCTCCTTGACGAGCTCCGCACCGATCTTCTCGTACGGGTCTTCGAGCTCGATCTCCTTGGCGATGGAGACACCGTCGTTGGTGATCGTGGGGGCGCCCCACTTCTTCTCCAGCACGACGTTGCGGCCCTTGGGGCCGAGCGTGACCTTCACTGCGTCGGCGAGCTGGTTCATGCCACGCTCAAGGCCGCGGCGAGCTTCCTCATCAAAGGCGATGATCTTGGCCATCAGAAGTGGTCCTCCGGGACACGGTCGACTGCTCGGACCAAGGGGTGCCCGCGACGGACGGCCCTGGTGTGCGGGGGTCTTTTCCCCTACCGCTCCCGGGGGCCTCACCGACCCGGTCCGCTGTCACTCTCACGCTGTGAGTGCTAACGCCAATGATTAGCACTCCGGGTGGTCGAGTGCAAGCCCAATCGCCAACCCGCGAGCCGCCGCTGGGACCACCCCCGGGGGCCGCCCGGGAACGGCGACGGGCCCGTACGACGCGTGTCGTACGGGCCCGTCGAGAAGCGAGCGGTCACCAGCCGTGGGCCGCGCCGAGCTCCTGGAGTCGGAAGGGGTCAGACCGCCGCGCGAACCATGTCCGCCTGCGGGCCCTTCTGTCCCTGGGAAATCTCGAACTCGACCCGCTGGCCCTCCTCAAGGGTGCGGTAGCCGTCCATCTGGATCGCGCTGTAGTGGACGAAGACGTCCGCACCACCGTCGACCGCGATAAAGCCGTAGCCCTTCTCCGCGTTGAACCACTTGACGGTGCCCTGAGCCATTCCGAACTCCCCTAGTGCTGTGCTGGCCCTTCACGCGCCCGCAGGTCGCGGGCCCGGGTTGGTTGACGGCCCGCCCGGGGAACCCCCCCTGGGCGCAGCCGTGCACGCCGCAACCGTCCGCACGGAACGCCCAACGGGCTCCGGTGAGCGGGTGATTGCGTCGACCGCCGCTGAATGTATCCGGACCGAAGCCCTCTGCAACAGGGTCAACCGCCGGTAATTCCGCCCCGGCAGCAAGGGACAGGACGGGCCGAACCGGAAAAATCTCGGCATTCCACGCGGGACATAGCGGACGAATTACCCAAATCCCCGCGGTAATTCTGACATCGGCCTGACATGTTTCACGGCCCGGTCCCATCGGCCGGGCCCAGCCCGGCGGAACGCCGCGAACGGCCGAGAGGGAACCCCTGTTCCCAACCGAGCGACACTCTACTCCGACTCGACCCGCAAATATTCCCGCCGGAATGCAACCGGCCGCCCGTACATACGGAGAGCGGAATTCCGTACGCACGGGCGGCCGAATGGCGCGCGGGACGGCTCAGCAGCCGCCGGCCACCGCCGGAATGATCGAGACGCCGGCGCCGTCCTCGATCTCGGTCGCCAGGCCCTCGGCGAAGCGCACGTCGTCGTCGTTCACGTAGACGTTGACGAAACGGCGCAGCTTGCCGGTGTCGTCCAGGATGCGGGCGGAGATGCCCGCGTGGTTCTTCTCCAGGTCGGCGATGACCTCGGCCAGGGTGGCGCCCTCGGCGGTCACCTCGGCGGCGCCGCCGGTGTAGGTGCGCAGGATGGTGGGGATGCGGACGTTGGCGCTCATGACTCTCCTTGCGGGGGTGCGGCCTTGCGGGGCAGCGGTCGGGGCGGGCACGGGGCCGGCGGCGTGGTTCAGGCGGACGCGAGGCCGGCAGCGCGGAACGCGTCCAGCGTCGGGCGGATGACGGCGCTCATCCCGGCGTCGGAGACGGCGTCCAGGGTCTTCAGGCCGTCGCCGGTGTTGATCGCGACGGTCTCCTTGGCCGGGTCCAGCTGCCCGGTCTCGACCAGCTTCTTCAGCACGCCGACGGTCACCCCGCCCGCGGTCTCGGCGAAGATGCCCTCGGTCCGCGCCAGCAGCCGGATCGCCGCCACGACCTCGGCGTCCGTGACGTCCTCCACCGCGCCGCCCGTGCGGCGGGCGATGTCCAGCACGTACGGGCCGTCGGCCGGGTTGCCGATCGCCAGCGACTTGGCGATGGTGTCCGGCTTGACCGGCTTGATCACGTCCCGGCCGGCCTTGAAGGCGGCCGACACCGGGGAGCAGCCCTCGGCCTGGGCGCCGAAGACCCGGTACGGCCGGTCCTCGACCAGGCCGAGCTTGATCAGCTCCTGCAGGCCCTTGTCGATCTTCGTCAGCTGGGAGCCCGAGGCGATCGGGATCACGATCTGCTCCGGCAGCCGCCACCCGAGCTGCTCGCAGATCTCGTACGCCAGCGTCTTGGAGCCCTCGCCGTAGTACGGCCGCAGGTTGACGTTGACGAAGCCCCAGCCCTCGCCGGCCGGGTCCCCGATCAGCTCCGAGCAGAAGCGGTTCACGTCGTCGTAGTTGCCCTCGATGCCGACCAGCTCGCCGCCGTACACCCCGGCCATGACGACCTTGCCCTGCTCCAGGTCGTGCGGGATGAACACGCAGGACCGGAAGCCGGCCCGGGCGGCCGCCGCGCCCACCGCACCGGCCAGGTTGCCGGTGGAGGAGCAGGACAGCGTCGTGTAGCCGAACGCCCGCGCCGCCTCGATGGCGCAGGCCACCACGCGGTCCTTGAACGAGTGCGTCGGGTTCCCGGAGTCGTCCTTGATGTGCAGCTGCGCGGTGAAACCGAGCTCGCGGCCCAGGTTGTCCGCCTTCACCAGCGGGGTCCAGCCCGGGTTCAGGTTGGGCTTGGAGGCGACGTCGGCCGGCACCGGCAGCAGCGGCGCGTACCGCCAGACCGAAGTCGGGCCGGCCTCGATCCGCTTGCGCAGCTCCTCGGCGCCCTCGCTGCCGAACTCGTAGGCGATCTCCAGCGGGCCGAAGCACTCCAGGCACGCGAAGCTGGGACCGAGCGGGAAGCGGGTTCCGCACTCCCGACAGGACAGGGCGGCGGCGGGGCCGAGGTCCACGGAAACAGGTGCGGCAGTGTCGATAGCCATGACGGCGAGGCCTCTCTCCTCATCTTCCCCGCAGCGCGGACGCGCCACAGGCCGGAATTGGCACCTGTCCCGCCGGGGCCTGTCGTCGACAGCCGCGCGAGAAGGTTGCCGGGACGTCAACGGGCCGTTCCCTCAGTCCCTCTGGATGAGCTTGTGAAATTGTGGTGGTGCTCGACGGCGACCCCGGCGTGCATGGGTCCTACCGCTGTACGAAGACTGTATCCGAAGGCGCCAATCCTGAACGGGACCGTCCGCCACGCGAGATGACCCGTCCCACCCGACCCGCCGAGGAGACCTCCGTGCCCGCCGAACCGACTCCCGAGCTCCTCCCGCAGGCGGCGTCCTGGCTGCGCCGCCGCTCCTGGAGCGCGGCCGACCGGCCGGTCGACACCCTCCTCGCGGCCAAGGAACGCACCGGCCGCACGATCAGCGTCGTCCTCCCCGCCCTGGACGAGGAGGCCACCGTCGGCGACATCGTCCGCACCGTCCGCCGCGAGCTGATGGAACGCCTCCCGCTGGTCGACGAACTGGTCGTGGTCGACTCCGGCTCCACCGACGGCACGGCCGAGGCCGCCGCCGAGGCCGGTGCCCGGGTGGAGCACCGCGACGCCATCCTGCCCCGGCTGCCCGCCGCCCCCGGCAAGGGCGAGGTGCTCTGGCGCTCGCTTCTGGTCACCCGCGGCGACATCGTCTGCTTCGTGGACGCCGACCTGCGCGAGTTCGACCCGGCCTTCGTCTCCGGCATCGTCGGGCCGCTGCTGACCGACGAGTCCATCCAGCTGGTCAAGGCCATGTACGACCGCCCCCTCGAAGTCGCACTGAGCGGCTCCGCCGCGGGGGACCGCGCCGCCGTCCTCCCGGCCGGCGGCGGCCGGGTCACCGAACTCGTCGCCCGCCCCCTCCTCAACCTGCACTGGCCGGAACTCGCCGGCTTCGTCCAGCCCCTCGGCGGCGAGTACGCGGCCCGCCGCTCACTGCTCGAACGGCTGCCCTTCCCCACCGGCTACGGCGTCGAACTCGGCCTGCTCGTCGACGCGTTGGAGCTGGTCGGCCTGGACGCCCTGGCCCAGGTGGACGTCGGCGTCCGGCACCACCGCCACCAGGACGGCCAGGCCCTCGGCCGGATGGCCGCCACCATCTACCGCACCGCGCTCGAACGCCTCGACCGCGCCCACCGGCTCAAGGCCTCCGCCGACCTGGTCCGCCCGGAGCTCACCCAGTTCGCCCGCGACCCGGAGACCCGCGCCTTCCTCGCCCACACCCACCCGGTGACCGCCCTGGAACGCCCCCCGATGCACACCGTCCCCGAATACGCCACCCACCGATGACGGGTTTGCCACGCCGGGCGCCCGGCAACATGCCAACCATGGGCGATCTCACGACCGAACGTTCGAGTGCGACCGGCACCGCCCCCGTCCTGGTGGCCTCCAACCGGGGACCGGTGTCGTTCAGCACCGCCGACGACGGCACGCTGACCCTGCGGCGCGGCGGCGGCGGCCTGGTCTCCGGCCTCTCCGCCATCGACGACCCGAACGCCGTCTGGGTCTGCGCGGCCCTCGGCGCCGCGGACCGCAGAGCCGCCGCGGAAGCCCCCGACGGCCGCCTCGACCTGGCCGGCCACGACGTCGGCGGGCAGGCCGTCCGGATGCTGGACATCGACCCCGAGACCTTCGCCCGCGCCTACAACGGCGTCGCCAACTCCACCCTCTGGTTCGTCCACCACCTGCTGTACGCGACCCCCACCGCCCCCGCCTTCGACGCCGACTTCCGCACCGAATGGGCCGCCTACCGGGCCTACAACACGGCCTTCGCCGAGGCGCTGGCCACCGAGGCCGCCCCGAACGCCGCCGTCCTCGTCCAGGACTACCACCTGTCCCTGGCCCCGGCGCTGCTCCGCGCCGCCCGCCCCGACCTGCGGATCGGCCACTTCTCGCACACCCCCTGGGCCCCGCCCGAGTACTACCGGATGCTCCCCGACGACGTCGCCCGCGCCGTCCTCACCGGCATCCTGGGCGCCGACCGGGCCGGCTTCCTCACCGAACGCTGGGCCCGCGCCTTCGCCGCCTGCTGCGCGGACCTCCTCGGCGCCGACGTCGACCACGAGGCGCTCACCGTCACCCTCGACGGCCGCACCACCGCCCTCGGCGTCCACGCCCTCGGCGCCGACGCCGACTTCCTGCGCGAACGCTCCCACCGCCCCGACGTGGACGAACGCCTCGCCGCCCTGCGCGAGGCCGTCGGCGAGCGGCGCACGATCGTCCGGGTCGACCGCACCGAGCTGAGCAAGAACATCGTCCGCGGCCTGCTGGCCTACCGGCACCTGCTCCGCACCCGCCCCGAGTGGCACGACCGCGTGGTCCACATCGCCTTCGCCTACCCGTCGCGGACCGACCTGGCCGAGTACCGCAACTACACGGCGCAGGTCCGCGAACTCGCCGACGCCATCGACACCGAGTTCGCCACCCCGGACTGGCAGCCCCTGATCCTGCACGTCAACGACGACTTCCCGCGCTCCCTCGCCGCCTACCGCCTGGCCGACGTCGCCCTGGTGAACCCGATCCGGGACGGCATGAACCTGGTGGCCAAGGAGGTCCCGGTCGTCTCCGACCGCGGCTGCGCCCTCGTCCTCTCCCGGGAGGCCGGCGCCCACGCGGAGCTCGCCGACGACGCCCTGACGGTCAACCCGTACGACGTCATCGCCACCGCCGACGCCCTGCACACCGCGCTGACCATGCCCGAGGAGGAGCGCGCCGGCCGCACCAAGCGCCTCGCGGCGGCGGCCACCGCACTCCCCCCGCAGCAGTGGTTCCTCGACCAGCTCAACGCGCTGGCCCCGCTCAACTCCCCGTGAGAGCCTCCCCCAACGCCGCCAACAGCTCCACCACCCCGGCCGGCCCCGCGACCACCAGGTCCGCGCGGTCGGCCAGCTCCTTCACCGGCGCGTCCCCGACCGCCGCGCTGCACACCAGCAGCCCGGCCAGCCCGTCCGCGCGCAGCTCTTCCACCGCCGCGAACGCCGCCACGTCCCCGAGGTCGTCCCCCGCGTACAGCACCGACCGGGCGCCGCGCTCCCGCAGGAACCCGGTCAGCGCCGCGCCCTTGTCCACCCCCGGCGGCCGGAGCTCCAGCACCAGCCGTCCGGGCTCCACCACCAGCCCGTACTCGGCGGCCAACTCCGCCACCGGCGCCCGCAGCAGCTCCAAGGTCCCCTCGGGCTCCGCCGTACGCCGCGTGTGCACCGCCACCGAGCGCCCCTTGTCCTCCACCCACACCCCCTCGGGTGCCCCCACCCGTGCCGTCACCAGCGGCAACGCCTCCCGCGCCCCGGCCACCCCCGGGTGGACCTCCGGCGCCGTCACCTCGCCGTCCTCCCAGCGCTCGGCCCCGTAGTGCCCGAGCACCACGACCCCCGGCACCCCGGCCAGCCCGCCGTACTCCACCGCCAGCGCCGCCGGCCGCCCCGTCACCACCACCACGGCCCCGACCGCCGGGGCCAGCACCCGCAGCGCCCCCGCCACCCCCGGATGCGCCCTCGCCTGCCCGGGGTCGGCGACGATCGGCGCCAACGTCCCGTCGAAGTCCAGCCCGATCACCGCGTCCCGGGGCGCCCGCAGGATCGCCCGCACCCCGTCCCGCCCGGCCTCGGTCCCCGGCACCCACGTCTCTTCGAATCCCATACCGAGGCCCATACCCCCCGGCCGCCCGCAGCCCACCCCCTAGCGGGCCGCCCGTCGAGCGGCCCGGATCCGCCGCAGCCGATTGACCAGCACCGGTGCGTGCGCCAGCGCCTCCTCCCGGTCCAGCAGCGCGTTCAGCAGCTGGTAGTACCGCGTGGAGGAGAGCCCCAGCTCCTCCCGGATGGCCCGCTCCTTGGCCCCCGCCGTCCGCCACTGCCGCCCCTCCAGCGCCAGCACCGCCCGGTCCCGCTCACTCAGCTCGCCCACCGCGCACACCTCCGCCGACCACTACGGAGTGTCATTCTCCCGCGCGACCCCGACACACAGTGCTCGCCCCACCGCTCTCCGGCCCCGGCTACCGTCACCCCATGACCACGCCCAGCTTCGTCCTGAACATCCCCGCGGCCGACCTCGAACCCGACCCGCTCGACCCGTCCCAGATCGTCTCCGGCACCCCCGAGGTCACCGGCAGGGTCCTCTCCGAGTCCGCGGACGGCCGCCAGCTGCGCGGCCTCTGGCAGATCACCCCCGGCGTGGTCACCGACGTCGAGGCCGACGAGATGTTCGTGGTCCTCAGCGGCCGGGCCACCATCGAGATCGAGGGCGGCCCGACCCTGGAGGTCGGCCCCGGCGACTGCGCGGTGCTGCGCGAGGGCGACCGCACGACGTGGACGGTCCACGAGACCCTCCGCAAGGCCTACGCGATCACGCTCCCCTGAGCGGAGACGCACCGAGGCCCGGCCCCGAACCACCGGGACCGGGCCTCCGCGGCACGGCGGGGCCGGACGACGGGCCCCTACTTGCGGACCCGCGCCGCCTCCTTCACCGCCGCGTCCTGCAGCCCCCCGAGCACCTGCTTCGGGTCCCCCGTCACGGCCTGCCCGATCCCCGCCTTGATCCGGTTGCTGACCTCACCCCAGGCCGGGTCCCCGAACGGGTAGAAGCTCGCGTTGGTCAGCCCGACCGCGAACTGCTTGAGGTCGGCGTGCTTCGGGTCCGTCGTCATCTGGTTGAACGCGTCCTGGGTGACCGGCAGCAGGTTGTACTGCTCGTCGAACTTCAGCTGGTTGTCCCGGTTGTAGACGAACGACAGGAACTTCTTGATCTCGTTCTTGTGCGCGTTCGCCTTGAACGCCATCATCCAGTCCGCGACGCCGAGGCTCCCCGTCCGGCCCACGCCGTCCTTCTTCGGGATCGGCGCCGTCCCGAAGTCGACGTTCCCGGTGGTCGCCATCCGCAGCAGCGTCGGGTGCCCGTTCAGCATCGCGACCTTCCCGGCGGCGAAGTCCTGGAACACCGGGGTGCGGTTCATCTTCCCCGGGTCCGGGTACGTCAGCCCGGTGCTCACCAGGTTGCTCTTCAGCCAGCCGAAGGTGGCCTGGTTCTGGACGCTGTCGATGGTGTAGTTGCCGACGTCGTCGGAGATGCTCCCGCCGCCGCTCAGCGTCCACAGCATGGACTCCGCGGGCGCCTCCTCCGGCCCCAGCGGAAGCCCGTACGGGGTCACCCCCGGCACCTTGGCCTTGATCTTCTCCGCGTCCTGCTTCAGCTCGCTCCAGGTGGCGGGCGGCTGCGCGATCCCCGCCTGCCGGAACACCGCCTTGTTGTAGAAGAGCACCCGTGACGAGGACACGAACGGGATCCCGTACTGGATGCCGAGCACCTGCCCGGCGTGCGCGAAGCCGTCCAGGAAGTTCGCCTGGGCGTCCATCGTGAGCACGTCGGACGCCGGGTACAGCCGGTCCGCCGCGACCTGGTCGGCGAAGCCGCCGGTCTGCAGCAGGTCCGGCGACTTGCCGGCCGCGATCATGTCGTCGACCTTCTTGCCGATCTCGGTCCAGCTGTCGACCTCGACGCTGACCTTGATCCCGGGGTTGGCGGCCTCGAAGCCCTTGGCGACCGCGTCCCAGTAGCGCTTGGAGCCGGTCTCCTGGTTCTCCCCGTAGTCCGCGGCGACCAGCTTGAGGGTGACGGTCCCGTCGCCCTGCCCGCTGCACGCGCCGACACCGGTGAGTGCCACCGCTCCGGCCAGCACACTGCCGAGCACACGGGTGGGAACGTGGACGCGCCTGTTCAACGCGGGTACCGCCTTAGGGGAAGAACTGCCGCCGGAACGAGGGATTCCGGCAGGGGGGAGGCGCCACACTGCCAAACCGGCGGAGCACTGGTCCACACCACTGGGCCACTCCGCCGCAATGGTTACCGAAGTGCCCGGGGTCGTTGCGCGATGCGCAACACCGACACCCCCGAGCACCTCCCGGACACCCCTCGTACGCCCCCGCCCAAAGCCCCGCACACCCCCGCAGCTGCGACAAAGCTCACCCAGTATGGACCAGACCAATCCGACAACTGGACTAGACCTCTTCTATCCGCCAAGGGAAACTGTCCTCCGTGAAGCACGTCATCGCACTCGATGTAGGCGGCACCGGCATGAAGGCCGCGCTGCTCGCCCAGGACGGCTCCGTGCTGTTCGAGGCACGCCGACCGACCGGGCGGGAGCACGGCACGGACGCCGTCGTCGCCGCCATCCTCGACTTCGCCACCGACCTGGCCGAGGAGGGCCGCCGCCGCTTCGGCGTCGCCCCGCTCGCGGCCGGGGTGGCCGTTCCGGGCACGATCGACGAGAAGAACGGGATCGCGGTCTTCTCCGCCAACCTCGGCTGGCGGGACCTCCCCCTGCGCACGCTCCTCGGCGGGCGGCTGGCCGGTCCCGACGGCACCGCGATGCCGGTGGCGCTCGGCCACGACGTGCGTTCGGGCGGCCTGGCCGAGGGCCGGCTCGGTGCCGGCCGGGGCGTCGACCGCTTCCTGTTCATCGCCCTCGGCACCGGCATCGCCGGCGCCATCGGCATCGGCGGCCGGATCGAGGCGGGCGCGCACGGCTACGGCGGCGAGATCGGCCACGTCGTGGTCCGCCCGGGCGGACCACCGTGCGGCTGCGGTGCCCGCGGCTGCCTGGAGACCCTGGCCTCCGCCTCCGCCGTCTCGCGCGCCTGGGCCGAGGCCAGCGGCGACCCCGACGCCGACGCGGCATCCTGCGCCGCCGCGGTGGCCGCCGGGGACGACCGCGCACTCGCGGTCTGGCAGCGGGCGGTCGACGCCCTGGCGGACGGCATCGTCCTCGCCCAGAGCCTGCTCGACCCGTCCACGGTGATCGTCGGCGGCGGGCTCGCCGAAGCCGGCGACACCCTCTTCACACCGCTTCGCTCGGCGGTCACCGAGCGTCTGACCTTCCAGATGCCCCCGAAGGTCGTTCCGGCCATGCTCAAAGACACCGCCGCGTCCCTGGGCGCGGGCCTGCTCGCCTGGGACCTGCTCTCGATGGAGGTGACCGCGTGACCACCGCGGACCGTGACCGTACTGTCCTGGCCGGTGCCCGGCTGGTCCTGCCCGGCGGTGTCGTCGAGGGCGGCCGCCTGACCGTCCGGGGCGACCGGATCTCCGCCCTCACCGACGGCACGGGCGGCGGCCCCGCCGAGCCCGGTGACCTCGACCTGACCGGTCACACCGTCGTCCCCGGCTTCGTGGACCTGCACGTCCACGGCGGCGGCGGAGCCTCCTACGCCTCCGGCATCGCCGAGGAGGCCCTGCTCGCCGCCCGGACCCACCTGCACCACGGCACCACCACCACCGTCGCCTCCACCGTCACCGGCGAGATCGACGAACTCGCCCGCCAGGCCGCCGTCCTCTCCGAACTCGTCGAGGACGACGTGCTGGCCGGCATCCACTTCGAGGGCCCCTTCATCTCGCACAACCGCTGCGGCGCCCACCGCCCCGACCTGCTGCGCGAGCCCGACCCGGCCCTCGTCCGCAAGCTCGTCGACGCCGCCCGCGGCCACGCCGCCATGGTCACCCTCGCCCCCGAACTCCCCGGCGGCCTCGACTCGGTGCGCATGCTCGCCGACCTCGGCATCATCGCCGCCGTCGGCCACACCGACTCCGACTACGCCACCACCCTCCAGGCCATCGACGCCGGCGCCACCGTCGCCACCCACCTCTTCAACGCCATGCCGGCCATCGCCCACCGCGCCCCCGGCCCGATCGTCGCCCTGCTGGAGGACGAGCGGGTCACCGTCGAGCTGATCAACGACGGCGTGCACCTGCACCCCTCCGTCCTCGACCTCGCCTACCGCACCGCCGGCCCCCACCGCGTCGCCCTGATCACCGACGCCATGGGCGCCGCCGGCATGGGCGACGGCCTCTACCCCCTCGGCCCCCTCCAGGTCCGGGTCAGGGACGGCGTGGCCCGGCTGGTCGAGGGCGGCGCGATCGCCGGCTCCACCCTCACCCTGGACGTCGCGTTCCGCCGCTCGGTGACCGTCAACGGCCTGACCCTGAACCAGGCGGTCGAGTCGCTGTCCGCCACCCCGGCCCGGCTGCTCGGCCTCGACGACCGCATCGGCTCGCTGGAGACCGGCAAGCTCGCCGACCTCGTGGTGGTCGACTCCGGGAGCTTCGAGCTGGTCGCCGTCATGCGCCGCGGCCGCTGGGTCGTGGGCGCCGACCGGTTCTCCACCGTGAAGCCGGCCTGACCGAACCGCCCGGGCGAGCTGGCTGAAGGAGCCGCCCGGACAAAGCCGACGGCCGCCCTCCCCGCTGCGGGGAGGGCGGCCGTGGTGCGTCCGGAGGGCGGTCGGGCTCAGCCGCCCGGTTCGATGGTGATCTGGTCGATCAGGATCGACGCCCCGGCGGGCCCCGTGAAGGTCACCGAGTTCTGGCCGGCCTGGAACTGCGGCAGTATCCAGGTGGTGTACCAGGCCGACGCCTGGTCCTTGGGAGCGGGACCGTAGATCTTGTAGGTCACCCCGCTCGGCCAGTCCTTGCCGTTCACCGCGGCCGTGCCCTTGAGGTCGCCGCCCGAGTAGTTGTAGTGCACCGTCAGCTTGTACGTCCCGGCCGTGGCGATCTCACCGCTCCACGTCACCGAGCCGCCGGGCTGGAGGGTCAGGTAGCTGCCGTCGGCCGACTTGGCGCCCTTGACGGCATTGCCGGAGGGCGCGTTCTGCGCCTGCAGCTGGCTCGCGTCCACCGTCGACGGGCCGGTGATCGGGGTGGCGCTCGCCGAGGGGCCGCCGCCGGCGGTCGAGGCGGTCGCCCCCGGGGTGGCGGGGCCGGGCGCGGCGGTGGTGGCGGCGCCGCCCTTGGCGTTCTTGTCGCCGCCGCCCGGGTCGCCGCCCGTGGAGAGCGCTATCCCGGCGCCGATCGCGATGGCCGCGACCACGGCGACCGCGCCGATCACCGCGCCCTTGCTCCGGCCGCTGCTCGGCCGCTCGTCCCCCGGCTGCGGCCGGGAGTGCTCGGCGTAGCGGTTCTGCTGGGTGGGCGCGCCGCCGTACTCGGCCTGCTGCGGCACGCCGGGCTGACCGTACGGGGCCTGCGGCTGACCGCCCGGGTACCCCTGCTGCGGCATGCCCTGCTGGCCGTACGGCTGCTGCTGCCGCGGCGGGTAGCCGTAGCCGTACTGGGCGCGTCCGACCTCCATCGGCCGGTTGTAGGACGTGCGGGGAACACCCTGCTGCGGCTCGGCCGGCTGCCCGGTGGAGCCGTCGGCCGGGCGGTAGAGGTAGCCGAACGGGTCGTCGTCCTGCGGGGCACCGCCCCCCTGGCCCTCGGGCACTCCGTTGCTGCCGGCGGTCGTCACGGTGGTCTGTTCCCCCATCCGGTGCGCGCCGCCGGGCTGCGGGCGGCGCAGATCATGGACGCTGTCGTACCGGGCACCCTACCTGCCGCACGTGACAGCAGGAAAAGAACCCTTGACAACTCGCGGGTAACCGGGAACCCACCTGCGGCGCCGGGGGCGCCGGGGCCGTGTCGTCCGCCCGCGTCCGGTCTCAGCCCGCGCGCCGGTGCGAGCGCTCTCCGCGCGCCCCGCGCACCGCCCCGCCACGGGCGCGCTTCTCGTCGTACATCCGCTCGTCGGCGGTCTGCAGCACCTCCTCGATGCTCATCCCGCAGCCCGCCCAGCCGATCCCGAGGCTCACCCCCACGCGCATCGCCCGGCCGTCGATCCGCATCGGCGGGATGATCGCGTTGCGCAGCCGGTGGGCGAGGTCCTTGGCCTCCTCGCGGCCGATGCCGTCGGCCAGCACCACGAACTCGTCGCCGCCGAGCCGGGCCACCGTGTCGCCGTCCCGGACGGCCTGGCTCAGCCGCCGGGCGACCTCGACCAGCACCGCGTCGCCCGCGTTGTGGCCGAACCGGTCGTTGATCGACTTGAAGCCGTCGAGGTCGCAGAAGAGCACCGCGAGCCCCTTGTCCACCGCGGCCGCGCCACCGGAGCGGAACGGGGCGGACCAGGCGTCGCCGCCCGGCCCGTGGTCGGCCGGGACGACCGCGTGCACGTGCTCCCCGTAGCCCTGGCCGAGGCCGGGCGGCGGGACGCCCTCGGGCAGCCCGTAGCCGTGCACCGCCCCGGCGTACGGGTCCGCGCCCTCCAGCCCGTCGTGGGCCGCGTGGGCGCTGTAGGAGCTGTAGGAGTCGGCGGGGTAGCCGTACGCCGGCGAGTAGGCCGCCTCGGCGGGGCCGGGCGCGGCGCCGACCGGTTGCGGCTGGGCGCAGAGCCGGCGGGCCAGCCGGGCCTTGAGCTCGGCGCCGTTGGGCAGGCCGGTGAGCGCGTCGTGGCTGGCCCGGTGGGCGAGCTGGAACTCGTGCCGCTTGCGGTCCTCGATGTCCTCGACGTGGGTGAGCAGGAAGCTGGGCCCCTCGGCCGCGTCCGCCACGATCGAGTTGCGCAGGCAGACCCACTGGTAGCCGCCGTCCCGCCGGGACAGCCGCAGCTCGGCCCGGCCGCTCTCGGCACTGGTGCGCTCCAGCAGGGCCCGGTCCTCGGGGTGGACGAGGTCGGCGAAGCTCTGCTGGCGCAGCACCGCGCGGGGGCGGCCGAGGAGCCGGCAGAGCGCGTCGTTGACCCTGGTCAGCTGGCCGCGCCCGGCGCCGTGCAGCTCGGTGATGGCCATCCCGCTGGGCGCGTACTCGAACGCCTGGCGGAAGCTCTCCTCGCTGGCCCGCAGCGCCTGCTGCTCCTTCTCCAGGCGGGCCAGCGCGCGTTGCATCTCGGCCCGCAGCCGGGCGTTGCCGATCGCGATCGAGGCCTGCAGCGAGAACATCTCCAGCGCCTCGCGGGTCCACGCGCCGGGGCGCTTGCCGCTGCGCGGGCGGTCCACCGAGAGCACCCCGAGCAGGTCGCCGCCGGCGCTGTACATCGGGGCGAGCAGCCCGTCGGCGGGGTGCCAGTCGTTGGCGTACACGGGCAGCGGGCCGTCCCCGATCCAGCGCGGGATGTCGCTGGCGACGGCCCAGCCGCGGTCGAACGGCAGGAAGCGCAGGGTGCCCCAGTGGTCGCTGACGCCGAGCAGCCGGTCCCAGGACTCCCGGGAGCCGACCTGGCCGAGCAGCACGGAGGGGCCGCCCATCGGGCTCTCCTCCAGCTCCCAGACGGCCGCCACCACGAGGTCGCCGTCCGGGCGGACCAGGCTGACCGCGGCGGCGTCGAAGCCGAGCCCGTGCACCGCGCCCTCGACGACGGCCTGCAGCGTGCCCGCCAGGCTGCGGGCAGCGTTGAGGTCCGCCACGACCCGGTGCAAGGTGCGGAGGGTCGCGAGACGGACGTACGGCTCCGACTCGGCTTCCATGCGGGGGCTCCCCGGCTGCTTCGGATAGTTCTTGATTGGTTATCGTCCGATTGCCAGAAGAACTGAATCACAGGGAGCACAGCGTTCGGCACGCTCGGTCAGCAATAGGGCGTCACTTGTGACTTAAATCACACGACACTAATGCGCCCGTAATCAGTTCATCCGTCCCATAACGGGACACAAAGTTCCATCCGGACCTTTTCTCCTGGTCGACCGCACCGGCCGCGGGCTGAAGCCGGCTGCACCCGCCGGTCCGTCCGCTTCACTCCTGCGGGTGAGCAACCGCGACCCCGCGGGCGCGCCGCCGGTCCTACGACCAAGGCCCGATGCCGTTTCCCGCGGGTGACGACTACCGTGCGGTACGTGTACTCGTCCCCGCAGCCCGAAGCTGCCCCCCACGCCACGCCCGACGAGTTCCGGGCAGCACTCTCCCAGCTCGCCGCCGGAGTGAGCCTGGTGACCGTCCACGACCCGGAGGACGGCGAGGACATCGGCATGACCGCGACGTCCTTCCTCTCCGTGTCGCTGGAGCCGCCGTTGGTGCTGATCTCGGTCCGCGAGGACTCCCGGATGGACGAGGTGCTCTCCCGGGTCGACACCTGGGCGGTCTCGGTGCTGACCGAGGGACAGAAGACGCTCGGCTCGCGCTTCGCCATGAAGGGCCGGCTCAGCGACCGGCTGCTGTTCGCGGACACCGCGCACCACCGCGGCCCGCGCACCGGCGCCCCGCTGGTCGAGGGCGCGCTGGCCACCGTCGAATGCCGCACCGAACAGCGGATACCCGCCGGCGACCACACCCTGCTGCTCGGCCGCGTCCTGGAGGCCGTGGTGCCCGACCCCGGCGGCCGTCCGCTGCTCTACTTCCGCGGCAGCTACCGCGCCCTGGGCTGAGCTGCGCCGTACCGGGCCGGGCCGAGCGGGCCCGGCTACTCGCCGCCCCGCGGCACCCGGCGGCCCTGCTTGACCTCGGAGCGGTGCCGCTTGTTGAACAGCCGGCGCTCGACCATCCCCCGGCTCGGCTTGGTCGCCCGCCGGGTCTTCGGCGGCGGCGCGCACGCCTCGGTCAGCAACGCCGACAGCCGGGCCGCGGCCGCCTCCCGGTTGCGCCACTGCGAGCGGAACTCCGAGGCCTGGACCACCAGCACCCGGCCGTCCACCAGCCGCCCGGCCAGCCGCTCCAGGGCGCGCTCGCGCCACACCTCGGGCAGCGCCCCGGTGGACGCCACGTCGAAGCGCAGCTCGACCTTGGAGTCGGAGGTGTTGACGTGCTGGCCACCGGGGCCGGAGGAACGCGAGAAGCGCCAGACGAGCTCGGCGTCGGGGACGACCACCGACCCCCGTACGCGGATGGGCTCGGGCATGCGCCCATCATCCCGCGCTCGGCCGTCCGGGTCACCCGGTTAATCAGGCCCGTCTCCCGAGCCAGGCACCCGGGCCGGGCACCCGGTTACCCGCACGCGCCGCGAGCCCCGACAATGGCGTACGTGATCGAGCTCGGCTACTCCCTCTCCAACCGCTTCCCCGACCCCCCGCAGACGGACTACCGCACCGCGTCCGTGCACGCCCTGCGCTACGACCTGTTCTGCGGCGACGTCTACCTGGACGCCGAGGGCGCCGAGCTGTCCACCGCCTGGGGCTGGGTGCCGGTGCTCGACTTCGCCTGGGCCCTGTGCGACATCGCCGAGCACCTGGACCGCGACCCGGACGGCAGCCGGGCCGCCCGGGTGCAGACCGCCGACCTCGACTTCACCCAGAACACCGAGCTGCTGCGCTTCGCCCGCCGCTTCAACTGGGTCGAGGTCACCGCGACCTGGCTGCCGGACGAGCCGCCGGCCGTGGTCCGCCACAGCGACCTGCGGCGCGAGGCCCGGGACTTCCTCCAGGACACCCTCGCCGACCTGTTCGACATGCACCCCGACCTGGCCGACAACCCGAACGTCTGGTCGCTGCAGGGCCGGTTCCGCCGGATCTGACGGCCGTCTTTGCCAGGGCTTTGCCCCCGTGAATCACCCGCGCGAAGAATTCACGGACCCTGCGGAACCAAGCCGCCCGGGTATTGCGTTGTCCCGGGGAAAAGCGCACGAAGCGAACGAAGGGACAGCAAACGCCATGCCAGTGAGCCTCTCCAAGGGTGGCAACGTCTCGCTGACCAAGGAGGCCCCCGGCCTGTCCGCGGTCACCGTCGGCCTGGGCTGGGACGTCCGCACCACGACCGGCGCCGAATTCGACCTCGACGCCAGCGCGATCGTCCTGAACGCGGACGGCAAGGTGCTCTCCAACGCCCACTTCGTCTTCTTCAACAACACCAGCACCCCGGACAACACCGTCGTGCACACCGGTGACAACCGCACCGGCGAGGGCGCGGGCGACGACGAGTCGATCAACGTCAACCTGGCCGGTCTGCCGGCCGAGGCCACGAAGATCACCTTCCCGGTCACCATCTACGACGGCACCGCCCGCGGCCAGAGCTTCGGTCAGGTCCGCAACGCCTACATCCGCGTGGTGAACGCCGCCGGCGGCGCCGAGATCGCCCGCTACGACCTCTCCGAGGACGCCGCCACCGAGACCGCGATGATCTTCGGCGAGCTCTACCGCAACGGCAGCGAGTGGAAGTTCCGCGCCGTCGGCCAGGGCTACGCCTCCGGCCTGGCCGGCATCGCCCAGGACTTCGGCGTGCAGATCTGACGCACCCCTCCTGACAACGCCGCGGCGCGGGAAGCCGGTCCGTCCGACTTCCCGCGCCGCGGCGTTCGTGCGACCCGGCTCAGCGCGAGGCGCGCAGCTCCGGCAGCTGGATCAGCTCGGTCTCGTCCTCCGGCGTCAGGTCCACCACGGTCGGCTCGCCCTGCTCCGGCTCCCGCGCGTCCCCGCGCACCGCGGTCGACTCCGCCGCCCGGGCCTCGGCCTCGGCCTTCGCGGCCACGGCCTCGTCGCCCACCACGTCCGCCAGGTCGGCCCGCTCCCCGAGTTCGGCGATGCTGCCCACCGCCGACACCGGAGCCGCCGGGCGGCCAGGAGCGCCCGCGCCGCGGCCGAAGAAGCTGAACCCCTGCCCGCGCGCCTGCCCCGACTGCGCCGGGCGCGGCCGCTGCCGCTCCGCCGGTACGGGCGCGGCGACCGGCGCGGTCTGCGCGCCGCCGAGCTGACCGACCGTCGCCGTCAGCGCCGGACGCAGCGGAGCGGGTCGCACCGCCGGCTCGGCCACCGGCGCCGGGGCCGGAGTGGGCACCGCGGGCGCCACCGGGGCGGGCACGGCGACCGGCGCGGGCGCCGGCGCGGCCTGGGCCACCGGGGCGGCCGGGCGGATCCGCGACGGAGCCGCGGAAGCCCGCAGCGCGACCTCCGCACCCGCCGTCCGCGCCCGCTGCGCCTCCTGCTCCGCCGCGCGGCGCTCCAGCAGCCGCAGCACGGCCGCAGCACGCACGTAGGCGGCCGGGCTGGCCGGGTACTTGGGACGGCTCGCGGCGAGCGCCCGCTGGGCCGCCTCGGCCTCCTTGAGCGCCTGCTCGGCCACCGTCACGGCCCGCTCGCGCAGCAGCCGGGCGATCTCGGTCTCCGCCTTGGCCAGCCGCGACTTCTCCGCGGTCAGCCGGCGCCCGAACCGGGTGGCCCGCTCCTCGGCGACCTCGGCCGCGTACTCGGCCTCCGCCAGCTGCTCCTCGAACCGCTCCTCGGCCCGCATCCGCTGCGCCGCGGACATCTCGGCGGCCGCCCGGGCCGCCTTGTCCCGCTGACGCAGCAACAGCGCGAACCCGAGTGTGGCGATCAGTGCGGCGATGCCCACCGACCGCACCAGGATGGTGTCCTGACTGAAAAGCAGTGCGGCCAGAGCGGCTACCAGCAGTACGCCGGCGGCGGTGGGGGGAAAGACCCGGCCGAGGACGGAGGAATGACGGTGGCGTCCGCGAGACATGCCAAGAAACTAGCGTGCGAATTGGGGCTCTGTCAGCCCAGGGTCCCCTTCCGCCCTTGACAGGGGGCGGTTTTTACCGCACGTGCCCGGATTCTCACTCAAGATCACGAAGAAAGCCCTGCTCAGCGGTGGGACGCCGCCGGACCGCTCGGACCGTCGTGATTCTCGGGCAACTTGCAGACGTGCTGGAGCCAGAGCGCCGCGGCGATCACCGCGATCCCGGCCAGCACCGCGAAGCCCGCCGTGACGGCCTGGTCCTGGCGGGCCGGCACGTCCAACTCCCCCAGCAGGTAGATCCCGGTGCCCGCGTAGATGCCGGTGACGACCGCGGAGACCAGCGCGCTGGCCTGCCCCAGCACCAGCGCCCGGGCCGCGAGCAGCGGGTCGACCCCCTTCGCGCCGGGCTGGCGCTCGCGCGCCGCCTTCAGCCGGGAGCGCAGCGACAGCGCGGTCGCCAGCAGGATCACCGCCACCGCCGCCAGCACCACCGGCGCCGCGCCCGGCACCGCCGGCAGCGTGTCCAGGGAGGCCCACAGCTTGGAGCCGGCCCAGGCCAGCGCCGTCGTGGCGGCCGTGATGCCGATCAGCAGGCGGAGGCGAAGCAGCTTCACTCGGAGGAGGTCCTTCCCGGGATTCCAGAGCCGGCCGACCGCCCGGTGACCCGACGCGGCGGCGCCAGGCCACCGTACCGGGCCCGGCCGGGCGGACACCCGCGCGAACGGCGGACACCTACTGGTACGGCCGGGCCCCCGGTCGAGTTCCCTGATCAACGGCCCCGGGCGCCTACTCCGGCAGCGTCAGCCGGATGTCCTCGCGGCGCTTCACGCCCTGCGCGTCCGGGCCGCCGAGCGCCGCCAGCAGCGCGTCGACCCGCCCGTGCCCGGGCACCTCGGCCTCCGGCTGCGCGTCCAGCCACGGGGCGAGCACGAAGGCCCGCTCGTGCGAGCGCGGGTGCGGCAGCAGCAGCTGCGGGTCGTCGCTGAGCTCGCCCTCGTAGGACAGGATGTCGACGTCCAGGGTGCGCGGCCCCCAGTGGACCGTCCGCACCCGCCCGAAGGCGTCCTCGATCGCGTTGCCGCGCTCCAGGAGGTCCCGCGGGGGCAGCGAGGTGCGCAGCACGACGACGGCGTTGTAGTAGTTGGGCTGCTCCTCGGGGCCGCCGACGGCCTCGGTCTCGTAGACCGCGGAGACGGCCTTGATCTTCAGCCCGGGGGTGTCCGCGAGCGCGTCGACGGCGCCCTGCAGGGTGTCCAGCCGGTTGCCCAGGTTGCTGCCGAGCGCGATCACCGCGCAGCGCTGGCTGTGCAGTGTGGTGTCAGCGGAGTCCACCCGGCTCTCCAGGTCGAACGCGTTCGGCGTGGCGGTCGGGTCGCTGCTACTCATCGAAGTCTTCCCTCTGCATCGGATACCGGGCGCGCGGTGGGGGTCACGCGCGGCCCCGGTGGATGGTCACGGTCACGTCGTCGAACGGCACGGTGATCGGGGCGTCCGGCTTGTGCACCGTGACCTCGACCTCCTCGACCGCTTCGTGCTTGAGGCACTGGTCGGCGATGCGCTGGGCCAGGGTCTCGATCAGGTCGACCGGCTCCCCGGCGATGATCGCGGTGACCTCCTCGGCCACGATGCCGTAGTGCGCCGTGCGGGTGAGGTCGTCTCCGGACGCGGCGGGGCGGGTGTCCAGGTACAGCACGAGGTCGACGACGAAGGTCTGCCCCTCGACGCGCTCGCGCTCGAAGACGCCGTGGTGGCCCCGGGCTCGCAGCCCCCGCAGGGTGACGCGGTCCAGCAAACGAATCACTGCTCCCAGTCGGACGGGCCCCACCCGGAGAAAGGCATGGACGGGCAGGGCGAAGGCGGGCAGCGCCCGCCACTCCGTTTCGAATCTACCCGCGAGCACGGACAACGCCCGACCGTCCTACCCGGCAGGAAACGGCGCCACGCGCACCGGAATGGCGATTGACGTGAACGTTCGGTGACCACTCCGGAATTCCCGGGCGACGAACCGCCACCGCATTTCCGCAGCGGTCGGAATCAGTCCTCGTCGTCCTCGTCGCCGCTGGTCAGAACGGGTGAACCGTGGTGCGACCAGAGCTTCCACCCGGCCGGGGTACGACGGAACAGATTCGTCGACACGACCTTTCCGCCGACCAGCGGTCCGAGTTCGCCCTCCTCCTCCGCCTCGCCCCCGGACAGGATGTTCTCGGTGCACGTGACAAGGGCCACATCACCGTGGACCTCGGCCTCGACATCGGTCAGGAAGAACTGGATGTACTCCGTGTTCATCATGATCAGCATGTACGAACGGGTCACCTGGGCCCGGCCGCGCAACACCGGCCAGCCGGGGTGCACGCACACCACGCCACCCTTGTCGTCGGCGTCCGCGGCGCCCAGCCAGGCGTCCTCGACCGCCTCCAGGTCCCCCCGTTCCAGCGCCTCGTAGAGCGCCCGGTTCGCCGCCAGCACGGCCTCCAGGTCCGCCTCGCGCGCCTGCCCGGCCGTTCCGCCGCTCAACCTGCCGTCACCCGTCACAGACCCTCCCTCACCCCAACCGCGCCGCGTGCTGCCACGCCGCGACGACCCGTACGGCGTCCGCCGTGCCGGACACGTCGTGCACCCGCACCGCCCAGGCTCCGGCCCGGGCCGACAGCACCGACACCGCGGCCGTCGCGTCGTCGCGCTCCCGGGCCGGGCGCAGTTCCCCGGTTGCCGGGTCGGCGAGCAGCGTACCCAGGAACCGCTTGCGCGAAGCGGCCACGAGGACGGGACGGCCGAGCGCGGTGAGCGCGTCCAGCCGGGCGAGCAGCGCCCAGTTGTGCTCGGCGGTCTTGGCGAAGCCGAGCCCCGGGTCGAGGATCAGCTGGTCCTCCTTGACCCCGGCCGCCAGCAGCGCGTCCACCCGGGCGGTGAGCTCGGCGACCACGTCCCGCACCACGTCGTCGTAGACGGCCAGCCGGTCCATGTCGGCGGACTGCCCGCGCCAGTGCATCACCACGAAGGGCGCGCCGGTCTCGGCGACCACCCGGGCCATCGCCGGGTCCGCCAGCCCGCCGGAGACGTCGTTGACGATCGCGGCGCCGGCCTCGACGGCCCGCTCGGCGACCGAGGCGCGCATGGTGTCGACGGAGACGGTCACCCCGGCGTCGGCGAGCTCGCGCACCACCGGGACCACCCGGCGCAGCTCCTCCTCCTCGGGCACCCGCTGCGAGCCCGGCCGGGTGGACTCGCCGCCGACGTCCACCAGGTCCGCGCCGCGGGCCCGCAGGGCGAGCCCGTGCGCGATCGCCTTGGCGGGGTCGTGCCAGAGCCCGCCGTCCGAGAAGGAGTCGGGCGTGACGTTGACCACGCCCATCACGGCGCAGCGTTCGAGCCGCGGCAGACCGACCGGGAGGGAGAAGGACGGTGTCTCGCTCATGCGCCCGCCCCGTTCCGCTCGGCAGGGGCCTGGGCCCGTGCGCGCCTTCCGGTGATCCGCTCGCTGCGCTCGCTCATGCTCCCCATTATCGAACGAGGCCCCCGCCGGGGATTCCCGGCAGGGGCCTCGTTCACGGCTGCGGTGCCTCAGGCGGCCTCGGTGACCTCTCGGGTCGACGGGACCGGCATCAGGCCCTCCCGCTGGCGCTTGCGGCCGAAGCGCGGCATGCCGAGGGTGATGAAGGCCTCCGCCTGCATCGCGGCGAAGCCGATCCGCGGCAGGTCGCGGGTGTTCGGGAAGACCAGGAAGCGCGGCTCCCACTCGGGCTGGAACTTGGCGTTGAACTTGTACAGCGACTCGATCTGGAACCAGCGCGACAGGAACACCAGCAGTCCGCGCCAGGCACGCAGCACCGGGCCCGCGCCGATCCGCTCGCCGCGGGCCAGGGCCGAGCGGAACATCGCGAAGTTGAGCGACACCCGGCGGACGCCCAGCGCGGGCACCGCCTGGAGGGCGGCGACGATCAGCAGCTCGTTGAGGCCGGGGTCGGCGGCGCGGTCGCGGCGCATCAGCTCCAGCGAGATGCCGTCCGGCCCCCAGGGCACGAAGTGCAGCACGGCCTTCAGGTCGTCGCCGCTCTCGCCCTCCTCGGGGTCCTTGTGCGCGGTGACCACCACGCAGTCGTCGTCGAGCGGGTCGCCGAAGCGGCCCAGCGCCATCGAGAAGCCGCGCTCGGTGTCCGTGCCGCGCCAGCGGGCGGCGGCGTCGGCGATCCGGTACTTCTCCTCCGCGGTGAGCTCGGAGACCCGGCGCACCTTGCAGGAGTAGCCGTTGCGCTCGATGCGCTTGACCATCTGGCGGACGTTGCGCATGGCCCGGCCGGCGAGCGAGAAGGTCGAGGTGTCGACGATCGCCTCGTCGCCCAGCTCCAGCGCGTCCAGGCCCGCCTCGCGGGTCCAGACCTCGCCGCCGACCTCGCTGCAGCCCATCACGGCCGGCACCCAGGCGTGCTCGCGGGCCTCGGCCATGAACACCTTGATCGCGCCCGGCCAGGCCTCGACGTCGCCGACCGGGTCGCCGGAGGCCAGCATCACGCCGGAGACCACCCGGTAGGAGATCGCGGCCTTGCCGGTGGGCGAGAACAGCACGCTCTTGTCGCGGCGCAGCGCGAAGTAGCCGAGCGAGTCGCGCTCGCCGTGCCGCGCGAGCAGCTCGCGGACCTTCTCCTCGTCCTCCGCGGTGAGCTCGGGCTTCGGCTTGCCCGGGCGCAGCGCCAGGTAGGCGGTGGTGAAGGCGGTCAGCAGCCCGAGCCCGCCGAGCAGGTAGGCGACCAGGTCGGACATCCGGATGTTGGTGTACCGGATCGGGCCCTCGAAGCCGAGGAGTCCGTAGCCGACGTGCTCCAGGCGCTGGGTCAGGCCCGGGTGGCCGATCTCGTACTTGGTCCGGGTGCTCACGATCAGCAGGCCGAGCAGCACGCTGAGGACGCCCATGACGACCAGGTTGGCCAGCGCCCGCCAGCGGGTGCGCGGGTCGGCCTTGGCGTAGAACTCGCGCCGGTGGAGGAGCATCACGGCGAGGACGACCAGCGAGACGACCGCCGGGCCGATCTGGTGCCAGCGCACGATGTGCAGCGCCGCGCTGAGCGGCAGCAGCACGCAGACCACCCGCCAGGCCCGACGCTTGCGGCGGCGCAGCGCGTGGGCGAGCGGCACCAGCAGGATGCCGACCATCAGCGTGCCGACCGCGGCCAGGCTGGTGGTACCGCCCGGCAGCTGCCCGGCGACCGTGTGCATCTTGGTGTGCCGGAGCTTGGGGAACACCGCGCTGGCGATGTCCACCAGCCCGATCAGCAGACAGGCGTAGCCGACCGCGCCCGGGAGCCAGGCCCTCGGAACAGCGGCTGCCTGGGTGCGCAGCGTCTGCAGGCCGCGGCGACGACGCGGCGGCTGCTCGGGGCTCGGCTCAACGGACACGGGAACGCTCATGGAAGCTCAGCGTAGAGGCTGCGGTGCGGTGTCCCGTCACTCCGGGGGAGGACGCGTGATGGACCTTCATGCCTATTCCTTCATCAGGCAATGCGCATACCAAGGACCCGGAAACGGTCGGTAAACCGGGGCCGTGGACGCGCTGCGGGGTTGAGCCGGCGGTGGGAGCAGGGGGGTCGCAGCAGCGTGGCGCGGCGACACCCCCCGGGACGCGTTACGTACGGTGGACGCCGCATTCTAGGGCGCCGGTTGCCTGCGACTTCCCCCCCGCCCTTCCGGCCCCCGCCCGGGCGCCCGGACAGCCTAGCTGCGGTGGCCCGATCTGATGGGCCACCAGACGATGAAGCCTGCCCCGCCAGTGTCCCACCGGAAGGCCGACCGCATGGAACTGACCAGCGACGCGTTGATGAACTCGCTGCTCGCACTCGGGACCGCGGCCCTGGTCACCACCCTGTGGGTCTGGCCCCGGCTGGCCAGGCAGCGCCCCCTGCCCGTGCTCGGCCGGATCGGCCTGCTGACGGTCGTTCAGGTCTCGATCGTGGCCGTGCTCGCGCTGTCGGTGAACAACTCCTTCGGGTTCTACACGTCCTGGAACGACCTGCTCGGCCACAGCGGCGCCAAGCTCGCCCTGACCAGCAACGAGAACCACAAGGGCGGCACCCCGGTCGCCGACGCGCTGATCCAGCCCACCACCGAGGGCGGCCTGGAGACCGTCACCAACCTGCCGAAGGGCACCCCCGAGGAGGTCGGCAAGGTCGAGTCGGTCCAGGTCAGCGGTAAGGAGACGGGCTTCTCCGACCAGATGTTCGTCTACCTGCCGCCCGAGTACTTCGACCCGAAGTTCGCCCTGGTCCGCTTCCCCGTCCTGCTGGCCATCGCGGGCTACCCGGGCACGGCGCTGAACCTGGTCAAGGACCTCTCCCTCCCCCAGACGGCGTACGAGCTGGAGCGCTCCGGCAAGATGCCGCCGACCGTCCTGGTGATGGTCCGCCCGGGGGTGGTCCCGTCCCGGGACACCGAGTGCGTGGACGTCCCCGGCGGGCCTCGCACCGAGGCCTGGTTCGCCAAGGACGTCCCGGAGGCCGTCCTGAGCACCTACCGGGTCGGCCGCACGGCCGGCTCCTGGGCCACCTTCGGCTACTCCACCGGGGGCAGCTGCGCGCTGCGCCTGGCGATGCGCTTCCCGAACGTCTTCGGCACCGCGGCCAGCCTGCACGGCGACTTCACCGTGCGCCAGGACGGCTACACCGGCGGTGACCTCTTCAGCGGCGACAAGGCGCTGACCCAGCAGCACGACCTCGGCTGGCGGCTGCAGAACCTGCCGGTGCCGACGCTCAACGTCCTGGTGGTCTCCACCCGCAAGGAGTCGGACTACCCGCAGACCGTCCAGTTCGTCGACCAGGCCACCCAGGTCGCGGCGGCCAACCCGCAGTTCAAGGTCGACTCGCTCTACCTGGAGGACGGCGGGCACAACATCGACAGCTGGACCAAGGAGCTGCCGGCCTCGCTCGAATGGCTGGGCACGCACCTCGGCTAGCGCGTGTGAGTGATTACCCGCCGGTCGGCCCGGGCGGCCGACGGCCGGGGGGAACGCATCGAGGCCGTCCCGCCCGCCGCCCAGGCGGGCGGACGTCCCGGATCCGCGCAGGAGGCGCAGTGCTGAGCACCCGATCGCTCTTCAACGAGATCTACCGGAACGACCAGGCCTACCAGCTGTTCTGCAGCATCGCGGCCGGCGGTGAGGACCAGGGCGGCTGGGAGAACGAGCGGATCACCACGCTCACGCGGGACCCGGTCCTCGCCCCGAAGGTCGCCCGGCACGGCGCCGACGAGCGCAAGCACGGTCGGATCTTCACCCAGCTGCTGGCCAAGCGCGGCCTGCCCAAGGTGCCGGTCCCGGACGAGGCCGACTACTGCATGCTGCTGGAGCGCCAGGGCGTCGGCCTCTCCCACGAGCGGCTGAACAGCGACCTCCCGCTGACCGAGCGCGAGATCATCACCTACCTCGCGCACAGCCGGGTCACCGAGCAGCGCGCCGCCGAGCAGATGCGCCAGCTGGTCAAGGTGTACGGGGACAACCCCGACCTCGGCCGGGCGATGAGGATGATCTCCGCCGACGAGGACAACCACCTGGCGTACTGCCACGAGGAGCTGCTGCGGCTCCGGGCCGAGGGGCACGGCCCGTACATCCGGCACACCCTGGAGACCAGCGCCCGCGGCGAGATCCGCACCCACCGGGACGTCGGCCTCGCGGTCACCTCCCGGATGGCCCGGATCCTGCGCTGGCCGCGCTGGCAGCTGGCCCTGGTCACCCTCGGGGTGCACGCGCTGTACCTGTACGACCGCGCCTACGGCTGGCGCCGGATGGTCACGCTGCGGATGCCCGAGCGCCGCAACGCACTGGGCACCCCGGCTCCGCCGCACGCGGAGCACGAGGTGCCCTGAGAGCCGTTCCCGGCCGCTCGGCCGGCCCTACCGGCGCTACCGGCGCTACCGGCCGATGATGAGGCTCATCGCCTCGGCCCGGGTGGCCGGGTCGCGCAGCTGGCCGCGCACGCAGGAGGTGATGGTCTTGGCGCCGGGCTTGCGGATGCCGCGCATCGACATGCACATGTGCTCGCACTCGACCACGACGATCGCCCCGCGCGGCTCCAGGATCCGCATCAGCGCGTCGGCCACCTGGCTGGTCAGCCGTTCCTGCACCTGCGGCCGGCGGGCGTAGACGTCGACCAGCCGGGCGAGCTTGGACAGCCCGGTGATCTTGCCGCTGGGGGACGGGATGTACCCGACGTGCGCCACACCGCGGAACGGCACCAGGTGGTGCTCGCAGACCGAGGTCAGCTCGATGTCCTTGACCAGCACCATCTCGTCGTGACCGAGGTCGAAGGTGGTGGTCAGGACGTCCTCGGGCTCCTGCCACAGGCCCGCGAATATCTCCTTGTAGGCCCGTGCGACCCGGGCCGGGGTCTCCAGCAGGCCCTCGCGGTCCGGGTCCTCCCCCACGGCGAGCAGCAGCTCACGGATGGCGTTCTCGGCCCGCTTCTGGTCGAAGGTCCCGACGGCGGGCGGACCGTCGAGCGTCACCGGGTCGATCATGCGGGCCTCGCTTACATGTGGGAAGACTCTGGCTGAACAGCACGGATGCCGCGCCTCCAGGGTACAAACCCTGGTGACGCGGCATCCATTCCCTACGGAACCGGGGGTCAGCCCTCGACCGGCGGCTCGGAGGCCGGCAGCGGCGGGAGCTTCACGACGTCCACCGGAGCGGTGTCCCCGGAGACGGCGCCGTTGGTGAGCGCCAGCTCCTTGGGGGACTGCACCGGAGGCCGGGTGGACGGCGTGCGACGGGTGGAACCCGTCCAGGCCGGCCGGGTCGGGCGCTTGACGATCGGGGCGAAGATCTCGGCGATCTGCTCCTTGTTGAGGGTCTCCTTCTCCAGGAGCTCCAGCACCAGGTTGTCGAGCACGTCGCGGTTCTCGACCAGGATCTCCCAGGCCTCGTTGTGCGCGCTCTCGATGAGCTTCTTGACCTCTTCGTCGACCAGCGCGGCGACCTCTTCCGAGTAGTCGCGCTGGTGGCCCATCTCACGGCCCAGGAACGGCTCCGAGTTGTCGGAACCGAACTTGATCGCGCCCAGGCGCTCGGTCATGCCGTACTGGGTGACCATGGCCCGCGCCGTGGCGGTGGCCTTCTCGATGTCGTTCGAGGCGCCGGTGGTCGGGTCGTGGAAGACCAGCTCCTCCGCCGCGCGCCCGCCCAGCATGTAGGCCAGCTGGTCGAGCATCTCGTTGCGGGTGGTGGAGTACTTGTCCTCGTCCGGCAGCACCATGGTGTAGCCGAGGGCCCGACCGCGGGACAGGATGGTGATCTTGTGCACCGGGTCGCTGTACTGGCAGGCCGCCGCGACCAGGGCGTGACCGCCCTCGTGGTACGCGGTGATCTTCTTCTCCTTGTCGGACATGATCCGCGTGCGCTTCTGCGGACCGGCCACGACGCGGTCGATCGCCTCGTCCAGGATGCCGTTGTCGATCAGCTTCTTGTCCGAGCGGGCGGTCAGCAGCGCCGCCTCGTTGAGGACGTTCGACAGATCGGCACCGGTGAAGCCGGGGGTGCGCTTGGCGACGGCCGACAGGTCGACGTCGGGCGCGATCGGCTTGCCCTTCTGGTGCACCTTGAGGATGTCCAGTCGGCCCTGGAGGTCGGGGCGCTCCACCGCGATCTGGCGGTCGAAGCGGCCCGGGCGCAGCAGCGCCGGGTCCAGGATGTCGGGGCGGTTGGTCGCGGCGATCAGGATCACGCCGCCCTTGACGTCGAAGCCGTCCATCTCGACCAGCAGCTGGTTGAGGGTCTGCTCGCGCTCGTCGTGGCCGCCGCCGAGACCCGCACCGCGGTGCCGGCCGACGGCGTCGATCTCGTCGACGAAGACGATCGCCGGGGCGTTCGCCTTGGCCTGCTCGAAGAGGTCGCGGACGCGGCTGGCGCCGACACCGACGAACATCTCGACGAAGTCCGAGCCGGAGATGGAGTAGAACGGCACCCCGGCCTCGCCCGCGACGGCGCGCGCCAGCAGGGTCTTGCCGGTCCCGGGCGGGCCGTAGAGCAGCACGCCCTTCGGGATCTTGGCGCCGACGGCCTGGAACTTGGCCGGCTCCTGCAGGAACTCCTTGATCTCGTGGAGCTCCTCGACCGCCTCGTCCGCGCCCGCGACGTCGGCGAAGGTGGTCTTCGGGGTGTCCTTGGTGAGCAGCTTGGCCTTGGACTTGCCGAACTGCATGACGCGGGAGCCGCCGCCCTGCATCTGGTTCATCAGGAACAGGAACACCAGGACGATGATCACGATCGGCAGCATCGACAGCAGCAGGCTGACGAAGGTGCTCTGCTTCTCGGGACTGACGGTGTAGCCCTCGGCGAGGGTGTTCGAGTCCTTGTCGTTGACCTGGGCCTGCAACTTGTCGGCGATCGCGACACCCTGGTCGCCGATGTACGAGGCCTGGAACTTGGTGCCGGACGGGGTCTTGCCCGTACCGGCGCTGGGCAGCGTTGCGCCGTCCTTCAGCTGGATCTTGATCGTGTTCGAGTCACCGGTGGTGATCTGCGCCGACTTGACGTTGTGCGCGTCGATCGCCGCCACGACCTGACCGGTGTCCACCGTCTTGTAGCCGTTCGAGTCCGAAACGACCTGCATCAGTACGATGACGGCGAGGACGGCCAGCACGATCCACATGATCGGCGCACGGAAGTATCGCTTGACGTCCATCCATGCGGGGCGTTGCCGCCCCGTCCCTCCTGCCACTCAACGGCGCCGTGTGGCTGTCGGCCGCGGCGCATCCGGTCGGTGCTCATGTGAAGAGCGGTTTTATTGGACCGTACCGCAGTCGGACCCACCGATGGCGGGAGCGCAGCGACACGGCTTGGTTCTTCGATCCCCCGGTCCAACGGGCGGGAACGACCCACTGTTCCCGCCCATAGCCCGAACGGAGCCCTCAGCCGCCGTAGACGTGCGGGGCGAGGGTGCCGATGAAGGGGAGGTTACGCAGCTTCTCCGCGTAGTCCAGGCCGTAGCCGACCACGAACTCGTTCGGGATGTCGAACCCGACGTACTTCACGTCGATCTCGACCTTGGCCGCATCCGGCTTGCGCAGCAGCGTGCAGACCTCCAGCGAGGCCGGACCGCGCGAGCCCAGGTTGCCCAGCAGCCAGGACAGCGTCAGGCCGGAGTCGATGATGTCCTCGACGATCAGGACGTCACGGCCGGCGATGTCGGTGTCCAGGTCCTTCAGGATCCGCACCACGCCGGAGGACTTGGTGCCCATCCCGTACGAGGAGACGGCCATCCAGTCCATGGTGACCTGCGAGTGCAGGGCCCGGGCGAGGTCGGCCATGACCATGACGGCACCCTTGAGGACGCCGACGATCAGCAGGTCCTTGCCTGCGTAGTCCCGGTCGATGCGCTCGGCCAGCTCAAGGAGCTTGGCGTCGATCTCGTCCTTGCTGATGAGCACCTTCGCGAGGTCAGCGCCCATGTCGTTCTGGTCCACCGGGGATACGTCCTCAAACGTTCGGGGTCTGTGTGGCCGGCGGCCGGCTCCCCCGGGGCATGCCTCGCCCCTCAGTCGCCCTGCCGCCGAAAGACCAGCGTGCCACACCTGCGGGTGGCCTCGACGCCCCCGGGTAGGTGCAGCGGCCCCTGGCCGCGCCATCCGGTGACCAGCAGGTCGATCGTCTCCAGGTGCCGGGCGAAGAGGTCCCCGGCCGGACACCCCGCGCGCAGCGCGGCCCGGCGCAGCACCCGGCGCCGGACGGCCGGCGGCAGTTCGGCCAGTTTCACGGCGTCCAGGGCGCCCTCGCCCGTACGGAGGTCGCGTTCGGCCAGGGCGGCCCACTGGTCGAGGGCGTCGGCGTCGTCGCGGAACAGCCGGGCCGTGCGGGCCAGCGCCTCGACCACGCCGCCGCCCAGGTGCTTCTCCAGCACCGGCAGCACCTCGTGGCGGACCCGGGAGCGGGTGTAGGCGGGATCACAGTTGTGGGGGTCGTCCCAGACCGGGATCGACTGGGCGGAGCAGGCCTGCCGGGTGGCGGCCCGGTCCAGTTCCAGCAGCGGGCGGCGGTAGCGGCCCTTCTGGGCCGGCATCCCGGCCAGCGAACGGGCGCCCGAGCCCCGGGCCAGGCCCAGCAGCACGGTCTCGGCCTGGTCGTCCCGGGTGTGGCCGAGCAGCACGGCGACGGCGCCGTGGCGTTCGGCGGCCTCGTCCAGGGCGGCGTAGCGGGCGTCCCGGGCGGCCGCCTCCGGGCCGCCGGCCCGGCCGACGCGCACCGGGACCGCCTCGACCGGGTCCAGGCCGAGCGAGCGCAGCCGCTCCGCCACCTGGTCGGCGCGCTCGGCGGAGCCGGGCTGCAGGCCGTGGTCGACGGTGACGGCGCCGACCCGCAGGCCGATCTTGGGGGCTTCGAAGGCGGCGGCGATGGCCAGCGCCATGGAGTCCGCGCCGCCGCTGACGGCGACCAGGACCAGCGGCGAACCGGGCGCGGCCGGGGTGCGGGGCAGCCCGGACGGGTGGCGCGCGGCGTTGCCGATCAGGGTGGTGCCGACGGCGGCACCCACCAGCGGCGCCCCTGCCGGGCGCTCGCGGGCCTCGCGCACGGGCGCGGTGAAGGTGGTACCGGCCTCGGCGGCGAGGTCGGCGAGCGTGCGGCGAACGGCCAGGCGTATCGCGGCGACGGCGGGGTGAGGGCCCACGGCGAAGTCTCCTCGACGGAGGGGGACAGGACTGCGGCGGGCGGCGGGGACCGCACACTGCGTGCGCGCCCTGTTACCGGGCGCTCACAGATGGTGGCAGAAAGGAGCGACCCGCTACGCCACCCGCGCCACCGGTACGACCACCGTCCCACGTTCGGGTGAATGAAGAAACGCTTCTTCACGCACCATCTGCCCGATTGGACCACTCGTACGAGCGGGTTTGACCGCCGCGCGCCGCTTGCCGTCCGGCTCGCGGCGCGCCTGCGTCACGACGGGGCGCTCAGCGGGCCACCCGGGCCACCCAGGCGGCCGGATCGTGGATCTCCTCCTTGGTCGGCAGGGTGTTCGGCGAGGTCCACACCCGGTTGAACCCCTCCATGCCGACCCGCTCCACCACCCCGCGCACGAACACCGCACCGTCCTGGTACTGGCGCAGCTTGGCGTCCATGCCCAGCAGCCGGCGCAGCAGCAGGTCGAGCCGGTTCGCACCGCGGTCCCGGCGCTGCTGGAACTTCTCCCGGATCTCCGCCACCGTCGGCACCACGGCCGGGCCGACGCCGTCCATCACCACGTCCGCGTGGCCCTCCAGCAGCGACATCACGGCCGTCAGCCGGGCCAGGATCTCGCGCTGCGCGGGCGACTGGACGATCTCCATCAGGTTCGACGAGGAGCCCTCCCGGCCGCCGACGCCCGGCAGCCCGCCGAGCGAACCCGCCGCGTCCCGCAGCCGGTCCAGCAGCGCACCCGGGTCGACGTCCGTCTCGGCGAGGAAGGACTGCACCTCGGACTGGATGTGGTCGCGCAGCCACGGCACCGCGGTGAACTGCGTCCGGTGCGTCTCCTCGTGCAGGCAGACCCAGAGCCGGAAGTCGGACGGGTCGACGTCCAGCTCCCGCTCGACGTGCACGATGTTCGGCGCCACCAGCAGCAGCCGGCCCGGCCCGGGACCGTCCGGCCCCAGCCGCGGCTTGTCGAACAGCGCCGCCGGACTGTCCGGCGCCTCCAGCGAGGGCTCCGCCGGCGCGAAGGTCTCGTACTGGCCCAGCACCTTCGTCGCCAGGAACGCCAGCAGCGCCCCGACCTCGATGCCGGTCGCCTTCTCCCCCACCGTGCCGAACACCCCGGCCGCCGCGCTGTTCGCCCGGCGCGCCTGCAGCTTCTCCACCAGCGGCTGGACGACCGTGCGGAAGCCCGCCACGTTGGCCCGCACCCACCCGGGGCGGTCCACCACCAGCACCGGCGTCGCCGCGGCCCGGGCCAGGCTCGACGACTGCATGCCGGTGAACGCCCGAACGTGCTCCTCCGCCTCCAGCGCGTGCCGGCGCAGCTCGGCGACCACCGCCGCCGCCTCCTCCCGGCTCACCTCCGGGCCCGGCCTCACCAGCCTGGTCGCAGTCGCGACCGCGAGGTTCCAGTCGACCATGTCAGCACCGCCACTCGCGCTCGTCATGCCCTCACCGTACGTGCTCCCCACCACCAACGGCAGCCACCCACCCGGAACACCTCGCCCCCGGCACCCCGGGGCGTGGCTGCCCGGCACCGGCCCCGACCCGGTCGGCACGCCAACTCCCGTGCCGCCCGGGAGCCGTGACGCTCCGCGCCGGGTGGACGGTGGGCACTCCGGGGGGCGCGGCGGGGGCACCCGGGGCCGCGCGCGGGAGGGGCGGCCCCGCGCCTGGTCGCCGCCGTCCGCGCGGGAGGACCACGGCGACCCGGGGGCCGGCGCCGGGCGGCACCGGCGGGGCGGGGACGGGCGGGTGGATCAGTGGCAGCCGCAGCCGGCGAGGTGGGCGGCTATGCGGTCCATGGCGGCGCGGGCGGTGTCGGCCGGGGCGGGTGTGCGGGTCATGACGGCGAAGGCGAGGAGGCGGCCGTCGGCGTCGACGACCGTGCCGGCGAGGGTGTTGACGCCGCGGAGGGTACCGGTCTTGGCGCGGATCAGGCCGGCCGCGTCGGCGGCGCCGGAGCCGGAGCCGTAGCGCTTGCCGAGGGTGCCGGTGAAGCCGGCGACCGGGAGGCCGGTGAGCACCGGCCGCAGGGCGGGGTGCTCCGCGGAGGCCGCCAGGGAGAGCAGCCGGACCAGCACGGCGGGCGGGATCGCGTTGCCCGTGTGCAGGCCGCTGCCGTCGTTGAGGACCACGTCGTCCATCGGCACGCCGAGCCGGGTGAGTTCCCGGGTGACGGCGGCCGCCGCCCCCTCGAAACTCGCCGGCTGGTGGGCCGCGAGCGCGGCCTGACGGGCGATCGCCTCGGCCAGCTGGTTGTCGGAGGTGGTCAGCAGGCGCTCGACCAGGCGGTCGAGCGTGGGCGAGTCGACCCGGCCGAGGACGGGCGCGTCGGCGGCGGCCGGCGCGGCGGCGGGCCCGGGCCCGCCCTGCACGGTGATGCCCTGGGCCTTGAGCAGGGCGGCGAAGGCCCCGGCGGCCGCGCCGGCCGGGTCGGGGACGCGGTCCGGCGCGTCCTCACGGCTCTTCGGGTCCGCCTTGGCCTCGTCCACCATCAGCGGGACGACCAGGGCGATGTTCTGCCCGTCGTGGTTGTTGTGCTGCGGGTTGCCGGCGTACATCGCCAGGTCGTAGTCCAGCTTGACCGTGGTGGTGCCGGCCGCGGCCAGGGCGGCGGCGGTCTGCCGGGCGAGGGCGTCCAGCGAGGCGGGGGCGGTGTCGGCGTCGACGGGCTGGCCGCCGATCTGCACCTGGTCGGCGGGCAGTGCGGTGAGCGTCGGGTCGCCGCCGCCGACCAGCGTGATCGTGCCCGGATCCGCGCCGCGGACCACCTTGGTGGTCAGCCGGGTGTCGCCGGGGAGCAGGGACAGGGCTGCGATCGAGGTGGCCAGCTTGGTGGTGGAGGCGGGGGTGGCCGGGGTGTTCTCGCCCGAGCCGTACAGGAGTCGGCCGTCGGCGGCGTCCGCGACGGCGAAGGTGACGTCACCGAGGTTCGGGTCGGCGACGGAGCCGGCGAGCGCCTGCCGGAGGCCCTGCGCGGTGGGGACGGCAGCCGTCGGAGCGCCGTCGGCGGAGGCCAGGACGTTGCCCGCCGCGGGGGCCGGGCGCGCGGCGGACGGGTCGCCACCGGTGTTTGCGGGCGCGGGGGCCGCGGAGGGCCCGGACCGGCGGGCGGGTGCGGCGCTCGGACTGTCGCCCGGCCCAGGCTTGGCGCCGCCCTTCCCGTGGTCACCCTTCTTGCTGCCGTTGCCGTCCCGGCCGCCGTCGCGGTCGTCGTCCTCGCCGTGCCCGGTGCTGTGCCCGCCCGGGGGCGGTGAGGGCTGCGCGTACGCACCGCCCGAGGTCAGGACCGTTCCGGCGACCAGCAGCGCCGCTCCGAACAGCCCCGCGGCCGTCCCCCTGCGGCGGCGGACCGCCCCTCCCCCAGCGCTCACCGACCGGCCCCTTTCCCGAGCACCCACTCCCGTAGGAGACACTTGGATTCTGTCAGTCCCTACCTTGGAGGAACCGTTGGAGTTCGACGTCCTTATCGAAATCCCGAAGGGCTCTCGTAACAAGTACGAGGTCGACCACGAGACCGGTCGCCTGCGGCTCGACCGGATGCTCTTCACCTCGACCCGCTACCCGGCCGACTACGGCTACGTCGAGGGCACGCTCGGCGAGGACGGCGACCCGCTGGACGCCCTGGTCATCCTGGACGAGCCGACCTTCCCGGGCTGCCTCATCAAGTGCCGCGCCATCGGCATGTTCCACATGACCGACGAGGCCGGCGGCGACGACAAGCTGCTCTGCGTCCCGGCGACCGACCCGCGCTGGGAGCACCTGCGCGACATCCACCACGTGTCGGAGTTCGACCGCCTGGAGATCCAGCACTTCTTCGAGGTCTACAAGGACCTGGAGCCCGGCAAGTCCGTCGAGGGTGCCAACTGGGTCGGCCGCGCCGAGGCCGAGGCCGAGGTCACCGCTTCGATCAAGCGCCTGGCGGAGCAGGGCGGCCACTGAGCCGTCGTTCCGATCTCGATCGATCAGGACCGTTCGAGGTAGGTCGGGACAGCCTGGGGCCGGGGTTCGCGGATTCGTCCGCGGGCCCCGGCCTCTGTCGTGCCCGGGGCCGGGCCGATCACTTCCGCTCGGGCCGTTCCGAGCCGTTCCGACCGGGGCCGTTCCGTTTCGCGGAGCGGTGGCCGGGCCGGCTTGCCAGACTGGTTGCCGACAGACTGTCGGCACGATGTGAAGTCAGGCTAGCCTAACCAAAACTGTCGGGGCCGGATCCGACCCGGCCGCATCCGATCGCTGGAGGCCGCATGCCCGCGCCCGCGCCCGTCCCGTTCTCCACCGTGCTCCGCACCGCCAGCAGCGAGGAGCACGAGGCCGCCGAACACTCCTCGTTCATGAGCCACCTGCTGAACGGGCGCCTCGGGATCGAGGCGTACGCCGACCTCACCGGCCAGCTCTGGCACGTCTACCGGGCGCTGGAGAGCCGGACCGGGCAGCTCGCGGAGCACCCGCTGGCCGGCCCCTTCATCGACGGCGCGCTGCTGCGCACCGCCGCCATCGAGCGCGACCTGGCGCACCTGCGCGGGCCCGGCTGGCGGGACGGACTGGCGCCGCTGCCGGCCACCGCCGCGTACGTCGCGCGCGTGGAGGAGCTGGCCGCCGAGTGGCCCGCCGGGTACATCGCGCACCACTACACCCGCTACCTGGGCGATCTGTCGGGCGGCCAGATCATCCGGGGCGTGGCCGAGCGGACCTGGGGCTTCGCGCGCAAGGGCGACGGCGTGCGGTTCTACGTCTTCGAGGAGGTCGACAACCCGGCAGCCTTCAAGCGCGAGTACCGGGCCAAGCTGGACACGGCCGGGGCCGCGATGGACGAGGTCGAGCGGCGCCGGGTGGTCGAGGAGTGCAAGCGGGCCTTCGTGCTCAACGGAGCGGTCTTCCGCGACCTCGACTCGCGCTACCCGCTCAGCGCGTAGGCGCCGCCCTCCGACGGCACCGGAGGCGGACCGGCCCCGGCGAGCGACCGCCCGCCGGGGCGACGGTCACGGACGGGGCCGGCCGCCGAGGTGCTGCGCGCACCGCTGCCCGGCCGGGTGGGCGGCCACCCGGTGGAGGTGCCGGCGCACCCGCGCACCGGGGTGCCGCCGGTGCTGCCGCGGCACGGCTGAACCGGGTCAGTCCTCCAGCCGGAAGCCGACCTTGATGCAGACCTGGTAGTGCTTGATCCGGCCGTCCTCCAGATGCCCCCGGACCTGGGACACCTCGAACCAGTCGAGGTTGCGCAGCGTCCGGGCGGCCCGCTCCACCCCGTTGCGGATCGCGGCGTCGATGCTCTCGGTCGAGGACCCGACGATCTCGGTCACCCGGTACACGTGGTCGGTCATGGCGGACTCCCTCAGCTGTGCGACGGTCCCCCGGTCCACCGTGCACCGCCCCCGCCCCGCCCGCACCCCGACGGGCCGCCGCCGCCCCCGAGCCGGGCCCCGGGACTCCGGGGCCCCCGCCCGGGCGGGGGCCCCGAGGGCTCCCGGAGTGGGGCGCGGACGACCGGCCCCCGGGCGTCGGGCCGGGCTCCCGGGCGCCGGGCCTAGAAGGCCGCCCGCACCTGTCCGACCGGCGCGCCGCCGCCGAACAGCGGGGCCGCGCCGATCCGCTCGACGGTCTCGTCCGCCCCGGCCACCCCGAGCCGGCGCAGCGCGGCCGCCAGCACCGGGCCGCGGGCGCGCTCACCACCGTCGTCGATCTTGAAGGCCAGTGCCCGCCCGTCCGGCAGCGCCACCACCTGAACGGCCTCGGCGCCCATCTTGGACAGCGCGCCCGGGATCGCCCGCATCAGCCAGGTGTCGGCTCGGCGCGTGCCGGCCACGTACTCGGGGTGGGCGCGCATCGCGTCGGCCACCCGGCGCGGCGCGGACCCCTCGGCGGCCAGCACCAGGCCGCGGTAGCCGCGGGCCAGGCCGGTCAGCGTGACGGCCAGCAGCGGGGCTCCGCAGCCGTCCACCCCGGCGTGCGCGGGCGTCTCGCCGGTGCCCTCCTCCAGGGCCTCGCGGGCCAGCAGCTGGATCGGGTGGGACGGGTCGAGGTAGCTCCCGGTGTCCCAGCCGTTGGCGACGCAGGCGGCCAGCCAGCCGGCGTGCTTGCCCGAGCAGTCCATCAGGATCGGGGCGCGCCGACCGCCGGCACCGAGCAGCAGCTCCGCCTCGGTCTCGTCCAGCGGCAGGTCGGCCGGGGTCCGCAGGGCGGACTCGTCGAGCCCGGCGGCGCCGAGGATGGCTCTCACACCGGCCAGGTGAAACGATTCTGCAGAGTGGCTGGAGGCGGCCAGCGCCAACAGCTCGGCGTCGATCGACAGCCCGGCCCGCAGGGTGGCCACCGCCTGGAACGGCTTGGCCGTCGACCGCGGGAAGACCGGTGCGTCCGGGTCGCCCAGCGCGAACTCGACCGAGCCGTCGGCGGCGAGCAGCACCAGGGAACCGTGGTGGTGGCCCTCGACGAAGCCCGATCGTATGACCTCGGCGAGCACGGGCACGGTGGCGAGCTGGGGCATGGGGTTGAGCCTTCCGGGGCGAGGGTGAGCCGGGAGCGAGCCGGGCTCCACCCGCCCGCAGCGACTCACCCGGTCAGAGCGGCCCCCCTGCGAGCAGGTCGTCGACCCGTGCTTCCCCATCACGGTACCTGCGGGTGATCTCGGCATTGCAACCGTCGGCCGTGCGCAGCAGCAGCTGTCGCCGTCCGGACACCTCCCGCTCGTGCGCCCGCAGCCGCTCCAGGGCGGCCAGCAGTTCCTCGGCCGGGTGCGCCGCCAGGTCGGCGAGCTGGACGTCGCCCATGAGCGCGTCCGCCTCCAGCCCGGACTCCCGGGTGCGCGGCGGGCCGAGGGTCACGTGCCGGGCCGAGCGCCGCACGGTGGAGGGCGCGTCGGTCAGGATGGCCGGCAGCCGGTCCAGCAGGTCGCCGGGGGCCGGGTCGGGGCCGGGCACGCCGGCCGCCCGGACCGGGCCGCCGCCGGGGCGCCAGTCGAGCTCGGCGCGCAGGATGTCCATCCGCCCGTGCAGCAGCCGCCGCAGGTAGGACAGGTCGGCCTCCTGCTCCAGGGTCTCCCGGCGCAGCACCCGCAGCTGGTCCAGGCCCAGCCCCTCCAGATCGGGCTCGTCCCCCGCGTCCGCCACCGGACCGCACGGGCCCCCGGGGGCCGGCGCCATCCGCCCGGACCGGTCCCGCGCCGCGCTGCTCGCGTCCATCACCCAACCCACCTGCCGTCGTCGATCCCGCCCGCTCGCGGCAACCCCGTCCCTGCCGCCGGTCCGGCCCGTCCCCAGACGGGCTCGGCGTTCCGTCCCCCGGCACGCCCGGGAGCCCCCCGGAGGTTCCGCTCCCCGGTCGCGACCACCCGTCGGGGCGACACCACCAGAACGCCTGACCCACCGACTCGACCGCCCGGCCGAACCCGGGCCCGGCGCGGCGGACCTCCTGGCGCCCCGGACCCTTCGTACGGTCCACAGCGTGCCACCCCACCCGGCGCGCGCGCACCGCCCGTGCACCCGAACGGCCCCCTGGCGAACGGGGGTGGCTGATATGACCGGCCCTTTCCGCAGGAAGAGCAGCGCCCGAACCGGCGCAGGCGCCTGCCTAGCAGCGCGCGCAACCACCGCACGCGCCCCTCGTCTGCGCCCAGGGACGACCTCTGTGACGCACGTGGGGGATGCGGCGCGACGGGCGGCGGCCGCACGGGCAGCGGCGTGCGGAAGCGGATGCCGAGGGACGGGCGGACCGCCCGCGCAGCGCCCGTGGGGGCGCGCGACCGCAGGCGGAGCGCAGGACGGCAGGGCGGGCGCCGTCTCCGCACCGCCCACACCGCCCGGCCGTCGCCCAGCCGCCGGGAGCGCCCGGGAGCCCCGTACCGGGGCCCCTCCGGTGGCGGCACCGCCCTCCGGCACAATGGCGGCATGCGAGCAGTGGTGCAGCGAGTGACCGAGGCCCGGGTGACCGTGGCCGGTGAGACCGTCGGCGCGATCGAGGGGCCGGGGCTCTGCGTCCTGGTCGGCGTCACCCACGACGACACCCCCGCCAAGGCCGCCCAACTGGCCCGCAAGCTCTGGACGCTGCGGCTGCTGCCCGCCGACGAGGAGGGCGTCGAGCAGAGTTGCTCCGACCTCGGCGCCCCGCTGCTGGTGATCAGCCAGTTCACGCTCTACGGCGACGCCCGCAAGGGCCGCCGCCCCACCTGGAACGCCGCCGCCCCGGGCCCGGTCGCCGAGCCGCTGGTGGACGAGGTGGTCGGGGCGCTGCGGGCGCTGGGCGCCAAGGTGGAGACGGGCCGGTTCGGCGCCGACATGCAGGTGGCGCTGGTGAACGACGGCCCGTTCACCGTCCTCGTCGAGGTCTGAGGCCGGAGCCCCGCTCCGGCTACTGCGGGACGATCACGTCCTGGGTGCCCGGCACCGTCCCGGCCAGCAGCACCGCGTCCACCGGGACGTTCCGCTTGACGATCGCCAGCGCGATCGGCCCCAGCTCGTGGTGGCGGGCCGAGGAGGTCACGAAGCCCAGCGACCGCCCGTCCGGGTCGGTGGCCAGCCGGACCTCGGTGCCGTGCGGGGGCAGCGACTCCTCGGTGCCGTCCAGGTGCAGGAAGACCAGTCGGCGCGGCGGCCGGCCCAGGTTGTGCACCCGGGCGACGGTCTCCTGGCCGCGGTAGCAGCCCTTCTGCAGGTGGACGGCGGTGCGCAGCCAGTCCACCTCGTGCGGGATGGTCCGGTGGTCGGTCTCGAAGCCGAGCCGGGGCCGGTGGCCCTCGATCCGCAGGGCCTCGTACGCCCAGATCCCGGCCGCCGGACCGTACCCGGCGGTGAGCTTCTCCAAGTCGGCACGCGGCACGAACAGGTCGCGCCCGTAGGGGAGTTCGCGGACGGCCGCGGCGCCCTCGACGGAGCCGGTGGAGCCGGCCGGCAGGTGGACCACCGCGTACTCGGCGGTCGCGTCGGCGACCTCCACCCGGTAGAAGAACTTCATGCTCTCCAGGTAGGCGACCAGCGCGCCCTGGGTGCCCGGCTCGACGTGCGCCCAGGTGGTGGTGCCGTCGTCCACCAGGTAGAGCGCGTGCTCGACGTGCCCGTTCGGGGAGAGCACCAGCGCCTCGGCGGCCTGCTGCGGGGGCAGCTCGCTGACGTGCTGGGTGAGCAGCAGGTGCAGCCAGGCGAGGCGGTCGGCGCCGGTGACGGTGAGGACCCCGCGGTGCGAGAGGTCGACGAAGCCGGTGCCCTGCGCGAGGTGGCGTTGCTCGCGGAAGATGTCGCCGTAGTGGGCGGCGACGCCCTCGTCGGCCCCCTCGGCGGGGACGGCTCCGGGCAGGGCAAGCAGCGGGCTCTTCACACCGGTCATACCGGCCAGCTTACGACCGGCCCTCGGCGAGCTTGGCGGTGCAGTCGGCGCAGCGGCCGAAGATGGCGAAATGCTTGAGGTCGGTGTCGAAGCCGTGCTGCGCGCGCAGGCTGTCGATCAGCGGCTGGGCGATCTCGGTGCCGGTCTCGGTGACCTTCTCGCAGTCCCGGCAGACCAGGTGCAGGTGGTGGTGGCGGCCGGCCAGGTGGTAGGTCGGGGCACCGTGGCCGAGGTGGGCGTGCGAGACCAGGCCCAGCTCCTCCAGCAGCTCCAGGGTCCGGTAGACGGTGGAGATGTTGATGCCGCTGGCGGTCCGCCGGACGTGGCAGAGGATGTCGTCGGGAGTGGCGTGGTCGAGGACGTCGACGGCCTCCAGCACGAGCTGCCGCTGCGGGGTGAGGCGGTAGCCGCGCTCGCGCAGGTCGGCCTTCCAGCCGTCGGAGAGGTGCCAGTCGCCGGAGAGCTGCCAGTCGGTGGTGCCGGTGTCCGCCACGGTGCTGTCCCTGCCAAGGAAAGATGGAAAGTCGGGGGTCCTGATGCAAGTGTAGGGACCGGCCCGGGGCCGGTCCCTACACTTGCACGGACTGCGCTGTCGCCGGAGCCGTGCCTACTTGAAGAACGCGATGCCGTCGTCCGGCAGGTCGTTGATGTCCTTGATCAGCTGGGCCGGGCTGAGCACCTTCTTCAGCTGCGCGGACATGTACGGGCGCAGCGGCACGCTCGGGGCGGCCTTCTCGCCGACCCAGAGCAGTTCGCCGTTGACGAAGCCGTACAGCCGCTTGCCGCCCGAGTACTCCGGCGAGCCCTCGATCCGGGCGACCGCGTCGGTCGAGACGTCGACCTGGGGCTTGCCGTCGGCCAGCTCGCCGTACCAGATCTCGACCGTGCCGTCGTCGCGGACGGAGGAGATCTCGATCCCCCGGGCGCCGCTGGTGCCGTCGGGGTTGCTCGTGATGCGCCAGAACGCGTGCTCGTTCTCCAGCGGGCGGACCTTCTCGCCGTCGTTGTCCAGCACCCAGGTGCGGGAGCGGAACTCCAGGAAGGGCCGGCCGTCGTGGCGGATCACGATCTCCTGGCCGAAGTTGCACTTCTCCGCGCCCGGGCCCCCCTCACCCGGCAGAGGGGCGTAGACGCCCGCGCCCTCCCAGGTGCCGAGGAGGAAGGCGAGCGGCACGACGTCCTTGTGGAGGTCAGAGGGGATCTCGATCATGTTCCTGGTCGCTGTCGTCGTCGGTGTGGGGCTGCCTCAACCGTACGGCAGGCTCAGCGCTGACCCTGGTACAGCTTCATCACCGAGAAGATGGCGAACCAGGTGATCAGCACGGCCATGAGGGCCAGCAGACCGTCGAAGAACATTTCCAGACCGGACACGGGGGGCTCCCAGGCGGCGACAGTGTGGTGGATTTTGCTCCGCTCACTCTATCCGTCGGGCTACGGCCGGTCGCGGTGAGCCCCACCACGTCGCTGTTCGCGCCGGGGTTACCACGCCGCCCGAGCTTTCCCCACGGGTTCCCGGGATGACGGCCGACGGGGGTGGCGGGACCTCTAAGGTGGCGCCATGTCGAAGAAACTGGTCATCAAGGTCACCGCAGGGGCGGACGCGCCGGAGCGGTGCTCGCAGGCGTTCACGGTGGCGGCGGTGGCCGTCGCCAGCGGGATCGAGGTCTCGCTCTGGCTGACCGGCGAGTCCTCCTGGTTCGCGCTGCCGGGCCGCGCCGCGGAGTTCGAACTGCCGCACGCGGCGCCGCTGCCGGACCTGCTGGATTCGATCCTGGCGGTCGGTTCGGTGACGCTCTGCACCCAGTGCGCGGCCCGGCGCGGGATCGAGCAGAAGGACACCGTCGAGGGTGTCCGGATCGCGGGCGCGCAGGTCTTCGTCAGCGAGATCATGGCGGACGGCGTCCAGGCGCTCGTCTACTGACCGCTCCCGCACCCACCGACCGATGGCGGACGGCGTCCAGGCGCTCGTCTACTGACCGCTCCCGCACCCACCGACCGATTCCGGGCCGGGGGTCACGGACGCTGTTCGTGGTCGGGGCGGTCCCGGTCGTGGCCGGGCTCGTCCCACTTCGGGTCGTCCCAGCGCGGGTCGTTCCACCAGTCGTCGTCCGGGTCGCGCTTGTTGGCGAACACCGCGGCGGCCGGCGGGATCACCATCGCGACCAGGCACATGCCGATCGCCGCGCCCACCGAGAAGAACCGCACCACGCCCCAGGCCATGACGAACAGGCCCACGCACACGCCCATCATGGCGAAGTAGTAGCGACGCCGCCGTCTTGCCTGCACCCCTCCACGGTACGGCCGAGGGCCCCTGCTCGGCAGGGGCCCTCGGGGTGTCGTCCGCACTCCGGTCGACGCGCTCGCTCCGGAGCGGCCGACCCGGTCGGCCGCTCCGATCGACCGATCCGGTCAGACCGCGATCGCGACCTCGACGGCGGTGCCCTGGGAGGCCACCACCTGGCGGTCCACGGTCTGGCCCGGCACCAGCGCGCGCAGGGTCCACTTGCCCGGGCGGGCGAAGAACCGGAACTGGCCGGTCGCCGAGGTGGGCACCTCGGCCGTGAACTCACCGCCCTCGTCCAGCAGTCGGACGTAGCCGTTGACCGGCTCACCGTCGCGGGTCACCGAACCCTGGATGATCGTCTCGTTCGCCACGTCAACTCCTGCCAGGTCCGGGCCGCCGGCCTTCGCACCGCACATGTCTGTCTTCCCTTCTGACTTACGGGTCGAGCCGGGGCTCAGTTGCCGAGCTCGATCGGCACGCCGACCAGGCTGCCGTACTCGGTCCACGAACCGTCGTAGTTCTTGACGTTCTCCTGGCCGAGCAGCTCGTGCAGCACGAACCAGGTGAGCGCGGAGCGCTCGCCGATGCGGCAGTAGGCGATGGTGTCCTTGGCCAGGTCGATGCCCTCGGCCTCGTACAGGGCCTTGAGCTCGTCGTCGCTCTTGAAGGTGCCGTCGTCGTTGGCGTTCTTGGCCCACGGGATGTTGCGGGCGCTCGGCACGTGGCCCGGGCGCTGCGACTGCTCCTGCGGGAGGTGGGCGGGGGCCAGCAGCTTGCCGGAGAACTCGTCGGGCGAGCGGACGTCGACCAGGTTGAGGTTGCCGATGGCGGCGATCACGTCGTCGCGGAAGGCGCGGATCGACGAGTCGGCGGCCTGCGCCGTGTACTCGGTGGCGGGGCGGGCCGGTACCTCGGAGACCAGGTCGCGGGAGTCGAGCTCCCACTTCTTGCGGCCGCCGTCCAGCAGGCGGACGTCGCCGTGGCCGTACAGCTTGAAGTACCAGTAGGCGTACGAGGCGAACCAGTTGTTGTTGCCGCCGTACAGGACGACGGTGTCGTCGTTGGCGATGCCCTTGGCGCTGAGCAGCGCCTCAAAGCCGGCCTGGTCGATGAAGTCGCGGCGGACCGGGTCCTGGAGGTCCTTCTTCCAGTCGATCCGGACGGCGTTGCGGATGTGGTTCTTGTCGTAGGCGGAGGTGTCCTCGTCGACCTCGACGATGACGACCTTCGGGTCGTCCAGGTGGGCCTGGACCCAGTCGGCGTCGACCAGGACGTCGCTGCGGCTCATGGTGGTGTTCTCCATCCGAGGGCGGTTGGCGGAAGGTGCTGCTCAGGAGGTGCTGCAGGGGCACCCGGGCGGATGCGGGTCCGAATCGCTGTCCGAATAATGGGACGCGGCGGGTGGACCGGGGCGGCCGGGCAGGAGACTGCGGAGTACATCGGCGCCGACCCGCGAGCACAGCCGGGCACGGTCACCGGGAAGATCGGCGGCGAGCATCAACTGCCCTGCCTGGATGCCGAGTCAGCGCATTCGACACAGACAGGCGGCCACGCGGCACAGGTCTACCGCCCGCCGCTTCGTGAGGTCCGTCTGTCGCTTCATGCCGACGATGCTAGGGACACCGACGGCCCGCTGTCATCAGCGTATCGAATAATGAGATCAAAACGGCCGCATCGCGAGATTTGGCCTCCGCGCGGCCTCTGCCCGGCCCGTCCGCCCCGGCCGAGCCGCCTTCCGGTGGCGCACAACGGGCGGAAACGACACCGCTCCGCGGTCCGCGCTGGACAGCGCGTCTCGCGGAGCGGAACGTTTCGGCGATCGGACGACGGGTCGATCCCGCGACGGCGGGGCGGGCCGGTACGGACCGGACCGGCAGGGGAAATCAGCCGAGGAGCTTGACGCCCTTGCCGTCGAAGGTCAGCTGGAGGCCCTCCGGCAGCGGCGTCACACCGTCCTTGTCACCGTCCTTGGCGGCCAGCTTCAGCCCGGCCGGCAGCGTGTCCAGCGTGAAGCTCATCGGCTCTATCTGCTGGTTGGTGATCCCGGCCATCATCCCCGCCAGGGCGCTCAGCCGGAAGCCGTCCACCGTGACGGTGTTCCCGTCGTTGTGCACGGTGCCCTCGCCGATCGCGATCGGCCCCAGCGAGGCCTTGACCTTGCCCGGCCCGCCGTACGACAGGCTCAGCCGCGTGCTGCTGCCCACCGGCAGCTTGGTGCCGTGCAGCAGCTGGGAGGCCGGGGGCAGCAACTGCGCGAGGTCCGGGTACGAGATCACCCCGCTGCCGGTGCCGCTGTCCACCGTGGCGCTGTTCATGCTGTCGCTCACCTTGACCCCGGCGAGCTCGGCCTTGAACGAGTGCAGCGCGACCTGGTGGCTGCCGTCGCCGACGGTCAGGCCGTCGGCGGAGATCCGGACGTCGTCCAGCTTCATCGACAGCACCTGGGTGAGGAACGGGAAGCCGTCGATCGAGACGTCCGGCCGCTGGCTCATCCGGCCGCTCTTCACGATCCGGTCGGCGGCCTCGTCCTCGGCCACGCCGACCGCGATGCGGTCGGCGCCCACCAGGAGGCCCGAGAGCACCACCAGGCCGATCGTGGCCTTCAGCCATCCGCGCATCGTGTCCCCCGTCGTCGCCGGTCGCTGTGGTCGTTCGCTTCGTTCGCTGTCGTTCGCTGTGGTCGTTCGCTGCTGTCCGCTGTCGGTCGTTCGCTGCCGTTCGTGGTCCCGCGGCGGCCACCGAACGCGGCCGCCCCGCACGACGGTACGACGTCCCGCCCCGGAGCATGGTTCCGGGGCGGGACGTCGTGGGGAAGGAGCGGCTCGACGCCGAGGAGCGTCAGGCCAACAGGTCGGTGGCGATCCAGATCAGCGGTGCGGCCACCGCCAGCGGCAGCGCCACGCCCGCCGTCATGTGCACGAAGCGGGACGGGAAGTCGTACGCCGCGACCCGACGGCCGACCAGCGCCCCCAGCCCGGCGAGCGCACCGAGTGCCACCGGCGCACCCACCAGCAGGCCCAGCGCCACGGCCGCGACCAGGCCCAGGACCGGGCCGAGCTGCTTCGGGCCGGGCAGCGGCGCCGCGGCCAGCACGGTGGCCAGCGCGACCGCGCCCACCCCGGCCGGCACCCAGTCGGCCAGCAGCAGCATGGTGCACAGCGCCGTCACCACGGTGGCCGAGCCCAGCACCGTCAGCGCGTAGAACCGCTCCTTCGGGTCCGAGGGGCGGAACGTCTGCAGCACCAGGACCAGCAGGAAGAACCCGCCCAGGGTGCCCACCACCGCCGCCACGCCGCCGTCGGACTCCGCCAGCAGCACCGCGGCATCCGCGGTGAAGCCGGCCAGCGCGGCGAGCAGGATGCCCTGCCGGGCCGGCCACATGCCGTTCAGCCGGAACCAGCCGGCCGCCGTCAGCAGCTGCAGCAGCGCGACCACCAGGGCCAGCGCCACCTGCCCCAGCGCGGCGCCGCCGGCCAGCAGCGCGGCCGCGCCGGCGGTGATCAGGGCCGGCTGCAGACCCGGGTCGATGATCGGAGAACCGGTCCGGCCCGCCGGACCGGCGGGCGGCACGGGCTGCACGGGCGGGAAGGGCTGCGCCGGGACGGCCGCGAACGGCGGCGCGCCGACGGCACCCGGTGAGCCCGCCGGACCCACCGGGCCGGGGGCGGGCGGGCGCTTGAGCGTCATGGTCGGCGGGTCGAAGGCCTCCGCCGACGGCTGCGCGGCGGCGGGCTGCGGCGCCTGAGCCGCGTGCCGGGCCCGCGCCCGGGCCGGCGGCTGCTGCGGCGCGTGCTGCGGCTGCTGCTGCTGCGCGTGCTGCGCCGTGTGTGGCGGCTGCTGGGCGTACTGCGGCACCGGCGGCTGGTACTGCGGAGCCGGGGCCTGGTGCCGCCCCGGAGCCTGCCCCGGGTGGCGCGGCGCCCCGGCTGGCACCGGGCCGGTGGCCGTCACCGGCGGCAACAGCGTGGTGGCCGCGGCGTCGTCCATCGCGGGTACGGGCGGCAGCAGCGTCGTCGCCGCCGGGTCGTCCATCGCGGGAACGGGCGGCAACAGGCTGGTCGCGGCCGCGTCGTCGAAAGCCGGCACGGGCGGCAGGACCGTGGTCGCCGCGGCGTCGTCCACCGGGTAGCCGTACGGCGGCTGCTGCGCGTGCGGAGCCTGCGGCGGGTACGGCTGCTGAGCCTGCGGCGGGTACGGCTGCTGCCCGTGCTGCGGGTACCCCTGCGGGGCCTGGGGGTGCCGGGGCTGCTGCGGCCACTCGCCGTAGGGGCCGCGGTTCGGGTCGTTCGTGTCGGTCACGCCGCTCACCCTCCCGCGAACGGCGGGAGGACCTCGACCGTCCCGCCCTCGGTCAGGGCGACGGTCGCGTGGTCCCGGCCGCCCACCTGGGCGCCGTCGACCAGGTACGAGCTGTGCCCGAACAGCCGGACGAGCTTCGGCTTGTCGGCGTGCCGCTCCTTGGCCGCCGCCAGCGCCTCCGCCAGGGTCGCCGCCTCGTACGGCTCCTCGGCCAGCCCGGCCTCGGACTTCGCAGCCGCCCAGTAGCGGATCGTCCCGCGCACCCGGGCGCCGCTCGCGGGCTCGGTGGTAGCGCCCATCGGGCCACCCCTTCTCGTCGTCCTCGCCCGGCCCCGGTGACCCGGTCCGGCTCGCCACCGGGGCGGCCGCCCGACCACCCGAACGATGGACCCGCGCTGCGCCGCCGATGTGCGTCCCATGATGGCGTGTCCGTCGCCACGAGCGGCAATCGCCCTGGCTCCACCGGTGCGGAGCGGCGCTCGGAGCTGTGTCCAGGCTCACCCGGCGCACGCCCGAAATAGGTGAACCGCCGGATTCGAACACTCCCGGCGCGGCGGGAGGTCGGCTATCCTCGACCACCAAGAGGGATCCGGGCAGAGTCGCCCCCGGGTCCTTTTGTGCTTTCAGGACGCCAGTACGGACGTTCTTGCGATTCGTCGGCCCACCCCCGGCGCAGCGCGGGAACCGCCCCGTCCGTCGCGGCACAACGACGTGCCGCGGTCGGTCGGGACGTCGCCACCGGGCACCGGGCCGCCGCCCGGGGACCGGAACCAGACCGGAGGGTTCACGGTGATGGACAGGGCAGGAACGGTGCACCAGGGGTTGCGGGACCCCCGGCGGGTCCGCCATTCCTTTTCCTCCGACTCCTCCTTCGCCCTGCACGCCCTCCGCTCCCCCGGTACGCCCCAGGCGCCCGTCCTCCTCTCCTCCCCCTCAGCACGTGCGCCATCCGGCTGTGGCGGCAGCCGTAACGCGACCGCGACGACCCGGAAAGGGGACCACCGGGTATGAGTTCTCTCCTCCTCCTCACCAACGCACTGCAACCGTCGGCCGAGGTACTGCCCGCCCTCGGCCTGCTGCTGCACAACGTCCGGGTGGCCCCCGCCGAGGGCTCCGCCCTGGTGGACACGCCCAGCGCGGACGTCATCCTGGTCGACGGCCGACGCGACCTGCCGCAGATCCGCAGCCTGTGCCAGCTGCTGCGCTCCACCGGCATCGGCTGCCCGCTGATCCTGGTGGTGACCGAGGGCGGCCTGGCCGCCGTCACCGCCGAGTGGGGCATCGACGACGTCCTGCTGGACACCGCCGGCCCGGCCGAGGTCGAGGCCCGGCTGCGGCTGGCCCTCGGCCGTCTCCAGGTCACCACCGACGACAGCCCGATGGAGATCCGCAACGGCGAGCTCTCGGTCGACGAGGCCACCTACTCCGCGAAGCTCAAGGGCCGGTCGCTCGACCTCACCTTCAAGGAGTTCGAGCTGCTCAAGTACCTCGCCCAGCACCCCGGCCGGGTCTTCACCCGGGCCCAGCTGCTGCAGGAGGTCTGGGGCTACGACTACTTCGGCGGCACCCGGACGGTGGACGTCCACGTCCGCCGTCTGCGCGCCAAGCTCGGCGTGGAGCACGAGCAGCTGATCGGCACCGTGCGCAACGTCGGCTACCGCTTCGTCGTCCCGGAGAAGCCCGAGAAGGGCGAGCGCCCGGAGCCGGCCCAGCGGCCCCCCGCCTCCCTGGAGGCGTGACCGGCGAGCCGGGCGGGCCGTCACCCGCCCGGCTTGTCCGGTTCATCCCGGAGCCGCCCGCCGTCCACCGACGGCGTCCCCCGGTCCCACTGCCGCCCCGGTGACCACCCGCGTAGACTCCACTCGTGGCCAAAGTGACGCGCGACGATGTAGCCCGGCTGGCTGGTACCTCGACCGCGGTCGTCAGCTACGTCATCAACAACGGACCGCGCCCGGTCGCGCCCGCGACCCGGGAGAAGGTCCTCGCGGCGATCGAGCAGCTCGGCTACCGGCCGAACAGCGTCGCCCAGGCGATGGCCTCCCGCCGGACCAACCTGATCGGCATGGTCGTCCCGGACGCCCGCCAGCCCTTCTTCGCCGAAATGGCGCACGCCGTCGAACGCGCCGCCTCCGAGCGCGGCAAGCTCGTGCTGATCGGCAACTCCGACTACGTGGACGACCGCGAGGTCCACTACGTCCGCGCCTTCCTCGGCATGCGCGTCTCCGGCCTGATCCTGGTCAGCCAGGGCCCCTCGCAGCGTGCCGCGGAGGAGTTCGCCGCGATGGAGGGCGCCAAGGTGGTGCTGCTGCACCGCCGCCCCGAGGCGATCGACGACGTCGCGGTGGTCACCGACGACGTGGGCGGCGCCGAGGCCGTCGTCCGCCACCTGCTGGAGGTGCACGGACACCCGTACGTCGCCTGCTTCGGCGGCCCGGTCGAGTCCCCCGCCCCCGGCGACCCGGTCATCGACCACGTCGAGGGCTGGCAGCGCGCCATGGACGCGCACGGCGTCCCCACCGAGCCGCACCTGATCGACGCGCCCTTCCACCGCTACGGCGCCTACGAGGTCGCCCTCTCCGTACTGAGTTCGCCGGACCGGCCGCGGGCGGTCTTCTGCTCCACCGACGACCAGGCCATCGGCGTGCTGCGGGCCGCCCGCGAGGTCGGCCTGCGCGTCCCCGAGGACCTCGCCGTGGCCGGCTTCGACGACGTGCCGGAGGCCGCGCTCGCCGACCCGCCGCTGACCACCGTCGCCTCCGACCGCGACGCGATGGCCCGGGCCGCCGTGGACCTGGTGCTGGACGACTCGCTGATGGTGCCCGGTTCGGACACCGAGCGGGTCCGCAAGTTCCCCTCCCGCCTGGTCATCCGCCGCTCCTGCGGCTGCGACGGGGCGGCGCCGGGCGCGGGCACCGCCGCGCAGTAGCGGGCGCAGAAGACCGGCAGTAGCACGCGGACCCGAGCGGCGGGTCGGGCCGGAGCGCACCCGGAGCCGTCGATTCCGCTCCGCAGGGTGCCTGACCAGGCTTTATGAGAACCCAACGGGCTTCTCTCCCCGTTCTGAGCCGGTTCTCATCCGGTCCTCATCCACCGGGCGGAGCTTGGTCGGCATGAGCGAACAGCAGCAGCACCCCGACGACCGGTACCGCGACCAGTACGGCCCCTACGAGCCCCGGGTGATCGAGGGCACCGTGCTCGGCAGCGGCCCCGCGGGCAGCACCGACCCGGCCGGGTACGCACACCACCAGGACCACTCCGGCGGCAGCTTCGACGGACCGCCGCCTCCCCCGCCCATCCCGCCCGAGCCGCCGACCGTGCTCGGCCCCGGCTTCCCCGACGGTCCCGACGGCCACGGCCGCCGCAGCCGGGCCCGGAGCGGCCTGCTGCGCGGCCGACTCGCCCTGGTGACCGCCGTCGCCGCGGTCGCCGCCGTCCTCGGCGGGGTCACCGGCGGGGTGGTCGCCGCCGACCGGCAGTCCGCCGACACCCGGGTCGCCACCGTCGCCAGCCCGGTCTCCGCCCGCAGCGACGGCAGCGCCGACGTGCCGGCCATCGCCGCCGCCGTCTCGCCCAGCGTCGTCCAGATCACCGTGAAGAGCGGCAACGGCACCGCCACCGGCACCGGCGTCGTCCTGGACAAGGACGGCCGGATCCTCACCAACTACCACGTGATCGACACCGCCGGCGCCGGCGGCCGGATCACCGTGACCTTCAAGGACGGCTCCACCGCCCAGGCCACCGTCACCGGCACCGACAAGGCCCTCGACATCGCCGTCATCACCGCCACCGGCGCCGGCAACCTCACCCCCGCCGCCCTCGGCGACTCCTCCTCCGTGGCCGTCGGCGACCCGGTCGTCGCCATCGGCAACCCCGACGGGCTCACCGGCACCGTCACCTCCGGCATCATCAGCGCCGAGAACCGCGACGTCACCGTCCAGCTCGACGAGGGCAGCACCAGCACCAACGGCGGCTTCGGCCTCCCCTTCCTGCCCGGCACCCGCGGCACCGCCCCGCAGTCCGGCAGCAGCACCACCTACAAGGCCTTCCAGACCGACGCCGCCCTCAACCCCGGCAACTCCGGCGGCCCGCTGATCAACGCCAACGGCCAGGTCATCGCCATCAACTCGGCGATGTACGCACCCAGCGGCAACGGCAACGGCTCCGGCGGCAGCAGCTCGGCCGGCAGCGTCGGCCTCGGCTTCGCCATCCCGATGAACGACATCAAGCAGGTCCTGCCGAAGCTCGAAGCCGGACAGAACCTGTAAGCCACAATCCCTACGACGGACAATTGGCCCCAGCAGGCCCTCCACCCGACGAGAAAGGGCACCCGCCCATGACCCCGTCCGCCGACGACCGCACCCCCGCCGAGCCCGGCCACCCCGCCGCCCGGCTCCTCGTGGTCGACGACGAACCCGCCCTCCGGGACGCCCTGGAGAGCAGCCTCGCCTTCGAGGGCTACGAGGTCTCCACCGCCACCGACGGCTACGAAGCCCTGGAAACCGTCGAACGCGAACGGCCCGACCTCGTCCTGCTGGACATCATGATGCCCCGGATGGACGGCCTCACCGCCGTCCGCCGGATGCGCTCGCGCGGCGACACCGTCCCGGTGCTGATGCTCACCGCCCGCGACGCCGTCGGCGACCGCGTCACCGGCCTCGACGTCGGTGCCGACGACTACCTCGCCAAGCCCTTCGAGCTCGACGAACTCCTCGCCCGCGTCCGGGCCCTGCTGCGCCGCAACGCCCTCGCCGCCGAGGCCGCCGCCCGCGCCGCCGCCGAGGACGAGAGCGAGGTGCTCTCCTTCGCCGACCTGCGGATGAACACCGCCACCCGCGAGGTCACCCGGGCCGGAAAGCCCATCGAACTCACCCGCACCGAGTTCATGCTGCTGGAGATGTTCCTCTCCCACCCCCGGCAGGTCCTCACCCGGGAGCAGATCCTCAAGGCGGTCTGGGGCTTCGACTTCGAGCCCTCCTCCAACTCCCTGGACGTGTACGTGATGTACCTGCGCCGCAAGACCGAGCAGGGCGGCATGCCCCGTCTGATCCAGACCGTGCGCGGCGTCGGCTACGCCCTGCGCGCGGCCGCCGGCGTCGGCGCGTGAACGAGCACGCCGAGCGGGCCGAGCAGGGCGTCCGGAGCGGCAACGTCCCGCCCCCGCCCCTGGCCCCGCCCCGCTCCCCCGTCCGCCGACGGCGCCTGGTCCACTGGCTCCGCTCCCGCTCGCTGCGCAGCCGCCTCACCTTCCTGAGCGCGGCGGCGGTGGCGGTGGCCATCGCGCTGTCCGCGCTGGCGTGCTGGTTCATCGTGGAGAAGCAGCTCTACAACCAGGTCCGGGCCGATCTGGCCAGCGCACCGCTGCCCATGCCTCCCCGGGGGGCCGGTCTCAACTGCTACAGCACCCCGGAACAGGCCCTGGACCACCAACCCGTCAGCAGTCTCCAGGAGATCAGCGGAGCGGCCCCTCGGGACACCCAGTTCCTCGCAGAGGGGAAGGGGGTCTGCCTGCCCCCCGGCGCGACCAAGGCGATCGTCACCGTTCCGGGGGACACCGCCGTGTTCCGCATCAAGCCCGGCCAGTCGATCATCCGGGAGGGCCGGTTCACCAACGGGGATCCCGCACTGGTCCGGCTCACCAACGACCCCAGGTACCTGGTGCCGGTCGTCGTCATGGTGGCCACCCCCACCCAGTCCGTCGAGGAGTCCCTCCAGGGCCTCGCCATCCTCCTCGGATCCGTCTCCGTCGGCGGCATCCTCCTCGCCGCCATCGCCGGCCGCCTGGTCGCCCGCTCCGCCCTGAAGCCGGTCGACCAACTCACCGACGCCGTCGAGCACATCGCCCGGACCGAGGAGGTCGGCACCACCATCCCCGTCCACGGGCACGACGAGATCGCCCGGCTCTCCACCTCGTTCAACTCCATGAGCACCTCCCTCGCCAACTCCCGCGAGCGGCAGACCCGGCTGATCGCCGACGCGGGCCACGAGCTCCGGACGCCGCTCACCTCGCTGCGCACCAACGTCGATCTGCTGATCCGCAGCAATGACACCGGCCGCCCGCTCCCCCCGGCGACCAAGACCAAGCTGCTCGGCAACATGAAGGCGCAGATGCAGGAACTCACCGTCCTGATCGGCGACCTGCTGCAGCTCTCCCGGCCCGACTCCCCCAAGGCGGGCCCGAACCTCGCCGTCGTCGCCCTGCACGAGATCGCCGGGCGGGCCGTGGAGCGGGCGAAGCTGCGCGGCCCGGGGCTGGTCTTCGAGACGAGCACCGAGCCCTGGTACGTGCACGGCGACGCCGCCGGGCTGGAGCGGGCCGTGATCAACCTGCTGGACAACGCGGTCAAGTACAGCCCGCCCGGCGGGACGGTCGAAGTCCTTTTGCAGCAGGGCGTGTTGACCGTCCGGGACCACGGCCCGGGCATCCCGCCCGACGAGCTCCAGTACGTCTTCGACCGGTTCTGGCGCTCGCCGTCCTCGCGGCAGCTGCCGGGCTCGGGCCTCGGGCTGTCGATCGTCGCGCAGAGCGTCCGGGAGGCGGGCGGCGAGGTCACCCTCGGCCCGGCCGCGGACGGCGGTCCGGGCGCGCTGGCCACCGTCCGGCTGCCCGGCGGCCCCGCCCCCGAGTAGGCCCGCCCCGAGCCGGAGCGGCCCGGACAGGGAAAGGGGCGGGTGGGGCGCCCCGACAGCGCCCCACCCGCCCCTCAGGGCCGGCTCACGGTCAGTCGATGTCGCTGCCCGGGCCGATGATCTTGATGCGGTCCTGCGCCGGGGCCTGCATCGGCGCGCTCGCCGAGCTGTGGGCACCCAGGTAGGCCGTGAACAGGTCCAGGTCGGAGGCGCCGACGAGCTTGTCGGTGCCGGCTGCGAAGGCCGGGAAGCCGTCGCCGCCGCCGGCCAGGAACTCGTTGGCCGCGACGCGGTACTTGGCAGCCGGGTCGATCGGCGCGCCGTTCAGCCGGATCGAGTCCACCAGGACCCGGTCCGCGCCGGTCTTGCGCATGTCCAGGGTGTAGTGCAGGTTCGACGACACCTGGAGGACCTTCGGCGCGGCGTCGTTGGAGCCGCTCACCTGCTGCTGGAGCAGCTGGACCAGCTGGGCCCCGGTCAGCGTCTTGACCTGCATCATGTTGGTGAACGGCTGGACGGTGAACGCCTCGCCGTAGGTCACCACGCCGTCGCCCTCGCTGCCCGAGGCCTTGTAGACCAGGTCGGAACGGATGCCGCCCGGGTTCATGAAGGCGACCTGCGCACCGCCCTTGTCGGCCGGGGTCAGCCCCGCCAGCTGCGCGTCGGCGATCACGTCACCGAGCGGCTTCTCCAGGTCGCTGCTGCCGCGGCCGTTGATGTCCGAACCGATCCAGCCGATCGGCCGGTTGGCGATCGGGGCGGCCAGCTTCTGGTAGTGCTCGACCAGCGCCGTCATGTCGGGCGCCTTCTCGACCGTGCGGCGCACCACGTGGTTCTCGGCCTTGACCGAGGGGCGCACGATCTCGCCGGTGGTCTTGTCCAGCTTCATGTCGATCTCGGTGAAGAGCCGGCCGAAGGAGGCGGCACTGGTCACCGAGCGCGGAACGCCGTTCGGGTCGGGGATGGTGCAGGCGTACGCGTTGTGGGTGTGGCCGGTGACGATGGCGCCGACCGCCGGGTCGATCTTCTTCGCGATGTCGACGATCGGGCCGGAGACGCCCTGGCCGGCCGCACCGCAGTCGTAGTTGTAGACGGAGCTGGCCGGGTAGCCGCCCTCGTGGATCAGCGCGACGATCGAGTTGACGCCCTTGGCCTTGAGCTCGGCGGCGTACTTGTTGATCGTGGTGACCTCGTTGGCGAACTTCAGGCCCTTGACGCCCTCGGCGGTCACGATGTTCGGCGTGCCCTCCAGGGTGACGCCGATGAAGCCGACCTTCACGCCCTGGGACTTGGTGATCCAGTACGGGGCGAGCAGCGGCTTGCCGGTCTTCTCGTCGGTGACGTTCGCCGACAGGTAGTTGAAGTTGGCGCCCTTGAAGGTCCGGCCGGGCTCGTAGCAGCCGTCGGTCGGGTGGCAGCCGCCCTCCTGCATGCGCAGCAGCTCCTGCGCGCCCTCGTCGAACTCGTGGTTGCCCACGGAGGTGACGTCCAGGCCGAGCTTGTCCATCGCCTCGATGGTCGGCTCGTCGTGGAAGAGCGCCGAGGTGAGGGGGCTGGCGCCGACGATGTCGCCGGCCGCGACGGTGATCGAGTCGTCGGCCGGTATCCGCGCCTTGCGCAGCTCGGTGGCCAGGTACTCGATGCCGCCGGCCGGGGTGGCGACCTCCTTGCCGGTGGCCGGGTCGATCTCCTTGATCGTGCCGGACGAGCCGGCCGGAGGCTCCAGGTTGCCGTGGAAGTCGTTGATCGCCAGCAGCTGGAGGTTGACGGTCTTGTGACGCTTGGAGTTGGCGTCGGCGGCCTGGGCGGCCGTCGGCACGACCACCGTGCCGAGCAGACCTGCGGCGGCGACGACGGCGAGCGCCGTCCGTCGGGATCTGACGGTGAGCATGAGAGGGGTCCCCTGCACCTCGGAGGAGCACCGGCTGTGGGACAGCATCGGCGTACGGGCATGTGTTGCGCGTGTGAAGCCTAGGGTCAACGCGCGTAGCTGTCAGGACGTCGAACGTAACGAGAGGATTACCTCCTGACGAACCGTCGCCGTCCGCGGGGTGCGGAGACTGCGCAGGGGCGGGCCTCAGACCCCCGGCTCGGCGGCCAAGTGCCGCTCCGCGCGCACCCGTTCGGCCACCGCGTCCTCGGTCATCGCCCGGTCGGTGTACACCAGCGGCCGCTCGGTCTCGGTGATGATGTGTTTGACCACCTGGACGTTCCCGTTGACGTCCCAGACCGCGATGCCCGGCGAAAGTGTGGGAATGATCTCCACCGCCCACCGCGGCAGACCCAGCACCCGGCCGGTGGCCCGCGCCTCCTCGGCCTTCTGCATGTAGATCGTCCGGGTGGAGGCCATCTTCAGGATCGCCGACGCTTCCTTGGCCGCCGCGCCGTCCACCACGTCCGACAGGTGGTGCACCACCGCGACGAAGGAGAGCCCGAGCCGGCGACCGAACTTCAGCAGCCGCTGGAACAGCTGCGCCACGAACGGGCTGTTGATGATGTGCCAGGCCTCCTCGACCAGGAAGATGCGCTTCTTCCGGTCCGGCCGGATCCAGGTGTGCTCCAGCCACACCCCGACGATCGCCATCAGGATCGGCATCGCGATCGAGTTGCGGTCGATGTGCGAGAGGTCGAAGACGATCAGCGGCGCGTCCAGGTCGATGCCCTCGGTGGTCGACCCGTCGAACATGCCGCGCAGGTCACCGTCGACCAGCCGGTCCAGCACCAGCGCCACGTCCAGGCCCCAGGACTGCACCTCCTCCACCGCCACGCCCAGTGACTCCACCGAGGACAGGTCGGGGTTGCGCAGGGTGTCGATGATGTCGTCCAGCACCGGCTGGCGGTCCGTCACCGAGGCCACCACGTGGGCGTGCGCCGCCTTCAGCGCGAAGCCGGCCCGCTCCTCCAGCCCGCGCCCCATCGCCACCTCGATGATGGTGCGCAGCAGCGAGAGCTGGCCGGTCTGGGTGATCGCCGGGTCCAGCGGGTTGAGCTTCACCCCGCCGTCCCGGGCGGCCATCGGGTCCAGCCGGATCGACTTTATGCCCAGCGCGTCGGCGATCAGGTTCCACTCGCCGACGCCGTCCTCGCCCTGCGCGTCGAGCACCACGACCTGGCGGTCGCGGAACCTCAACTGCCGCAGCACGTACGTCTTCTCCAGCGCCGACTTGCCGTTGCCGGACTCGCCGAGCACCAGCCAGTGCGGGGCCGGCAGCTGCTGCCCGTACAGCTGGAAGGGGTCGTACACGTACCCCTTGCCGCTGTACACCTCACGGCCGATGATCACGCCCGAGTCGCCCAGCCCCGGTGCGGCGGTGGGCAGGTAGACCGCCTGCGCCTGGCCGGTGGAGGTGCGCACCGGCAGGCGGGTGGTCTCCACCTTGCCGAACATCAGGCTGGTGAACGCGTCGGTGAGGTTGCCGAGCGCCATGTGCGGCCTCCCTGAGTCGGCGGAACGGTCGGACGGTTGCGGAGGTCCGCGGCGGTGTCGGCGGCCGCGGAGTCCGCGGCGGCGTCAGCGGCGGATGCCGGTGGCGAACGGAAGGGTGTTGACGAAGGCCCGGTGGTGCTCGCGGTCGCACCACTCCAGCTTGAGGTAGCTCTTGCCGGCCGAGGCCCGGATGGTCCGCTTGTCGCGGGCCAGCGCGTCGGGGTTGCGCGAGGAGACCGTGATGTAGCCGACCAGGTTCACCCCGGCCGCGCCGGAGGCCAGGTCGTCACCGCGCTGGTCCACCCGGCCGGTGTGGGCCAGGTCGCGCGGGTCGACCGTCCGGTTCATCTTGGCGGCGCGGCTGGCCTCCGCCTCGTCGTTGGTCTTCTCGGTCAGCATCCGCTCGATCGCGACGTCGGTGGGCTCCAGGTCCATCGTCACCGCGACCGTCCGGATCACGTCCGGGGTGTGCACCAGCAGCGGCGCCAGGAAGTTGACGCCCACCGGGGTGAGCGGCCACTCCTTGATCCACGCGGTGGCGTGGCACCACGGCTCCCGGGTCGCCGACTCGCGGGTCTTCGCCTCCAGGTACTGCGGGTTGGTCGCGTCCAGCTCGGCCGGCCAGGCGTTGCGCCGGGACATCGCCTGGATGTGGTCGATCGGGTGGTCCGGGTCGTACATCGAGTGCAGCAGCGAGGAGAGCCGGGCCTGGCCCAGCGGCTGGCGCACCCGGATGTCCGCCTCGGCCAGCCGGGCGCAGATGTCGGTCAGCTCGCGCGCCATCACGGCGGCCAGCCCCTCGTCGTCCCGGGCCCGCCGGCCGGTGGCCGTGCGGCCCATCGCGTGCGCCTCCGCGGCCAGGTCACGGGTGTAGTGCATGCAGGCCACCAGGTACGCCCGGTGCTGCTCGGACGACGTCGACACCATCGACTGCAGCTGGTCGTAGGAGTCCTGCAGCCAGCGGGGCGAGGACGGGTCGCCGCGGCGCTCCACGTCCTTGGCGTGCGCGTCAGGGTCGGCCGGCAGGGTCCGGGCCAGGATCTGCAGCCGGGTCACGAAGCCGTCCCCGTTGGCGACGTGCTTCAGCAGCGTGCCGAACCGGTCGACCAGCGCCTCCTGGTCCTCCGAGTCGCGCAGCCCGACACCCGGGCCCTCGATCTCGATCGCGGCCGTCACCGTCCGCCGCTCCAGGTGCATCAGCACTCCGACCTCGTCCGGTCCGAACGGCGCGGTCAGCCAGCGCAGCCGCCCGACCCCGGGCGGCGGCCCGACCTCCACCTCCCGGCCGTCCATCCGGGTGCCGGCGTCCATCACGTCCGAGCGCCACACCGCCCGCCCGCTGCGGATCGTCCGGCGGTAGGTGCGGTTGATCTCCACCCACTTGTAGAACGTCCGCTTGCGGTACGGCACGTACACCGCCGCGATCGCGAGCGCCGGCAGGCCGACCAGACCGCCGATCCGCAGCGGCAGGATCGGCATCAACAGGCCCCAGAGCATGCCGAGGAACGCCCCGAAGATGATCAGCAGGATCTCGCCGGACTCCCGGTTCCGGCCGATCGGCGCGTTCGGGCGGGCCTTGCCGATCAGGTAGGTGCGGCGCTGGTGCACGTACGGCTGGGCGTACTGGGCACCGTAGTGGCCGAGCGGTTCGCTGCTCACTTACCCGTCACCCTCCCTTCGCTGGATTGCTGTCGCGGATCGGAACCGGGGCGGCCTGCGGCGGCCCGGCCTGCGGCGGTGGGGCGGGCGTCCGGCCGGCGTGGGCGGCGATGCCCGGCGCGACCGAGCCGCCGCCCGCGCCACCACCGCCGCCACCCGCGCCCGCCGGCCCACCGCGGTCGCCGTGGGTGGTGATGCCCTGCTTCATCAGGTTCGCGGTGCCGTTGATCATCGCCGAACCCGCCTGCACCGCGTTGGCCCGGGCCTGGCGCATGTTCAGGATCTCGTCGCCGAAGCCCGGCACGAAGCGGTAGATCGCGGCACTGGCGAAGATCGACAGGAACAGGATCGCCAGCCCCGACAGCACCCGGGCGAAGTCGTCGCTCGCCCCGGCCCCGCTCGCCACCGCGCCCGCCAGGCCCAGGATGATCACGATGATCGGCTTCGCCAGGTCCACCGCCAGCATCACCCCGGCCCACCGGCGCACGTGCTTCCACAGCTGCTTGTCGACCAGCCCCGCGTACACCGCCGTCCCCAGCAGCGCGCCCACGTACAGCATCGCCGCCCGGATCAGCAGCTCGATCCAGAGCACGGCCGCCGCCAGCACCGCGACCAGCGACACCAGCACCAGGATCAGCGGACCGCCGCCGACGTTCCCCTTCTCCAGGGTGTCCGCGAACCCGCCCAGGTACGACCCGGTGTCCGTCTTCGTGCCGACCGCGATCGCCTTGGTCAGCCCGTCCGTCACGCTCACCACGGTGTAGAGGATCAACGGCGTGAACGCGGACGCCACCACCGTCAGCCACAGGAAGCCGATCGCCTCCGAGAACGCCGTCGTCAGCGGCGCCCCCCGCACGGCCCGCTTCGTCACCGCCAGCAGCCACAGCACCAACGTGATCACCGTCGACACCGCGAACACCACGGCGTACTGCTGCAGGAACGACGCGTTGGTGAAGTCCACCTGCGTCGTCCCGTCGATCGCCCCCGACAGGTTCCGCACCACCCACGCCGCCGCCTGCGCACAGCTCTTCGCCAACGCCCCGAGCGGATCGGTCACATTGCTGACGGTGTTGCCGCCGGGAATGACGACCGCACCCCCGGGGGCGCACCCTGCCTCGCTACCGGGGATCGGAAGATCCACCTTCTGGCAGGTGGGAGTAGCGGTGGGCGCCGGATCGGCGAACACCCGCTGGGCGGCGAGCATCGCCGTCACCTGCAGAGTGGCCAGCACGCCGGCCAACGTGCCCGCACGGCGTGCGGTCCTTCCGCGCGAGGTCTGGTCAACGGGCATAGCGGAACCCCCCGAACTGCTGCACGGCGCCGGTGATCTCCTCGGCGGTTGCGGCCTGCTGGTCTCCGGGCATCGGCGCGGGGCCCTGCCTGCTGGTGAAGTCGGTGAGCTTCCAGTCGCCGCCCGTCCAGTGCAGCGAGAGCGTGAGGGTGAACCAGTTCGTGGTCACCGGCTGGACGGAGCGCTCGCCAGCGAGGCCGGTGAGGCCGGTGCACCACACCTCGACCTTGGCGTCGCTGTCGGTGTAGCCGGTCGACTTGGTGCCGACCGGGACGGTGCGGCTGACGAAGGTGAGGCCCTTGGGGGCGCGGCCCTGGGCGTCCAGTCCGTAGCGGGTGACGGTGTCGCCGCCGAAGCCCTGGTCCAGTCGGCTCTGCAGGGTCGGCGCCGCTCCCGGGTCGGCGATGGTGGCGACGATGGTGTGGCGACTGTCCGCGCGGAACATGTCCGCGGAGCCGATCGCCACCGCGTAGTTGGCCGCGGCGGACTGGGCGCCCTGGTCGCTGTGCGGGAAGCCGGAGGCGATGCCGTTGACGGTGGTGCCGACGGGCTGGTCGCCGCTGGGGGCGGGGCCGGCGCCGGAGGGTGCGCTGGGGGCGGCGTGGTCGGCGGAGCGGCCGCCGTCGCGGCCGGTACCGGGCTTGCCGCGGTTGGCGATGGCGATGGCCACGACGAGCAGGGTGACGACGACGAGGACGGTCAGCAGGGTGCGCAGCGGTCGTGACTGACGGAGGCTCGGCTGCGGGGAGGGCTGTTCGCCGACCGGTAGCCGCGTACGGGTGTGCGGCTGGTCGTCGGACAACGGCACGGCGGCCCTCCTGGTGCGGGGAGCCGGGGCGGCTCCGGGGGCCCTCCACCCGGGGGCGGGCGCGGACGGAGGGTGGGAACGGGGGTGGAGTCCTGGCGGGCCGGCCGCTGGAGGGGGTCCGGACGGGGACCCGACCTCGGACGGGCCGGACTACTGCTGTCCGATCGTCAGATCGCCATGCCGTAGACAATGGTGAACAGAGTGCCGAGTGATCCGATGATGAACACGCCGGTCAGTCCGGCCACGATCAGCCCCTTGCCCTGTTCGGCTCCGAAGCTGTCGCGCATCGCGGTCGCACCGATCCGCTGCTTGGCGGCGCCCCAGACGGCCAGGCCGAGGCAGACGAGGATGGCGACGGCCATGATGACCTCGACCATCACCCGGGCCTCCGACCCGAGGCTCGCGAACGGGCCCCAGTCCGGGGCGATCCCGCCGATGATGGTGTCGATATTCGGCTTCTTCGGTGGGTCATCGGCCAGGTGGCCGACCGCATAGGTGTGCACGCTGCTCAGGTTCATTTCCATCTCACCGCCCGATCAGGCAAATTCAAGGGCCCGGACCCCGCCCGCGCGAAGGGTCGGTGCCTATTCTTGGCCAGATCTGATGTCGACTTGGCTACTTCTCGCGGATTGGTCGTGAGGCATCGGACACGTACGCGAGGATGTCCACCGTACGAAGGATAGCGCTCACTCCTTGTATCTCTGATGATTGCGGTGAGCAACGCCTTCCGGGACACTTCGACTGACGAATCGTCGGGATGGTGCTGATGGTACTCCGGAAGGCCGGTGCGGCCGCCGTCGCTGCGGGAGTTGTCTCGTTCGGGCTCATCGGGCTGGTGACGATGGGGACTTATGCGGCGAGTGGGACTTCGCAGCAGGCGGCGAATCGTTCCGCCCTCTCGCCCGGAACGGTCCCCGCGGCCTACCAGGACGCGATCCAGAAGTGGGGCGCGCTCTGCCCGGAGATCTCCCCGCCGATGCTCGCGGCGCAGCTGTACCAGGAAAGCGGATTCGACCCCAAGGCCCGCTCCGGTGTCGGGGCACAGGGAATGGCGCAGTTCATGCCGGGGACCTGGGTGACGTACGGAACGGACGGGAACGGTGACGGCCGGAAGGACGTCTGGGACCCGTACGACGCGATCGCCTCGGCGGCGGCCTACGACTGCGCGCTCGCCAAGGACGTCTCGAACGTCCCGGGAGACCCGCAGGCCAACATGCTGGCCGCCTACAACGCCGGTCCGTACGCGGTGACGAGCAACCGGGGCATCCCGCCGTACAAGGAGACCCAGGGCTACGTGCGGAGCATCCAGGCGATGGCGCGCAGCTTCACGGCGCCGACCGCGCCGTTGGAGGTGTCCGCGCAGTCGGCGGCGGCGATCTACTTCGCGCAGACCAAGCTCGGCACCCCCTACCTGTGGGGCGGCGAGGGCCTGCCCTCGCAGAACGGCCGGTTCGACTGCTCGGGCCTGACCCAGGCGGCGTACGCCAGCGTGGGCATCACGCTTCCCCGGGTGGCCAACGACCAGTGGTACGCGGGCCCGCACCCGTCGCGCGATCAGTTGCGGCCCGGGGACCTGGTGTTCTTCGCGACGGACCTGAGCGACCCGCGGAGCATCCACCACGTGGGGATCTACGTCGGCGGCGGCTACATGATCAACGCTCCGCACACCGGCGCGGTGATCCGCTACGACAAGATCGACACCAAGGAGTACATCGGCGCGACCCGGGTCACCTCGGACGGCGCCCAGGCGCTGCCGAGCCGGAACAACGACGGATCGGTCAACGCCCCGAGCCGGCCCGGTTCGACGGCGCCGGCGAGCCCCGTCTCGAACCAGGGCGGAACCCAGGGCGGCACCCAGGGCGGCAGCCAGGCGGTCTCCGCCCGGCCCGCGGCGGCGGCCCCGCCCGCGCCGACCGGACCGGCCCCCGCCGGGGCGGGCCGGTAGGCCGCGGTGCGGCCGGGCCGCCCGGGACCTGTGTGCGCACTGTGGACGCTGAGTCAAGTTTCGATAACCGCGCGTTTCCGTGGAACGCTGTATCCCGGAAATGACGTTTCTTCCGGTGGCCCCTCGTCAGCAGTCCGCGCCGGGCGGGCCCCGGCGGGAACCCACAGGTGCAGCGGACCAGAAGGAGGTGCGGCGTGCCGACGCCGCTTGCCGACACGACCAACCCCGACCTCGGCCTGCTCTACGCCGTCAACGGTCTGGCCAAACGCTCCCCGCAGTGGCTGGACCACCTGGTCTCGTGGATCGGCGAGTACGGCATCCTGATCGGCCTGGGCATGCTCGGTCTGGTGGCCTGGCTGCAGGCCAGACGCCGCCCGGACGCGCCGGTGGCGGTCGCCGGGCTGCTCTGGGTGCCGCTCTCGGTCGCGATCGCCGAGCTGGCCAACCTGCCGATCGCCGCGATCGTGAACCGTCCGCGCCCGTTCGTCGACCACCCCGGGCTGCTGGTGCTGGTGGACGGCAAGGCCGGCACGCACTCCTTCGTCAGCGACCACTCGACGATGACGATGGGCGTCGCGGTGGCGCTGTTCCTGGTGAACCGGAGGCTCGGCTGGATCGCCGGCGGCCTGGCCCTGTTGCAGGGCTTCTGCCGGATGTTCATGGGCGTCCACTACCCGACCGACGTGATCGGCGGCTTCGCGCTGGCCGTCGCCGTGGTGCTGCTGCTGGCGCCGATCGCGATGGCGGTGCTGGTCCCGTTCTGCCACGCGCTGAGCCGGACGGCCGTCGCCCCGCTGATCCGGGCACCGGAGCGCGCGGACGCGGCCCGCGGCGGGGCTGCTCCGCGCGGCCGTCGGCGCGGGCGCGGGCCGGTGCGGGCCGAGGAGCAGCCGCCGGAGTCCGACCTCGCGGCCTGACCCACCGCACCGGTGGCACGGCCGGGAAACCGCCCGGCCCGGGAACGGTCCGGCCGTCCCGGTCGGTCACTCCGACGCCGTGCCGTTCTCGGCCAGGTGGCCGGCCCCCTCTCGGCGGGCGAGGTCGCGGGAGCGGCGGGCCGGGGAGTACCAGCCGCAGCTGCACGTCGCGTAGGCGAAGGAGCCGCGCTCGCTGATGGCGACGCGGTGTTCGGGCATCCGGGTGCCGGGCGCGGCCGACAGCTCGCTGTGCACGTAGTTCACCGTAACGCGCCGGACGCCCGGTGCGCGACGCCCTCCGGCCGGCGGGCACCCGTAACCCTTTCCGGCCCAACTCGTTTGCCCGGAAAGAGCTCTGCCCACCCGGTGGTGTCCCGGCAGGGCAGTCGGGCCCGAGGGGGTTGTCGCGAGGATGAAGATGACCGACCAGCAGCGCACCGGGCGGCCAGCGCGCCGTCCGGGTCCGCACCTGCGCTCGGCGGCCGGGGCCGCCCTGCTCGCCGCCGCGCTCGCGGCGGGCGCGGCCGGCTGCACGGGATCCGGCGGCGGTTCCTCGGACCAGCAGTCGAACGCCCCCGACCAGCTCGCCGCGGACCCGCTGACGGCGGTGCGCAACGCCGCCGACATCACCGGCCGCACCGGCTCCGCGCACACCGCCACCGAGCTGGTCACGGAGTCCGCCGAGAAGAAGGCCTCGTTCAGCGGCACGGGCGGCTACGACTACGTGAAGCGGATCGGCCGGCTGGAGGTGCAGGTCCCGCCGGGCGCCGCGACCACCGGGAAGATCGTCGAGGTGGTCCTGCCCGGCACCGTGTACCTGCAGAACAGCGGCGCCAAGGTGCCCGAGGGCAAGTGGGTGAAGCTGGACGTGCGCCAGCTGCCGGACGGCAACCTGGTCAGCAGCGGCGCGACCGACCCGGCCTCGGCGGCGGGGGCGCTGCGCGGGGCGCAGAAGGCGGACGCGGTGGGCACCGAGACGGTCGACGGCGTCGCACTGCACCACTACCGCGGCACCCTGGACCTGGCCAAGGCCGCCGACGCGACCGGTGGCCGGGGCGGGGACGGCCTGCGGATGGGCGCGCAGACCTTCACCGTCAAGGAAGTCCCGTACGACGCCTGGCTGGACGACCAGGGCCGGCTGCACAAGGTGGTCGAGGTGTTCACCTTCGCCGGGGTGGCCGGGTCGAAGGAGGCCAAGGACCAGGTGAAGGTGACGTCGACGACCTCGCTGGCGGACTTCGGCAAGCCGGTCGAGGCGGCCGAGCCGTCGGCCTCGGACATCTACCAGATGAAGCCCACGGAGAGCCCCAAGTAGGTCGCCCGGGCAGCGCTCCGGCGCCGGGGCGAGACGGGGTGCCGTCGGAGCGGGTGGCCGTCCGGGGAGCGGCGGTCACCCGTTTCGGCGGCGCCGAGATGGCCCGTCCGTGCCATGTGGACGGGCCCCGGAGTGCCTAGGCTGGACGTCGGGTGGCTGCCGCCCGGGCTGGCGAGGCACTGAAGGGGTGGTGCAGGTGGTGTCGTCCACGGGCGGCCGCAGCGGCGGCCACGACGACGCGGCCCTCGACGAGATCGAGCTGGCCGGCGAGCTGATGATCGCCGCGACGGCCAGCTCCGGCGAGCGGCTGCCGACCGAACGGATCGACGAGGTGCTGCTCGACCGGGCCGACCCCCGGTCCGCCGACCGGGAGGCCGACGGCTAGCGGGGCGGCCCGGACCACCCGCAGGGCCGTGGGGCCGTGGGGTCGCGGGGCCGCGGGCTCAGCTGCGCAGCAGGCGGCTGATCGCGGCGGTGGCCTCCGCAACCTTGGCGTCCAGTTCGGCCCCGCCCTGCTCGGCGGCGGCGGCGACGCAGTGCCGCAGGTGCTCCTCCAGCAGGGAGAGCGCGAAGGACTGCAGCGCCTTGGTGCTGGCCGAGACCTGGGTGAGCACGTCGATGCAGTAGACGTCCTCGTCGACCATCCGCTGGAGGCCGCGGATCTGGCCCTCGATCCGGCGCAGCCGCTTGAGGTGCGCGTCCTTCTGGGCGCTGTAGCCGTGCGGGCCGTGCCCGCCCTGGTGTCCGGCGGCGGCCGCGGGTGCGGCGTGGCCGGCGTGCGGGTCGGCCCCGTGCGCGTGATCCGGCTCGGTGCGCGCTTGCGTCGTGGTCATCGGCCCCGCCTTCGTCTGAGTGCCTGGTGGCTGCGTCGGCCACCAGTGTCCAACACCGGGGCCTCCGGTGGTGTTCCGGCGGCCGATGCGGCATGTGCCGCCGAGCTCGGGCGGGGCCGTCCGGCGGGTTCACCCGTCTGAGCGGCGACCCGGCCCCCCGTGCGCACGACGGGGACAATCCGGGCGAGGTTCCGTCAGACTGGGGGCCCGCGTCCGTACGTGGCGGTGCGGCCGGGCCGGCTGGTGCAGCAGCCGAACGGAAGGGGAGGCTCCGGCTCCGAGCTCGGCACCCCGTTTGCGTGATTGCGCTCGGTTGCACCTAGCATCGTTCAGTCCCTACCCCGCACATCGGAGATTTCCGTGCGTTTTAGCCTGACCCCGAAGGAGACGAGCTTCTACGACATGTTCGCCGCCGCGGCGGAGAACCTCGTCGTCGGATCGAAGCTCCTGCTGGAGCTTCTGGGATCGGACGTGTCGGCCCGCACGGAGATCGTCGAGCGCATGCGCGCCGCCGAGCACGCCGGGGACGACACCACCCATGCCGTCTTCCACCAGCTGAACTCGTCCTTCATCACGCCCTTCGACCGCGAGGACATCTACAGCCTCGCCTCGTCGCTGGACGACATCATGGACTTCATGGAGGAGGCCGTCGACCTGGTCGTCCTCTACGACATCCAGACCCTGCCGAAGGGGATCGAGCAGCAGATCGAGGTGCTGGCCCGGGCCGCCGAGCTCACCGCGGCGGCGATGCCGAACCTGCGGAGCATGTCGAACCTCACCGAGTACTGGATCGAGGTCAACCGGCTGGAGAACCAGGCCGACCAGATCCACCGCAAGCTGCTCGCCCACCTGTTCTCCGGTCAGTACGACGCCATCGAGGTGCTCAAGCTCAAGCAGATCGTGGACGTCCTTGAGGAGGCGGCGGACGCGTTCGAGCACGTCGCCAACACGGTGGAGACCATCGCCGTCAAGGAGTCCTGACCCTCGTGGACATGGCAGCACTCATCGCCGTCATCGGCGTTGCGTTCTTCTTCACCTACACCAACGGCTTCCACGACTCGGCGAACGCGATCGCCACGTCGGTCTCCACCAGGGCGCTCACCCCGCGGGCCGCGCTCGCGATGGCCGCGGTGATGAACCTGGCCGGCGCCTTCCTCGGCAGCGGCGTGGCGCACACCGTCTCGCAGGGGATCATCGACACCCCCTCGGGCAACCAGGGCATGACGATCCTGTTCGCCGCCCTGATCGGCGCGATCGCCTGGAACCTGGTCACCTGGTACTTCGGACTGCCCTCCTCCTCCTCGCACGCCCTGTTCGGCGGCCTGGTGGGCGCCGCGCTGGCCGGCGGCACCGGGGTGATCTGGAGCGGAGTGATCGACAAGATCATCATTCCGATGGTCGTCTCGCCGGTGGTCGGCCTGATCGGCGGCTACCTGGTGATGCTGGCGATCCTGTGGATCTTCCGCCGGGCCAACCCGCACCGGGCCAAGCGCAACTTCCGGGTCGCCCAGACCGCCTCCGCCGCCGCGATGGCACTGGCGCACGGCCTCCAGGACGCCCAGAAGACCATGGGCATCGTGGTGATGGCCCTGGTCATCTCGGGCCAGCAGGCCACCTACGACATCCCGGTCTGGGTGAAGATCTCCTGCGCGACGATGCTCTCGCTGGGCACCTACGCGGGCGGCTGGCGGATCATGCGGACGCTCGGCCGCAAGATCATCGAGCTGGACCCGCCGCAGGGCTTCGCGGCCGAGACCACCGCCTCGATCGTCATGTACATCACCTCGTTCGTCTACAAGGCGCCGATCTCCACCACCCACGTGATCACCTCGGCGATCATGGGCGTGGGGGCCACCAAGCGGATCCGCGCGGTGCGCTGGGGCGTCGCGAAGAACATCGTGCTCGGCTGGTTCATCACGATGCCGGCGGCCGCCATCGTCGCAGCGCTGGTGTACTGGTTCGTCCACCTGTTCTGGGGCTGATCCCGGAGGGACCCGCCGGACACCGGTCCCGGAGGCCCCCGGACGACACCGGGAACGTGACAGGGCCCGCCCCCACATCTCGGGGGCGGGCCCTTCTTCATGTCCCGCGGCGGCACCGCCATGCAGCACCACGGGACAGCTCGCGTTCCGCCGTTCGCCGCGCTTGCGCGCGTGGCGGGGTCCGGTCTAGCCGAAGCGGCCGGAGATGTAGTCCTCGGTCGCCTGGACCGACGGGTTGGAGAAGATCCGCTGGGTGTCGTCCAGCTCGATCAGCTTGCCCGGCTGGCCGACGCCCGCCAGGTTGAAGAAGGCGGTGCGGTCGCTGACGCGGGCCGCCTGCTGCATGTTGTGGGTCACGATGACGATGGTGAACTGCGACTTCAGCTCGCCGATCAGGTCCTCGATGGCGAGGGTGGAGATCGGGTCGAGCGCGGAGCAGGGCTCGTCCATCAGCAGGACCTGCGGCTCGACCGCGATGGCGCGGGCGATGCACAGACGCTGCTGCTGACCGCCGGAGAGACCGGCACCGGGCTTGTTCAGCCGGGTGTGGACCTCCTTCCAGAGGTTGGCGCCCTTGAGCGAGCGCTCCACCACCTCGTCCAGGACGGCCTTCTTCTTCACGCCGGCGAGCCGGAGGCCGGCGACCACGTTGTCGTAGATCGACATGGTCGGGAACGGGTTCGGGCGCTGGAAGACCATGCCGATCGAGCGGCGCACGGCGACCGGGTCGACGTTGGCGGCGTACAGGTTCTCGTCGTCCAGGAGGACCTTGCCCTCGACGCGGGCGCCGGGGATCACCTCGTGCATCCGGTTCAGGGTGCGCAGGAAGGTGGACTTGCCGCAGCCGGAGGGGCCGATGAAGGCGGTCACCGAGCGGGGTTCGATGCTCATCGAGATGTCCTCGATGGCCTTGGTGGTGCCGTAGTAGGCCGACAGTCCGCTGACGTCGATGCGCTTGGCCATGATCGTTGCTTCTCTCGTCTGTCTCGTACGTCAGTCTGGTCAGTGGCCGGTCTTGGGCGAGCGCCAGCGGGCGATACCCCGGGCGATGAGGTTGAGCCCCATCACGAAGGCGATCAGCACCAGCGCCGCACCCCAGGCTCGGGCGTAGCCGTACTGGTTGTTCACCTGGGAGTACTGAGTCCAGATGTACATCGGCAGGGACTGCTGCGGACCGTCGAACGGGTTGTTGTTGATGTAGTCGGCGCCGAACACCAGCATCATCACCGGGGCGGTCTCGCCCGTGATGCGGGCGACCGCGAGCATCACACCGGTGGTGATGCCGCCGATCGCGGTGGGGAGGACGATCCGCAGGATGGTCTTCCACTTCGGCACGCCGAGCGCGTACGAGGCCTCGCGCAGCTCGTTCGGGACGAGCTTGAGCATCTCCTCGGTGGACCGGACCACGACCGGCATCATCAGGATGGCCAGCGCGAGGCTGCCCGAGAAGCCGGAGTAGCTGAAGCCCAGGGCGAGGTTCCAGAGCGAGAGGATGAACAGACCGGCGACGATCGACGGGATGCCCGTCATGACGTCGACGAAGAAGGTGACCGCCTTGGCGAGCTTGCCGCGGCCGTACTCGACCAGGTAGACGGCGGTCAGCAGCCCGATCGGGGCGGCGATGGCGGTCGCCAGGGCGACCTGCTGCAGGGTGCCGATCAGCGCGTGGTAGATGCCACCGCCGGGACCGGACTGGAGCACGCCCTTCATCGAGTGGCTCAGGAAGTTCCCGTTGACCACCTCGATGCCCTGCTGGACGGTGTACACGGTCAGGGCGACCAGCGGGACGACCGCCAGGATGAAGGCGACCCAGACCACCGAGGTGGCGAGCCGGTCCTTGGCCTGTCGGCGGCCCTCGACCCAGGCCGAGGCGCCGTAGCTGATCAGGAGGAACAGCAGGCCCGAGATCAGGCCCCACTGCAGGTGGCTGGCGAGGCCGGCGGCAGCGCCGATCCCGCAGCCGAGGGCGATCGAACCGACCGCGACGGCAGCCGGGGCCCACTTGGGCAGCCGGTTGGCGGTCAGCGGACGGCCGGCGGGCCGGGCGTCCTCGACGACGGCGGTGGCGGTCATGCGTTGGCCCCCGAGTACTCCTTGCGGCGGGCGATGATCAGTCGCGCGGCACCGTTCACCAGGAGGGTGATGACGAACAGGACGAGGCCGGAGGCCATGAGCGCGTTGCGGCCGTTCTCGCCGGCCTCGGCGAACTTCAGCGCGATGTTCTGCGCGAAGGTTCCGCCGCCCGCGTCGAGGATGTGCAGCGACAGGACGTTGCTGGAGGAGAGCACCACCGCGACCGCGATGGTCTCGCCGAGCGCGCGGCCGAGGCCGAGCATCGAGGCCGAGATGATGCCGGGGCGGCCGAACGGCAGCACCGCGGTGCGGATCATCTCCCAGCGGGTCGCGCCGAGCGCGAGCGCCGCCTCCTCGTGCATCCGCGGAACCTGGCGGAACACCTCGCGGGAGACCGCGGTGATGATCGGCAGGACCATGATCGCCAGCAGGATGCCCACGGTGAACAGGTTGCGCGGGGTGCCGGACTTGGTCTGGTCGAAGATGTACGTCCAGCCCAGGTACTCGTTGAGCCAGCTGGTCAGGCCGTCCATGTGCGGGACGAGGAAGAGCGCGCCCCACAGGCCGTAGACGATGCTGGGGACGGCGGCGAGCAGGTCGACCAGGTAGGCGAACGGCTGGGCGATCCGGCGCGGCGCGTAGTGCGAGATGAACAGCGCGATCCCGATGGCCACCGGGACGGCGATCGCCATCGCGATGACGGCGCTCACGATGGTGCCGACGACCAGCACCGCGATGCCGAAGACCGGCTTCGGCGCGTCCGGCGCCCACTCGAAGGTGGTGAAGAAGTTGCCCTCGTTCTTGCTGAGGGCCAGGCCCGAGCGCCAGGTCAGGAAGCCGGCGATCGCGGCCATGATGACCAGCAGCAGGATGCCCGATCCCCGGGCGAGGTTCATGAAGATCTTGTCGCCGAACCGGCTGTCACGCGGTCGGCGTTCCCTGCCTCGCGGGGCGGCAGGGGGGGATGAAGTCATTGGTCTACTCCGGTCTGGTGATGCCGCCCCGGAAGGGGGACGGCACCATGGCGGCGGTGCCCCGGACGTGGTGCTGGGTTTGGTGCGTTCCGGTGGGGCGGCCCCGGCCCCCCTCGCTCACGGGGCCGCTCCACCGGTGGTCCTGTCGGATCAGGCCAGGGTCGGGATGACGGCGTTGACCTTGTCGGTCAGCTCCTTCGGCAGCGGGACGTAGCCCTTCTCGCCGGCCGCCTTCTGGCCCGCCTCGCTGGCGGTGTAGGTCAGGAAGGACTTCAGGGTGTCGACCGTCTCGGCCTTGTTGCCCTTGTCGCAGACGATCTCGTAGGTGACCAGGACCAGCGGGTACGAGCCCTCGTCCTTGGTCGCATAGTCGAGCTTCAGCGCCAGGTCGCTGCCGGTGCCGGCGATCTGGGCCTTGGCGAAGGTGTTGGCGGCGTTGGCGGCGGTGGCCTCGACCGGCTTGGAGGCGCCGGTGTTGATGGCGGCGCTCTTCAGGCTGTTGGTCTGGGCGTAGGCCAGCTCGACGTAGCTGATCGAGTTCTTGACCTGCTTCACCTGGGCCGCGACGCCGGCGCTGCCGTTGGCCGACTGGCCGCCCTTGGCCGCCCAGGTCTTGCTGGACGGGTAGGACCAGGCGCCGTTGCCGGCGGCGGCGAAGTACTTGGTCAGGTTGTCGGTGGTGCCGGAGTCGTCCGAACGGTGGAACGACTGGATCTCGGCGTCCGGCAGCTTGGCGCCCGGGTTCAGGGCGACGATCGCCGGGTCGTTCCACTTGGTGATCTGCGAGTCGAAGATCTTGGCGGCGGTCGGGCCGTCGAGGACCAGGTTGTCGACGCCCTCCACGTTGAAGACCAGCGAGATCAGACCGCCGGCCATCGGCAGGTCGATGCCCTGGCCGCCGGTGCAGACCGCCTTGGAGGCGTCGACCTCGGCCGGCTTCAGGGCCGAGTCGGAACCGGCGAACTGGACCTTGCCCTGGGTGAACTGCTGGATGCCCGCGCCGGAGCCCACGCCCTGGTAGTTGATCGTGGTGCCGGAGCAGGCGCCGCTGAAGTTGGTCTTCCACACGTCGATCGCGGTGCCCTGCGCGGTCGAACCGGCGGCGATCAGCGAGCCCGGCTTGCCACAGTTGATCGAGGCAGCGGGAGCGGCGGAGCCGGAGCCGCCCGAGGCGGTCGTGTTGTTGTTGTCCGAGCCGCAGGCGGCGAGCGACAGCGAGCTGACGAGCGCCACGGCACCGATGGCGAGGGCCTTGGAGCGGCCGTTCCGCTGGAGCTTCACAGGGGTGTCCCTTTCTGAGGCATTGCCCGCTGCGCGTGCCGTACGGGTACGGCACAGCACGGGTTTCTGCTGTGGTCCGGGGCCCGTTCGGCCCTCCGGTGGTCCCGAAGTTAGGCCGGGTAAGTGACACGACAGCCGGTCGCAAGTGAACGGGGAGTGAACCTCGAAGGGATGGCAGGAAACTACGTCAGGTAGTAACGGTTGCGTCACGGCAAGGGCGCGGGAAGATCACTTCCACGGTTCCTTCACCGGGGCGCGCCGGCCGAGCGCACCGGCTTCGCCCCCAGGATCACCAGCAGCGCATCGATCAGCAACCGGTCGTGCTCGTACGTGAGCCGGGCGCGCGCCTTCCCGGCCGGCAGCCACTCCAACCGGTCCACCTCGCGGTTAGGCCGGAAGGCGCCGCTCGACGGCACCGCGGCCCAGTAGCGGACCTCCTTCGGGCGGCCCTGCACCTGGTAGTGCTGGGCGGGCAGCTCCGGGCCGAGCAGGCACCGGAAACCGGTCTCCTCCCACACCTCGCGCAGCGCCGCCTCGACCACGCCCTCGCCGGGGTCGAGCTTGCCCTTCGGCAGGCTCCAGTCGTCGTACTTGGGCCGGTGGATCACCGCGATCCGCGGCCGCCCCAGCCGGCCGCTCTTCTTCGGCCGGCCCGGCAGCCACAGCACCGCGCCCGCCGCCATGACCACCGTCGCGCGCACCGCCCCGGTCGTGCTCCCCGCCGCCGCCCGCCCGGCTCCCGGGCGCCCGCCCAACTCAGACCGTCCTCGGTGCGGCGGAGTGGCCCCAGCCCTCGGCCGGGAACTCCAGCCAGCCGTCCGGGCCGGGCATCAGCTCGGGCCACCGGCGGCCGAAGGCGTACCGCGCCGACTCCACCTCCAGCCGCTGGTCGGCGTGCACCACGCCCAGCACGTACGCGGTCGCGGGGGTGATCCGCGGGGTGCGCGCCGCGGTGGAGGCGGTGACCGCGGCGTCCGCGGCCTCCTGCTGCCGGGCCAGCACCGCGTCCAGCTCGTCCAGGTCGGAGGACGGGCGGCCGCAGACCTCCAGCGCGTACCTGCCGCGCTTCACCAGGATCCGCAGCCGGGCCCAGGGCGCGTCGTCGGCCGCCAGTGCCGAGTCCGCGTCCACCGCGCCCCGGGCGGCCGGGACGGCGCCCAGCCGGCGCATCCCGTCCCCGCCGTACGGCGTCGCGGCCCGCTGCAGCGGCAGCTGCTGGGCGGTCGCGGACAGCGCGGCGAAGGCCGCGGCCGCGTGCGGCAGAAGCACCGCCGACGCCCGGCCGTCCGCCGAATCCAGCAGCGGCGCCTCGCCGACCAGCAGCGTCATCCGGTCCGCCAGGGCGTGCAGCCGGGCCGAGCGGAGCTCCTGGAGGACCGTGGAGTGCGCCCGGGTGCGGGCCAGGGTCAGCTGCCGGTCCAGCAGCGCCCGCGCCTTGGGGGCGCCCGCGTGGCCGGCCAGCATGCCCGTCCCCTCCGGGTCGCTGCCGCTCAGCGAGTCCAGCGCGCCCAGCAGCCGGGCCGAACGGCGGACGTACCCGGGTTCGAGCGCCAGCAGGTTGAGCAGCCAGCGCAGCTCGGTGCGCGACTCCTGCGCCCAGGTCTGCTCGAAGACCGAGCCGAAGGTGTGCAGCAGCCCGCCCGTCCGCCGGACGGCCCGCAGCAGGTCGGCGGTACCCGCCGCCGGGACGACCGAGGCGGTCCCGGGTCTGGCGCCGACCTCGCCCACCGCCAGCGGCAGGGCGCGCAGGAAGGCGCCGGCCTGGGCGGTGAGGTGGCGGGAAAGGATGTCCCCGGCGGTCGCGGTGGAGGCCGCCTGGGCCGTCATCGGCGCATCGGTCATGGCGTGGTAGATCCCCGTTCCTCCGGGGTCGTTCCCCGGAGCTGGTGGCCGACCGCCGGACCGGCTGCCCTCGGGAGTCTCCAGGGCCCGCCGTTCCGGCAGCTTCGCATCAGTGGACGCGTCAGCGCGTGGTGGCGGCCCGGCGGCGCTGGCGCGAATCGATCAGGAGGTCCTGGATGTGCCGCAGCTGTCGGCCCTCGGCGTCCTGCGAGTGGCGGGTCCAGGAGCCGTCCGGTCCCAGGTGCCAGGACTCGGTCTCGTCCGACACCCCGAGGTCGATCAGCCCGGACAGCTCGGCGCGGTGCGCCGGATCGGTGATCCGCAGCAGCGCCTCGATCCGGCGGTCCAGGTTGCGGTGCATCATGTCGGCGCTGCCGATCCAGACCTCCGGATCGCCGTTGTTGCCGAACACGAAGATCCGGGAGTGCTCCAGGAAGCGCCCCAGGACGCTGCGGACCCGGACGTTCTCGCTCAGTCCCGGCACGCCCGGGCGGATCGCGCAGATGCCGCGCACCCAGACGTCCACCGGCACCCCGGCCTGCGAGGCCCGGTACAGCGCGTCGATCACGGCCTCGTCGACGATCGAGTTGACCTTGAGCTTCACGTACGCCGGGCGGCCCGCCTTGTGGTGGGCGATCTCGTTGTGGATCCGCGCGACCAGTCCGTCGCGCAGGCCGCGCGGGGCGGTCAGCAGACGGCGGTAGGACTCGCGGCGCGAGTATCCGGAGAGCCGGTTGAAGAGGTCCGACAGGTCGGCGCCGACCTGCGGGTCGGAGGTCAGCAGGCCGAGGTCCTCGTAGAGCCGGGCCGTCTTCGGGTGGTAGTTGCCGGTGCCCACGTGCGAGTAGCGGCGCAGGGTGTCGCCCTCCTGGCGCACCACCAGCGACAGCTTGCAGTGCGTCTTCAGCCCGACCAGGCCGTAGACCACGTGACAGCCGGACTCCTCCAGCTTGCGGGCCCACTTGATGTTGGCCTGCTCGTCGAAGCGCGCCTTGATCTCGACCAGGACCAGCACCTGCTTACCGGACTCGGCCGCGTCGATGAGCGCGTCCACGATGGGCGAGTCGCCGGAGGTCCGGTACAGCGTCTGCTTGATCGCCAGGACGTCGGGATCGGCGGCGGCCTGCTCCAGGAAGGCCTGCACCGAGGTGGAGAAGCTGTCGTACGGGTGGTGCAGCAGGACGTCCCGCTCGCGCATCGCGGCGAAGATGTCCGGCTGGGAGGCCGACTCGACGTCGGTCAGGCCGCGGGCCGTGCCCGCCACGAACTTCGGGTACTTCAGCTCCGGCCGGTCCAGCTCGGCGATCCCGAACAGCCCGGTGAGGTCCAGCGGCCCGGGCAGCGGGAAGACCTCCGCCTCGGTGATGTTCAGCTCCCGCACCAGCAGGTCCAGGATGTAGGGGTCGATCGACTCCTCGACCTCCAGCCGCACCGGCGGGCCGAAGCGCCGCCGCATCAGCTCCTTCTCCAGGGCCTTGAGGATGTTCTCGGTGTCGTCCTCCTCCACCTCCAGGTCCTCGTTGCGGGTGACGCGGAAGGCGTGGTGGGCCAGCACCTCCATCCCGGGGAAGAGCTCCTCCAGGTGCGCGCCCATCACGTCCTCCAGCGGGACGTACCGCTGGGGCGAGGCCTCCAGGAAGCGCGCCAGCGACTGCGGCACCTTCACCCGGGCGAAGTGCTTGTGCCCGGAGACCGGGTTGCGCACCACGACGGCCAGGTTGAGCGAGAGTCCCGATATGTACGGGAAGGGGTGCGCCGGGTCGACGGCCAGGGGGGTCAGGACGGGGAAGATCTTCTGCCGGAAGAGCGTGTGGAGCCGCGCCTGCTCCTTCTCGGCCAGCTCCGACCAGCGGACCACCTCGATGCCCTCGGTGGCGAGGTCCGGCAGGACCTCCTGCTGGAAGGCCGCGGCGTGCCGGGCCATGAGCTCGCGGGAGCGGGTCCAGATCAGGTCGAGCACCTCGCGCGGCTGGAGGCCGGACGCGCTGCGCTGGGCCACGCCGGTGGCGATGCGGCGCTTGAGGCCGGCCACCCGGACCATGAAGAACTCGTCCAGGTTGCTGGCGAAGATCGCCAGGAACTTGGCCCGTTCCAGCAGCGGGATCCCGGGATCCTCGGCGAGTTCGAGGACGCGCTCGTTGAACGCGAGCCAGCTCCGCTCGCGGTCGAGGAAGCGCCCCTGCGGCAACGCTTCGAACTCCTGCTCGTCCGTGGCCGGCAGCTCGGGCGGGATGCCCAGCGCACCGGACATCCGGGCCGTCGGCGACAGCGCGGCAGAGACGGGGCGGGGGATGCTCATGGGCTCCAGCTCCTCCAGCAGCAGGACGGCGTCCGGACGCGAATGGCTCTGCGGGCCGTCGCCCTCGCCCCGGGGCGATCCCGGGAACAGCGCCCATCCGCCGGGCGCGGTCCGTACAGGACCGGCCGCCGTGGGGCGGTCGACTCTGCACGAGCGAGACACTACGGACTTCATCCTGTGATCTTCGCGGCAGCAATTGAATCCACGGTAAACACCGCATGGCCAGGAGGAAAGCTGAGTCGGTCGGGGCAAGGGCCGTTGCCGTTCCGGCCACTCGCCCGCGACCGCTCCGGGCCGACTTCACCACCTCCGGGAGGCGGCCGGACCGTGGGGTGAGGGGGTCAGGCCGACCGGTTCTGCTCCTGGTACCGGGCTCGGTACATGAGGTCCACCTCGTGAATGGTGAATCCCAGTCGTTCATATACCCGCACGGCGGCCGGATTGTCGGCGTCGACGTAGAGGAGGACGGTTTCCAGTCCTCGCTCGTCCGGGCCGGAGCCGGTCAGGTGACGCAGACCCGCCGCGGTCAGCGCGCGGCCGAGGCCGCTGCCCTGCTCCGCAGGGTCCACCCCGACCACGTACACCTCGCCGCGCTCCGGCTCGGTGACGGTGGCCGGGTGCACCTTGGTCCAGTGGAAGCCGACCACCTTGCCGTCGCGGGTGGCGAGGAAGAAGCCGGCCGGGTCGAACCAGGGCTCGGCGATCCGCTCCGCCAGGTCCTGCTCGGTCCAGGCGCCCTGCTCCGGGTGGTGGGAGAAGGCCAGCGCGTTCAGCCGCAGCCACTCGGCGTCGTCCTCCCCGGGACGGAAGGTGCGGAGCTCGACGCCCGCGGGGAACGCCACCTCCTCGGTCTGCCGACCGGTGCGGCGCATCTGCCGCAGCTCGCGGACCAGCTCGGCGCCGTACGACCCGGCCAGGTGCCGGGCCGCCGGGTGCCCGCCGTGCACCCAGAAGTCCACCGCGTCGTGCCCCGCCCGGTGGGCCCGGGCCAGTACGGCGTCCACCAGCGGGCGGGCCAGTCCGCGGCCGCGGGCGGCCGGGTCGACGACCAGCTCGGCGGCGGGGGCGGCGGACTGGTCGGCGGCGGGGGCGGCGGACTGGTCGGCGGCGGGGCCCTGCGGGATCTCCAGCTGGCCGTAACCGAGCACGACCCCGGGCTCGGCTTCGGTCGCGGCTTCGGTCTCGGCTTCGGTCTCCACGAAGTGGGTGACCCCCGGGCGCGCGCTCTCCGCGGCACGCAGCCGGAGCCGGCCCTGCTCCGAGACGGCGGACCGACCGTCCACCGCCTGGGCCTCGGCCAGGACACGCAGGGCGCCGTCGCGCTGCCCGGGGTGGAGCACGTTGTTCGCAGTGACTGCCGTCTGATCGTCCATGCACTGACGATACGTCACCGGAAATGCAAAGAACCCCTGATCCGAGTGGATCAGGGGTTCTTTGGAATGATTGTTCGGCGGCGTCCTACTCTCCCACAGGGTCCCCCCTGCA
>NZ_JBVJYK010000018.1:0-141691 GCF_055600605.1 Kitasatospora sp. NPDC038210 | reverse complement strand
AAGCTAAGCCTCACAGCGCCGATGGTACTGCAGGGGGGACCCTGTGGGAGAGTAGGACGCCGCCGAACAATCATTGCTGAAGAACCCCCATCCGGTTTCCGGATGGGGGTTCTTCGCGTTTCCGGGGACTTTCTTCCGGCTGCAGGATCCGCCCCCCGGGGGGCGGATCCGCGCGGGCTCAGTGCGGGTAGCGGTTGCGGATGGCCTCGGCGGCGTCGGTGCCGTCGAGCAGGGCGTGCAGGAGCGTGGTCAGCGTCTCGACGTCGGCCGCCGTCAGCCGGGCGGCCATCTCGGTGGTGAGGCGGGCGGTCGCGTCACCGAGCTGGGTGGCCAGGGTGCGGCCGGCGTCGGTGAGTTGGATCAGGACGGCGCGCCGGTCCTGCTCGTGCGGGATCCGGCTGACCAGGTCGCGCTGGACCAGGGAGTCGACGAGGCGGCTCGGGCTGCCCTGTTCGCAGACCAGCAGGCGCCCGAGGGCGGCCAGGGTGACCGGCTCGTGGCCGGCGAGGACGTCGAGTACCTCGGCCTGGGCGGGGGTGAGGCCCAGGTGGCGCAGGGCGTCCCCGAGTCTGCGGCTGCCTTCGCGCTGGGCGGCGAGGAGCAGGTAGCGCAGTTCGTCGTGCGGGGCCCGGGCGGTGCGGCTGTGGTCGGCGGTCACGGGCTGTCCTTCGTCTCGCTGGTCGGTTGACCGGGTGCGGCTTCACCCTATCAATGACACGGCATCGATGATGCAGCATCAATGTCACAACATCGATGACGAAGCATTGATGACACATCATCGATGTTGTGTCATTGTTGTCCCGTCATCGACCGCAAGCCCGTTCGGGCGGAAGGAGCACGACCCATGCGATCCGACTTCGTCGTCCTCGGAGCCACCGGCACCACCGGCAGCCTGATCGCCGGACACCTCGTCCGGCAGGGTGCCACGGTGACACTGGCCGCTCGGGACACGGCCCGACTGGCCTCGGCCGCAGCGGCGTTCGACCGCGGCGCGGTGTCGGTCCTGACCGTGGACCTCGCGGACCCCGCCTCCCTGGCCGTGGCGGCCCGAGTGGGAAAGGTGCTGGTCAACACCGTCGGTCCGTTCGCCCGGCTGGCCCCGCAGGTGGTGGACGCCTGCCTCGACGCCGGCACGGCGTACCTCGACCTCGCCAACGAGCGGACCGCCGTGCGCGCTCTGCTCGACCGGGACGCCGAGGCCCGCGAGCGCGGTGTCGCGCTGGTCACCGGGGCCGGTTTCGGACCGGCCGCCACCGAGGCGCTGGTGCTGGCCCTCCTCCGGCACGCAGCCGGGGACCCGGCGAGGGTGATCGTCGCCTCGGCCGCGACCAGCGCGTACGACACGGAGGGCGTCCGTACCACCGTCGCCGAGGCCGTTGCCGGGGGCGCCACCACCTACCGGGCCGGCGAGCTGGTCCGCACCCCGCTCGGCGAGGGTGCCACCGAGCTCACCTTCGGCGGCGCCACCCGGACAGTGATCCCGGTGCCGACCGGTGACGTCGAGGCGGCGCGGGACGCCAGCCGTGCGCCCGAGGTGACCGCGTACGCCGTACCGCGCGGTGGCGGCGGGGCGGACGGCCGCTCGCACGCCTACGCGGAACTCACCGACGCCGAGGGGCGGCGGCACGTCGCCGAGCTGAGCACGGGCGAGGGGTTCGCCTTCACCGCGGCCCTGGCCGCCGCGACCGCGACCGCGCTGTCGGACGGCCCGCAGCCGGGAGCCCGGACGGCGGCGCGACTGCTCGGCACCGAGCGGATCGCCGCCCTTCCCGCCACCACCGTCAGCGCCGTCGCCACCGTCAGCTCCGTCTCCACCCGGGGTCGGTGATCCCGATGACCGTCTTCTCGTCCTCCACGCTCACCGTGCACCGGCTGGGTGACCGCCTGGTCAACTTCTACCTCGTCGACACCGGCCCGGCCCTGGTGCTGGTCGACGCCGGACTGCCCGCGCACTGGGAGGGCCTGGTCGGCGCCCTGCGTGAGCTCGGCCGGCCGGTCACCGACATCGCGGCGGTCCTGATCACCCACGGCCACCCCGACCACGTGGGGCTGGCCGAGCGGGTCCGGGCGGCCTCCGGGGCCGACGTCTGGGTGCACGGGTCCGACGCACCGATCCTGACCGAACCGCGCAGCCTCAACCGGGTCTGGCGCCCCGAGCGCTCCATCCTCGGCTACACGGCCCGCCACCCGAGCGGTCTGCGGGCGCCGCTGCACCTGGCCCGCGGCGGGGCGCTCCGCACGCCGGCGGTCCGGGAGCTCCGCACGTTCACCTCGGACACCCGGCTCGACGTGCCCGGTCTGCCGCTCGCGGTGCACACCCCGGGCCACACGCACGGCAGCACCAGCTACCTCTTCCCGGACGCCTCCCTCGCCTTCACCGGCGACGCCCTCGTCACCAATGACGAAGTCGCCGGCCACGTCGGTCCGTGCGTCATCTGCCGGGCGTTCACCCAGGACAGCCGGGCGGCGCTGGCCTCGCTGGAGAAGGTCGCCGAGCACGAGATCGGCACCGTTCTGCCGGGTCACGGCGAACCCTGGCGGGACGGTCTGGCGGAGGCCGCCAGGCTGGCGGTGGCCGCCGGGATCCGTTAGGGCGTGGTGTCGCCGAGGCCCCTCATGACGGCGAGCCGGGCGGACCACTCGCGTTCGGCGACGACGAGGGCGCGCTCCAGCGTGTCGACGAGGACCGCCCGGCTCACCGACGCCACCGTCGGCTCGTGCCGGGGCTCGGCGCCCCGGGCGGCACCGCCGACCTCGTGCACCCGGCAGGCCAGGTGCACCCGGTCCCCGTCGGGGAACGCCAACGCCACCACCTGGTCGGTGCACTCACCCCACTCCAGGAACTCGCACCGGGCGAGTTCCGCCCCGGCCCCGGCGGCGGTTCCGGCGCCGTCGTCGTCGCGGTACATCCAGGTCTCGGCGAGGAGGAAGGACGCGGAGGGGGTGGTGAAGCCGACCGGCCGAGCGGTCGGTGTGCGGTGGCGGCCGAGTTCGCCCTTGAGCTTCTTGACCAGCAGCGGCGGGTAGAACGCGTTGTCCCACGTGTTCACATGGAGCCCGCCGACGAAGACGTCGACACACAGCAGCCCCGGGTCCCGTTCGATGTGGAACTCCAGACCGAATCCGGTCCGCGACCCGAACAACCCGACAACCTCCCCGGCCCTGGCGCGACTCCCGTCGCGGCCCGATCCTACTGATGGGCCTTCGACATGCGGCCGGGCCGGCCCGACCGACTCGGGGGCATCACCGCCCGGACTGCCGGCCGCCTCGCTGGGCCGGGGGAGCAGGGAGGCGGTGTGACGGTCGGAGCCGTCCGCCGACGGCTCCGTACCGGGGCGGACGCCCGGACCGCGGGCGGGACGGGCTACTTCGCGGGCGGGACGGGCTACTTCTCAGTGAACAGCAGGTCCTCGATGGGGCGGGTCATCCGCAGCGTGCCGCCGTTGGTGACCTCGACCACGTGCTGGAGGCCGACGGTGGGCGGCTTGGGCTGCTCGGGGAGGGTGAACTCGTCGGCGCCACCGGCCAGGAAGGCGGGCAGGCAGCCCAGTCCGGGGCCGAAGAGCCGGATGTAGTCGACGAGGCGGCGGAAGAGCTTCGGGAGCATCACGAGGTCTTCGGTGATCGATTCGAGGTTCTCGATCTTCGCGCCGCTGGTGGTCACGTCGTGCAGCCAGACGCTGTCGGGGGCCATGGCCGTGCGGGCCTGCCGGGCGGTGGCGGTGAGGTCGGCCCGTAGGAGGTCGGGCAGGCTCTGGTAGAAGGTGGGGTAGACCAGCCCGCGCGAGAGCAGGTGGTGGTTGACGGTCTCGTGCAGCATGTCGACGGTGACGTCCAGCCGGAAGCCGCTCCGCGCGGGCTTCGGCGGGTCCCCGACGCTCGGTGGGTCCCCGCGCCCGACGAGGGCCACGCAGCGGTGGAAGACGTCGGCGCCGCCGGTGAGGATGTAGCCCGGGACGGCGGCCGGCGTCGAGGCGGTCACCTTCTCGGTGTCGTCCTGCACGACGTCGGTGAAGCCCAGCCACTTCAGCAGTTCGTTGCGGGCGGCGTGGGCGCCGAGCCCGAGCGGCTGGTGGGCGAAGTCCGGCCCGACGCCCTTGTAGTGGGTCTCCAGGGCGTCGATCGCGTCCAGCCGCAGCGAGGCGCCGCCGTGCTCGTCGCGGTCGACCCGGTTGCGGCCCGGGACGTCGCACCAGAAGCCCGGGTCCTGCGGTAGGAAGTGGACGGTGTCGCCGTCGGGTCGGTCGTGGAGGACCTGGTACGAGCCGGTGATGAGGACCATGGACATTGTCTGCCTCCCGGATCTGACCGGACGCGGCTCGGGCCGGACGCCACCGCCGTGGTACCGGGGCCGAAGCTCCGTCCGTATGCGAAGGGCTCTGGCCTGGCGGGACCCCGGGTGGCGAATCCGGCGGCAGCCGTCCGCATCGCCCTCTTCCTCCACCATGCGCCCGTCCGGCGGTGGTGTCACGCCGGAGGGAGGCGCTCACGCACCGTGAGGGGCGGGTGGCGGCCGCCGTCGCCGGCCGGGAGATCGGACCCGCCGCGGCGGCGTTCGTCCTGGTCGCGACCGTCGTCCTGGGCGGTACGGTCTCCGGCACGTCATCGGCGGAGGTCAAGGCCGCCTGGGGCGGCCCGGGCCGGTGGGCCTGCTCCGGGCAGCCCGTCGACGCCGGGAACGTCATCACGGACCACGACGGCGCGGGCTGCGGCGGCATCGGCTCCTGGCAGCACGGCCTCCCGCATGACGGGATCTGGACCTGCTCGGGCTCCCCGGTGGTGGCGGGCTACGTGATCACCGGTCACATGCGGGTCGGCTGCGACGGTGCCGGCGCCTGGTGCCACAACACCGCCCGCGCGGGCCTGTGGACGTGCCCGGGTTCGCCCATCCCGCCCGGCTTCCGCTCCACGACCTACTCGGCCGGCGGCTGCAACGGCCTCGGCGCCCGGGTGCTCGCCCGCGCCTGACGGGCCGCGGGGCCGGCGGACCGGCGGACCGGCGGGTCGGGCGGGGCGGACGGGTTCGGGCGGTCCGAGGGCCCGGCGGCCCCGCGGGCACGGCCGCCGTCCCCGCGTCCGGATCCGGGCGCGGGGACCTGCCGTCCGGCGGGCCGACCTGGCTGACTGGCCGTCAGCGCAGCTTGTCGTAGGACCAGTTCGGGTCGCGCCCGGTGAGGGCCAGCAGCCGGTCCTGGGCGTCGGCGGCCGGGGCGTCGGCTACCGGCGGGTCGAACAGGCCGGTGCCGGCCAGGTTGCGGTAGCCCTGGAACTCGGTGAGCGCGTACGCGGCGGCGCCCGGCGGCATCCGGCCGCTCTCGCCCAGGGCCCGGGCCAGGTCCCAGCTGTGCACGACGGTCTCGGCGGTCAGCTCGCGGGCGTACCCGCCGGCGTCGCGCACCCCGTACGACAGGTGGACCAGCAGGTCCGGCGCGCCCGGCTGGTGCAGCGCGCGCACCGCGGTGTCGGCGGCCATCGTCCACACCCCGACGGGGTTGCGGCCCAGCACGTCGCCTTCGAACCGGCGGCCGATCGCCTCCGGGGTGTAGCCTGCCACCGCCTGGCAGACCCAGAGGTGCTGCGCGGCAAGGTGGTTCACGAGTGTGTGGACGTCCCAGCCCCGGCACGGGGTGGGTGCCGTCCAGCCGTCTTCCGGAACGGCCCGTACGAGGCGGGTCACCTCCGCCACGGCAGCGACGTAGTGTTCACGGACCTCGACGTGGAAACCGGGAGGATGCGGACATTCCATCGGAGGGCCTCCCTCCTGTCCTGCTCACTCTCAGTAAACCGCCACCGGGAGTGACTTGCCAGGTTTACGAGGGGCCGACCGCCGTGGGTGCCCGCCCGGTGGCTCCCCGTCAGCGGCCGCCCAGCTCCTCCAGCACGGCCCGGGCCGCGTTGTGCCCCGGGATCCCGCTGACCCCGCCACCGCGCACGGCCCCCGCACCGCACAGCAGGACGTTCGGGCGCTCCGTCGCCACGCCCCAGCGGGCCGCGGCACCGCCCGCCGCAGCGCGGGCGCGGTCCTCGTACCGGCCCCGGTCCCCGCCCTCGTCCTCGCCTCCGTCCCGGCCCGGGAAGGACGCCTCCCGGAACGGGAAGGACAGGTCGCGGTGGAAGATGTGGCCGCCCGGCAGGCCGATCTCCCGCTCCAGCTCCGGCGGCGTCCTGGCCTCGACGCAGGGGCGGCCGTCGGCGTCGGTGGCCAGGCAGTCCGCGATCGGCTCGGCCAGTACCGCGTCCAGCTGTGCCAGGCTCGCGGCCAGCGCCCGGTCCTTGGCCGCCGGATCGCCGAACAGGCGGGCGGGCATGTGCAGGCCGAAGAGGGTCAGCGTCTGAAGCCCCTGCCGGACGGCCTCCGGGCCGAGGATCGACGGATCGGTGAGGGTGTGGCAGTAGATCTCGGACGGCGGCGCCGAGGGCATCCGGCCGGCCCGTGCCTCGGTGTACGCGGTCGCCAACTGCCGGTAGCCCTCGGCGATGTGGAAGGTCCCCGCGAAGGCCTCGCGCGGGTCGGCGGCGGTGTCCCGCAGGCGCGGCAGTCGGCGCAGCACCATGTTGACCTTCAGCTGGGCGCCCTCGGGTGCGGGCCCCGGTTCGTCGCCCAGCAGCCGGGCCAGGACCGCGGGCGCGGCGTTCACCAGCACCCGGCGTGCCGCCACCGTCCCCTCGACGCCCCGGTCCGGGGACCGGTAGGACACCTCGGCGTCGCCGCGGCCGTCGCCGTCGCGATCGGCCGCGACGCCGGTGACCTCGTGCCCGGTCCGGATCTCGGCCCCGGCCGCCAGCGCCGCCTCGGCGAGTGCACCCGTCACCGCGCCCATCCCGCCCACCGGCACGTCCCAGTCGCCCGTGCCGTTGCCGATCACGTGGTACAGGAAGCAGCGGTTCTGCCGGAGCGACGGGTCGTGGGCGTGGGTGAAGGTACCGATCAGCGCGTCCGTCAGGACCACCCCGCGCACCAGGTCGTCCGCGAAGCTCCGCTCCACCGCCACACCCAGCGGCTCCTCGAACAGCGACCGCCAGGCGTCCTCGTCCGCGACCCGTCGGCGCAGCTCCGCGCGGGAGGGCAGCGGTTCGGTCAGCGTCGGGAACACCCGCTCGGCGACCCGCCCGGTCATCCCGTAGAAGCGCTGCCAGGCCTGCCACTCCCGGTCGCCGCCGGTCAGCGCCCGGAACGACTCCCGGGTCCGGCCGGGATCGCCCGCGTCCACCAGCAGGCCGGTCGGCTTGCCGTCCCGCTCGACGGGCGTGTACGAGGCGATCCGGCGCCGCCGCAGCTCCAGCCGCAGCCCGAGGTCCCGCACGATCTTCCCCGGCAGCAGGCTCACCAGGTACGAGTAGCGCGACAGCCGCGCGTCCACCCCGGGGAACGCCCGCGCGGACACCGCCGCCCCGCCCACCCGGGCCAGCCGCTCCAGCACCAGCACCCGCTGCCCGGCCCGTGCCAGGTACGCCGCGGCCACCAGCCCGTTGTGCCCGCCGCCGACGATCACGACGTCGTACCGCGAGGACGCGTTCGTGTTCATCCGGCCACGCTACGCCACATCGCGGACGCGCGGAACAGCGGTGCACGGCCCGGCCGGGCCCCTCGCCGGCCAGGACGTCGGTCAGGGCGCTCGTCACGTCGCTGGTCAGGTCGCCGGTCAGGGCATTGGTCGGGGAGTGGGGCGGTCGGCGAGGACGAGGCGCCGGGCGACGGTCGGGTGGTCGGGTCGGTGCGATGACGGCGTTCCGCCGGCGAGGCACGAGGCGCCACCACTCGGGCGCCGTCCGCGACCGGTCACGGGGAGGGCCGTCGCCGAACGGCGTGCGGACCGTGGTGATGGGCGCGGCGGCCGGTCTGCCTGAAGGTCTTTCCCCGGGTGCCCGACGACCCCACAATGGGGCGGGCGGCGCATGAGGGTGGGGGAACCGGGTGGAGTGGCTGCTGGGGATCGGCGGGGCGCTGTTGCTCGGCGTGCTGACCAATCTGGTGTACGACTTCGCCAAGTACGGCGGCTCGCGCATCGGTTCGCGTCTGCCGGCGCCGCGGGTCCGGCGGACGAGCCTGTCGGAGGCCGCGCGGGCGCACGACGTCCGGGCGGACGGGCTGGCGCCGCTGATCACCTGGTCGGCGTCCCGGCCGCTCACCCCCGGTACCTTGGTGACCTCGTACGACGGGCGGGTGGTGCGCCCGCACCGGCTGGACGCGGTCGGGTGGGCCGACGAGGTGGAGCGCCAGCGGGCCGCCGGGGCGGCGGGCCGCACGGCGTACGTCTCGCGGCTGACGGTCGATCACGGTGAGCACAGCGCCGCCCGGGTGTGCGAGGTGAGCATCGCCGAGAGCGACTACGCGGAGTGCATGGCCACCACCCGGCTGGGCCGGGAGGATCCGGAGGCGGGACGGCTGCTGCGCGAGGCGCTGGACGAGGGGCTGACGAGCTTCGTGGCGACGGCGCCGCCGACGATGATGAGCGCCTGCGTCGCGGTGCGGGACCGTGCGGGCCGACTGTTGCTGCTCCGTCGCTCGCTGGCGGTCCGGACCTTCCCGGCGCAGTGGACGGTCGGGATCAACGAGACCATGAAGTACCGGGACGAGCCGGGGGCCGCCGAGGACTTCTACGCGCTGGTCCACCGGGCGCTGGAGGAGGAGTTGGGGTTGCTGCCGGCGGACGTCGGGCCGACGGTGATCACCTGGCTGGGCTGGAGCGAGCCGGCTTCCTGCTACACGCTGGTCGCCACCGTCCGGGCCCGGCTGGACGCGGCCGAGATCGACCGCCGCCGCGAGGCCTGCCACAGCACCTTCGAACACGACATGGCCGTCTGGGTGCCGTTCAACCGCCGCTCGGTGTCCCAGCTGGTCGAGGGCGGCGTCTGCCCGGACGGCTCGCAGCGCTGGTCGTACCTGGCGCCACTGGTGGCGTGGGAGGCGTGGCGGGCGGCGCAGCAGGAGCGGGCGTAGGGCCGAGGCATGAGGGTGTCTCATGGGGCCTGGCCCATGAGGCCGACTCATGGACTTCCGGGCTTCCTCCTCTCACCATGAGCTTGCTTCGCGGGAGGGGTGGGGATGAGCGGACCTCATGGGGCGGTCACATGAGCGGAGCTCATGGCGTCGGCTCATGAGAGTTGCTCATGGCCCCAGGTCATGAGGGTTCCGCATGGTGCAGGCGTGCATGAGCGCACCTCATGCGCGTCCCCCATCAACGGATCTCATGGGCGCACCCCATGAGCGCACCTCATGCGCGCACCTCACGAGTGCGGCCCGGCGCTCACACTGCGGCGGGTTGCCAGTCCGCCGGCCCGCTCGCGGGGAGGTGGCCGGGCAGGCCCGGTGTCCAGCGCTTGGTGCCGTCCGGCAGGACGGCGAGTGCCTCGATGCCGGGTCGGCGGGCGGCCCAGGGGAGGGCGCGGTCGGCGCCCATGGCGAAGGCGGCGGTGGCCCAGGCGTCGGTGCGGGCGATGCCGGTGCCGGGGGAGCCGACCAGGGTGAGGGAGGCGAGGCCGGTGGCCGGGTGGCCGGTGTGCGGGTCGAGGACGTGCGCGCCGCGCTCGGCGGTGCCGGAGGTGGCCACGGCGAGGTCGCTGCCGGCCAGCACGGCGGCGAGCAGGCCCGGCTGCCGGGGGTCGGCGATGCCGATCCGCCACGGCCCGCCGCCGGTCTGCACGTCCCCGCCGCCGCTGACGCAGTACTGCCGGGCGCCGGAGGAGCGCAGCAGTGCGGCCGCCTCCTCGACCGCCCACCCCTTGACCCAGCCGCTGGGGTCGAGCCGTCCGCCGGCCCGTTCGCTGAACCAGCCGTCGGTCTGCGCGGCGGTCTCGCGGCAGGCGGCCAGGACGGTGGGGACGTCCGGATCGCAGTCGGCCAGGGCCAGTTCGCCCCGGCCGAGGCGGCTGATGTCGCTGTCCGGCCGGTAGGTGGAGAACACCGCGTCGATCCGGTGCAGCCGTTCGGTGATCCGTTCCAGCACGGCGGCCGTTCCCGGGCCCGGGTCGCGGACGGTGATCGAGAAGACGGTGCCCATCACGGGCTCGGCGTGGCGGAGCACGGTGTCTCAGCCCTTCGCCCGGTCGAGCGCGCTCTGCAGCGAGCGGATGTAGCCGTCGCTGGTGTAGGTCGCGCCGCTGACGACGTCGATCCGGGCGCTCTGCGCGGAGATCGCCTCCTGGTTGAGGACGGGCAGGGCGGAGGTGTTGATCTCGCGGTCGCGCCGCTCGGCGGTGGGGTACTTGACCACGTCGACGGCTGTGATCCGGCTGCCGTTGAGGGTGACCTGGACCTGCACCGGGCCGTAGCGGGTGTTGACGGTGTCGCCGCTGACCTTCCGGGTGGTGCCGGCGGGAGCGGACGCGGCTGCGGAGGCCGACGGCGCGGGCGCGTTCGACGGCTCCGACACGTCGGAACCGGTGGCGGTGTCCGACCCCGAGCCGATCACCGGGGCCGGCCCGGCCGCCTGGTGCGGTTTGAGGGAGAGCAGCAGCACCACCCCGGCGGCGGTGGCGGCGCTGGTGACGACGGCTCGGCGCATGGAATCGACGCTCCTCGGGGGTCGGGAAGGCCCGGCAGGACCGGACCGGGCTCGGTGGTGAGGTGGTGGGAGACGGCAGGAGGCTGCAGGAGGCGGCCGGGCTCAGAGCGAGAAGCTCTCGTGGTGGATGTGTCGCGCTCGGACCCCCGCCGCCCGCAGCGCGCGGACGGCCTCCTCGGTCAGGGCTTCCGGGCCGCACAGGTAGACGTCGTGCCCGGCGAGGTCCGGGACGAGCCGGGCGAGCGCGGTGCCGAGGTCGCCGACCTGGTCCCGGGAGCCGAGCAGCTCGTGCACGGTCGCGCCGCGCCGCCGGGCGATGTCGGCGAGCTCCGTGCGGAACAGCACGTCCTCCGGTCGCCGGGCCCGCTGGACCAGCGTCAGCTCGCCCGGCAGCGTCTCGAACAGGGCACGCAGCGGGGTGATCCCGACGCCCGCCCCGAGCAGCAGCACCCGGCGCCGGTGCAGCCGCCGCCCGGTGAACGCGCCGTACGGGCCTTCCGCGCGCACCTTGGTGCCCGGACGCAGGGCGGCGACCGCGGCACTGTGCCCGCCGAGGTCCTTGACCGTGAAGCGCAGGAACCGCGGGTGCGGCGGCGCGGAGAGCGAGTACGGGTTGGCGGCCCAGCGCAGGCCGGGCGCCTGGAACTGGAGGCGGAAGAACTGGCCCGCCTCGGCGCCGAGTTCGTCCAGCCGCTGCCCGGTCAGGAACAGCGACACCACGCCGGGGCCCTCCGGCCGTACCTCCGCGACCCGCAGCCCGTGCCGCCGGTCGAGCAGCCACGGGCGGGCCAGCCGGTACCAGCCGAGCAACGCCGCCGTGCCGAAGTAGAGCGCGTACCAGGCGGCCCGGCCGGGGCCGCCGCCGAGGTCGGCGCCGGTGGCCAGCTGGTGGGAGAAGGCGAGTGCGACCGCCAGGTACGTCGCAAGGTGCAGGTAGTACCAGGCCTCGTACGACAGGCGGCGGCGCGCGGCGCGGGCGGAGACCGCACCGGTGCCGAGCAGTGCCAGCGTGCCCAGGGTCGCCTTGATCATCTCGGGGTAGTGGAGGACGACCTCCACGCCCTCGCCGATCAGGCCGCGCCCGTCGGTCAGCGCGTAGCCCCAGACGACGGTGAGCACGTGCACCGAGACGGCGGCGACCAGCCAGCGCCCGCCGAAGGCGTGCCAGCGCGCCAGCCGGTCCGCGCCGACCCCGCGCTCCAGCGGCGGCAGCCGCGCCATCAGCAGGAGCAGCACCGGCGCGGCGTACCCCGCGAGCAGTCCGGTGATCCGCCCGGCGCCGGTCAGCCAGCCCGCCGCGCCGACGACCGCCGGGGTGCTCACCCACCACAGCGCCAGCACGCCGAGGGCGCCGACCGTGATCAGGCCGAGCGCGGGGGCCGGTTCCAGCGCGAACGGCGGGTGCGGCGCGGCCCGGTGCCCCCGGCCGGCGGGTGCCGGTCGCGGCCCGCGCCGGGGGTCGGGCCGCGACTCCGGTGCGGCGGCAGTGGTCATCGGGAACCTCCTCAGCGCCCGGCGGCGAGTGCCGCCGAGGCGACCACGATGGCACCGCAAGCTCTGAGCCGCCTCTGAACCGGACCGCCTCCCAGGCCCCCGCGCAGGAGCATCAGGCCAGGTCATGGCGGGTGTGCTGGTCTACGAACGGTTCTCCGGGGTCTCAGGGCTTTCTCATCGCGGCGGTGCAGAATGAACGCCGCCCAGCACGAGTCCGAGGGAGCAGCATGGACGACACCGCCGACCGCCCGGAGTGGCGTGTCCTGGTCGTCGACGACGAGCCGGATCTGGTCGAGGTGGTCTGCGGCGCCGTCCGCTACGAAGGCTGGCAGGCGCGCGGTGCGACCACCGGACTGGCCGCCGTCGAGGCCGCCGCGGCCTGGCGCCCGCACGCCGTGGTGCTCGACGTGATGCTGCCCGACCTCGACGGCCTGGAGGTGCTGCGGCGCGTCCACGCCGAGCAGCCCGAGGTGCGGGTGCTCTTCCTCACCGCCCGGGACGCCGTCGAGGAGCGGATCGCCGGCATCGCGGCGGGCGGCGACGACTACGTGACCAAGCCGTTCAGCCTGGCCGAGGTGGTCGTCCGGCTGCGCGGGCTGCTGCGCCGGGCCGCCCCGCCCGCCGCGTCGCACCGGCCGCCCGCGCACGCGCTGGTGCTCGGCGACCTCGTCCTGGACGACCGGGCCCGCGAGGTGACCCGCGGCGGCGAGACCGTCGAACTCAGCCCGACCGAGTACGCGCTGCTGGCCCACCTGATGCGCCACCCCCGCCAGGTGCTCAGCAAGGCCCAGATCCTGGACGCGGTCTGGTCGTACGACTTCGGCGGGCAGGCGCACATCGTCGAGCTGTACATCAGCTACCTGCGGAAGAAGGTGGATGCGGGCCGGAGCCCGATGATCCACACGGTGCGGGGCGCGGGGTACCTGATCAAGGCCGCGACATGAGCCCGCGCCGTCCGGCCGTCCGGCGCCGCCTGCGTCGCCCGACCGCCCCGACCGGCCCGCGCGGCAGCCGGCTCCGGCCCGTCCCCCGGACCCTGCGCGCCCGCCTGATCGCCGGCCTGCTGGTGCTGCTCGTCGTCACCTGCGCCGCCGTGGGCTTCGCCACCACCGCCGCGCTGCGCCACTTCCTGGTCGACCGCCTCGACCAGCAGCTCGCCGAGACCGGCGGCCGCTACGCCGCCAGCCTGGAGCACACCGGGCAGGGCGGCGGCCCCGACACCCGGGCGCAGACCCCGGGCACCCTCGGCGTACGGCTGCTCGGCGGGCGGGTCACCGCGGCGGGCGTGGTCGACGGTGATGCCGACGACACGGACGGTCCCGACGACGAGGACGACCGGATCACCTTCACGCCCGCCCAGCAGCGGGCGCTCGCCGCCCTGCCGGTCGGCGGCCGGGCCCGCACCCTCGACCTCGGCGAGGCCCAGGGCCACTACCGGGTCCGCGCGGTCGCCGGGCGGGACGGCGACGTGCTGGTCAGCGGCCTGCCGCTGCGTCCGGCCGAGGAGACCGTCCGGCGGCTGGAGGGCCTGGAACTGACCGTCTTCGCGATCGCCGTCGCGGCCGCCGGTACGGCCGGGGCGCTCTGGGTCGGCTGGTCGCTGCGCCCGCTGCGGCGGGTGGTGGGCATGGCCGAGCGGGTCAGCGCGATGCCGCTCGCCAGTGGCGAGGTCCTGCTGGCCGAACGCGTGCCGGACGACGATCCGCGCACGGAGGTCGGCCGGGTCGGCGCGGCGCTCAACCGGATGCTCGGCCACGTCGGCGACGCCCTGGCCCGCCGCCACGCCGTGGAGGAACGGCTGCGGGGCTTCGCCGCGGATGCCAGCCACGAGCTGCGCACCCCGGTCGCGACCGTGCGCGGCCACGCCGAACTGGCGCTTCGCCACCCCGGGGAGGTGCCGGCGCCGGTCCGGCACTCGCTGGAGCGGATCGACGCCGAGGCGCTGCGGATGGGGGCGATCGTCGAGGACCTGCTGTTGCTCGCCCGCCTGGACGCCGGCCGTCCACTGGCCGAGGAGGACGTGGACCTGACCCGGATCGCCCTCAACGCCGTGGCCGACGCCCGCGCCGCCGGACCGGACCACCGCTGGCGACTCGCCCTCCCGGAGGATCCGGTCGTGGTCCGCGGCGACGAGCACCGGCTGAGCCAGGCGGTGGCCAACCTGCTGGCCAACGCCCGGACCCACACCCCGCCCGGCACCGGGATCGAGCTGCGGCTGGAACGCGAACGAGTCGGCGGTCAGGTCGAGTTGAGCGTGACGGACGACGGCCCGGGCATTGCGCCGGAGCTGCTGGACCGGGTCTTCGAGCGCTTCGTCCGGGGCGACCGCGCCCGCTCGCGGGCCACCGGCTCGACCGGGCTCGGGCTGGCGATCGTCCGGGCCGTGGTCCGGGCGCACGGCGGCACGGTCGACGCGGCCAGCCGGCCGGGCCGTACGGTGTTCACCGTCCGGTTGCCGCAGGGCTCGCTGGAGCAGGAGCCGTGAGGGCCGTCGCCGTGCACGTCGTCGGGGCAGTCGTAGTGTCCGTCGTTGCGACGGTCGTCGCGGCAGTCGTCGCGTCCGCTGCGGCGGCCGTGCCGGTGTCCCTGCCCGCGGTGCCGGTGCGGAAGCGCAGGCGGTAGTCGGTCGGCGTGGTGCCGAGGCGGCGGCGGAAGGCGCGCACCAGGGTGTCGGTGGTGCCGAACCCGCAGGCGGTGGCGATGCGTTCCAGCGTGGCGTCGCCCGACTCCAGCTGGTGGCGGGCGAGTTCGACCCGGGCCGACTCGACGTACGCGCTCGGCGTGGTGCCCAGCTCCGTCTTGAAGATCCGGGTCAACTGCCGTTCGCTGACGTGGGCGTGGGCGGCGAGGTCCGGGACGGTGAGCCGCCCGGACAGGTTGCGCAGGATGTGGTGGCGCAGCTCCTCGATCCTGCGGGTGGTCGAGACCGGCTCCAGCGGGACGCTGAACTGGCTCTGGCCGCTCGGGCGCTTGAGGTACATCACCAGCTGGCGGGCGACGCGCAGCGCCAACTCCTCGCCGAAGTCCTCGGCGACCAGGGCGAGCGAGAGGTCCAGGCAGGCACTGATGCCGGCGCCGGTCCAGACCTCGCCCTCGCGGATGAAGATCGGGTCGGCGTCCACCTCGATCTCCGGGTACTCGTCGGCGAGTTGGTCGGCCGTGGACCAGTGCGTCGTGGCCCGCCGGCCGTTGAGCAGCCCGGCGGCGGCGAGCAGGTGCGCGCCGACGCAGACGCTGGCCACCCGGCGCGAGCGGGCGGCCAGCACCCGGACCCGCTCGACCACCGCCGGGTCGGTGACGGCGCGGACCCGGCTCCGCTCGTCCACCTCGACCGATCCGGGCACCAGCAGGGTGTCGATCCCGCCCTCGGCGGCCCGGTCGAAGGTGAGGTCGGGCAGGATCCGCACGCCCGCGGCGGTGGTGACCGGCGCCATGGTCTCGGCGGCGAGGACGACCCGGTAGCCGGCCGCGTCGCCGGTCTCCCGCCGGAGCAGCGCGAACACCTCGGGCGGGCCGGTCACGTCGAGCAGGTCGACGCCCTCGAAGAGGACGATGACGATCAGCCGCCGGACGGTGCCGGGGTCGGCCCCGACCGGAGCGGCTGACCCGGTGTCGTTCCCGTCACGGGTCTCGGTCTCGGTGTGCACGGCGGTCCCCTCGATGTCGGAATCTGCATGTTAGATGGCATTGCCGCCATGCGAGGGCCGCCCGTAGCGTTTTCCGGGCAGGGCGCACCACGCGTGACCTGCCGAAACCCGACTCCCTTCCCGACAACGAAAGGCGGCACCGCTGTGCCCACGACCACCCTGCGCGCCCTCAACGGACTCGACGAGAAGCCGGCCTCGCTCGCCGGTGCGACCGTGATCCTGGTCGACTACCAGAACACCTACGTGCGCGGTGTCATGGAACTGGACGGCTGGCAGCAGGCACTCGACGCCGCCGCCGACCTGCTCGCCCGGGCCCGGTCGGCCGGCGCCACGGTCATCCACGTGATCAACGACGGCGGCGAGGGCACCCCGTACGACGTCCGGGCCGAGATCGGGCAGATCCACCCGAGCGTGGCGCCCGTCGAGGGCGAGCGCGTGGTCGTCAAGCAGGTCCCGGACGCCTTCGTCGGCACCGAGCTGGGCGAGCTGGTCGACGCGGCCGGCCACCAGGACGTCGTCGTCGCCGGATTCATGACCCACATGTGCGTCACCTTCACCACGGCCGGTGCCTTCCTGCGCGGCAACCGCCCGACCGTCGTCGCCGCCGCCAGTGCGACCCGGCCGCTGCAGTCGGCGGGCACCGGGCTGACCGCCGCCCAGGTCCACCGCGCTGCGCTGGCGACGATCGGAGACCTGTACGGGGTGGTGGTGGAGTCCCCGGCGGACCTGGGCTGACCGGCTGGTGAGCCGACGGGCGGCGGGCGGGCCCGAGGGCAGCGGGACCGCCCGCGCCCGCCTGCCGCCCGCGCCCGCCGGTCGTCCCGTCCGCCACCGATCCGAGCCTGCCTCGTTGACCAGGCGGAGCACGGTGTCGGTCGGAGGGCGGGGCGCGGGCATGGCGGAGAGCGCGGCGGTCACGGGCCCGCCCGAGCTGCAGGAGTCGTACCGGGCCTGCGCGGCCGAAGTGGGCCGCGCCCTGCCGGCGATGCGGGCCGCCACCGAGGTACTGCCGAGCGGGCTGCGGCCGTACGTCGACGCGGTGAACGCCTTCGGCTGCCGCTCCGACCGGATCGCCGACGAGGGCCGACCCGCGGAGCGCGGGCGCCGCTTCGCGCGATGGCGGACCGACACCCTGGCCGAGCTGGCGTCCGGCCGCAGCGCTCATCCGCTGCGCCGGGCGTTCGTCGACACGGTGCGGCGGTGGGAGCTCGACCGGTCGCTGATCGAGGAGTTCCTGGCGGCCATGCAGTCCGACAGCACCTCCCCGCCCGCCATCGAGACCTTCGCGGACCAGCGGCGCCACATCCGGCGCATCGCGGGGACGATGACCGAACTCTGGGCCCCGCTGCTCGGCGCCCGTGGCCCCCGGGCGACCGCGGCGCTCTCCGCCCTCGGCGAGGCCTGCCAACTGGCGGATCACGTGCAGGACCTGCCCGCCGACCTCGCGCAGGGCCGCTGCCACCTGCCGCGCGCGGACCTGCGGCGCCTCGGGCTGGACCTCACCGATCTCGTGCGCGCCGCGCCGAGCCCGGCCCTGGACGAGCTGACGGAGGCCCAGCGATCGCACTGGCACACCCTCCTGGAGGAGGCCGTCCCCGCCACCTGGCTGGTGGCGGCGGAGTGCCGGCCGTTCCTGCACACGCTGCTCCTGGGCGTCCAACTGCAATACGACGAACTGACGTTGCTGCGCTCGCGGGTCCTGATCGAGGGCCTGGCGCCGTTGACCACCGACGGCGCCACACCGCACCGCCGCGTCGCCCGCCCTCCGGAGTACGACTGCCCTCCGGAGCACGCCCGCCCTCCGGAGCACGACTGCCCTCGGGCGCGCGACCGCCCTCCGGGGCACGACCGCGTCCCCGCCCACGTCGCGGTGATCATGGACGGCAACCGGCGCTGGGCCGAGGCCCGCGGACTGACCGCCCAGCACGGCCACCACGCCGGTCAACGGGCCGCGCTGCGCCTGGTCAACGCGGCGCTGCGACTGGGCATCCGACACCTGAGCATCTACGCGTTCTCGACGGAGAACTGGGGCCGCCCGCCCGAGGAGCTGACCGCGCTGTTCGACTCCCTCGCGGACGGCATCACCCGGAGCACGGAGGGGCTGCACGCGCTCGGCGTCCGGATCCGCTGGTGCGGCCGGCGCGACCGGATCGACGGGTCGCTCGCCTCCTCGATCGCCCTGGTGGAGAACCTGACCTCGAACAACGACGCCCTGACCCTGACGGTCTGCGCCGACTACGGCGGCCGGGAGGAACTCGTCACCGCTGCAAGGGCGTTGGCTGCAGAGGCGGCCGCCGGGACGATCCGTCCGGAGGCCATCGGCCAGGCCGACCTCACCCGGCACCTGTACGTCCCGGAGCTGCCGGACGTCGACCTGCTGATCCGCACCTCCGGCGAGCAGCGGATCAGCAACTTCCTGCCGTGGCAGCTCGCCTACGCCGAACTGCTCTTCGACCCGGCGCCCTGGCCGGACTTCGACCTCGCCCGGCTGCGCGACGCCGTCCGGGCCTACGCGGGCCGCGAACGCCGCTTCGGCGGCGCGCTGCCCGCCCAGGCCGGGACCGGCCGGGCCCTCACGCCCGCGCGGGGGGAGGGGTGTACACCCCCTCGGCCGTGACGTACGCCAGCACCGTGTCCACGGTGACCGGATGCGGGCCGCAGCTCGCGGTCAGCGCGTCCAGCACCTCCTGGGTGGCGCGCAGCGGTACCTCGCTGAGCCGGACCTTCATCGGCTGCCCGGCCGGCACCGGGTCCGCCGTCAACTTCCCCTCCGCCAGGCCGCAGCGGAACGCCGACCGGTGCCCCATGTCCGCGCCGCCGACCTCGCACCGGCCCGAGGCCAGACCGTCCTCGATCGCACCGGCCAGGTTCACCACCCGGAAGGTGCCCTCGGAGGTGCTCAGGGTGACCCCGCCGTCCAACGCACCCTCGCCGTGTGCCTTCGGCAGGTCCGTCGGGGAGGGGTCGCCCTCGGCCGAGCGCACCGGGAGCCGGACCGCGGTGCCCCGGTCGTCCCGGACCAGCCGCGCCGGAGCGATGGCCTCCACCACGGCCTTGTATCGGTCGAGTTGGGCCTGCGCCTCGGCCGTCCAGCGCACCTCCACCCAGCCCTCGGTGACCGTGCCCAGCCGTCCGGACTGCGCTGCTCGTCGGGTCTGCCCGGCCGGGCCGCCCTGTGCGCCGACCCGTGCACCCCGCCCGGCGCCGGTGCCACCGTCGGCGGCGCCGGCCGCCGTGGCCGTGAACTGTCCAAGCAGCGGGGCGGTCAGTGCCGCACCCAGCACCGTCCGTCGCGTCGTGCTCATCGCCCGTACCCGTCCTTCCCGGGCCGCTCGGCGCGGCCCCGGGAAGGATCATCCGTTCACCGACGAGTCCTGGCGTCCCCCCGGCCGCCCAAACCACCCGCCCGGGGGGAGCGGGGAGTGGACCCGGGGCTCCGCCCCCGTACGAGCGCCCCGGGTCCACTCCCCGCCGGGTGACCGGTCCGTCACCCGGGGCACCCGGCGGGGAGGGCGGTTCACGAGTCCGATCCTGACCGGGGGAGCGGGCGGCGGGCAAACGATTCGGTTCTCGCCGAACGGTCTTGCGGTGGTGCCGGTCCCGGGGCACGATCGCGCTCGTGCTGCGAATCCACTTCAGTAGGGACGACCTGACCCGGATCCGGGTCGCGGAGCGTCCGGACATGTCGATGGAGCTGTCCCTCAGCGTGCACGCCCTGGTGAGCGGCGTGCGCGACCCACGCTTCCAGAGCTGGCGGGACCACCTGCGGGCCTCCTGGAACCCGCGCACCGCGCTGCTCTTCGACCTCTACACCGCCACGGCGATCCCGGAGTTCCTCGCCGTCCGGCGCGACCCCGGTGCCACCGAGAGCGCCACCGCCCAGGCGCCCGAGGCACCGCTGCGCGAGCACCTGCGTTCGGTGAGCGGGGAACGGCAGTTGAGCGCCTTCGCCCGCGGGATCGCCGACGGCGACCGCCGGGCCAGGAAGCTGCTCGGCAACGTCACCGCCGACTACCAGACCCTCGCGATCGACCCCTACCGGCGGCAGATCGAGACCATCGTCACCACCGAGCACTGGCGGAGTCGCCGGCTCACCGAGCCGGACCAGGTGCTCGGATCCCTGCATCCGGCGGTGTGCTGGCGCCGCCCGGTGCTCAGCTTCCCGCTGGCCAACCGGTGCCGGCACGACGTACGGCTGGACGGCCGCGGACTGCTGCTCCAGCCCTGCGTGTTCGGCCCCCGCCGCCCCGTCATCGCCCGCTTCGAGGACCCGGAGCAGCAGCCGGTGCTCCTCTACCCGGCCCGGATCGGCGGACCCCTGCGCGCCGAGGCCGGGCCGCCCGCCCCCAGCCGCACCCTGACCGCCCTGCTCGGCCAGACCCGGGCCGCCGCACTGGAGGCCATCGCCACCCACGGGCCGTGCTCCACCAAGGAGTTGGCCGCCCGCCTGGACATCTCCACCGCCTCCGCCAGCGAGCACGCCACCGTCCTCGCCGAGTCCGGCCTCACGGCCAAGGACCGCATCGGCCGCACCGTCACCCACCGGCCCACCCCGCTCGGCGAGGCGCTCCTGGCCGGCCGCATCCCGTCCCCGGTCACGGGGCCCCCGGTCATCGGACCCGAGGCCGCCTGACCCGAGGCCGCCTGACCCGCAGCGCGTCGCACCGGTACCGCGCCGTGGAGCCCCGCGCCGTCCCGTCCTGACTCCGCCTCGTCCTGACTCCGCCGCCGGACGGCGGATCGTCGGTCAGGGCGCCGACTCCGCTTCCGAAAGCCCGCACCATGACCGAACTCCTCACCCTCGAAGCCCAGTTGCGTCTGGTCGGCGCCGCTCTTCCCGCCGTCGGCCTGGTTCACGCCGTGCTGCCCCGCGCCATCGGCTGGCCCGCCGACCTGAGCGGCACCACCCTGCTCACCCGTCAGGTCTCCTACGCCCACCTCTTCTTCATCGGCATGGTCTGCGCCCTCCTGGGCCTGCTCCCGCTCTGCCTGGCGCCCGACCTGCTCGCCGGCACCCGCCTCGGCACCGCCCTGCTGGCCGGTCAAACCCTCTTCTGGGGCCTGCGCTGGCTCTTCGAGTTCGCCTTCTTCTCCCCGGCGTTGTGGCGCGGCAACCCCTTCCGGACCATCGCCCACCTCGCCCTCTCCGTCCTCTGGACCTGGGTCACGGCGGTCTTCGCCACCGCCCTCTGGGCGGTCTTCTAGGGCCCACCGCACGCTGGGCGACCTGGGGCCCCGGCGAGCGCGCGACCGTCGACCCCCGTCGGCGCTCGCTCCTGTGCACCACGGCCGGGCCTGCCCGGCGGGGACGGCGACGGTGTGCAGCTCCACCACCCGTCGCTGCCGGGAACTGCCGAAGGGTGGTGCAGGGAGGCCGGAACGCGGCCGGCCCGGGGCGGGCGTCGCCCGGTCAGGGGTTGGCCGGGAGGGGCGGGGTGCGGCGGGGCTGGCGCGGGAGGGGGAGGGTGAGGGCCTCCGCGGAGGTGGGCGGGAGGGCGAGGGCGGAGGCGGTCTCGGCGGGGAGGGGGTGGAGGCCGAGGAGGGCGGTGGCGAGGCCGGTGGTGGCGCGGTGCCAGTCGGGGATGCGCTGGAGCATGGCGTGGCCGCTGCCGGTGACGGTGTAGCCGCAGACGCGGGCGCCGGCCGCGCGGCTGCGGGCGGCGAAGGCGCGCGTGTCGGCGGGCAGGGTGACGGTGTCGCGGTCGCCGTGCAGCATCAGCACGTTCCGGCCGGCCAGCTGTTCGCACGGGTCCTCGGCGGGGCACCACGGGGCGAGGGCGACCAGTCCGGTGACGGACGGGTGGCCGCCGGCCTGCAGCGCGGCGCGTCCGCCCATCGAGTGGCCGATCAGGACGGTGGGGACGGGGCCCAGCAGTGCGGACAGTTCGTCGAGCGCGGCGCGCGCGTCCCGGGCGGCGTCGGCGCGTTCGCCGTTCCAGCCGCGGTGCCGGTAGCGGACGGTGGCGACGGCCACGTCGGCGTCCGCCGTGGCCCTGGCCAGCGCGCGCAGGAAGCCGTGCATCCGCAGCAGGGGGAGGTTGATCCGGCCGGGCCGGGCGAGGTTGTGCTCCTCGCCGCCGTGCAGCACCAGGACAGCGGCCCGGGCCCGTTCCGGGCGGATCCGCCAGTGCAGCGCCCGGTGCCCCACCGCGCTGTCCGCCGCCGTACCGCTCACTGCCGCACCGTCCCGTCCGTTCCGCCCCCGTCGCCCGTCCCCCGGACCGCCACTGTACGCGTGCGGACCGCGGGACCGGTCACCCGAGGGGACCGTCCCGGACACCGGCGCCTCCGCGCCGGGAGGCGTCGGGCGGGGCGGGCCTCAGACCTCCAGGAGGCCCTGCTCCCGCACCAGCCAGCAGATCGCGGTGAGCCGCAGTACGGCGTAGTCGTAGCCGACCGGCTCCCGCCAGCCGATCTCGCTGAGCGCGTCCAGGAAACCCAGCGCGTAGTCCGAGAGTTCCGCACGGTCCAGCGGCCGGGGCGCGAGTTCCGACCCCTGCGCGTACAGCAGCTCGCGCAGCATCGAGGCGTGCTGGTCGACCGCCGCGACGAACCCGGGTTCGAAGGCGAACTCGGCCAGCCGCGGCGTGAAGGCCGTCACGATGCCGGGCAGCGGGCAGCCGGCCGGCTCGTCGGGGGAACGCCGGGAGTACTCGTCGGGGGTCGCGAACATCCGTCCACGGTAGGCGAGGCCGGGAGCGGGCGCGGACGGCCGTGACGGTTCCGTGCTGAGACCTTGGCCACCCGTGCGGAGGTCCGGTACGTTCCGTGGTTCGGCCGGTTCCCTGCGCTCACGACCGTGTGGTCTGTACCAGAATGGTCCGCATGGATCTTCGTATCTTCACCGAACCCCAGCAGGGCGCGAGCTACGACACCCTCCTGAAGGTGGCCCGCACCGCCGAGGAGCTCGGCGCCTTCAGCGCCTTCTTCCGCTCCGACCACTACCTGAAGATGGGCGACGTCGACGGCCTGCCCGGCCCCACCGACGCCTGGATCACCCTCGCCGGCCTCGCCCGCGACACCCGCACCATCCGCCTCGGCACCCTGATGACGGCCGCCACCTTCCGGCTGCCGGGCGTCACCGCGATCCAGGTGGCCCAGGTCGACGCGATGAGCGGCGGCCGGGTCGAGTTCGGCCTCGGTGCCGGCTGGTACGAGGCCGAGCACAGCGCGTACGGCATCCCGTTCCCGAAGGAGAAGTTCGGGCGGCTGGAGGAGCAGCTGGCGATCATCACCGGGCTGTGGAACACCAAGCTCGGCGACACCTTCGACTTCGCCGGCGAGTACTACACGCTGACCGACTCGCCCGCGCTCCCCAAGCCCGCCCAGGAACGGATCCCGGTGCTGGTCGGCGGCCTCGGTCCGAAGCGCACCCCGGCGCTGGCCGCCCGCTTCGCCGACGAGTTCAACCTGCCGTTCGCCTCGGTGGACGACTCCGCCGCCCAGTTCGGCCGGGTCCGCGCGGCCGTCGAGGGGGCCGGGCGCTCGGCCGACGACCTGGTCTACTCCAACGCGCTGGTCGCCTGCGTCGGCCGGGACGACGCCGAGGTGGCCCGCCGCGCCGCCGCCATCGGCCGCGAGGTCGACGAGCTGAAGGCCAACGGCCTGGCCGGCACTCCGGACGAGGTGGTGGAGAGGATCGGCCGGTACGCGGCCGTCGGCAGCGAGCGCGTCTACCTGCAGATCCTCGACCTGGACGACCTCGACCACCTGGAGCTGATCGCCTCCCGGATCGCCCCGCAGCTCGGCTGACGATCGCGGCCGGCCGGCTCCGGCTGCCCCTCGCGGGAGCAGCCCGGTCCGGCCGGGTGCGGACGGCTCCGGCCGGCGCCCGTCGGTGTCGGAAAGGTCCGGAAACGGGCCCGGTCCTGTCACCGCTCCGGTCGCCGGACCGCTCCCGGAAAGGGCCGTCCGTACCCGCTCCGACCTCCGCCCTTTACTCGCTCTTGGGAATGCGCCATGCTCCTGAGGAGGGAACGGCGGGGGGAGATCCGGTGAGCGGGACGAGAACGGCGCGGGTGGCGGCACCGGAGCTGCCGCCACCGCGCACCGCCGGGGAACGCGTCGTCCTGCCCCCGTCGCACGACCCGCCCGCCCTGCACGAACTGCGCGGACGCGGTCCGGCCGCCCTGCGCTACCCCGTCGGGGACCTGCTGGTCGTGACGGGTCTGCCCGGCAGCGGCAAGAGCACCCTGATGCGCCGCTGCGTCCGGGCCCCGCTGGTCGACTCCCAGCTGGTCCGCGAGGAGTACGCGGCCCGACTGCCCGGCCGTCTCCCGTACGCCCTCTACCGCCCGCTCGCCCGGCTCGCGCACTACCGCCGGCTGCGCCGCGCCGTCCTGGACGGCGGGGCGCTCGCGGTGCACGACTGCGGCACGCTGCCCTGGGTACGGGCCTGGCTCGCCCGCAGCGCCGCCCGCCAGGGCCGCCGGGTGCACCTGCTGCTGCTCGACGTCGACCCGACCGAGGCGCTGGACGGGCAGCTGCGCCGCGGGCGCGGTGTCTCGCGCTACGCCTTCGCCCGGCACCGCTCCGGTGTCGAGCGGCTTCGGCGGCGGATCCTCGGGGCCGGCCGGCTGCCGGCCGGGTGTGCGTCGGCCGTGGTACTCGACCGGACCGCCGCGCGCGCCCTGCGGGAGATCGACTTCACGGCGTCGTAGTCTCGGCGAGTCCGCGCCGGGCCTCGCGCCGGCGGGTCCGGCCGGAGCGCGCCCGGGCGCGGCCGAGACCCCGTCGACTCCCCCCGTCAGGAGCGCAGATGCGCCGTACTGCCCGGGTGCGCTCGCGTGCCCCCCGCCTGTTCCCCTGCGCCGCCGCACTGGTCACCGCCGCCGGGCTGAGCCAGTTCGCGGCACCGGCGCCGCCGCGCGCGGTTGCCGTCGCCCCGACGACCGCCTGCGACGGCACCGCCCAGGCGGACGCCCTCACGGACACGGGCGACGGCACGCGCGACGGCGCGGGCGACGGGGTGGCCGCGCGGAAGCCGGCGGGCAGCCAGACGGGGAAGGACCCGAACGCCGTCAGCACCGCCCGGGCCCGGGCGATGCAGGCCGACCTCGACGACCGGCTCGCCGCCCTCGGCGCCGCCCGCACCCGGATCGGTGCCCCGACCACCGTGCCGGTCTTCGTCCACGTGATCCACGCCGGTGACGCCGGGAAGCTGGACGACGGCGCCGTCGCCGCCCAGATCGACCACCTCAACGCCACCTACGGCGGCCAGGGCGCGGGCAACACCCCCACCCCGTTCCACTTCGAGCTGGCCGGCACCGACCGCACCGACAACGCCTCCTGGTACACCGGCATGACGCCCGGTTCGACCGCCGAGCGCGCGATGAAGACCGCCCTGCGCAAGGGCGGCCAGGGCGCCCTCAACCTCTACACCGCCCGGCTCGGCCAGTCCCTGCTCGGCTGGTCGACCTTCCCCGACACGTACCGGTCGAACCCGACCGACGACGGTGTGGTCGTGCTCGACGCCTCACTGCCCGGCGGCGGCGCCACCCACTACGACGAGGGCAACACCGCCACGCACGAGATCGGCCACTGGCTCGGCCTCCTCCACACCTTCCAGGGCGGCTGCCTGACCCCGGGCGACTACGTGGACGACACCCCGGCCGAGCGCAGCGCCACCTTCGGCTGCCCCGAGGGCCGCGACACCTGCCCCACCGCGGGGCTCGACCCGATCCACAACTACATGGACTACGCCTACGACTCCTGCATGAGCCAGTTCACCCCCGGGCAGGTCCAGCGGATGGCGAACTCCTGGGCTGCGTACCGCAGTTGAACCAGCCGTAGCCACAGTCGTAGCCGCGGCTCGGTGGCCGCCCGCACAGGATTCGAATGCGCCACGCCGCTGTCGGTGTGGCAGATATCGGCTGTATGTCCGATTTGATCTATGTTCGTACGGTCGGGACCGGCCAGGAGCAACCGAAGGAGCAAGGCCATGCGTGCCATTCCCCGGATCGTCGTCGGCGTCGACGGGTCGCCCGCCTCGGAGCAGGCGCTGCAGTGGGCGGTCGACTACGCCGAGGCCGTCGGCGGGACGATCGACGCGATCGCGGCCTGGGAGTACCCCGCCTTCTACGGTTGGGCCGGGCAGGGCGTGCCGAACCTCGAAGTCGTCAACCCCGAGGAACTCGCCGGCAAGACCCTCTCCGCGACCGTCACCAAGGTCGTCGGCACCGCCCCGGCCGTGCAGATCAGCGAGCGCGTGATTCCCGGCAACGCCGCCCGGGCCCTGTTGGAAGCCGCCGCGGGCGCGGCGCTGGTCGTCGTCGGCAGCCGCGGCCTCGGCGGGTTCTCCGGCGTGCTGCTCGGCTCGGTCAGCCGCCACCTGACCGAGCACGCGCCGTGCCCGGTCGTCGTCGTCCGCGAGCGGCACGCCGCATCGGAGTAGTGCGACGGGGGACGGTGACCCGCCGGGCCGCCGCGCGGACCAGAATGGAGGCATGCCAGAAGGTGACTCCGTCTACCGCGAGGCGGCCCGGCTCCGCGAGGCCCTCGCCGGACAACTGCTGACCAGCGCCGACCTGCGGGTGCCCGCCCACGCCACCGCCGACCTCGCCGGCCGCCGGGTGCTGGAGGTCGCCCCGCGCGGCAAGCACCTGCTCACCCGCCTCGAAGGCGGTCTGACCCTGCACACCCACCTGCGGATGGAGGGCCGCTGGGAGGTCTACCGCCCCGGCGAACAGTGGAGCGGCGGCCCCGACTGGCAGATCCGCGCGGTCCTCGGCTCCGAACGGGGCACCGCCGTCGGCTACCGGCTGCCCGTGGTCGAGCTGCTGCGCACCGCCGACGAACGGCGGATCGTCGGCCACCTCGGCCCGGACCTGCTCGGCCCCGACTGGGACCCGGTCGAGGCCGTCCGCCGGCTCCTCGCCCGCCCGAGCCGCCCGGTGATCGAGGCCCTGCTCGACCAGCGCAACCTGGCCGGGATCGGCAACGTCTACGCCAACGAGCTGTGCTTCGTGGCCGGCGTGACGCCGTGGACCGAGGTCGGCGAACTCCCGCACCCCGACCGGCTGGTGGAGCGCGCCCGGCAGATGCTGGAGGCCAACAAGCTGCGCCCCGGCCACATCACCACCGGCGACACCAGGCCCGGCCACCAGCACTGGGTCTACGGCCGGGCCGGACGGCCCTGCCCGCGCTGCGTCACCCCGGTGGTGAGCGGGCGTCAGGGCGCGCCCCCGAGGGACCGGGCGGTGTACTGGTGCCCGTACTGCCAGCGCGGCCCCGCCCCGGTCGGCGCCCGGTCCGGCCGGGGAAGAGCGCCGGGGCGCTGAGCCCCGGCCCGCAGTCCCGCCGGCCCGCAGTCCCGCAGTCCCGCAGTCCCGCAGTCCCGCCGGCCCGCAGTCCCGCCGGCCCGCGTCCCGCCCCCGCGGCCGGCTCAGGACTGCTCGACCAGGGCGGGGTGGCGGGGGTCGTCCATCCGGACGGTGATGTCGGCGAGCTCGGTGGGCACGGTCTCGGCGTCGTAGCGGGCGAAGGCGGGGAGGGTCCACCGGCGGTCGTCGGGCGTGCGGCGGGCCAGGGCGGCCGGGGTGAGGGCGAGGTGGACGGTCAGGTCCAGCGGCAGCCAGCGGCCGAGGAGGAGCTGACCGTCCAGCACCAGCACGCCCCCGGGCGGGAGCAGCGTGTACGGGGCGCGGGTGGAGCGGTCGGTGACGGGATCGCGCAGCGAGGGCAGGACACGCCCGCTGCCGCCGGGCTCCAACGGGTCGAGGACTTCGCGCAGCAGGGCGCCGTCGTCCAGCCAGAGGTCGTGGAAGGCGTCCGCGTCGTGGTGGCCGTACTCCAGCCGGATCGAGGCCGGGCGCAGGAAGTCCGCCGCCGACACCCGCAGCGTGGGGCGGCCGCGCAGCCGCAGCGGCTCCACCAGGGCGTCGGCGAGCGCCTCGGGGCGGGCGGCCGCGGCGCCGTCGACGGCCACCCGCAGCCGGCGCCCGTCGGCGTCGGGCAGGGCGGTGATGCGGTCGGCGAGCAGCTCGGCCAGGTTGTCGGGGGAGATCGGGCGTACCTGCATCGGGTCATCCTGCCGTCTCGTGGGGCCGTTCAGGCGAGCGGGAGGGCGTGCAGGACGTCGTCGTGGCCCGCGTAGAGGCGGTTGCCGTCGGCGGCGAGCGTCCAGGCGTCCTTGCCCGGGCCGGAGTCGCGGAAGGTCCACCTCAGCTCGCCGGTCGCGGTGTTGATCGCGCTGACCCCGCCGACCGAGGTGCCCGGGACGAACAGCGTGCCGCCGACGACCAGCGGACGGCTGCGGCGGTCCAGCAGGAACGGCAGCGGGCAGGTCCAGAGCACTTCACCGGTGGTCGCGTCGTGGCCGGTGACGGTGCCGTGGTCGCGTGCGACGTACACCCGGGGGCCGTCCGGGACGGGCGGCAGCACCCGCCAGGAATCGCCCCGTCCGGGGGAGTAGGTCCAGCCCGGCTCGCCGGTGGGGCGCAGCATGCGCACGCCGCCGTTGCCGTCCGGGACGTAGACGTCCTGCGAGCCGGTGGCGCACCAGCGCAGGTCCTCGTCGCCGGGGGCGGTCCACAGCTCCCGGCCGGTGGCGGCGTCCCGGGCCACCAGCTCGGCGCGGCCGCCGACGAAGCGGACGCAGGCCAGCAGCCGGCCGCCGATGCCGGTGGCGGGGGTGACCGGCTGCTCCTCGGACGCGGTGGGGACGGACCACAGGACGGAGCGGTCGGTGACCCGCAGCGCGAAGAGGCGGTTGTCCGGCGCGGTGCCGTCGGGCCGGGGGCGGCCCCAGGAACAGCCGTAGACGATGCTGCGGTCGTAGCCGGTGAGCCGGACCTGGCCCTGCAGGTCGTCGGGCAGCGGCAGGCTCCAGTCGCCGGCCGGGTCGGTGAAGTGGCGGGCTTCCAGGTGGCCCCGGTACGTGGTGGTGAAGAGGTGGTCGGGCCCGGACACGACCTTGCCGAGCATGTCGAGGTCGCTGGGCCAGTCCCGGGTCTGCGGCGGGTCGAGGACCAGCAGCCGGGCGGCGGTGCCCCGGGCGGGGTCGAGGACCTGCAGGCCCTTCCGGGAGAGGTAGACCGGACGGTTCGGCGGGTCGGTGAGCCGCTCCGGGGTCATCGCGTCGGCGCCGCGGTACGTCCAGGCGGGAGTCGGCCCGGAGACGGCGGTGGGCGGCCCGGTCGGCACCGGCGCGGGAAGCGCACCGTCGGCACCCGAACGGCCGAACGCCCAAACGGCTCCGCCGGCCGCGAGCACCCCGGCACCGATCAGCAGCCGGCGCCGGCTCGGCCGCGACCCGTCCCAGCCCCCGCCGATCACGTCCGCGGACGCCTCGCCGTCGCCGCGCTCCTCCCCGTCCCACTGCCACGATGCCCCGCGCTCGGAGGCCCCTTCGGACGACGGCGACTGCATGACGTTCTCGCTTCCCCACCCGGCGGTCCCGCGCCGCCACCCGCCCGGAGGATATCGAACCGCCCCCGAACGGTCCGAGACCCGTGAGGCCCCGATCCGGCTGCGGCACGCCGTGTCCGCCCGCCCGGCGGCCCGGGGGAGGTGCGCCGTGACGGCCGGGACGATCGCACCCGACCTCTTCCCGGGCCGGCCCTGACTCGGGGAGGGCGTCAGTGCTGCTCCGGGGGGTGGTCCGCGAGGTCGGCGAGGACGTCGGCGTGGCAGGGGAGGGGTGCGCACCAGCAGGCGAGGCGGTGGCCGCGCAGGGGCGGGACGAGGGCGAGGAGGTCGGGGCGGGCGAGCAGGTAGTCGCGGTACTTGACGACCATCTCCTCGCGGGTGAGGTCCGGGCCCGGGTGGTACGGGCAGTGCAGCGGGGACTCGGCGAGGTGCCAGCCGCCGCGGTGCGCGGCGCGGCCGACGTAGACGACGTCCCGGTAGTCGGGGTCGTCGCGGTGGCCCTTGAGGTTGACCACGGTGGTGCGGCTCGTGCGGGGCATGTCGTCCATGGTGGTGCAAGCGGGGTGGCCGGGCAGCTCGGGCCGGGGGCGGCCCCGCCTTGACACGGTTCCGGGCCCGGCGTAGCAAAAGAGCATGCACCATCCGCACGCGACCGGTGGGGCCTCTGGGGCGCGCCCGGGGTCGGACCGGCCGCGGGAGCCCGGGGCCGACGCGGAGGCGCGCCGGGGCGGCCCGCGTGCCGGGCCCCGGGAGGGCCGGCCGGCCGAGTACCGGCGGGACGAGCTGATCGCGCACGCCGTGCGCCGGGTGCTCCGCTCCACCGGGGCGTACGGCGCGATGGTGCACCTGCGGTCACGGGACCGCAGGTCGCTGGTGCTGCGGACGGTCGCCGGGGTGCCGCTGTCGGTGATGAGCCCGTTCCGGCGGGTCGCGGCGGCCGGGCCGCTGCCGGTCGCGGTCTGCTTCCGGACGGGGCACGCGATCGTGCTCTCCGACGGCGAGGACACCATGCGGCGCTTCCCGCAGCTCGCGGTCGGCCTGCCGTACGACTTCGCGTCCGCCTGCGTGGCGGTGGAGCACGACCGCGAGCGGTTCGGGGTGCTGAGCGTGCTGTGGCCCGCCTCGGACGACGGGGTGCCGGAGTCGTCTGGCCCGCAGCTCGCTGCTGCCGCGGCCGAACTGGGCGACGGGCTGGCCGAGTTGGAGGAGGCCGGGCAGTCGGTGGAGCCGGGCGGGGAGACAGCCGTGGTCGAGCTGCCGTCGCCGTCGGTGCCCATCACCCGGGTCGGGCTGTTCGACTGGAACGTGGCCACCGGGGCGCTCTCCGCCGACGAGCACTTCCGCGAGATCTTCGGCTTCGGGCCGGGCGAGTTCGACGGCACCGTGACCGCCCTGAACCGCCGCATCGCCCCCGGCGACCTGCCGGAGTTCCGGGCCGCCGCCCGCACCGCGCTGAAGCAGGGCGAGGTGCTGTCCGCCCGGGTCCGGGTGCTCGGGCCGGACGGCCTGCCGTACCCCGTGGAGCTGTGGGCCCGGGTGCCCGCGGCGATCTCCGACGGGCGGACCCACCTGGTGGGCGCGGTGCTCGACGTCAGCGGCCTGACCGCCGCCGCGGCCGCCGTCGAGCGGCTGCGCGAGGGCGTCTTCTCGCTCGACCTGGACGGCCGGATCAGCTACGCCAACCACGCCACCGAACCGCTGCTGCGGGCCCGCCGCGAGGACCTGGTCGGCCGGCACCCCTGGGACGCGCTGCCCTGGCTCGCCGACCCCTTCTACGAGAACCGCTACCGCGCCGCCCTGCTCTCCCAGCGCCCCACCGCCTTCCTGGCCGCCCGCCCGCCGGACGGCTGGCTCGCCTTCTCGCTCTACCCCGACGGGCACGGCGTCACCGGCCGGGTGGTCGCCGCCGAGCCCCCGCCGGGCGCCGCCGAACCGCCGGCCTCGCCGCCGCCCGTCACCCGCACCGGTGTCGGCGGCACCCACCACCTGCTCCAGCTGGCCAGCGCGCTCACCGAGGCGGTCACCGTGCGCGACGTGTGCCGGGCGGTGGCCGAGGAGATCCTGCCGGCCTTCGGCGGCCAGGAACTCGCCATCTACACGGTGCGCGACCAGCGGCTGCAGCTCGTCTCGCAGACCGGCTACCCGGACGGCTTCCTGGACGGCTTCGAGGGCACCCCGACCGACGCCCGCGTCCCCGGTGCGGAGGCGCTCAGCACCGGCACCCCGATCTTCTTCGAGTCGGTGCGCGAACTCGCCACCGCCTACCCCGGCCTCGCCCTCGACGAGATGGGGGCCTGGGCCTTCCTGCCGCTGATCGCCTCCGGCCGCCCGGTCGGCAGCTGCATCCTCGGCTTCGACCACCCCCGCCCGTTCACCGTCGAGGAGCGCGGCCTGCTCACCGCGCTCGGTGGCTTCATCGCCCAGGCGCTGGAGCGCGCCCGGCTGTACGACGCGGAGTTCACGGTGGCCCGCGGCCTGCAGCAGGCGCTGCTGCCGCACCGGCTGCCCGAGGTGCCCGGCATCCGGATCACCGCCCGCTACCTGCCCGGCACCCAGGGGATGGAGATCGGCGGCGACTGGTACGACGCGATCGTGACCGACGGGGACGTCACCCTGGTGATCGGCGACGTCGAGGGCCACAGCGTCGGCGCCGCCGCCACGATGGGCCAGCTGCGCAGCGCCGTCCGCGCCTTCGCGACCGGCGGCGACCCGCCCGACCAGGTGCTCGCCCACACCAACCGGCTGCTGCTCGACCTCGACCCCGGACTGCTCGCCAGCTGCTGCCTGGTCCGGCTCACCCCGGCCGACGGCACCGCCCGGATCGCCCGGGCCGGCCACATGCCGCCGGTGCTGCGGCACCCGGACGGGTGGGCCGAGGCGCTGTACATGGCGGGCGGGCCGCTGCTGGGGGTGGACGAAGGGGCCGAGTACCCCGTCGGCGAGCTGCGGCTGCGCCCGGGCGCGGTGCTCGCCCTGTACACGGACGGGCTGGTGGAGGACCCGGCGGTGGCGATCGACCAGGGCGTGGACCGGCTGCGGGCCGCGATGGCCCGCGGCCCGGAGGGGGAGGGGCTGGAGGAGGCGGCCGAGCGGCTGCTGGAGGAGGTCGGCTCGACCCGCCGGGTGGACGACGTGGCGCTGTTGCTGACGGCCTTCGGCTGAGCCACCGCGTCGTTGCGGTCGCCGTCGCCGTTGGTTGCCGACGTCGCCGGCCTCAGACTTTCGTCGGCGCCGGTGGCGACGAAGGAGGACGGCGGGCGTCCCGACCGGCCGGTTAGCCTCGACGGGTGAATGCGATCGCACGGGCCTGGAAGAAGGCGGTACGGACGGCACTGCCGGGGCCCTGGCGGCCCCGGCGGGTGGTGGGGCAGGCCCTGCTCGCCCTGCTGATGGGTGGCCTGGCCGCGCTGCTGGAGGCCGCCACCGGCACCGGCCTGGCGGTGCCCTTCGGCCTGGGCGTCGCGGTGCTGTGGGTGCTGCGGCGCGGGCTGCCGACCACCGTGCTGCTGGCGGCCTCGGCGGCCGCCGGGTGGTCGGCCGGGCCGGTGCTGCTGCTGGTCTGCGCGGGTTGGGCGGCCGGGGCGAGGATCCAGCGGGTCTGGTCGCTGGTCACCGCCTTCGTCGCGGGCTGGGTGCTGTTCACCGTGACCGGCGTGCTGGCGGACGCCTCCACGGCCTCGCCCAAGCTGGTCCTCGGGCTGTCGCTGGGCGGCTACCTGGTGCTCGCCGTGCTGCCCGCGCTCTACGGCCGCTACCGCGCGCAGCGGCGTGCGCTGCTGGACGCGCTGCGCGAGCGCAACGACCAGCTGGTGCGCGAGCGGGCGATGCTGGTGCACCAGGCGCGGCTGCGCGAGCGGCACCGGATCGCCCAGGACATGCACGACAGCCTGGGCCACCAGCTGGCGCTGATCTCGGTGCACTCGGGCGCGCTGGAAGTGGACCGCGCCCTCACCGACCGGCAGCGGGAGGCCGTCGGCGTGCTGCGGCAGGCGGCGGTGGCGGCGATGCGCGAACTGCGCGAGGTGGTCGGCGTGCTGCACGACGAGTCGACGGCGGCGCCGCCCCCGGTGGGGGCGGCGGCCGCGGCCGCCGCCCGGGGCGGGGTGGACGGCATCGACGGGCTGCTGGAGTCCTCCCGGGCGGCCGGCGCGGAGGTGTCGCTCAACCGGGAGGGCGAGCGGCGCCCGCTGCCGGCCGCGGTCGACCACGCGGCGTACCGTATCGTGCAGGAGGCGCTCACCAACGCGCACAAGCACGCCCCCGGTGCGCCGATCGGTGTCGCGCTCCGGTACGAGCCGGACGCCCTGGTGGTGGAGGTGACCAACACGCGCGCGCCGGAGCTGGTGGGCGTGCGCTCCGGAGCGGGCCAGGCCGTGAGCGGCGGCCAGGGCCTGACCGGCCTGCGGGAGCGCGCCCGGTTGGTCGGCGGCATGGTGCACGCCGGGCCGACGCCCGAGCAGGGCTTCCGGCTGGCCGCCGTGCTGCCGTACGAGGGGGCGGAGGGCGGCCAGGAGGGCGCCGCCGCCGATGCCGGTGCGGACGACTGGATGTTCGAGGGCCTGCCGTCGGCCGACGAGGTGGCCGACAAGCGGCGGAGCCCGGCGATGGGCTGCGCGGTCGGCGTGGCGGCGGTCGGGGTGGTCCTGCTGGGCCTGGTGGTCTGGGGCATCGTGGCCCTGATCGACGGCAACCACGACGCCACGGTCCGCCGGCCGGTGTACGACCGGATCGAGGCCGGCACGGCCGAGGCCGCGGTGCTGCAAGAGCTGCCGTCCGGCAACGGCTTCTTCACCGACGACTACCGGAAGAGCGGCCCGACCCCGCCGGAGGGCGCGCAGTGCCGGTGGTACCTGCTGGCCGGCTCGGCCGGCGAGGCCTGGGACGAGGATCACGTGGCGCGGTTCTGCTTCAAGGACGGCGTGCTGGTGGACAAGCAGGACTACGTCGCCAAGAGCTGATCGCGCGGGCCCGGTCCGTGGGCCAGGCCCGGACCGACCCGGCCCGGACCGACCCCTTCCGGGCGGACCCCTCCCGGCCCGGACGGGTGGTCCGGGCCGGTCGGCGGAGATGTGAGGATGGTGCCGCAGCCGAAGCACTGTTCGATACGAGGGGAATGACCAGCGTGATCCGAGTCCTCGTCGCCGACGACGAGCCGCTGATCCGGGCCGGGATCAGGATGATCCTCGGCTCCGCCGACGACATCGAGGTGGTCGCCGAGGCCGCCGACGGGCGGGAAGCGCTGGAGCTCGCGCGGTCGCACCGGGTGGACGTGGTGCTGCTGGACATCCAGATGCCGGTGATGGACGGGCTGACGGCGCTCGGGGAGCTGGCGAGGATCGCCCCCGGCGCGCGGGCGCTGATCCTCACCACCTTCGGGGAGCGCGAGAACGTCCTGCGCGCCGTGACCGAGGGCGGCGCCGGCTTCCTGCTCAAGGACACCGCGCCGAACGAGCTGATCCAGGCCGTCCGGGCGGCGGCCGGCGGCAACGCCTTCCTGTCCCCGGCGGCCACCCGGCACATCGTCGACTCGCTGGCGGCCGGGCGCAGCGGCTCGCTGGCCGCCCGCAGCGCCGCGGCCCGGCGTCGGCTGGAGGTGCTCACCGGGCGCGAGCTGGAGGTGCTGGCGCTGCTCGGGGAGGGCCTGTCGAACGCCGACGCGGGGGCCCGGATCCACATGAGCGAGGCGACGGTGAAGACCTACGTGAGCCGGATCCTGGCCAAGCTGGGGTGCGAGAACCGGGTCCAGGCGGCGCTGCTGGCGCGTGACGCGGAGCTCGACGGACGGAACTGAGCGCGTTCGTGTGCTCACGTCAAGTAGCGGGTGTGGCGGACACCACTCGGCGGCCGCTCGGAGCGGGGAACTCCGGATGCCGTGGTGACGGTCCGTCAGTGATCCGTTGCGATGAGTTGATGGTGTGCCGTCTCTGACGAACGGACAGATGTGAGTGAGGGCACGGGAGTTGATCGTTAGATCTTGTAAATACGGTCAAACCTGGTCGAACCGGTCACCCTTTCTTGATCGATACCGCCGGTAACAGTCAACTGACCTGCGACGTCCAAGAATTGCTTGCTGAGCCCCGGGGTTGCCCCTAGCTTCATTGGCGGCGCAACGAGCGCCACCCGGGTTCACCCCGACGCACCGCCCGCCGACTGACCCACGGCGCCAGGGCGGTGCCCGCCGAGCAGGCCGGCTCGTCCAGGCCCCGTCGGCGAGCGGAGGTGACCGGGGCGGCACGGCACGTCCGACGCGTGCCCGGCCGCCCGTCGAGTGAGGTGAGCGGACACCACCGGCCCATGTCCCGGGCCTGGTTCCGCCTGCCCGCCCGGGGCTTGTCGAGAGGATCCGCATGAATCCCCGTCACGAGACCACCGCTGCCACCGAGACCACCACCCAGCGCAACCGCGTGCGGCTGGCGGTCGTCGCGGGAGCCGCCGTCGCGGTCCTGCCGGTGGTCGGCCTCGTCACGGCCACCTCGGCCTCCGCCGCACCGGCCTCCGTCTGGGACGCCGTCGCCCAGTGCGAGAGCGGCGGCAACTGGAGCATCAACACCGGTAACGGGTTCCACGGCGGACTGCAGTTCTCCGCCGGCACCTGGAGGGCGTACGGCGGCACCGCGTACGCCCCCCAGGCCAACCAGGCGACCAGGGCGCAGCAGATCGCCGTCGCCGAGAAGGTCCTCGCCTCGCAGGGTCCGGGCGCCTGGCCGGTCTGCTCGAAGAGGGCGGGCCTGAGCAGGGGCGGCGCCCCGGCCGCCGTCGACACCCCGTCGGCCGCCAAGCCCGCGGCCAAGCCGGCCGAGAAGCCCGCCAAGCCGGCGACGCGGGCGGCGAAGCCCGTCGACACGTTCGCTGCGGCGGCCGGGCGGCAGGCGCCCAGGGCCGCCGACCCGGCAGCGGGCCGGCCGTCGGCCAAGCCGGCGCAGTCCGCGCCGTCCACCGAGAAGAACAGCGCGAGCGGGAGCTACACCGTCAGGAGCGGCGACACCCTGAGCGACATCGCCGCCAAGTTCGGCGTCGACACCGACGGCCTCTACCGCAAGAACGTGCGCGTCATCGGCGGCAACCCGGACCTGATCTTCCCGGGCCAGACCCTGACCGTCTGACGCAGCCCGACCATCCGGCGGAAGGCCTGACCCAGCCTCCGGCGGAGTCCCGCACCACTCGGCCGAGGGCCTGACCCAGCCTCCGGCGGAGTCCCGCACCACTCGGCCGAGCGGCCGCCCCCTGCCCGGGGCGGCCGCTCGGCGCGACGCGTTTCCCGGCCTCCTGATGACACCTCGGGCGCCGGTAGGGTCGGCTGATGGTCCGACTGATCAGTGACGACGAGCTCATCGCCACCTCCGTGGTGGCGAACAGCACGATGAACCGCGAGCGCGGGCTCAGCGGGGTGAACAGCTACGCCCGCTCGCTCGGCTTCGACCCGCTGGCCTGGCTGCGGGAGCGCGACGCCGCGGTGCCGGGCTGGCTGGACCTGTGCAGCGGTGAGGGCCTGGCGCTGGCGGAGGCCGCGCGGCAGCTGCCGCCCGGGGGTGCGGAGCTGACCGGAGTCGACCTGGTCGGCCCGATGGCCCCGCCGCCGGACGGGGCGGCCCTGCCGCACCTGCGGCTGGTCACCGCGGCGGTCTCGGACTGGGCGCCGGACCGGCCGTACGACCTGATCACCTGTGTGCACGGCCTGCACTACCTCGGCGACCAGCTCGGCGCGATCGCCCGCGCCGCCTCCTGGCTGGCTCCGGACGGCCGGTTCGTCGCCCACTTCGACCCCGAGTCGGTGCGCCGGACGGACGGGAGCAGCGCGGCCCGCCCGGTGGTGGCGGCGCTGCGGGCGGCCGGGTTCGGGTACCGGGCACGGCGGCACCTGCTCGTCCTGGACGGCGGCCGGCCGGTCGAACTGCCCTTCGTCTACGCGGGGGCCGACCCGGGCGCCGGGCCGAACTACACGGGGCAGCCGGCCGTCGGTTCGTACTACCGGTAGCCGGCGCGCACGCCGGGGCGCGCGGCGCGGGCGAGGGGTACGGCGTGGGCGGGGGGTACGGCGTGGCATCGTTGAAGGTTCAACGCAACGTCCGAATACCGCCGGAGGTCCGCGGCGCCGCGGACCAGGATCGAGTCATGTCCGAGATCGGAACGAGGAGTTCTGGAGATATGACGATGAACGGAACCGCGGTGCTCGACGGCAAGGTGGTCCTGGTGACCGGCGGCAGCCGGGGGATCGGAGCGGCGGTCGCCCTGCGGCTCGCCGAGGACGGCGCCGACGTGGTGCTGACCTACCAGGGCGGCGCGGAGCGGGCCGAGGAGGTCGCCGCGAAGATCACCTCGATGGGGCGGACCGGCTGGGCCGTCCGCGCGGACAGCGCCGATCCGCAGGCGGTGCAGGCCGTGGTGGCGGCGGTCGTCGAGCGGTTCGGACGGCTGGACGTCCTGGTCAACAACGCCGGCGTCGGCGCCGTCGGCCCGATCGGCGAGGTGGCACTGGACGACGTCGACCGGGTGCTGGAGGTGAACGTCCGGGCGCCCTTCCTGTTCGCGCAGGCGGCCTCCGCGCACCTGGCCGAGGGCGGACGGATCGTCACCATCGGCAGCTGCGTGGCCAAGCAGGTCGCCTTCCCCGGCGCCACGCTGTACGCGACCAGCAAGTCCGCGCTGATCGGGCTCACCAAGGCGCTGGCCCGCGAGCTCGGCCCGCGCGGGATCACCGCCAACCTGGTGCACCCGGGCCCGATCGACACCGACATGAACCCGGCCGACGGCCCGTCGGCGGAGTTCCAGCGCGGGCTCACCGCGCTCGGCCGTTTCGGCACCGGCGCGGAGGTCGCGGCCGCGGTCGCCTACCTGGTGGGCGAGGACGGCCGTTACGTGACGGGTGCGGAGCTGGCGGTGGACGGCGGCGTCGGGGCCTGACGGCCCTGGTGGCCGGCTGGCCGGCGTCCGGCACCCGGTCGGAGCGGGGGCCGGCGCGGTGTCGTGCCGGGCGGTCGTCGGCGCACGCGCTTACGATCGCCCGGCACGACCCGTGCCCCGACCGATGTGCCCCGACCGAGAGGTGTGCCATGACCGCAGCGGAAGACCCGATCGGACTGCTCGCCCGGGCCCTCGCGCAGACCGCCGGGCTGATCGACGGCACCGGCGTCGAGCTGGCCGGCCACCCGACGCCCTGCCGCTCCTGGGACGTCGGCGACCTGGTCAGTCATCTGCTCCACGACCTGCGGCAGTTCACCGTCCGGGCGAAGGGCGGGCAGCCGGACTGGTCGCAGCCCTTCGCGCGGGTCGAGGAGGACTGGCTGCACGCCTTCGAGGCCGGGGCCGAGGAACTGGTCGACGCCTGGCGCGCGGCCGGGGACCTCGGCGGCACGCTGGAGGTCCCCGGCTTCGGCACCCTGCCGGCCCGCTTCCCGGTGGACCAGCAGGTCGCCGAATTCGCCGTCCACGGATGGGACTTGGCGCGGTCATCGGACCAGTCCACCGAGGGGCTGGACCACGAGGTGGCGCTGGCCGCGCTGGCCTGGGCCGAGGGCGCGCTCAAGCCCGAGTACCGCGGCACGGAGGAGGACCACCACGCCTTCGGCCCGGCCGTCGCCGTGCCCGAGGACGCGCCGCCGTACGACCGGCTCGCCGCGTTCTTCGGGCGCGATCCGGCGGCGCCGGTCACCGGGTAGCGCGGGGGCGGCGGACCGGCCGACGGGTGCGTGCGCCCCCGCCCGCGACCGGGCGGGGGCGCACCACGGTCAGGGCTTCGCCGGCCGCGCGACCGCCGCCTGCTTGATCGCCTCCCGGATCCGCGGGTAGGTGCCGCAGCGGCAGACGTTCTGGATCCGGTCGATGTCCGCGTCCGTCGGATCCGAGGTGCGGCGTAGCAGGGCGACCGCCGCCATGATCTGCCCCGGCTGGCAGAAGCCGCACTGGGCGACGTCGCAGGCGAGCCAGGCCTCCTGGACGGGGTGCAGGGTGTCGCCGTCGGCGAGGCCCTCGATGGTGGTGACGGTGCGGCCCGCGCAGTCCTTGACGGACCGGGTGCAGGGCTGGAACTCCTGGCCGTCGAGGTGGCTGGTGCAGGCGCGGCAGACGCCCACCCCGCAGCCGTACTTGGGGCCCGTGACGCCGAGCTTGTCGCGCAGCACCCAGAGCAGCGGCATGTCGTCCGGGGCCTCGACGGTGACGGGCTGCCCGTTGAGGACGAAGGTGTGGGTGGACATGGGGAGTCGGGATCCTCGGCTCTGGTGGTCGGGGGGCGGCGCCGGACGTTCGCGGTGCCGGACGTTCGTGGCTCAGGGCGGATGCGGTGCCGGGCGTTCGCGGTTCCGGGCGGTCAGAAGTTGACGGGGAAGGAGCGCGGGCTGGTGCCGGTGGCGCGGGCGTAGGCGTTGGCGACCGCGGCGGAGGCGGCCGGGACCCCCAACTCGCCCGCGCCGCCGGGCGGTCCGCTCGGCGGCATCAGGTGGATCTCGACCACCGGCGGGGTGTGCCGCTGCCGGGCGTAGTGGAAGTCGCCGTAACTCCCCTCCCGGAAGGCGCCGTTGTCGAGGTGGTTGCCGGCCTGCAGGATCACCGAGATGCCGTCGACCAGCGCGCCGGTCAACTGGGCCTCCAGTCCCGTGGGGTTGATCACCCGGCCGACGTCGGCGGCGATCACCGCCTTGGTGACCCGGGGGTTGGCCCGGTCGGTGGCGTCCAGCTCGACCAGGTAGGCGGCGGTGCCGCCGTTCTCCTCGTGGTAGCCGACGCCCTGGGCCTGGCCGGGCGGCATCGGACGGCCCCAGCCGCCCTTCGCGGCGAGGGTGTCCAGGACGGCCCGGCCGGCGGCGCTGCGCAGCCGGGCGCGCCGGAAGGCGACCTCGTCCTGGCCCATCCGGCGGGCCAGTTCGTCCATCACGATCTCGTCGGAGACCCGGACGGTGCCCGAGTAGACCGACCGCCAGCTGCCGGTGTGCAGCTCCAGCGGGACCTCGGCGAGCAACTGGACGGGGACGCCGACGTCGTACGGGTTCTTCTCGGTGAGCAGGAAGAACGCCTCGGAGGCGGTGAGCCCGGCCAGCGGGAGGTTGTAGCCGGCGGCGGTGAGGGCCTCGCCGAGGCCGTGGCCGAAGTCGGTCTGCACGCCGGCGGCGCGGTGCTCCCAGCCGAGCACGTGGTCGAGGCCGTAGACGGCCCGGATCCGGTGGTGGCTGGCCGGGCGCATCCGGCCGTGGCGCATGTCGTCGTTGCGGGTCCACATCAGCTTGACCGGGCGGCCGGCGGCCTTGGAGATCCGGGCGGCCTCCAGGGCGGCGTCGAAGAACAGCCGCCGGCCGAACGAGCCGCCGCCGCGCACCACGTGGACGGTGACGGCGTTCTGCGGCAGGCCGAGTTCGGCGGCGATGGTCTGCTGGGCGACGATCGGGCTCTGCGCGGCGAACCACAGCTCCGCGCGGTTCGGCCGGACGTCGGCGATGGCGGTGAGCACCTCCATCGGGGCGTGGTTGACGAAGGCGAAGTCGAACTCGGCGTCCAGGTGCTGGGCGAGCAGCGGCGGGGGGAGGAACGGCGCGTGGGCGGCGCGCAGCCGGCTCCTGACGTCGTCGGTGGAGAGCCCGGCGACCGGGCCCGGGTTCCAGGTGGTGCGCAGTGCGTCGCGCGCCTTGAGCGCCTGGTCGAAGGTCTCGGCGAGGACCGCGACGCCGCTCGGCACCTGCACCACGCCGAGCACGCCGGGCATGGCGCGGGCGGCGGAGGCGTCCAGGGACTTGAGGGTGCCGTTGACGGTGGTGGGGCGGGCGACCACGGTCGGCACGGCGCCCGGGATCTGCAGGTCCCCGGTGTACTTGGCGCGGCCGGTGACGATGTCGCGGGCGTCGATGCGGCCGGTCGGCCTGCCGACCAGGCGCGGCCGGTCGGCGGCCTTCGGGACGGCGGGGACGGCGGGCGCGGAGACGGCGGCGGCGTCGACGGCGAGGTCGCCGTAGCCGAGCCGGCGGCCGTCGGGGGCGAGGACGGCGGAGTCGGCGGTGCGCAGCGTGGTTGCCGGAACGTTCCAGCGCCTGGCGGCGGCCGTCACCAGCCGGGCCCGGGCGGCGGCGGCCGCGCCGCGCACCGGGTCGTACAGCGAGCGGATGGAGTTGGATCCGCCGGTCAGCTGGTTGAAGAGCAGCTCGGGACGGCCGTCGGAGAGCGGTACGTCCACGTCGGTGAGCCGCGCGTCGAGCTCCTCGGCGACCAGCATCGCGATCGCGGTGGTCAGGCCCTGGCCGACCTCCAGCCGCGGCAGGTACAGCACGGCGCGTCCGGCGGGGGTGAGTTCGAGGACCAGCAGGTGCGAGGTCGGCAGCCCGGCGAGGATCATCGCGTCGCCGAGGTCGACGATGTCGGGGATGCCGGGCAGGCCGAGCAGCTGCGGGGGCGCGGCGGACCCGGCGGCCGCGGCGGCGTGGACGGCCTGCGCGGCGGCCTGCCCGGCGCCCGGGGTGGCGGCCCGCGCGGTGGCGGGGTCGGTGGCGTCGAGGCCCAGGCGGGCGGCGACGGTGAGGGTGGGTGCGGCCAGCAGGTAGGTGAGGAAGCGGCGGCGGCCGGCGGGTTCGGCGGAGGGTCCGGCATCGCCCGGGTGGCCGGTGGAGTCCGAGGGCGCGACGGAGGTACTGATGGGAGGAACCCTTCGTGCCGGAGGCGGCGCCGGATCGGGCGGGCACGGCGGCCCCGGCCCCGGTGCCGGATCGCGAACGCCGTTGAGCATAAAAGGGCGCTACTGACGGGTCAACACGGTCAAAGTTGGCCCCCGGCTTGGGCGATCGGGCTTTTGCAACGTTCGGTGGGCGCGGATTCGGAACGGGTACGGACGGCGCTGCGGGGGCGCGGGAACGGCTCGGCCGGAACGTTCCCGAAGGGCCTGGCGAGCCCAACGACCCTCTGTCGTACGAGGGTTCAGCGCTCGGTCGGCGGTGCGGCGACCCGCGGAAGTGGCCCAAGAACTTCCTTGATCATTGGACCTGTCGGATGGGCCAGTTTCGGCCTAGGGTAGGAGCCGAACCGTCGCCGACGGTTGTGAACTCCCGGCCCGCGCGCCGCTCGTCGAATCGGTGATGTCGCCCGTCCGGGGGTGGACGGTCAGCCGTCGGGCGGACAGTGACGGCCGGTCACCCCGTGGAGGAGAGACGTGCCGACCGACCGAGCCGCCCGGCGGAGCAGCCTCCTCCCGCCCGCCGGCCCCCAGCGGACCCTGGCCGCAGCCCAGTTGGCGAGCGCGGTGGGCGACGGCGCCTACTACACCTGCTCCGCGCTCTACTTCACCCGCGTCGTCGGCATGTCACCGACCGCCCTCGGCCTCGGCCTCGCGATCGGCTGGGCGCTCGGCTCCGTCGCCGCCGTCCCGCTCGGCCACCTCGCCGACCGGCGCGGCCCGCGCCGCACGGCGGTGGCGCTCGGGCTGGCGGCCGCGGCCGTGGTCGTCGCCTTCCTGGTGATCCGCTCCTATCCGTCGTTCCTGCTGGCGGTCTGCCTCTACGCCACCGCGCAGTCCGGACTGACCGCGGCCCGGCAGGCTCTGGTCGCCGGTCTGGTGCCGCCCGGCGAGCGGACCGGTCTGCTCGCCCACCTGCAGTCGACCCTCAACGGGGGCCTGGCCGTCGGGGCGGCCGTCGGCGGCATCGCCCTGAGCGTCGGCACCCGGGCCGCGTACCTGGGCGCCTTCGTCGTCACCACGATCGGCCTCCTCGTCGGCGCGCTGGTGCTCCGGCGACTGCCCGAAGTCCCGCCCGCCGCCCAGGAGTCCGGCACCGGACCGCGCCTGGCCGTGCTGCGCGACCGGCGGTACGCCGCCGTCACCCTGGTCAACGCCGTCCTGCTGCTGCGGATGCCGCTGCTCAGCCTGGTCATCCCGCTCTGGATCGCCCAGCGCGCCCCCGGGATCGGCTGGCTCGGCTCGGCACTGTTCGTGCTCAACACCCTTGCGGTGCTGGCCTTCCAGGTCCGGGCGGCCCGTGGCGTCACCGGGCTGGACTCGGCGGCGCGGGCGGTCCGCTCGGCCGGGGTGCTGCTGCTCGCCTGCTGCGCGGTCTTCGGACTGTCCGCGCTCGACGTGCCGGTGTGGGCGGTCGGCGCGCTGCTGGTCGCTGCGTCCGTGCTGCAGGTGGCCGGCGAGATGCGGCAGTCGGCGGGTTCCTGGCAGATCGGGTTCGACCTCGCTCCGCCGGACCGGATCGGGCAGTACCAGGGCTTCTTCGGCACCGGCGTCGCCGTCGCCCGCACCCTCGGGCCGCTGCTGCTCACCGCGCTGCTGCTGGACGGGGGCCTGGCGGGCTGGCTGGTCCTCGGCGGGGTGTTCCTCGCGGCCGGGTTCGCCATGGGGCCGGTGGCCCGCTGGGCGGAGCGGGACCGCGGTCACGCGCTGTCACCGTCGGAGCCGGTCGCGCCGGTCGCGCCGGTCGGGACGGGCACGGACGGCACGGTCGGCACGCCGGGCACGGCCAGCGCGGCGGCTGAAGCGGCGTGACGGCCGAAGCGGCGCAGCGGCGGCCGGGTCGGCGCGCGGAGCCCCCCGGGGTGCGGCGGGCGAGCAGCCGGACGGTCCGGAAACCGCTGGCACCGGCCCGCCGCCCACTGGCATGCTGGCCGCGTGGACAGACCCCGGATATGGCTCGACTTCGCCCCTGAGCTGCACCTCTTCGTCTCCGCGCCCCGGCGGGCCGGCCGCACCGCGCTGCACACGGACGGCACCTCCACCCTCGGCCACGTCGTCGAGTCGCTGGGCGTCCCGCTCACCGAGGTCGGCGCCCTGCTGGTGGACGGCCGGGCCGTGCCCGACGCGTACGTCCCGGCCGACGGCGAGCACATCGACGTCCGCGCGGTGACCAGGCCGCAGCCCTCGGCCACCCCGCCGCGCTTCCTCCTGGACGTCCACCTCGGCACCCTCACCCGCCGCCTGCGCCTGCTCGGCGTGGACGCCGCGTACGAGAACCCCGACATCGGCGACGCCGCGCTGGCCGCCCGCTCCGCCGCCGAGCAGCGCGTCCTGCTCTCGCGCGACCGCGGCCTGCTGCGCCGCCGCGAACTCTGGGCCGGCGCCTACGTCTACAGCCACCGCCCCGCCGAGCAACTGCGCGACGTGCTCTCGCGCTTCGCCCCGCCGCTCGCCCCCTGGAGCCGCTGCACCACCTGCAACGGCACGCTGCGCACGGTCACCAAGACCTCGGTGCGCGAGCAGCTGCGGGACGGCACCGAGCGCTCCTACGACGCCTTCGCCCAGTGCACCGAGTGCGGCCAGGCCTACTGGCGCGGTGCCCACCACGCCCGACTGGAGGCGATCGTCGCCGAAGCCGTGCGCGACTTCGGCGACGGGCAGGACCGGCTCGGGGCCGCATCGGGGTGAGGCGCCCTGGCGGGCGCCGCGTGCCCGTGTTCCCATCGACGGTGGGGGACGGGAACACGTCGTTCGGTCACGCGAGCGGTCACGGGACCGGTCGCGGGAGAGGCCAGGTCGTCGGATGAGCAGCCAACCGGAGCACGACCCCTTCCGCACCGCGCGCCTCGCGGACGCCCCCGTCGTGACCGCGCCGGACGGAGCCGCGGTGTACCCACTGCTGGTCCTGGAGGGGCGGGGGAGCCTCGCGGTGTTCACGCTCGCTCCCGGGCAGGTGACCCACGCGGTGTCGCACGCCACCGTCCAGGAGCTGTGGCAGGTCACCGCGGGCAGCGGCGCGCTGTGGCGCCGCCAGGGCGCACGGGAGGAGACCGTACGGCTCGCGCCCGGCACCGCCGCGTCGATATCGCTCGGCACCGCCTTCCAGTTCCGGGCGGACGAGGACTCCGACGGGCCGCTGCGGATCACCGCCGTCACCGTGCCGCCCTGGCCCGGTACGGACGGTGAGGCCCGCCCCGAGGACGGCCCCTGGCGGCCGACCGTCCGGTGAGGCGGGCCGGGCCGGCCCGCGCCGCTACGCGTCGTCGACCTCCAGGCCGTACGCCACCACGGCCTGGTGCAGCCCGCCCGGGTACCCGGCGAGGGCCGGGGTGAACTCCCAGTCACCGTGGGCGTCGCGGTCGAAGCGGCCGAGCCGCATGGCGGTGTTGGTCTCCGCGCCGTCCGCCAGGTGCATCACGGCGGCGTCCTGGCCGGTGCCGGTCTCCAGGATCAGCGCCGGTCCGGCGAATCCGGCCATGGTGGAGCCCGGGTGGTTCCCGGTGTCGGCCGCGGCGATGACCACGAGCCGGTCGACGTCGGCGGGCAGGGCGTCGAAGTCGACCATCAGGCAGGCGTTCGCGTCCTCGTAGCCGGTCACCAGCCGCACCGAACCGTCCGGCGTGGAGGCGTTGTTGTAGAACACCAGGTGGTCGTCCGACACCGCGACGTTCCCCCGGCAGACCAGGGCGGCGATGTCGTACTCCTCCGCGCCGGTCCAGTGCAGCAGGAGCCGGGCGGGCTCGGCGGCGACCTCGATCGCGGGCAGCCCGTCCAGGCCGGCCGCCTCGGCGGAGGCGTCCTCCTGGGCGGCCGTGAACACCTCGTGGAAGCCGTGGTGCTTGAGCAGCCCGACCAGCTCGGCGCCGTTGATCAGGGTGACCGCCTTGCCGGTGACGAACTGGTGGGCGCTCGGGCCGAACTTGCTGGTCGTGACGAGGACGGCCTTCGTCGCGGCCTCGTCGTGCCGCAGCGTGCCGTAGAGGTCCCGCACCGCCGAGGGCGGCACGGTGTCGCGGTACCGCTTCACCTGCACGATCACGTTCCCGCCGCGGAACGGGTCGGTGTCGATGCCGCGGACGTCCACCCCGCCGTCCCGGGAGCGGGCGGTCAGTTCGACCTTCATGCCCATGGCCTCCATCAGCCGGGCCACGAGCTGCTCGAACTCGACGGGGTCCATCGCCATGAGGAGCTGGAGCTCGCGCACGCGCCTGGCCATCCGGCCGCGGTTGGCGTTGGTGTCGTCGCGCAGGTGGCGGAACAGCACGCGCTGGGCGCGGCGTTCGTCGGCGTCGGGGTTGCCGAGGCGGTGGAGTTTCCGGCTCCGGGACATGGAGTGCCCCCTCTTGCAGGTGACGATTCGTGCAGGTAGGCGTCACCGTAGGGGAATCGCGGGCGACGGATTGTCGCCCCGTCAGTTCCGCTGCCCAATCGAGACCTGGCGAGGTGGGGAGTGGTTCCGGGCCGGCTGCGGCGGGTGCAGTTCGAGGGTCCGGGCGTGTCTGGTGTACGAGCCCGTGCGGGTCGGGTGGCGCTCGACCGGGGTCACGTCGAGGCGGTCAGCCGTGTGGCGCAGCGAGCCGGTGAGGCGGTGCCCGTCCCGCCGGGCCGGCGGCCCGTGGTCCGGATGGTGGGGCGTGTCCGACAACCCCCGCCGGGCGCGACGCGAACCGTCGGGTACGTCCCGCCGGACTCCGCCCGGTGGACTCCGCCGAACGGAGGCGGCTGTTTTCGGAGCGTTGTTTCGGAGCGCGTCCGAACGGCCGACAATTTCTCCGGGAGCCCGGGTTCTCCCCCGGAGTCGAGGAGGAGGCCGCGGTGGAGTTCGAGGTGATGATCGAGATCCCGCAGGGGTCGCGGAACAAGTACGTGATGGACTTCGCGGCGGGCCGGATCCGTCTCGACCGCACCCTGTTCACCGCCACCCGCTACCCCGCGGACTACGGCTACGTCGAGGGCACCCTGGGCGGCGACGGCGAGCCCTTGGACGCCCTGGTGCTCGGCGGTGAACCGGCCGTCCCCGGCTGCGTGCTGACCTGCCGGGCGGTGGGCATGTGGGTGATGCGCGACGAGCGGGGCCCCGACCAGAAGGTGCTCTGCGTCCCGGCCAGGGACCCGCGCTACGCGGCCCTGCAGGACATCGGGGACCTGCCCGGGTTCGACCTGCTGGAGATCACCCACTTCTTCCAGGTGTACAAGGACCTTGAGCGCGGCAAGTCCGTCGAGGGCTCGCACTGGGCGGACCGCGAGGCCGCCCACGCCGAGATCGCGGCGTCGCGGCTCCGGGCCGTGGGGACGTGCTTCGCAGACCCGGCGTGGCCGGCGTGAGGAAGCGGACCGGGGGCGTGCGGCGTACGGGCGCGCGGGCTGGGCGCGCGGCCGGGACGGCGGCGGACGAGGGCGTGCGGGGCGGGCCGCCGGAGGCGGGTGTCGGCCCGCCCCGGTGGGTGCTCGGAGGCGGTGCTGCTCGGAGGCGGTGCTGCTCAGAGGCGGGCGCTGCTCAGGATCGTGCGGACCTGGTCGGCGATCGCGGCCTCGTTCTGCTCGAACTCCGGTGCGGTGAGCAGGTCGCCGTCGGCGGGCAGGCCGGTGAGGACCGGGGTGTGGAGGTGGCCGCCGGGCAGGCCGGGGGCGAGGTCGAGGCGCAGGCGGTTGGAGCGGTAGGCGACCTCGTTGGAGAGGTAGCCGCCGCCTCCGCCGGCGACCGCGCGGGAGCCGGGGGTGGGGCCGTCGGCGCGGACGACGGGGTCGGTGGCGCCCGCGGGGATCTCGGTGACGGGCGTGTTGAGCAGGACCGGGTAGGGCTGCTGCACCGCCGTCATGGCGTCGGTGGGCAGGGTGGTGCGGACGAACTGGGGCCCGGCGGCCAGCCCGGGGGCGTCGACCGGGTGCCGGGTGGTGCCGCCGGAGAGCGCGCCGACGTTGTCGGTGGCCGGGTCGGCGGAGCGGGCGCGCCCGGCCCAGTCCTCCAGGGTGAACTTTCCGGGGTAGCCCTGGCTGATGCTGGTGATCAGGTCGGCGGACTGCGGGCCGGGCACCAGGTGCGGGCCGAAGGCGCGTTCCACGATCCCCCCGTCGAAGTCGCCGTAGCGGACCGGCAGGACGACGGCCCGCACCTCGGCGGTGCTGCCGTCGGCGAGGGTGATCCGCCGCCCGTTCAGCTGCAGGACGGCCGAGCCGGAGGGGTTGGCGCGGCGCGGTTCGGTGTCCAGGCCGTACGGGTCGAAGCCGCTGACGAAGATCCGCCGCAGGCCGTGGGCGGCGCTGAAGCCGTCCGCCAGGCCGCGCGAGGCGTCCTCGAAGCGGGCCCGCAGCCCGGCCCGGTCGACGGCGAACCCGGGCTGCCACTGCGCCAGACGGACGGTCATGGCGAGCCTGGTCCAGTACAGCGGGCGGTCGTCCGCGGCGGGCAGTTCGCCGCCGGGCCGGCGGCCCTGGGCGCGGTCCACGCCGGCCTGCCACAGCGCCCGGCCCCAGGCGTCCACCACCCGTTCGGCGCGGTGGGCGGTGCGGGCGGAGCACAGGGCGGCCGGGAAGCCCCGGAGCAGGTCGCCAAGGCCGGACCGTTCGGTGAAGGCGGCCGTGCGGGCGTCCTGGAGACGGGCCTGCTCGGCGTCGAGCGGCACCGTGGCGGCGGTGCGGCAGCCGGCCGGGTCCGCCTGGGCGGCGACCGGGGCCAGCAGGGCGGCGAGCGTCCCGGTGAGGGCGGCGGCCAGTCCGGCGGTACGGCGAAGTAATGTCATGTGACCTGACAATAGGTTCAGACCTGACACCCCGCCAGGGTGCCGTCGCGATGCCCGTAGGCTGGCCCGGTGACAGCGCCCGACCTCGACCTCGCCTCCCTGATCGCCGACCCGTACGGCGGCTACACCCGGCTGCGCGCCGACGCGCCCGTCCACCGCGTCGTCGGCCCGGACGGCCTGCCCTTCTGGCTGGTGACCCGCTACCCGGACGTCCGCCAGGCCCTCGCCGACCCGCGGCTCGCCCTCGACAAGGCACACGCCGCGCCCGGCAACTACCGCGGCTTCGCCCTGCCGCCCGCGCTGGACGCCAACCTGCTCAACATGGACCCGCCGGACCACACCCGGATCCGCCGACTGGTCTCCCAGGCCTTCACCCCGCGCCGGATCGCCGCACTGCGCGCCCCGATCGAGAAGGTCGCCGGGCAACTGCTGGACGCCATGGCCCCGGCCGGCCGTGCCGACCTGCTCGCCGCCTACGCCGCGCCGCTGCCGATCACCGTCATCTGCGACCTCCTCGGCGTCCCCGAGGACGACCGCCACGACTTCCGCGCTTGGACCGACAGCCTCATCACCCCCGACCCCGACCGCCCGGAGGCGACCCGCGCCGCCGTCAAGGCGATGCTCGGCTTCTTCACCGGCCTGATCGAGCGCAAGCGCACCCAGCCCGGCGACGACCTGCTGTCCGACCTGACCGCGGTGCGTGACGAGTCCGTCCGCGGCGGCGCGGAAGGCGGTGACCGGCTCACCGAGGACGAACTGACCTCGCTCGCCTTCCTCATCCTCTTCGCCGGCTACGAGAACACCGTCCACCTCATCGCCAACGCCGTCCTCGCCCTGCTCACCCACCCCGAGCAACTCGCCGCCCTGCGCGCCGAACCGGAGCTGATCGACGGCGCCGTCGAGGAGTTCGCCCGCTTCGACGGCCCCGCCCCGCTCGCCATCCGCCGCTTCCCGCGCGAGGACGTCACCATCGGTGGCGTCACCGTCCCGGCGGGGGAGACCGTGCTGCTCGCCCTCGGCTCCGCCAACCGCGACCCCGCGCAGTTCACCGACCCCGACCGCCTCGACCTGCGCCGCCGCGAGACCGGCCACCTGGCCCTCGGCCACGGCATCCACTACTGCCTCGGCGCGCCGCTGGCCCGGATGGAGACCGCGGTCGCACTGAACGCCCTGCTGCGCCGCTTCCCCGACCTGGCCCTGGACGTGCCGGTCGAGCAGCTGCGCCACCGGCCCACCCTGCGGGCCCGTGGCCTGCTGGAACTGCCCGTCCGGTACTGAGCCGGGACGGCTCGGGGGCGCTCCCGGGGGAGTCCGGGGCTGACGCGATCCTGACGGCGGGAGCGGGAACCGGCTCGACTTCTACAGCGTTGTCGTAGTCGAACAGCGGTACTCGTACGGTCGTGGAGGAAGTCCCATGAGTGTGGCCCTGACGAAGGGCGGCAACGTCTCCCTGGGCAAGCAGGCACCCGGACTGCAGGTGGTCCGGATCGGCCTCGGCTGGACGGCCGCGGCCGGGTACGACCTGGACGCCAGCGCGTTGCTGTGCGGGGCGGACGGGAAGGTCGGCTCGGACCGGAACTTCGTCTTCTTCAACAACCTGCGGAGCCCGGACGGCTCGGTCCGCCACCAGGGCGGCTCCGGCGGCGGGCCCGACCGCGAGCAGATCGAGGTCCGGCTCGCGGAGGTCTCCGCCGACGTGGAGAAGATCGTCTTCGCGGTGGCGATCTACGACGCGGCGCAGCGACGGCAGAACTTCGGGCAGGTCCGCGGCGCGTACGTCCGCGTCACCGACCCGGACGGCGGCGCCGAGGTGGCCCGCTACGACGTGGCGTCCGTGGCGGGCAGCGAGACCGCGATGGTGTTCGGCGAGCTGTACCGGCACGGCGCGGACTGGAAGTTCCGGGCGGTCGGGCAGGGGTACGCCGCGGGGCTCGCGGGCATCGCGACGGACTTCGGCGTCGACGTCCTGCAGCCCGCTGCCGCTCCCGCGGTCCCGCCCGCTCCGGCGTCGGCGCCGGCTCCGGCTCCGGTGAAGCCGGCCGTGCCGGCCGCCCCGCCTGCGGCGCCCGCCGCACTGCCCCCCGTACCGCAGACCCCACCGGCAACAGGGAGTTCCCCCGTGACGTGTTTCTTCGACCCCTCGCACGGCGCCGGCACGACGGCGGTGCTGTGGTCGCCGCAGTGGGGCGTGCCCCGCCAGATCGAGACCTGCGCCGCCTGTGCCCAGCGGGTGCAGACGACCGTCCCGCCGTTCTACACCCCGCCGCAGGGGTACCCGCAGCCCGTCCAGCAGTCCGTCCAACAGCAGGGCTACCCGCAGCAGGGCTACCCGCAGGCGCCCGGTCAGCCGGCGCAGGGCGGCGGCCGGCGCTTCGGCACCGGTGCGCTGATCGGTGCGGGCGCGGCAGGCCTGGTCGGCGGCGCTCTGCTCAACGAGGCCTTCGACGACGACGGGCCCGAGGTCGTCGTCAACAACTACTACGAGGACGACGGCCTCTTCTAGGTCGTCGGCCGAACCGCCGCGCGAGCCGTCAGGCGGCGGGGAAGCGCAGCTCCTGAAGGGCCGTCGGGGACCACCCCGGCGGCCCGTGCTGTCGGTGCCGTGCGTTTGAATGGTCGTCGCCACACGTTCTGACCGGGGGAGACGCACCGATGACCACGTCCGAAGCCGAGCTGCTCGACGCCGCCCGCCATCCCACCGCGGCCTGGCTGGAGTCCTGCTTCGGCCCGGGCACGCTGTGGCGGCCCGAGGTGCTGCCCGAGCGCCTGGAGTCGCCCGCCGCCCGGGCGTTCCTGACCGAGGTCGGCCTGCCGGCCGTCGGGCTCGACTTCGTCGGCTTCGACGCGACGGACCTTCCCAAGCGCGGGATGTGGGAGGCGGACCTGGACGACCTGTTCGGCAACCGCACGCCGGACGACGAGACCCCGCCGAGCAACTGGGGGTACTGCGTCGGGACGTTCGACGAGTGGCACCTGATGGTCGACGCCGGATCCGGCGCCGTGAAGATCTACAACGCGGACGGCTGGGACCACGCGCGCGGCTACGGCGGCTGGGCGGCCGACTCGCTGCCCGCGGTGATCGGCGCCCTGGGGCTGCTGGCCGGCTTCGAGGAGCGGGTCGTCGGCGGCGACGCGAACGCCGCGCTCGACGAGTTCGAGGCCCTGGTCGAGCAGTTGGGCCAGGGGCCGGACGAGTCGGACCTCTGGTGCCAGATCGCGGTGAACCTGCGGGAGGAGTACGAGGAACTGGACGAGGACTGACCCTCTCCGTCCCCTCCGCACCCGGCGGCCGCACAACGCACAGGCGTTGTGCGGCCGTTCGCGTTCTCAGGGGCCCTGCATCCGGTACGCCCCGGCGCGGGCGGCGGCCTCGGCGGCGGCCGCGGCCCGGTCGGCGGAGGCCTCGTCCAGCGGTTCGACGGTGGTCAGCATCCGGTAGTAGAGCGGTGCCGACACGGCCCGGACGACCTCTGACGCGTCGGTGTCCGCCGGGAGCTCGCCGCGCTCGACGGCTTCGGTGACGCACGGCGCCCACTCCTCCACCCGGCGCCGGTAGAAGTGCCGCAGCGCCTCGGCGGCGTCCGCGTCGCAGTTCGCCGCCACGATCACCGCGCGGAACAGCGCGCCCTGCCGGGGGTCGGCCAGGGTGCGCCGGACGAGCCGGGCGTTGGCCCGCAGGTCCTCGGCGAGGGAGCCGGTGTGCGTGCGCGGCAGCGACTGCTCCGCCATGTCCGCCAGGAGGTCGGCGACGAGCGCGGTGGTGCTGCCCCAGCGGCGGTAGACCGTGGTGCGGCCGACCTCGGCCCGCTGGGCGATGTCGCCGAGGTCGAGACCGCTGAAGCCGTGCTCGACCAGGGCGTCCTCGACGGCCCGCAGGACGGCGGTGCGCACCCGGGCGGTCCGGCCGCCGGGGCGGACGGTACCGGGCGTCGAGGGCTCGGCGGTGCCCGCGGGCTCGGCGGGGCCGACGGACTCGGGAGTGCCCGCGGGCTCGGCGGGGTCGACGGACTCGCCGGGGTCGACGGATCTGGCAGCCATTAACGGGATTCCTGTTCCATTAGTCGCGAGGGGTCTGCTAGGTTCAGAGCATCCTAACGGAACGGGAGTCCCATTAGGGGCTTCGAGGGGAGAACGTCATGGGCATCGCCACCACCGACATGGAATACCGCCGACTCGGCGCGTCCGGACTCAAGGTCCCCGCGCTCAGCCTCGGCACCGGCACCTTCGGCGGCCGTGGCCCGCTGTTCGGCGCCTGGGGCACCACCGACGCCGACGAGGCCCGCCGCCTGCTAGACATCGCCATCGATGCCGGGGTCACCCTCTTCGACACCGCCGACGTCTACTCCGACGGCGCCTCCGAGGAAGTGCTCGGCCGGGCGATCCGCGGCCGCCGCGACCGGGTCCTCGTCTCCACCAAGGCCGGCCTGCCCACCGGCGACGGCCCGCAGGACGCGGGCACCTCCCGCGCACGCCTGGTCCGCTCGGTGGACGACGCGCTGCGCCGCCTCGACACCGACTACCTCGACCTCTTCCAGCTCCACGCCTACGACGCGGACACCCCGATCGAGGAAGTGCTCGCCACCCTGGAGGACCTGGTCCGGGCCGGCAAGATCCGCTACACCGGCGTCTCCAACTTCTCCGGTTGGCAGCTGATGAAGTCCCTCGCCCTGGCCGACCGCCACGGCCGCCCCCGCTACGCCGCCCACCAGGTCTACTACTCCCTCGTCGGCCGCGACTACGAGTGGGAGCTGATGCCGCTCGCCCGGGAGGAGGGCGTCGGCGCCCTGGTCTGGAGCCCGCTCGGCTGGGGCCGCCTGACCGGCCGGATCCGCCGGGGGCAGCCCCTCCCGGCCGGCAGCCGCCTGCACGACACCGCCGACTACGGCCCGCCGGTCGAGGACGAGCTGCTCCACCGGGTGGTCGACGCCCTCGGCGAGATCGCCGCCGAGACCGGCCGCACCGTCCCCCAGATCGCGATCAACTGGCTGTTGCGCCGCCCGACGGTCTCCTCGGTCATCATCGGCGCCCGCAACGAGGAGCAGCTGCGCCAGAACCTCGGCGCGGTCGGCTGGTCGCTGACGGACGACCAGATCGCCCGCCTCGACACCGCCAGCGCCCGCACCGCCCCGTACCCGTACTTCCCGTACCGCCGCCAGGCCGCCTTCGCCCGCCTCAACCCGCCGATGGCCGGCTGACGCGCGGCGCGGGACGGGTTCGGGGGCCGCCCCCGCCCGACTGGGCGCAGCCCGGGCTGCGCCCAGTCGAGCGGGGGCGGTGGGGGGCCGTTGCGCCAGGGGGGTTTCGGCCGGATGGGGGAGGCCGGGGTGGTGCGGAAGTTGTCGGTGGGGTGGGCGATTCGGGTCACGGTGTGTGCAGGTTCGGCAGGAACTGTGTTCGATTGTCGACAGGTTCATGCAATGCTTCTCGGGGAGTGGCGAACCCCCGGGTGGCGCTCCCGTGCAGGTCGGCGGCCTGCTTCCGGAAGGGCGGCGCGTTGGTGCGACCGCCGTCGAAACGTCTGACGCCTCGTCAAGGTTCCTTGTTTTCCTGCGAACTTCTCGCGTCCGCTTTAAGCTCCCGTTAACAATGGCGGCTTTCCGCCACTCGCGAACCCCCGAGCGAGGTCGGGCGGCAGGCCCCCACCGGACGCATGCCCAACGTGACGATGAGAGCAGGGATGACGACGACAAGTGAACGAACGGTCGGCGCGGCGCGCGACCCGGACCGGTGGCGACCGGCTCGGCTCGGCCGTCGCACCGCAGGCGGCGCGGCGGCGGTCGCCGTCGCGATCGGCGCCTGCTCGTTGGCCGCGGCCCCGTCGGCGTTTCCGCAGACGGGCGACGGCACCGTAACGGTCCGGGTCATCCGGGCCGTGGACACCACCGGGGTGTGGACCCCCGTGCTGGAACCCGGGATCGCGGGCGTGAAGGTGACGCTCACCGACGACGCGGGTGTCGGCATCGAGGGCACCACCGCGGCCGACGGCACGGTGACACTGGCACCGGCCGCCAGCAAGGCGACCGGCGGCAAGTACCGGATCCAGGTGGTGAACCCGAAGCCGGGCGTGCTGTTCCCGGCCTTCGCCTCGCGCCAGGGCCTGACCGGCGCGCCGAACCAGCTCAGCAGCAACGAGGAGTTCGTCGACCTCGGCGGCGGCAAGAAGGTCGAGCTCACCACGGGCCTGTGGAGCCCGGGTGACTACTGCCAGAAGAACGCGCCGCTGGTGTCGACCTGCCAGCCGGCGCCCCGGGAAGGCGCATCGGCGCGCACGCTGGTCTCCTTCCCGTACAGCGCCCGCGGCGTGGCCGGCACCGACGCGACCGTGACCGACCTGGCCACGGCCGAGCAGACCGGCAACATCTACGGCATCGCGTGGAACCGCGCGGACAAGCGGATCTTCTCCGCCGCCTCGGCCAAGCGCACCACGGCGTACGGCCCCGGCGGCCCGGGCGCGATCTACGTGACCGACCCGGTGAAGAAGACGACCGCCCTCTTCACGACCGTTCCGGACGCCGGCAGCACGCCGCACGGCCCGGACAACGACGACGCCTTCCTGCCCGCGGTGGGCAAGGAGAGCCTGGGCGCTGTCAAGATCTCCGACGACGGCAAGGACCTGTTCGTCGTCAACCTCCACGACCGCAAGCTCTACCGCTACGACGCCACCGGCCCGACGGCGGCGGAGCCGAAGGCCGCCTACCCGATCCCCGACCCGGGCTGCCCGGCGGCCGGGGACTGGCGCCCGTACGGCCTCGGCCTGCAGGACGGCACCGGCTACCTCGGCGGCGTCTGCTCGGGCGAGTCGACCGGCAAGACCGCGGACCTGCGGGCCGTGGTGCTGCCCTTCGACCCGGACACCGGCACGTTCAGGAAGGCCGTGCTGGACCAGAAGCTCGACTACCCGCGCGGCAGCACGGTCGGCACCGCGTGCCCCGGCACCGGCTGGTTCCCGTGGCAGGACACCTTCCCGACCACGCAGAACGGCCACGCCTGCACCGACTACCTGGCCAACCCCGAGCCGGCCCTGGCCGAGATCGCGTTCGAGACCGACGGCTCGATGGTGCTCGCCTTCCGGGACCGCTTCGGCGACCAGTCGGCGGCCGCACCGACCGGCGGCACGATGGCCAAGGTCCTGCCCGGCGGTGACCTCAACAAGGCCTGCCTGGTGAACGGCACCTACGTGCTGGACACCAACAACGGCTGCGGGGCCACGACCCGGGGCACCCGGTTCTTCGACAACAACCGCATCGGCCACAACAACGCCCTGAACGCCGGGATGGCGTTCTCCAAGGTCGAGGACTCCATCGCGACCTCGGGCTACGACACCAACGGCATGGCCTACGGCTACGGCGCGGGCTTCGACAAGCGCGACGGCAAGGCCGACGGAGGCCTGCGCCTCAACCCGGTCGGGCCGATCCCGCCGTTCGGCAAGGGCGCCGCGATGGGCGACCTCGAAGTGCTCTGCGACCAGGCGCCGCTGCAGATCGGCAACCGGGTCTGGTACGACCCCGAGCGCAGCGGCCTCCAGCTGCCGGGCCAGCGCCCGGTGCCGGGTGTCACCGTCCACCTGTACGACGAGTCAGGGAAGCTCGTCGGTACGACGAAGACGACGGCGCGCGGTGAGTACTACTTCGACGACAGCAACGTCGAGGGCGGCCTCAAGCCGAGGACCAAGTACACGATCAAGCTGGACAACCCGGCCGACTACGCCAAGGACGGCCCGCTGTTCCAGTGGGTGCCCACCGAACACGACGTCGGTGACAACCACTTCATCGACTCCAAGGGCATCGTCCCGGCCGGCGGCAAGTACCCGGAACGGGGGCTGACCACCGGCGGACCGGGCCAGAACGATCACACCTACGACTTCGGCTTCCGCCAGCAGGAGGGCGCGCTGCGCCTGGTCAAGCACGACCAGGACGGCAAGCCGCTGGCGGGCGCCAAGTTCCAGCTGTGGCACGAGACGAACGGCACGGACGGGCTGCAGCCGACCGGCGACAAGCCCGACACCAAGGTGGGCGAACCGTGCACCACCGGCGCCGACGGGCTCTGCCAGGGCAAGGGCGTCGTGGGCACGTACTACTGGCAGGAGCTGAGCCCGCCGGCGGGCTACTCGGCGCCGGAGGTCACGGTGCTCGGGCCGCTGGTGCTCACCAGCGGGAACCTCGACGACGGGGTCGAGGTGACGGCCGTCAACCGGCTGATCCCGACGCCGACGCCGACACCCACCCCGACGTCGACACCGACCGAGACGCCGCCGGCGACGTCGGCCCCGGTCCCGGCACCCCCGGCCCCGCCGGCTCCCGGACCCGGGCACCTGCCCGACACCGGTGCGGGCGCGGCGATCCCGTTCGCCGTGGCGGGAGCGGCGGCGCTGATCACCCTCGGTGCGGCGCTGGTGCTGCTGGTCCGTAGGCGCAGGGCGCTCCGGCAGGGCTAGCAACCCCCGGCCACGGCTGGTAACCCCCGGCCGGGGCTGCTAACCCCCGGCCGGGCGGACCGGCACCGGCGATCCGTGCCGGTGCCGGATCGGGCGGGTTCGCGGACCACTGGTCCCCGAACCCGCCCGACTGTCGTGACGGCCCACGTCACGGGCAACCGGTTCCACGCAGACCACTCACCCACCGCACACCGACCCACGAGAGAAGGCATCCGCATGGCCCGGAGGACGAAGGACGACACCCGCAGGCCGTGGCGGAGCCGCTGGCTCCTCACCCTGGCCGCGATCGCGGTGTGCGGCACCGCGGCGGGCGGTCTGGTCGTCTACCGGACGGTCTCCGACGAGGCCGACGAGCGGCCGGTGACCAGCGACGAGGCCTCCCGGCTGGCCCTGTCGCGGCTGAACCTCTACCAGGCCGCTCCGGTCGGGGTGACGCTCACGGCCGCCGAGGGCGGAGGCGTCACCATCCGGGTGGAGGGCGTCGTCGACTACCGCACCCACCGCGGCGTGGGCCGCTACCGGACGACCGGGGCGAGCGGCCCGCTCGACCACGGGCTGATCATCTGGGACACCGGCGGCCTCGGCCTGGCCCCGGAACCGGCCGGCGTCGACGGCCCGGCGTGGCAGCAGGCCGAGCACGTGCCGCGGCAGGGTTGGTCGCCGCGCTCCTACACCGCGGACCCCCTGGACTCCGGGCTCAGCCTGGTGGTCCAGCTCGGCGCGGACCGCCCCGACAACCCGCTGCTGCTCGCCCAGTCCGGGGCGCGCTGGCTGGGCCGCGACCGGATCGACGGCCGCGGCTACGACCGCATCGCCGGCCCGCGCGCCCAGGGCTCCGCTGCCGACGGCGGGCGCTCGCCACTGACGTACTGGGTCGACGGCGACGGCGCGCTGCGGCGGGTGACGATGCGGATGGCGGGCCTGGGCACGCCGACCACGGCGGACTTCTCCGGCCACGACGCCGCCGCCAAGCTCCCCGAGGCCCCCTGGCTGGCCGGCTGACGCCGACCGCGTCGCCCGAACGACGCGGCGTCACGACGGCGCAGCCGACGCCCCGAAACCCGATCGATCCCGTGACGAACGGAAAGCAGGGAGGTCCGGTCGGGTCGCGCCCCCGGACGGCCGGGATCCGTCGGATCGGCCGCGCGAGGCCGGGCGGCCGGGTAGTCCGGGAGACGATGCCACACGGGAAGGAGACACATTGTGAGTGCGGCCCCCCGGACCCCCGGCGACTACAGCATCATCAGTGACCCCGAGCGGGCCTTGAAGTACGCGATCCGGTACATCGCGGGCGGCCGCACCGAGATCATCGAGGGAGTCATCACTCCCGTGTCGCGGTCATGGGCGCGCGAGTCCGCTGCCGAGGCCGTCCGCCGTCAGATCACCCCGCGCGTGGAACAGCTCGACCTGGTGTCGGGCTCCGGCAACCTCGACCTGCCGGGCAGCGAGAACTGGTACGTTCCGGACCTCGCGGTGGTGCCCGTCGGTCTCGCCGAGAAGACCGAGGGCGCGCTGCTGCCGGACCAGACCCTCCTGATCGTGGAGGTCAGCTCCCCGTCGAACGCGGAAACGGACCGGGTCGTCAAGCGGCGCCGTTACGGCCAGTACGGTGCGCCGCTCCACCTGCTCGTCGACCGGCAGGACCGCAGCTGCACGCTGTACAGCGAACCGACCCGCCTCGGGTACGCCCGTGAGAGCGGCCCGCACCCGTTCGGCACGCCCGTCCACCTCCCGGAGCCCTTCGACCTCGATCTCGACACCACCCGCCTGTAGCCGCCGGCGGACCGTCTAGACCCGTGCGCTGTCCGTCGAACGGGCCTTCGCGGGGAGGCCGTTGGCGAGGTCCTCGACCAGGAGGCGCCAGGCGATGGCGTCCGCGGCGGTGCGCAGTTGCGGGCTGCGCGGTCGGCCGGCGTCGGCGTCGAGGCGGGCGTTGAGCCAGTCGGACCAGGCACGGGCGAGGGCCCGGACCTCGCGGATGCCGGTCTCGGTGTTCGCGAGGGCGTCGCCGTCGCGGACGAGGTAGCCCTCGGCGGCCATCCGGTCGAAGACGGGCTCCAGGACCTCGGGCGGGATCCGTTTGCGGGCGGCGATGAGGTCGAGGTCGGCGTGCCCGATCACCTTGGTGTGCTGGGCGACCTCCATCAGTGCCCAGGCGCCGGCGAGGTCCACCCGGGTGTCGGCACCGGAGACGATGGTCCGGACGGTGTCGAGGTCGACACCGCGGATGATCTTGCAGACCGAGTACTCCAGGTGCGGGTCGGCGTCGGCGGTGGTCGGTTGGGCGAAGCCCTCGCCCATGTCGGTGGAGCCGGACCGGGCGGTGTCGCGCAGTGGTACCTGTTTGAGGAAGAGCGCGACGACGAAGCCGATCACGGCCACCGGGATCGTCCACAGGTACACGGTGTGCAGCGCGTCGGAGTAGGCCTGCACGATCGGCGCGGCCTGGTCGGCGGGCAGCCCGTGCAGGCTCTGGGGGCTCTCGGCGGCGCGGGCGACCACGGCCGGGTCGGCGCCGGTGAGCCGGGCGGCGGTGGCGACGCCCTCGCGGAGTTCGGTCGTGAGGCTGTTGCTGTAGATGGTGCCGAACACCGCGGTGCCGAAGGAGCTGCCGATGGTGCGGAAGAAGGTGACCCCGGAGGTGGCGGTGCCGAGGTCCGCGTAGTCGACGGTGTTCTGCACGGCGATCGTCAGCACCTGCATGCTCAGTCCGATGCCGACGCCGAGCACGAACATGTAGAGCGAGGCGAGCGCGGTGCCGGTGCCGGGTTCGAGCCGGGAGAGCAGGTAGAGGCCGAGGGTCATGACGGCCGTGCCGACGATCGGGAACACCCGGTACTTGCCGGTCCTGCTGACCGCGGTGCCGCTGCCGATCGAGGCGAGCAGCAGGCCGATGACCATCGGCAGCATCCGGATGCCGGAGACCGTCGCCGAGTCACCGTCGACGTACTGCAGGAAGGTCGGCAGGAAGGTGAGCGCGCCGAGCATCGCGAAGCCGACGATGAAGCTGAGCACCGAGCAGACCGTGAACACCGGGTTGCGGAACAGCCGCATCGGCAGCATGGGTTCGACGGCGCGGGTCTCGGTCCAGCAGAACAGCCCGAGGGCGATCGCGCCGCCGACGAACAGGCCGATGATCACCCCGGAGCCCCAGGGGTACTGGTTGCCGCCCCAGCTGGTCGCCAGGATCAGCGCGCCGGCGCCGACCGCGACCAGCGCGATGCCCAGGTAGTCGATCACCGGCCGGGTCGCCGAGCGCACCGAGGGGATGGTCCGGGCGGCCGCGATCACCACCACGACCGCGAGCGGCACGTTGACGTAGAACGCCCAGCGCCAGGACAGGTGGTCGGTGAACAGCCCGCCCAGCAGCGGCCCGATCACCGTGGCCACGCCGAACACCGCGCCGATCGCGCCCTGGTACTTGCCGCGCTCGCGCAGCGGGATGACGTCCGCGATCAGCGCCATGGCGGTGACCATCAGCCCGCCCGCGCCGACGCCCTGCACCGCCCGCCAGGCGATCAGCAGCGTCATGTCGGTGGCCAGCCCGCACAGGAACGAGCCCGCGACGAAGACGACCGCCGAGATCTGGAAGATCAGCTTGCGTCCGTACAGGTCGCCGAACTTGCCGGCCAGCACGGTGGCCACCGTCTCGGCCAGCAGGTAGGAGGTCACCACCCAGGACATGTGCGCGGCCCCGCCGAGGTCCGCGACGATGGTGGGCAGCGCGGTGCCGACGATGGTCTGGTCGAGGGCGGCCAGCAGCATGCCGAGCACGATCGTGGCGAAGACGACGTTCCGCTGCCGAACGTCCAGCACCGGTGGTGCGAGCGGCGGGTTCTCGGTGGCGACGGTCATGCCGTCAGCCTCTGGGGTCCGGGCACCGATCGCGATCCGGTTCGACCGTTCGGGTGAGGCTGCGGGGAAGGCGGCCGGGTGAGGCCGCCGGGGGAGCGGAAGGGAGCGCTGCCCGGGTACGACCCGGGTGGCGGCACCCGGAGGGCGGGGCGACGATGAGCCGAGCGAAGCCCGCCGACCACCGGCCGGGCAGCGAGCAAGCCGCCCCGGACACCGGGAAGAGGCTCCCATGACCCCCGACGCCCCGTCCGCCACCGCGCACCCGGACCCGCCCGGCGCTTCCGCCGCGGGCGGCCGGGCCGACGCGCGGCGTTGGCGGGCGCTCGCGGTCTGCCTGGTCGCCGGCTTCATGACCCTGCTGGACGTCAGCATCGTCAACGTCGCCCTGCCGACCGTACGGGCCGGGCTGCACATGTCGGAGAGCGGCCTGCAGTGGGTGCTCAGCGGCTACGCGCTGGCCTTCGGCCTGGTGCTCGTCCCGGCCGGACGGCTCGGCGACGCGCGCAGTCGGCGCGCCGTCTTCCTCACCGGACTCGCCCTGTTCACCGCGGCCAGCGCGCTGGCCGGCGCGGCGCAGAGCCAGGAGTGGCTGGTGCTGGCCCGGCTCTTCCAGGGCGCGGCGGGTGGCGTGCTCGTCCCGCAGGTGTCCGGCTTCATCCAGACCCTCTTCCGGGGCGCCGACCGCGGCCGGGCCTTCGGCGCGCTCGGCGCCACCATCGGGCTGTCGACCGCCGTCGGGCCGCTGCTCGGCGGGCTGCTGATCCACCTGTCCGGCCCGCAGGACGGCTGGCGCTGGGTGTTCCTGGTGAACCTGCCGATCGGCGTCGCCGCCCTGCCGATCGCCCACCGGCTGCTCCCGGCGCCCCCGCCGGCCGCCGAGCGCGCCGGGCACCGCGACTTCGACCCGGTCGGCGTGGTGCTGCTCGGCGCCGGCACGGTCGCGCTGCTGCTGCCGTTCGTCCAGGCACAGCAGTGGCACAGCCCGGCGCGGTGGCTGCTGCTGCCGGTCTCGGCGGTGCTGCTCGCGGCCTTCGTCGGCTGGGAGGTGCACTACGGGCGGCGGCACGAGCCGCTGGTGAGCATGGCGCTGTTCGCGGTGCGCCCGTACGCGGCGGGAGTGCTGCTGTCCTTGGCGTACTTCGCCGGGTTCACCGCGATCTTCTTCATCTTCACGCTGTACCTGCAGGTCGGCCTGCACTACTCGGCCCTTGCGGCGGGCGTGGCGATCACCCCGTTCGCGATCGGTTCGGGCGCGGCCGCGGCGGTGGGCGGGCGGCTGGTGAGCCGGCTCGGCAGGCGGCTGGTGGTGGTGGGGCTGCTGCTGGTGCTGGCCGGACTGCTGGCCGCGGCGCTCGCGGTGCAGCTGTGGTCGGGGCCCCGGGTGGGCTGGACGACGGCGCTGCCGCTGCTGGTCGCCGGGGTGGGCAGCGGGCTGGTGATCGCCCCGAACCAGACGCTGACCCTCCAGCAGGTGCCGGTCGCCCGGGCGGGCAGTGCGGGCGGTGTGCTGCAGACCGCGCAGCGGGTCGGTTCGGCGGTGGGCATCGCGGTCGTCGGGTCGGTGTTCTTCGCCCACGCGCGCGGTCGCCACCCGGACTGGGCGACGGCCTTCCAGCTGGGCGTGGCGGTCGCGGCGGGGCTGGTGCTGACGGCTCTGCTGGTGGCGGTGGTGGACACCGTGGCGGGAGCGCCACCGCCGAGTGGGTCGGACGGGGCCGGTGGGTCCGGCGGACCGGGCGGCGGTGGCTCGTGAACGGCTGTGGTGCGGCGGTGGAGCGGTCGGCGGTGCGGTCTGGTGCGGTCGGTGGGGTCGGTGGGGTCCGGTTTCCGGGCCTCCGTGGTGCGGTAGGGAGCGGATCGTGAGCGATTCCCGAGCGGATTTCCTGGCGGCGGCCCGCGCGGCCGAGCAGCTGCTGCGCGCCCCCGAGGTTGCCGAGGCCTGGCGGCGGCCGAGCGCGTTGGCGGAGTGGAGCGTCGGCGGGCTGGCCGGACACCTGGCCTTCCAGGTCCTGTGCGTGTCCGAGGCCCTGGCCGCCGCGCCGCCGACCGAGCAGACGATCGGCCTGCTTGACCACTACGCCCGGGTCGCGTGGGTCGGCGCGGAGCTCGACGCGGACATCAACGTCCGGATCCGGCAGGGCAGCGAGGCGTTCGCCGCCGACGGGCCGGCCGCCCTGCACCGCCGGGTCGACGCCGCCGTCGCGGAGCTGACGACCGCGTTGGCGGCGGCGGACGGTACCCGCCCGGCCCGGCTGCCGTTCTGGGGGCCGTGGTCGCTCACTCTCGACGACCTGTTGGCGACCCGGACGATGGAACTGGCCGTCCACGCCGACGACCTGGCGGTCAGCGTGGACGTCCCGACCCCCGGACTCCCGCCGGAGACCGCCGACTCCGTGGCCGCACTGCTGGCCCGGCTGGCGGTCCGGCGGCACGGGTGGGTGGGCGTGCTGCGGGCGCTCAGCCGGGCCGAGCGGGCACCGGGGAGCATCGCGGCGTTCTGAGCCGTGGCAGGTCGTGGCAGGTCGTGGCAGGTCGTGGCGGGCAGTGGCCGGCTGTTCGGGCCTTCCCCGGCCGTCAGTGGTCCCGGCGGTGGATCACCAGTGCCGCGATCGCCACCGAGGCGAGCGACCAGGCCGCGAGGGTGATCCAGGAGCCCGCGACGGTCGCGGGGTAGTCGGTGGGCCGCAGGCCCGCCAGGCTGGTCCGGGCCAGGCGCTGCCAGGCGGGAAGTGGCAGGGCGTGCAGCAGGTCGGCCGTCCAGCGGTAGCGCTCGGTGACGAGGGACGGGAGGAAGAACAGCACCACGACGGTGCCCACCACCGCGCCCGCGCTGTGCCGGATCAGGGTGCCGATCCCGAGCCCGACCAGCGCGCAGACCGGGCCGAACAGCGTGGCCGCCGCGACGTAGCGGAAGGCGGCGGGGTCGGTGAGGGACTGTCCGATGCCGGAGTCGGACAGGACCGCCTGGCTGAGGCCGAAGGACACGCCGACGGTCAGCACGCCGAAACCGAGCATCACGGCGGCCAGGACGCACGCCTTGGCCACCAGCACCGCCCTGCGATCGGGTACGGCCGCCAGCGTCGTGCGGATCAGCCCGGTCGCGTACTCGCCCGCGATGACGATCGCGCCGAGGCCGCCTCCGACGAGCAGCAGGATGTCGGCGGAGGCGATGGTGAAGGCGTCGTTCAGCGCCGCCTGCGCCATGGCCGCCGGATCGCCGCTGCCCGGTGTGTAGTGGTCGCGGGTGTACAGGGCGGACTTGAGGTTGGCGGCGACGATGGCCACGGCGCTCAGGCCGAGCACCCAGGGGATCGAGCGCAGTGATCGGAGTTTGATCCACTCGGCGGCGAGCAGGTCGGTGAAGCGGGGTGCGGGTTCGGCGGTGTGCGGGGCGAGGGGGGTGAGGGCGGTGTGGGTCGTGCTCATCGGGTTTCTCCAGCCGGGTGTTCGGCCGCCGGGTACTCGACGCTGTCGGCGGTCAGGGACATGAACGCGGTCTCCAGGGACGACGTGCGGGTGGTCAGCTCGCCGAGCACCACGCCGTGCCGCAGGGCGAGTTCGCCGATCCGTTCGGCGGGCAGCCCGGTGACGATCGCCAACTGCGGCCCGCGGAGCTGTACGTCGGCGCCTTCCGTCCGCAATGCTTCGGCCAGCAGTGGGAGTTCGGGTGAGCGGACGGTCACCGAGGTCGTCGCGTTGCGGGCGGAGAACTCCGCCAGGCCCTCGTCGGCGATCAGCCGGCCGCGCCCGATCACCACCAGGCGGTCGGCGGTGTGCTCCATCTCGGCCATCATGTGGCTGGACACGAACACCGTGCGCCCCTCGGCGGCGAGGCGGCGGAACAGTCCGCGCACCCACAGCACGCCCTCCGGGTCCAGGCCGTTCAGCGGCTCGTCGAAGAGCAGGACCGGCGGGTCGCCGAGCAGCGCGCCCGCGATGCCCAGCCGCTGCTTCATGCCCAGCGAGTAGCCGCCGATCCGCCGCCCGGCGGCCCTGCCCAGCCCGACCTCCTCCAGCACCTCCTCCACCCGTCCGAGCGGGATGCGGTTGCCCCGGGCCAGCGCCGACAGGTGCGCCCGGCCGCTGCGCCCGCCGTGCACGTCGCCCGCGTCCAGCAGCGCGCCGACGTGCCGCAGCCCGCGCGGCCTGCCGCGGAAGGGGTGGCCGTCGACGGTGACGCTGCCGGTGGTGGGGTCGTTCAGGCCGAGGACCAGCCGCAGGGTGGTGGACTTGCCGGCGCCGTTGGGGCCGAGGAAGCCGGTCACGTGGCCGGGCCGGACGGTGAAGGTCAGGCGGTCGACGGCGGTGTGGCGGCCGTAGCGCTTCGTCAGCTCGGTGACTTCGATCATGGGCTCCACGGTGCCGGGGGAGCGGCGGCCGCACATCGGACCGATGTCGACAGCGTGGGCCACCCCCGGCCGTACGCGCAGGTCACCCCTGGCCGTACGCGCAGGTCACCCCTGGCCGTACAACCACGGTCGGATGACGGCTCGTCGGGCCGCCGTTACGATCGTGGACCATGCCTTCGACCCCCACCCCGCCGCTGTTCCGGCGCGTCCCGCCCGAGGTCTGGGTCGGGCTCGCCTGGTGCGTGGCCGCCGCCTACCCCGCCGTCCGGCTCGGTGGCTCCGCGCAGCACCACGGCGCCGCCGCGCACGGCGGGTGGGCGTTCACCCTGGCCGACACGGCGGTGGCCTTCGCGGGCGCCGCGTCGGTGCGCCGGCTGCCGCTGCTGTCGGTCGTCCTGCTGCTGATCGCCACCTGGACCGAGACCGATGGCTGGTCCGGCGGCACCCAGGTGCCGCCCGGCGCGCTGCTGGCCGTGGACACCGCGCTCTGCCTGATCACCGCCACCCGGCCGCGCCGTACCTCGCGGGCCGCGTTCGCCCTCGTCATGGGGTTCCTGGTGCTGCACATCGGCCTGGTGCGCGGCAACACCGTCGGCATCTTCACCGGCACCCACATCGGCTCCGCCGACGGCGCCGCGCTGCTCGCGCTGGTCGCCTGGCTGGTCGGGCGCTCGGTGCGGCAGAACCGGGAGCACGCCGAGGCGCTGAGCAGCCGGGCGGCCGACGAGGCGGTCACCGCCGAACGGCTGCGGATCGCCCGCGAGATGCACGACACCGTCGCGCACAGCCTGGGCATCGTCGCGCTCCAGGCGGGCGCCGCCCGCCGGGTTATCGACCGCCGGCCCGAACGCGCGAAGGCGGCGCTCGGCGAGATCGAGGCCGCCGGGCGGGACACCCTGGCCGCGCTGCGCCGGATGCTCGTCGTCCTGCGCCGGGCCGACGGCGACGGCCCGGGCACCGGCGCGCAGGGCCTGGCGGACCTCGACCGGCTGGCCGGGGCGACCACCGCGGCGGGGGTGCGGGTGGAGGTCCGGTACCACGGCGAACAGCGGGCGCTGCCCGCGGAGATCGACCTCGCGGCCTTCCGGATCATCCAGGAGTCCGTCACCAACGTCGTCCGGCACGCGGACGCCGACGTCTGCGTGGTCCTGGTCGACTCCCGGACGGCGGGGGAGCTGTCCGTCGAGGTCACCGACCGGGGCCGGGGGCACGGCAGCGACCCGGGCAGCGGCTTCGGGCTGGCCGGGCTGCGCGAGCGGGTCGCCCTGCTGCACGGCGAGTTCGCCGCCGGGCCGCGCGCCGACGGCGGCTTCCGGGTCGCGGCCACGCTGCCGGTGCCGGGCCCGGTGCCGGGCCCGGTGCCGGTCCCGGTCGGGGTCACGGTCTCTGCGGTCGCGGCCGAGGTGCGCGCGTGATCCGGGTCGTCCTGGCCGACGACCAGCCGCTGGTACGGGCCGCGCTGGAGATGGTCATCGCGGAGACCACCGACATCGAGGTGGTCGGCGAGGCGGGCACCGGGGCGGAGGCGGTCCGGCTGGCGGCCGAACTGTGCCCGGACGTCGTGGTGATGGACATCCGGATGCCAGGGACGGACGGCATCGAGGCCACCCGGCTGGTGACCGCCGCCGACGGTCCGACCCGGGTGGTCGTGCTCACCACCTTCGACGAGGACGAGCACGTCTACGCGGCGCTGCACGCCGGGGCGTCCGGGTTCCTGGTCAAGGACATGGCACTGGACGACATCCTCGGCGCGGTGCGGGTGGTCGCCGCCGGGGACGCGCTGATCGCGCCGAGCGTCACCCGGCGGCTGATCGGTGCCTTCGCCGTCGGCCGTCCGCCCGGTTCCTGGTCTGGCTCCCGGGACGGCAGACTGCCCGGGGCCCTTCCGGGCCGGCCCTCCGGTCCCGGCGCGCGGAACGGGGCCGTGCTCCGGCTGGCGGCGATCACCGACCGGGAGCGGGAGATCCTCACGCTGGTCGGCCGGGGCCTGTCCAACACCGAGATCGCCGCCGAGCTGGTGCTCAGCATCGCCACCGTCAAGACGTACATGACCCGGCTGCTCGCCAAGCTCGACGCCCGCGACCGGGTGCAGCTGGTCATCCTGGCCTACGAGGCGGGCCTGGTCTCCGTCCGGGGGTGACCGGGCCCGCCGCGGGTTGCTGCGGGGCCGCCGTGGGAGAGGGGTTCAGCGCTTGACCGCCACGCCCGCGTACATCGCGATGTCCTGGTCCCGGACGGGTGCGGCGTCCGCGTCCGGGTGCCAGTGGTGCACCAGCGTGACGCCCGGGTCGAGCAGCTCGTAGCCGTCGAAGAAGGCCTCGGTCTCGGCCTTGTCGCGGATCTGCAGCGGGATGCCGCGCGCGTTGTACTCCCGGCCGACGCCGCCCACCCCGACCGGGTCCGTGTCGCCGGTGAAGACGGTCAGGGCGAGGAAGCTGCCGGGCGCCAGGGCGTCCATGAAGCGGCGCACGATGCCCTGCGGGTCGTCCTCGTCCAGCACGAAGTGGACGATCGCGATCAGCGACAGCGCCACCGGCTGCGAGAGGTCGAGCACCTCGCGCAGCCGGGCGTTGTCGATGATCGACTCCGGGTCGCGGAAGTCGGCGTCCACGTAACAGGTGCGGCCCTCGGGCGTGCTGTCCATCAGCGCCCGGCCGTGGGTCAGCACGATCGGGTCGTTGTCCACGTACGCGACCCGCGACTCGGCCGCCACCGCCTGGGCGATCTCGTGCACGTTCGGCGAGGTGGGGATGCCGGTGCCGATGTCCAGGAACTGCCGCACGCCGTACTGTTCGGCGAGGTGGCGCACCGAGCGCTGCATGAAGTCGCGGGTGGTGCGCATCGAGGTCGGGAGCGACGGCCAGGCTTTCACCGAGGCGTGCGCGGCGACCCGGTCCGCCTCGAAGTTGGTCTTGCCGCCGATCAGGTAGTCGTAGACCCGGGCGGAGTGCGGAACGTCCATCCGCAGGTCCACCGACGGGTAATCCTCCTGCGGACCGCGATGCGCCCGGGCCTCGTTCGCCATGCCTCGTCCTCCCGTTGCTGGGGCTCCGTCACCGGCCGCCTCGCTGGCGGTCCTTGGTGCGCATGGTAACGGTCGACCAGTGCGACGATATGACGAACCCTCGGGCTCGGCCCTCGGCCCGGCTCTCGGACCCGGCCCTCGGGCCTGCCCCTCAGGCCTGAGCCTCCGGCTGCCTCGGCTCCACCAGCGCCCCGCCCGGCTGCCGGGGCACGGCCGCCGCCTCGGAGCCGCCCCGGCGGTGCGCCGCCAGTTCGAGCGCGGCCCCGATCCAGGCCGCACCGAAGGACCACGTCGCCAGCCACTCGCAGAGGAACAGCGGCTGCACCGACCAGTCGTCGCCGATGCCCGTCACCCCGGCCACGACGGAGAGCAGCAGTGCGACCAGGATCAGCACCCCCGCCGCCAGGTAGGCCGTGCCCACCCGGGCCGGCTGGGTGGAACGGGGATTGCGGAAGGAGTAGAGGCAGAACATCGCCAGCATGACGAACAGCAGGCTGGCGAAGACCAGGTGGAACACTCCGATGGTGCGCTGGACGTCCGACGCGCCGTCCGGCGACGTCGGGCACAGCGCCACCCCGACCGCGAAGACCCCGGCCGCCGTGCTCCAGCGGTCGTCCCGGCGGTCGAAGCGGTAGCAGATCAGGAACACCCCGAGCGCGCACAGGGCGCCGACGAAGACGTTCCGTGTGTCGGTGTAGTACGAGGCGCTCATCGAGCCCGGCCAGAAGCCGTTCGTGCTGCGCCCCGTCACCTCCGCGGCCAGCCAGTTGCCGAACGGCAGGGCCGGCGGCAGCAGGATGCCGATCAGCCCGACGCCGAGGCGGAGGAACGTGACCGTCCGTTGGTCCTGGACGCCCCGCCGGGTGTCCGGGGAGTCCTGCGCGCGTGAGTCGTGAGTCACGGACGCCTCCTTGCTTGGGTGCGGGCGCGCGGGCGCCCGCTGACTTCTCGGCCACCGGGGACAGGACGGGGGCGGTGTCGACGGGGCGCCGCCCGAATCTGAGTGGCCGTCAACTTGTGTACCCGCATTGGCGTTCGAAGCACCACTGATTTGAGTGGTTTACGGCGCTCCGGCCGCCTAATATCCGCCCGGTGACCAGCATCGATGACCTGATCCCCTTCGAGCGGCCGTACGACGCGGCCGCCCTGCGCGCCCGCGAGGCCGACGAGCTCGCCCGCTACGCGGCCGACCCGGGACGCCACTGGTACCGCCGCCGCGCCTGCGTCGAGGCCCTGGCCGGCCGGGTGCCGGAGCAGCACGCCCCCGCCCTGCTCGACGTCCTGAGGAACCGCGCGGAGACCGCCGAACTGCGCGTCGCCCTGCTCGACCTGTTCGCCGACCGCGCCGAACTCCTGCCCTGGCTGCGGCACCCGGACCGGGGCCAGGACGGGCAGTACGGGCTGTGCCAGGCCTTCCTCAAGGCCCGCGGCGTCCTCGGCGACCGCACGGCCACGGCCGAACTCGCCACCCTCGCCGCCCACCCCTGGTGGCGTTGGCGCGAGCTCGGCGAGGCCGGGCTGGACGGGCTGGCCGACCGCCGAGGCCTCGCGGCCGTGCTGGCCGACCTCGGCGACTCCCGCCCCGAGGACCGGCTGGCCCGCGACCGGCTGCGCCACCGGGCCGGGCAGGACGTCACCGACTCCCTCGCCGACCCGGACCGCCTGGTCGCCCACCAGGCCCACACCCTCGCGGCCGACCCCGAGCGGCTGCGCGCCCTCCTCGCCTCGGACCCGCCCGTCGAGGCCGCACTGTGGGCGGTCTGCGCGCTGCACCGACTCACCGGCGACGGCGCGGAGGCCCGCGCCTGGGACCGCCGCCTCGGCTCTCCCCGGGTCGAAGTCCCCGGCCTGCCCGAGGAGATGCGCCACGCGATCGTCCACGAGTACGCCGCGCGCCACGAGCGCGACACCGACCCGCGCTGGCGCGTCGAGGCGCTCCGCACCGATCCGCCCGGGCCCGTCGACGTGGAGGGCCGGCTGCGCCGCGTAACCGAGGCGTTGGAGGCCGCCGGGATCGACTTCGACCCGCCGCTCTCCGCCCGCGAGGACAACGGGACGGGCGAGGGCAGCTACCACGTGATCGAGCTCGTCGAGGGCACCCTGTTCGTCAGCACCCTCGGCCCCTTCGCGGGCGGCACCGACACGGACGACTCGCCGGTCCGCCGGGCCCTGGAAGGGGCCGGCTTCCGCTGGGTGGACGAGGCCACCAGGGGCACCGTCGTCAGCGGGCTCTGCGTCTACCACTTCGGCGAGCGCGGGCCGTTGAAGGTCGACACCCTGCTGTTCTACTGGCAGGACTGATCGGCGGGGCAGGGCCGACCCGCGGGCAGGACTGATCCGCGGGTGCACGAACCGGCGCCCGGGCTCAGCCCGTCGGCTGCCCGGCGCGCGCGATCAGCGCGTTGAGCAGCGCCGCCCCGCGCTCGGCGTCGTCGACGCTGACCGCGAAGTCGGTGCCCCGGCGGGTGCGCACCACCAGGCACGTGCCACCGCGCAGCATCACCGTGGTCCCGAGCCCGTTGATCCGGTAGCCCCAGCCGCCCGCCTGCGCGGCGGTGCGCTGCTCGGCGCGGGCCGAGACGAGGTCGGCGGGCGACCAGTGCCGGGCGGGCCGGCCGAACGGGCCGAAGCCGACGGTCAGGCCGCGGGCGGTCACCCGTGCCTGCACCGAGGAGCAGGCGAGGACGGCGACGGCGGGCAGGGCGAACGGCAGCACCAGCGACCAGTCCAGGCCGGCCAGCCCGCTCGCGGCCGCCAGCACACCCGCCACCGTGACCAGTCCGAGCACGGCGGCCAGCAACTGCAGCCACGGGTTCGTCGCCCAGGAGAGCCAGACGAACTCCTCGCCCTCCGGCACGTCCAGCACGGGCGCCCCGGCCGCCGGAAGCGCCTCGGTCCGGGCCCCGAACCGGCGGCCGGCCAGCCAGGCCAGCACGCCGGCGGCGGCCGTGGCCAGCAGGACCAGGACCACCTCGATGCCCATCGGCGCCGCGTCCTGCCATCGGGCGCGGTCCAGGTTGGCGTGCACCACGGCGGTCTGCGCCCCCGTGAGCAGCACCCCTCCGGACACCAGTGCCGCCGCCCCGCAGCCCGGCGTCCGCTCGCCGCAGTACCGCTGCAGCAGCGCGGAGACCAGCACCAGGATCAGCCAGAGGAGCGCCGGGACCAGCACGGCTCCGGTGAGCGACATCGAACCGTCCGGGTCCCGCCCGCCCCAGTGGGTGGCCAGCGGGTCCGGCAGCCGGTGGCGGGCCGCCACCGGCAGCGCGACCAGCAGGGCCAGCACCCCCACCGACCAGGCGAGCGCGGCCCAGAGGCCGCCCCGGCCGCCACGCTTCCGGGCCCCTGGCCGGTGCGTTCCTGATCCTTCGTCCGTCACGACATCCCCCTGATCATGTCCACGAGATCGTTCCTGCTGTAGCCGGCCAAGGCCGCGTCCTCGATCAACTGCCTGACCCGGTCGACCAGTTCGGAGCGGGTGTCGGCCCCGGCGGCGACCGTGACACCGCGGCCCCGGCGGAACTCCAGCACCCCTTCGTCGCGCAGCGTGCGCAGCCCGCGCAGCACGGTGTTGGAGTTGACGCCCAGCGCCCGGGACAGCTCCCGGGCCGGCGGCAGCTTGTCCCCGGGGGCGCACTCGCCCTCGGCGACGGCCCGTCTGATCGCGCCCGCGACCTGCTCGTGCAGTGGTCGGGTGTCCCCGACGTCCAGCTTCAGCAACATGGTGCTACTGACAATAGCACCATTCATCTCGCGGGCTACGGGCTGCGGGCCGCGGGCTGCGGGGGCCGCGGACCGCGGCGTGTGGGCCGTGGGCAGTGCCCCCGGCTGCGGGAGCCGCGCCACCCCGGCCCCTCGCCGTATGGAGTGCGTTGGGATCGCCGCACCGGGCGTCAGGGAGCCATCAAGAAGTGCCGGTGGGCGCCCGGACCGGCGGTTGGGTGAACGAGTACGGCCGCCGGGACACGGGTGCGGCCACCACGACACGAGGACGGGTCATGCACGGCATCGAGCGGCACGAGGACGGCGGGACACCCAGGGTGGTGGTCGGGGTCAGCGGGTCGCTGGGCAGTCTGGCGGCGCTGCACCGGGCGGTGACCGAGGCCCGTGAGCGGGGCGCGGAACTCCTGCCCGTGCTGGCCTGGGAGCCCCCGGGCGGTGAGCACGGCTACCGCCGCTCGCCCTGCCCGCCGCTGCTCGCGGCCGTCCGGGACGCCGCCGAACAGCGCCTGCACCGGGCCCTCGACGAGGCCTTCGGCGGCAACGACCCCGCGGTGCCGCTGCGCCCGGTGGTGATCCGCGGCGAGACCGGCCCGGCCCTCATCGACGTCGCCGACCGGCCCGGCGACCTGCTGGTCCTCGGGCAGAGCGGTGGCCTGCTGCGCCGCCGGCTCCGGCGCCCGGTGTCCGCGTACTGCGCGCGGCGGGCGGGCTGCCCGGTGCTGACCGTCCCGGTGCCCGCACTGCTCCACGACCTGCACGAGCTGGAGGCGCGGGAACGCCGCGCCCGCTGGCACCTGCCGGTCGGCCCGACGCCCGAACTCCTCGCGGCGAAGCGGTAGTCCGCGGTGCGGATGTACGCGGCGCGCCCGGGTGCCGACCGCTTCCGCCCCGTGCTGGAGCGGCTGTCGGTCGGCACCTCGGGCACGGTCGCCCTGCTCGCGGGCGGCCTGCTGGCGCTCGGCCTCGGCGGGCTCGGCGAACTGCACTCCGGCGGCCTCGCCTTCGTGGCGTACGTGGCGCTGTGCGGTCTGGTCGGCGGCTTCTCCCGGCCCCGGGCCGCGCCGGTGGTCGGCCTGGCCGCCTGGCTCTGCTGCAACGCCTTCGCCGAGCACCGCCACGCCGAACTCGGCTGGTCCGGCCCCTGGCCGGAGAGCGCGCACTACGCCGTGTTCACCGCCACCGCCCTGCTGGTCGCCCTGCCCGCGGCGCTGCCACGGCGGACCGTACGGGTGTCGACGCTGCGCCTCGACCACCGGCCCTGAGGCGCTCCCGAACGGTCCGCCGCCGGCCCCCCCGTGCGCCGGCGGCGGACCCCACCGCAAGGCCGGGGGCTCCGGCCGGTACTCCGGAGCCCCCGACGAACCGGTGGAACGCAGGAAACGGGGTGCGCGGAGCGGGCCGCACGTTCGGACCGGGGCCACCCGTCAGGGGCGGCCCGGCGATCCGCTCCGCGCGCCCTGCCCGGCTGCCTCGACGAGTGGCGGTGGCAGCCCCGGTCGAAGGCCCTCAGGCCCGATAGGTGAACCGGCCGAGGTAGTCCGGGGAGGTGCCGTGCGGGTCGGTGACCACGTTGGGGGTGAAGACGCAGACCGCAGCGTCGGCCGGCTCGGCCGGCTCCACCTGGGGAAGCCACTGGTCGGCGTAGGAGGCGTCGTGCAGGAGTACCCCGGGGGCGACCGGGGCGGGGTGGCCCTCGTCCCGGGCGCGGACGGCTTCGACGCCCATCGGTTCGGGCTCGGCGATCCCGACCTCTCGCATGCGCGCGACCACCCGTGAGACGGCGCCGTCCACGCCTCGGACCCGCCGTCGTCGAGTCCACCGTGGTCGCGCTCGGACCACGGGCTAGTCGTCCGAGGGCAGTTCGGTCGGGACGGCGATCACGTCGACCAGGGCCGCGCCGCGCAGCACCGTCAGGGCGAGGGGGCGGCCGATGCCGTCGGCCAGCATCAGGTGCTGCAGGGTGCGGGCGCTGGTCATCGGTTCGCCGGCGGCGGTGAGCAGCAGGTCGCCCTCGTGCAGTCCGGCGCGGTCGGCGGGGGCGCCGGGGACGACCTCGACGATCCGCAGGCCGGTCTGCTGCCCGGTGCGCCGGCGCAGGGTGGGCGGCAGCGGGGCGGGCACGCCGGCGAGGCCCAGGTAGGCGCGGCGGATCCGGCCGTCGGTGAGCAGGGTGGCGATGATCTGCCGACTGGTGGCGTCGATCGGGACGGCCAGGCCGAGCCCGTTGCCAGCCACGGCCGTGGTGACGCCCACGACCTCGCCGGTCGCGGTGGTCAGTGCGCCGCCGGAGTTGCCGGGGTTGAGGGCGGCATCAGTCTGGATGACGTTGTCGATGACGCGCACGGCGGTGTCGGAGCGGGCCGGGAGCGAGCGGCCGAGGGCGCTGACCACGCCCGCCGTGACCGTCCCGGCGAGCCCGAGCGGGTTGCCGACGGCGACGACGAGCTGCCCGACCCGCAGGGCGGTGGCCTCGCCGAGCCGCACCGGGGTGGGGGTCGGGCCGTCGGCGCGCAGCACGGCCAGGTCGGAGAGCGGGTCGGCGCCGATGGTGTGGAAGGGGGAGGTGGTGCCGTCGGCGAAGGCCAGGGTCCCGGCGTCGGCGTGGCCGACGACGTGGGCGTTGGTCAGCAGGAAGCCGTTGTCGGTGAAGACCACCGCCGAGCCGAGCGCGGTGCTGAACCAGCCGCCCCGGCCGCGCCGGGGCACCTGGAGGGCGGCGACGCGCGGAGTCACCGCGGCGGCGACGGTGGTGACGATCCGCGAGTAGGCGTCCAGCGCCTCGGCGGCTCCGCCGTCAGGGCCGGTCGTGCCGCCGTCGGGTACCTGCTCGGGCCCGGGGAGCGTGTCGGCCACGGTGCTCACCCCTTTTCGCCGGCGCGGGTTCTCCCGCTTTCCAACAACGCTGCGTCGCCGATGCTTCCGCCGCTGGCTCCCGATGCCGTGCCCGTCCGGGCGGGCGGCCCACTACAAAGAGAAGGCAAAGCAAGCGTATGGTGTGGGCAAAGCCACCTGTGCGGGGAGGGCCTGATGGAGACCACGCTGGAAGCGGACTGGCGCACGCTCGGCACGACGGGCGGCGGCCGGCTCGGTACGGAGCACCTGTTGGCCGCGGTGGTGGGGTCGAGCGGCCCGGCCGGTGCGGCCCTCGCTGCTGCCGGGGCCACCGAGAGCGAGCTGCGCACCCTGTTGCGTGACCGCGAGCGCGGCGGGGGCTGGGCCGCGGACGACGAGGCCGACGCCGGGGTGCCGGCCGGGGAGGTCCTGGGCTCGACCAGGGCCCCGGACCTCGTCCTGACCGGCGCCGCGGCCCGCGCACTGTCCGCCGCGGTCACGGCGGTGCGGCGCAGCGGCGAGCGGCAGCTCACCGCGGAGCACGTCCTGCGCGCCCTGCTGGCCGACGACCGCACCCGCGCCGCCGAACTGCTCCGCGCGGCGGGCGTCGCGCCGCAGGCCGTCCGGGACCGGCTGGACGCGGCGCACCCCGGGTCGAAGGCCGCACCGCAGGCACCACCGGCGCCGACGGCACCGCCCGCGCCGGAGGCCACGGCCCCGGACGGCGCCTCCGACGCGCTGGACCCGCTGCTGCACCCCACCCGGGACGCCCTGCTCGGCCGCCGGACGCACCGACTCCCGCTCTGGAAGCGGCTGTTGAAGCCCGGTACGGCCGGCCCGGCGGCGCCGTCCGCGGACTGGATCCGGCGGGAGACGGACGACCAGGCGCTGCGCCTCGGCCGCCGGACGCCGGGCACCGAGCACGTCCTGCTGGCCCTCCTCGCCGTCCACGAAGTCCTGGGCCACCGGCCGCAGCCGGACGTGGACGACACCGGCGGCGAGCTGCTCGCCTGGGTCGGGCTGGACTACGCCCGTGCCCGTGCGGCTCTCACCGCCGGGACGGTCGCCCTCCCGGCCGATCCGCGCTCCGTCGAGGCCTACCTGGCGGGCGCGGCCCCCGGCCCGCTGGTGCGGGCGCTGCTCGACGAGGACACCCGGGCCCGGCGGCTGGTCGAGGCGTTGGGCGGTGGCGCGGCCCGGGAGGGCGGCCCCAACGGCCACAGCGGCCAGGACGGCCCCAACGACCCCAACGGCCAGGACGGCCACAGCGGCCAGGACGGCCAGGAGACGGCCACGACGGCGCTGAAGGCGGCGACGGCAACCGGGCCCGCCCTGCCCGCGGCCGGGTGAGAGGCCGGGGCACGGCGGGCCCGATCGCGGGCCGGAGGGTCAGCGCGTGGTGTAGCCGCCGTTGGCGAAGAGGGTCTGGCCGGTGATCCACCGGCCCTCGGTGGCCAGGAAGGTGACGATCGGCGCGATGTCCTCGATCTTGGTCAGGTCGTTGCCCATCGCCTGGGACTTGTGGAAGGCGACCCGCTCCGGGGTCTCCTGGCCGTAGAAGAACGGCGTGTCCATCGGGCCCGGCGCGATGTTGTTGACCGAGATGCCGCGGGCGGCGAACTCCTTGGCCGCGGCCCGGGTGTAGTGCTCCACCGGGGCCTTGGCGCCCGCGTAGGTGGAGTAGCCGTCGGTGAAGGCGGCCAGCAGCGAGGTCACGATGGTGATGACCTTGCCGCCGTCGTTCAGCCGCTTGCCCGCCTCGCGGATGAAGAAGTACGCCGCCTTGGCGTTCACCGCGTGCATCACGTCGTACTCGGCCTCGGTGGTCTCCACGATCGGCTTGCGCAGCACCATGCCGGCCGTGTTGACCGCGACGTCGATCCCGCCGAAGGTCTCCTGCGCGACGGCGAAGACCCGCTCCACGTCGGCGACGTCCGTCAGGTCGCCCTGGACGGCGACCGCCTCGCCGCCGGCCGCCTTGACCGCGGCGACTGTCGCCTCGGCGTCCGGCGCGGTGCCGTCCGAGTGGTAGTGCACGACGACCTTGGCGCCGTCCGCGCCCGCGTTGCGGCTGATCAGTCCGCCGAGGTTCTTGGCGCCGGCGCCGACCAGGACGACCTTGCCCGCCAGGGAGTGGTTGTTGCTCATGATCTACGGCTCCTTGCCGGTGGAGGGGGTTGTCCCAGCTCGGTGGGACGTCTGCCCGACCACTGTCCGTCGCGGGGGCCGCCCGGGGATTGAACAATCCGACGGGCCCTGGAACGAACCGCTCACGACCTCGGCCGGGGGGCCGGATTCCGGCCTCGCCCGTTCGGCATTCCTCACCCGGACGGACCAGAATCGGGAGCATGGCGACACCCGCACGGCCCACCGATCCGACCGCGACCGCACCGAGCACACCTCTCGTGCCGTCCGCCGGCTCGGCGATCAAGCCCCACCTGCTCCGGCTCTCCGGAAGCGGCGCCGACCTGGACGAGGGCGTGGTCGAGCGCGGCCTGGAACGGGCCGGCGCCGCCGCCGAGAACGCCGACGGCCCGACCCGGCACGTCGTGGTGGTGCACACCGGCAACCCGGCCGACCTCAGCTGGAGCGCCGACGGCAGCCCCCGTCGCGAGCGCTTCCACCGCGGCCAGGCACTGGTCAACCCGGCCGGCTGGGCCTCCCGGCCGTGCTGGGAGCAGGATGCCGAGCTGATGCTGGTCGCCCTCGAACCGGCCTGGCTGGAGAAGCTCGCCACCGAGAGCGACCTGCCGGGCCCGCTGGAGCTGGCCCCGCGCTACCACCTCACCGACCCGTTCCTGGGCATGCTGGTGGAGCGCCTGGTCGCCGAGTACGAGGGCCCGCAGCCCGCCGACCCGCTCTACGCCCAGTCGATGCTGCAGGCGCTCGCCGCCCACCTGATCCGCACCGCCGCCACCCGGGGCACGCGCCTGCCGGAGCGCGAGGGTGGGCTCACCCCCAAGCGGTTGAACCGGGTCGTCGACCACATGAACGGCTACCTGGACGGCCGGCTCTCACTGACCGAACTCGCCGCCGTCGCGGGCGTCAGCCCCTCCCACTTCACCCGGGCCTTCCGGGCCTCCACCGGGCAGTCCCCGCACCGGTACCTGGTCCGGCTGCGCCTCGAACGGGCCCGCCGGGCGCTGCTCACCACCGACACCCCGATCGCCGCCATCGCCCAGCTGTGCGGTTTCGCCGACCAGAGCCACCTCACCCGCACCATGCGCCTGCACACCGGCCTCACCCCGGCCGGGCTCCGCGCGGGCCGGGAGCGCCCGTAGGGCCCGTCCCGGGAGGCGCAGCGCGCCGACCGCCTAGAGCGCCGTGGCGGCGAGGGTGATCGAGCCCAGGACGGCCAGCACCCCCAGGGCGAGGAACCCGTACTCCAGGCCCGTCCGCTCCCGGCCGTCGACCAGCACCTGGCGGGGGTCGGCCGGATCGTAGCGGACGGGCACGTAGCGGCCGTCCGGCAGCGGGTGGCGGGTGGTGGAGGGGACGGGGGAGAAGATCTCGACCACCCGGCCGTCGGTCGTCTCGAACTGCAGCAGCGGACGCGGCGGCAGGGCGTGGTCCTCCGGCCCCCGGATGCGGGCGCGCACCAGGGCCGAGGCGGGGACGCCGACCCGGCGCAGCCGGCGTTGCTCGCGCAGCCCGACCACTCCGGCGAGGTAGGCGACGACGCCGCCCAGCGCACCGAACACCACCACGGCGAATCCGGCCGTCCCGCCCACCGTGCCTCCCTGCCCCCGCCCGATGGTTTCCCGAAGCCGTCCGAGGCTCCCCCGGATCCCAGTATCGCCCGACGGCGGCACCCTTGACGCTTCGGAATGGTCCAGTCCAGTGTGATCGACGGCATGTTCCTGTCACCATCTGTCCCGCAAGGAGCACCGTCCATGAAGCCGACGTTCCCCCGCGCCCTCGGCGCCACCCTCACCGCCGTCGCCACCGTCGCCGCCCTCGCCGTCGGCACCGCCCCCGGTGCGACGGCCGCCCCGGCCGCGACCGTCGTCAAGGTCGGCACCGCCAAGCAGCTCCAGGCCGCGCTCGCGGCCGCCGTGCCCGGGCGGACCATCCAGCTCGCCGACGGCACCTACTCCGGCAGCTTCAAGGCCACCGTGCCCGGCACCGCCGACGCCCGGATCACCCTCACCGGCTCCGCCAAGGCCGTGCTCACCACCCCCACCGGCGGCGGCTACGGCCTCCACCTCGACGGCGCGAGCTACTGGACCGTCCAGGGCCTGACCGTCACCGGCGCGCAGAAGGGCATCATGGCGGACGCCGCGAACCACGTGGTGATCGACGGCGTGACGGTCCACCACACCACCATGGAGGGCGTGCACTTCCGCAACTCCAGCAGCTACGGCACGCTGCGCAACTCCCGCATCCACGACACCGGTCTGAACCGGGACGGCCTGGGCGAGGGCGTGTACGTCGGCACCGCCGGCACCCTCTCCGACCGCAGCGACCACGTGCAGATCACCGGCAACACCTTCGGCCCGAACATCGGCGCCGAGAACGTCGACCTCAAGGAGGGCACCACCGGCGGCCTGGTCTCCGGCAACTCCTTCGACGGCGACGGCCTCACCGGCCGCAACTACGACGACTCCTGGGTCGACGTGAAGGGCAACGGCTACGTCATCGAGAACAACACCGGCAGGCGCACCACCGACGACGGCTACCAGACCCACAGCGTCCAGCCGGGCTGGGGCTGCGGCACGGTCTTCCGGGGCAACCGCTCCGACCTCACCGGCGCCACCGGAGCGGACCGCTACGCGATCGACGTGACGAACTACGACGCGGTGAAGTGCCCGGTGACGATCGGCGCGGGCAACACCGTCACCGGAGGCCGGGGCGTGGTGAACCCCGGCGTCCCGGTGGGCTGACCGCACCGGGACGCCGGGGTGCACGGGTGGTCGTGACGCCGGACGGCTACAGCTCGCCGAGCGGGACCTTCGGGTCGGCCAGCGCGTCGGCGTCCACCACCCGCCCCGAGCGGACCAGTTCGCGGATCGGGTCGGTGACGTCCCAGACGTTGACGTTCATCCCCGCGAGCACCCGGCCGGCGGACGGCCAGAACGCGATGAACTCGCGGGTGGCCGGGGCACCGCGGAACACCACGCTGTCGTACATGTGTTCCGCTGTCGCACCTATTGTGCGATAGCGGCACGGGCCCTGGCCAGGTCGGGCTCTGGCTCTTCGAGCAGGAGGGGTGGACGTGACGTCCGCATCGGTTCACGGATATCCGTGAACGCGGGCGCTCGTGCGGTGCGGGGAACGAGCATCCCGGGATGACTTCGAGCACGCTGACCATGGCCGAGCCGATGCCTCGGTCGTCCACCGGCGGGATAGTCTTCCGGCTGCTGCGCACTCTCGGCGACCCCGGTCCGGCACGGGGGCCGAGGACATCACCGTCGTCGGGCGGATCTCCTGGTGCCCTCGGTGCACCGCCTCGCCGATGCCATGTCCGCCGCGATCGGTTGACCTGACGATCCGCTCCGCCTGTCCGCCTCGCCACCACTCGGCTGTGTCCTGGCGCGACGAAGGCAGTGACGACACCTACTGGGTGCGCCACCCGGCCCGGTGCGTCGAAGCCACCGCCGGGCCCTGATCCCTCGTGCCATCGGCTCCGCCGGCGACCGGCCCGACCTGGTCGGTGACGCGGCAGCGCGGTATCCGTACGGTTCGACGTCCCGATGCCCAGTAGCCCCCGGAAGATAGGGTTCGGTTCATGGAGTTCCAGGTCCTCGGCCCCGTGTCGGTCAGCGGGAGCGACGGGCCGTTGCCGCTCGGGCCCGCCAAGCGGCGCAGCCTGCTCGCGATGCTGTTGCTGCGGGCCAATGTCGCGGTCTCCGTGGACACGCTCACCGAGGCGCTGTGGGACGATGAACCCCCGCTGCACGCACGCACTGTCATCCAAGGGCATGTCTCGCGCCTGCGGGCGCTGTTGGCGGGGGTCGACGCGTCGGCGTACGGCGTCGAGCTGAGCACGCGCGGCGCCGCGTACCACCTGGAACTGCCGGAGACGCTGCTCGACGCACACCGCTTCGAGGGTCTTGTGGCGCTTGCCCGCCGCGCCGCCGACCCCGGGGACAGGGCCGCGCTGCTCACCGAGGCACTCGCCCTGTGGCAGGGCCCCGCGCTGGCCGGCGCCTATCCGTCGCCGCTGCTGCGCTCCGCCGCGCACACCTTGGACGAGGCGCGGCTCGCCGCGGTCGAGCTGCTCGCCGACACGTACGTCGTGGGCGGTGAGCACGAGCGTGCTGTCCAACTGTTGCGGCCGGAGACCGGGGCCCATCCGCTGCGCGAGCCGCTGGCCGCCCGGCTGGTCGAGGCGCTGCATCACGCGGGGCGTTCCTCGGAGGCCCTGGACGCCTACCACCGCGCCCGCCAGGTCCTCGCCGACGAGCTCGGCGTCGCTCCGGGCGCCGAGCTGACCGCCGCCTTCACCCGCGCCCTCGGCCCCGACCGCGCCCCCGAGGTCCGGGCCGATGCGCCCCGACCCGCCCTGGAACCGATGCAGGCCAGGCCCAATCTGCTGCCTCGTACCCCGCGTGGATTCCACGGCCGCACCGTTGAGAGCGCCGCGCTGACCGCAGCTGCGGCCGGGCCTGACGGGCCGGTCGTCGTGGTCACCGGCCCGGCCGGGGTCGGCAAGACCGCACTGGCCGTGCACTGGGCGGCCGTCCGGCGCTCCGACTTCCCCGACGGGACGCTCTACGCAGATCTGCGCGGGTTCAGCGACACCTCGGACCCCGAACCGGCCGAGCTGCTGCGGGAGTTCCTCGTCGCTCTCGGCGTTCCACCGTGCCGGATGCCCGAGTCGGCGGACGCCGCCGGTGCCCTGTTCCGCTCGCTCACCGCCGAACTGCACCTGCTCGTCGTCCTCGACAACGCCCGTACCTCCGCCCAGGTGCGCCCGCTGCTGCCCACGGGACCCGGCTGCGTCACCGTCGTCACCAGCCGTGCCCGCCTCACCGGTCTCGTCGCCTCCGACGCCGCCCGCGTCGTCGCCCTCGATGTCCTCGCCACCGACGACAGCGTGGCCCTGCTCGCCCGTGTCCTCGGCGAGCACCGCACCGCCGCCGAGCCCCAAGCGGCCCGCCGTACAGCCGAGTTGTGCGGCGGTCTGCCCCTCGCGCTGCGGGTCGCCGCCGCTCGGCTCGTGGAGCTCCCCGACCTCAACCTCGCCTCCTTCGCCGACCGGCTCGCCGACGAGCGCCAGCGGCTCGCGCTGCTCGCCGCCGAGGACATCGGCGTCGCCTCGGCGCTGCGGCTCACCACCGCCCACCTCCCCGCTGACGCAGCGCGGCTGTTCACTGCGCTCGGCCATCACCCCGGCACACACGTCGACCGGTTCAGCGCCGCTGCGCTCGCCGGCACGACCCCGCCGGATGCGGCCCGCGCCCTCGACCGCCTGGTCGCCGCGCACCTGCTCACCGAGACCGCCCCCGGCTGCTACGTCCTGCACGATCTGGTCCGGCTCTACGCGCGTGGCCAGAGCCAGGACCCGGCCGCCCGTACCGCGGCCCGGCTGCGCCTGTACGACCACTGCGTGGCGACCGCGCTGTCCGCATCCGAGGCCGCGGAACCCGGCGGGGAGCCCGCCTTCGTACAGCCCGACGACTTTCGGCAGCCGCCCGCAGTGCGGGACTTCACCAGCCGCGAGGAGGCGCTCGGCTGGTTCGCCGCCGAACGGGACGACCTCGCCCTGATCGCAGCTGCGGCCCGCGCCGAGGGCCGGCCCGAGCGGGCCTGGCGGATCGCCGTGACCCAGTGGCCGTTCGTGGTCTGGCGGGTCCTCGCCGACTGGGCGCCCACCCTGGAGGCCGCCCTCGCCGACGCCCGCGCCTGCGCCGACCCCTATGCGGAGGCCCGCGTCCTGACCCTGCTCGGCTGGGTGCTCGCCGAGGAGGGCCGCACCGCCGAGGCCCTCCGGCACCTGCGCGTCGCACCCGAACTCGCGGCCCGCGCAGGCGACGTACTCGGCGAGGCCACAGCCCTGGTCAACCTCGCCGCAGCCCTCCCCGACGACGAACCCGGCGCCGCCGAGACAGCCTGCACCCGAGCCCTCGCCCTCGCCACCGAGGCCGACGACGCGCACACCCGGATGCTCGCGCTCCAGCACCTGGCCCGCATCCACCTCGGCGCGGGCCGCCACCGGCAGGCGTACGAGGCGGCCGAGGTGGCGCTCGGCCTCGGCCCCGAGCACGAGGCGGTCGCCCGGCGCGTGCTCCTGCGTACCTGGCAGGGCGAGGCGCTCGCCGGGCTCGGCGACACCGCGGCCGGGCGGAGCTGCCTCGCGCAGGCCGCGCTTGAGGCCGAGCAGACCGGCTACGACGCGGGCGCCGTCACCGCGCTCGATGCCCTGCTGCACATCGCCGACCAGGACGCACTGCCCGAACTGCGGCGTCGGCACGCGGCGGCACACGCCAGGATCCGGGAGCGTTAGCCACGCGTTAGCGCCGCCGCCGCGCTCGTTAGTGATCTGCCAGCGCGCCGCAACACCCTCGTTCGTGTAAGGGGAAACGACCTCGTGCAGGATCGCGACCCACGAACGAGAACCGGGGGAACCAGCCATGCGCACCACCACCCGTCCCGCCCTGCTCGCCGTCGGCGCCGTCGCCACGCTCGCCCTGTCGCTGACCGCCTGCAACGACGGCAGCGGCACGCAGGACAGTGGCGCCGCCGGCACCAGCGCATCAACCGCCGCCCCGTCGGGTTCCACCTCGGCACCGGCGCCGGCTGCGGCCTCGACCTCGGCGCCGGCTCCGGCCTCGAAGTCGGCTGCGGCCTCGGCATCGTCCGGGGGCAAGGCGAGCACGAGCGGTGGAGGCAGCCCGTCCTCCGGCACCGGCGGGGGCGGCGTCACCGCGGCCTGTACGACCAAGAACACCTCGGTGACGTTCCTCCAGTCCTCGGGTCACGCCAGTGACGCGCAGGCTGCCGCAGCCACCCTCAAGATCACCAACAGCTCGGGTGCCCCCTGCACCATCGTCGGCCCGACGACCGTGGTCGCCGACGACGACCAGGGCAAGGCGAGCCCGGTCTCGGGGGACAACTCCAAGGACGGCTCGGGAGCGGTCGACGTCCCGGCGGGCGCCGCGGTGGTGGCGGACGTGCTGTACAACGACGTGAACAGCGAGGGCACCACGTCGGCCCGTTACACCTGCCCGGTGCAGGCGTCCCACGTCAAGGTCGCGCTGCCCAAGGACGTGGGCACCACGGTGAACGTGATGAAGGCGAACGGCTCGCCGGGCGGCGTCTTCAGCGTCTGCGGCACCGACTTCAAGGTCGGAGCCTTCGCGGCACGGTAGAGCTTGGCGCGGCGCCGTGCGTTCGCACGATCCTGGACGTGACGGCGTGGACCAGGAGCGGGTTCAGGCTCCTCGGGTGGTGGGGGAGAATCGGCGGGTCGTGCCGGCGCGATGGGCCGGCGACGTTCGACGAGGACAGGGCGGGCGGGATGAGCGAGCACGGCCGACGGCGGCGTCACCGTACGGTGGACCGGGTCGTGTGGATCCTGGAGGCTGCCGCGCGGGCGCCGGGCGGGGTGACCGTGGCCGAGTCGGCGCAGGCGGCCGAGGCCCCGGCGAGTTCGGTGCAGGATCTGGTCAACGGACTTGTCGCGACCGGTTTTCTGCTGGAACAGCACCGGCGGTTCCGGCTCGGGCCCGCTCCGCACGTCCTCAACCTCATCGCCGGCCGGGTCGTCCCGCGGATCAGCCAGCCCGAGCTCAACGAACTGAGCCGCGTCGCGGGTACCCCCGTGCTGCTCACGGTGCGGGTCGGGCTCGACGCCGTGCACCTCGCGCGCGGCGGCGAGGACGAGATACCCCGCCTCCTGCCGCTCGCCGACGAGCACATGGCCCGGCCGCTCCTGCGCACCGCCGCGGGCCGCCTGCTGCTGGCTTTCACCGACGAGGCGGAGCGCAGCGGGCTGCTCGACGAGCTCGCCCGCCGCGACTCCGAGGCGGTCGCCGAGTTCCGCCGCGCTCTTCCGGGGATCCGTGCGTCGCGGATCAGCCGCAGCGAGGGTCTGGCCGATCCCGAGGTCAGCGCGCTCGCGATCCCCGTCACGGACGGTCCCGTCGTCACGGGTGCCCTCGTTCTGACGCACCGGCGTCGTGGCCGCTCGGAGCGACTGAGTCTGGACCGGGCGGCGGCCCGGCTCCTCGCGCACCTCCAGGAGGGGCGGACGTGACGTCCGCATCGGTTCACGGATATCCGTGAATGCGGGCGCTCGTGCGGTGCGGGGAACGAGACGTTGGCCGGACGGCAGGTCATCGGCCCGCAGGCGGGGATTCCGTCGGTCGCGGGCCGGCACCGGCAGTGGCACGCCGAGCAGTCCCTTCCGGGGCGAGCCCCGGGAGCCCCTGACTCCGGCGCAAGTTGGTTGAGAGAGGCTGCCGGTCCGCTGACCAGTCGGTGTCGACCGCGTGCTGTCCAACTCCGGTCCGCGCGGCCCCGCCGGATGGAGCCCTGACCGCCGAACCGGCCCCGTCCGTGTGCATCCCTCAGCGGTGAACGGACGGGGCCCTGGTTGGCTGCTCGACGAGCAGGGCTCTTGCTGTGTCTCAGACCTCGCCGAGCGGGACCTTCGGGTCGGCCAGCGCGTCGGCGTCCACCACCCGCCCCGAGCGGAACAGTTCGCGGATCGGGTCGGTGACGTCCCAGACGTTGACGTTCATCCTCGCGAGCACCCGGCCGGCGGACAGCCAGAACGCGATGAACTCGCGGGTGCCCGGGTCACCGCGGAACACCACCCGGTCGTAGCCGTCGGGCTCGACGTAGCCGACGTACTCCATGCCGAGGTCGTACTGGTCAGTCGAGTGGACACCTAAGGATGCCACCTGACCTGCCCGTTTGTTCGATATGGGAGACTCGGCCAATGCACCGCACAGCCCCGACGCCCGACCTGGAAGAGGTCGACCTCTACCTGCGCAAGTCCAAGAGGATCCGCACGGAGGACCCGCGCGATCTTCTGTCCGTGCAGACCCAGGAGGAACTGGGCCGGGCATGGGCAGCCAAGAACGGGAAGCGGGTCCGGGAAGTCTGGGTGGACAACCTGTCGGCGTGGTCGGACGTGAAGCGGCCCGAGTTCGACAAGGCTGTGTCCGCCGTGCTGGCCGGAGACGCGCCGATTCTGTGGTGTGCGTTCCTGGACCGCTTCACCCGCAAGGGGGCGGACGAGATCGTGCCCATCCTCGGCAAGGCCAGGGTCATCTTCGACTACGAAGGCCTGGACAGCTCGATCGAGCGCGACCGGCGGTGGATCATCGACCGGGCCGAGCAGGCGCGCGAGTTCTCGCAGCGTCTGAGCTTCAACCTGACCGCCACCAAGGCCACGCAACGCAACGCGGGGAGGTGGCTCGGCAGGCTGCCCTACGGCTTTGAGCTCGACGGACCGGACACGCGAAAGCTCAAGAACAGCGCGGACACCTGGCGCTACGTGGAGCACGTCTTCGAGTCCGTCGCCCTGGGGGTGCCTGCCCGCATGCTGGGGCGCGCACTCAACTCGGGGCGGTCTCCGATCCCGTCGCCTGGCGGCGGGGAGTGGCAGGCGTCCACCATCTCGAAGATGATCTGGCACCCGGTATACGAGGGGTGGCAGGTGAGCGTGGCGCAGGGGGCTGTCACGGGCGAGGACGCGGTTTACCGCCACCCCGTGACCGGCGAGTGCATCAGCGTGCTTGCCGAGGGCGCCAAGCCGATACCGCCGGAGATCGTCCGGAAGGCCCGCGCCGCGCTGCGAGGGCACCTGAGGTACGAGGAGCAGCCGAGCAGCAAGAAGTACCACCTCCTGACCGACCTCACCCGGTGCCGGGGCTGTAAGGGCGCGGCGAGCGGGGGGCGGAGTCACGTGTGCGCGAGGCATGGGGCGGGGAAGTTCTGCCCGGACCCGGTGAGCGTCACGCGGACGACGCTGGAGAAACACGTGACGTCGGCGTGGTTCGACCGCATGAACGCCGGAGACGAGACCGACCCTCTTCTGTGGATCGCCGCGGAGCGTTACGCGGGCCTGCAGAACCCGGAGACGGCTGAGGAGCTGTCCGACGCCCTGGCTGCTCAGAAGACTGCCGAGCAGCGTGTACAGCGCATCGCGGAGCAGCAGGCGGCGGGCATGTACGACCCACCGTTCGATGTCCACCTGCCCCGCATCCAGGCGGAGGCGCGCGGAGCCCTGCAGACGGCCCTGGACCGGGTGGCCGCGCTGGCTCCGAAGAAGCTCGACATCGGCTGGCTACTGGAACACGAGCAGATCAGCGAGGCGTGGGAGAGCGCGGACCACGCGCTGCGGCGGGATCTGCTCCGATTGGTCATCCGGCGCCTGGTCGTCGCCAGGGGCGCACGGGGAGACAATCGCTTCGACCCGGCCCGGGTGGAGATCCACTGGCTTGATCAGCCGGACCCGTGGGCACCTGCGGAGCCTTCTTCGTCTGCAGCCTGACAGGGCATCCCATGGCGTGACCAAGGCGCACGTTCAACGGATCAAGGTCCGCTGGGCGTGCTGCCTTTCGCCTGTACTTCAATGGCTGGACGAGCCAGTCTCCTGAGCGTCCCAGGCTGAAGTCCTGGTTCTAGCCGGAGCCCGATGGGTCAAGTAATCAAGGGGCGACGAACTTGGCTCGGGCCAGGAGGATTGGCGACATTTTCGCTGTCGGACCTCACAGCCGTGAGGAACGCAGAGCCGACCTACCAGAGAAGCGCGGCCTCACCAAGCTGCTGTTTCCGTGGATCATCCGGTGCTCCTGCTCCACGGACTATCGGAGGTCTCGTTGTTCTTCGCGGTGTCGGCCGGCGCTTCTCCCGTCCGTTCCAGGGGTGCTTGTGGAAACCGAAGTTCGGGCCGTTTCGTGGGGCGATTCCACGCGAGTGGGCCTGCCGGTGAACCGGTGGCACTGGACCACGGTTGGCGAGTCTCCGTGTCGTCACGGGAAGACGCGGCGGCGTTGGCAGGGTTGCTCGGCGGCGATGTGAGGACGGGGCGGTCCGGGAGTGAGTGGATCACCCGCCGGGACCGTTTCGAGATCACGCTTGACGGGCCGCAGTCCCTGGACTTCAGGATGGTCACGCGGGGGCGGCGCGGGGAGCACGTCTGTGACGGAGTCCGACACCTGCGGCCGGCCACGATCGCAGGAGAAGCTTGTGGCTGCCCGCCCACCTGGAGTCAGCGTCGTGCGGCATCCAGGGCCGGCCGCGGGCCGAAACCAGAGATCACCTTGCGGTTCCGCCTGGTCGAGGCACCAGAGGCCGGACTGTTCGGCGTGCTCTCGTCCTCCTGGGTGCTGACGGAGGACATCGATGCAGTGCTTGGGCGCCTGGACGGAATGAACGGGCCGGTGACCGCAGGCCTGAGCATCGATCGACGGTCGTTCATTACGCCGGCCGGTATCGAAGTCGTGGGCCAGCGTCCGAGGCTTCGCCTGCTGAGTTCTGTGTCCTGATCCTCCATATATGTTCGGGAGTTGCCTTCCTGGTCGGTGGCCAAGCGCTCAGTCGTACCGTGCTCGCCGTCGAACACGAACAGGACCTCGGGCTGCGCGACGTCGATATCGTCGCGGATCGCCGCGCGCAGCACGGCGAAGAAGGCGAACCGTACGACGTTCGGCAGGTGGAGCATGCCTCTCTCCGGTCAGAGTCGCGTGAGTACGCGCACCGGGCCGGTGTGGCGTAGCTGCTCGCGGAGCTCCGGTATGGGCGGGGCGACCGTGGCGACGATGGGGTATCGCGGGCAGAGCGGCCGTAGCTGCGGCGGGCGTGGTTCAGGGGGTGGGTGCATGCGAGGTATCGCGTCCCGAGGGGGAGACTTCGGATGAGCCCGGGTCCACTGCGGAGCTTTCGAGCACCTCCCGGCCGGTCGCGAGGGCGGCCTCCAATCGGTCATGGATGGGCTTGGGCAGGGCGGCGGAGCCCAGTGCGCAGGTGGCGAGCGCCTGTTTGAGTTCGGCTGTTCGGCTGGGGTCCAGGCGGTCGCGGACACCAGGGTGGGTGAGAAGGTCGCGTAGTGCGTAGCCGTCGCCCGTCCTACAGGCTCGGCTGGACAGCTGTTTGATCAGGTTTCGGGCGGCGGGGGTGTCCGGGTCGGCGGCGTCGATGGCGGTCAGGGCGAGGCGGGTGGTGAAGACGGCCAGGCCTTCGGCCGGTTCGAAGGCGAGGCAATGGTCGATCGCGGTCTGGGCGGCGTGCCGGTCGCCGGGGCGGCACAGCGCGGTGAGCACAGCTGTGATGGCGTCCTCCCACGGCTCGCCCGGCTCGGTGGCGGCCAGCAGGGCGAGGGCGCCGGGCAGCTCGTTGCTGGTCATTGAGGCGAGGACGGCGACCTGGCGGCCGTCGAGGATGCGACGGCCGATGCCACGGTGCTCCTCGATGTGGTGCAGGGCGTCCGTCCAGCAGCCGGCGGAGGTGAGGGCACGGGCGCCGTCGGCGATGACGACGCGCCATAGCCACCGGCGGACTTCGTGGCGATCCCTGGCAGTCTCGGTGAGCTGGGCCGGGACGGTGATGGCGTCCAGGACCGTCTCGGTGGCCCTGGTGATGGCCTGGTAGAGGTCGAGCAGGAGCTGGTGGCCTTGCTGATGTTGGCCCGCTCGGATTTTGAGACGGGCGAGGTTGACGAGGGGTTCGAGGCCGCGGATGGCGCTCATCGCCGGGAGCGGTCCGCGGGTGATGTAGAGGGCGGCGTGGCGGTGGCACAGCTCGCGGGCGTAGTCGGGGAGACCGACGTCGGAGGCGAGGAGGGCCGCCTGGTTGAACACCGCGGAGGCCAGGCCCGGGTCGGTCTGCCGGGAGGCCGCGTCGGCCAGCTGCTGGAGCCGGCCGACACGGACTTCGAGGGGCAGGCACGCGGGCCGGACTCGGGCGACCAGCGGGAAGCGCTGGGCTACGGGCCCGGTCGGGTGCACGCGGTTACTCCCAAAAGACGGTGATCGGGTGGTGGGGGCGGTCCAGGACGAATCGGCCGGCGGACGGGTCGGCAGGGGCATCGAGGGTGTCCGGGAGCTCGAAGCGGAGGGTCCGGTCGCGGAAGCTTGCGTTCCAGGTGCGGAGCTGTCCGGACACGAGGTCGGCGAGGGCGGCACCGGCAGGGCCGTGGCCGACAACGCCGGTCTCGTACACCTTGCGGCCGTCGCTGCCGGGTTCGCCTTCGCGCAGGGTGAGGTAGGCCAGGGAGCCATCCCGGACGGTGGCCATGGCGCCCCAGGGGAGCATCGGGGTGACGCCGCGGTCGTGGGCGGTCTTGGCCACGCTCATCCGCATGGTCGAGTTGGGGAGGGTAAGGGCGAGCCAGAGGTCGTGGTACTCGTAGGTGGTGCCGGCCGGGATGGTCACGCCGGTCCAGCGCTCATGACGCTCGGTGTCGAGGACCCCGAGCAGCTTGGAGGCGTCGACCGCGTCGTTCTGGTCCTTGTGGACCTGGAGCGTGACGTCGCCCTGGCTCGTGAGGGTGACGGTGCGGCGCTCGTCGTCCATGCTGCCGCGCAGCGGCATGAAGACGGCGAGTCGGTCGTTGACGGACACCCAGCCGTTCTCGCCGTGCTCGAAGGCGATGACGCGGGAGGCGGTGCCGCGCAGGCGTAGCGGCAGGACGATCCGGCCACCCGGCTTGACCTGCTGGGGCCAGGCGGTGGGCATCTCGCTGGTGCTCACGGTGGCGATGATCCGGTCGTACGGCGCGCCCTCGGGGTGACCGAGGGCGCCGTCGCCGAGGACCACGGTGACGTTGTCGACCCCGGCGTCCGCGAGGTGCTTGCGAGCGCCGTCGACGAGGTCGTCGTCCACGTCCACGGCGACCACGTGCCCGTTGGGGCCGACGATGTGGCCCATGTAGGCGGCGTTGACGCCCGTCCCGGCACCGGCCTCGAAGATCCGCTCACCGGGGCGGGCACCGAGCTGCTCCAGCATCATCGCGACGATCGTGGGCTGGGAGGCCGCGCTGAGCTGGGTACCGGACGCGTCGGTCTTGGTGTAGGTCGGGTTGTCGGCGTACACGACGTCGAGCGGGAAGCCGGGCAGAAACGGCTCGCGCCGGATGGCGCGGAAGGCGCCTTCGACCGGGGTGCTGGTGATGTGCTTGCCAGCGAGCAGGCGATCGGTGAGGGCGTCGCGCAGCTGGTCGGCGGTCGGAGCGGCGCTGTCGCTGAGAGTAGTCACGTGGGCGACCCTAGTGGTTGTGCGGATGGTTGGCTGCGAGGGCGCAGTGCCGTCGCCGGAGTGGAAGACTGCGGCCACCGCCCTTGCAGCGGTGGCGGATTGGTGCTCGACGGGCACGCCGGCACGGTTGGCGTGGAAGAGCGCGTGGTGGGCGAGGACGGCACGCAGTCCGCGGGCGAGGCGGCCGTCCCGGGCCAGGCGGACGAGGTCCTGCCCGGTCCTCTCGAAGGCGTCGACCCAGTCGGCGTGGGCGGCGAGCGGTTCACCGGGTCGGATGAGCTGGCGGGTGTCGAGCGTCATCAGCCGGTGCATCGCGGCGGTCAGGGTGGCCACCCGCTCGGGTGCGAGGGCGGGAGGCTCGGGCCGCAGGTCGGCGAACCTGCTCCAGACGTCGCCCTGTTCGTACCAGTCGAGGCCGGCGGCGCGGAGCATGGCGGAGACGAGGACGACGAAGGTCTCGGTACGGCCGAGGACGGGCGGGCCGGGCTTGGCGGCGCGGGCCATCAGGTGACGGCTGTCGGTACGGAAGAGCCGGTGGGCGATCTCCATGGCCTCGTCGCCGCCGAACGCGCCGGTCTCGGGCTCGTAGACGACGGGCCGCCAGCGGGTGAGGAGTCCTTCCTCGACGAGCGTGTCCAGGAGTGAGGTGACGGTGGGGGCGGGGGCGTCGGCGCGGTAGCGCAGCAGTAGCCCGCGCTTGCGCATGTACCACCAGTCCTCCAGCGCACCGGACTTCTCGGCGAAGGTCAGCGCGGGGGTCAGCTGGTGGGCGGCGATGGGTTCGACGGTGGCAGGGTCGGCGAAGGTGAGATCGTGCTGGATCCAGCCGGTGGTCATCGAAGGGGTCCTCGGGTCAGGCGGTCAGGAGACAGGCGTCCCAGCGGGTCACCGGTGCGGGGCCGGCGGCGGGGGCGAGCAGTGCGAGGGCGGTGCCGGCGGCGCCGTCCAGGAAGGCGGGCCCGGTCTGGGCGAGAAGCCGCCGAGCCTGGGAGTCGGGGTCGGTGCGGGGCGGGTGCGTGGTGTCCAGGAGCAGGGCGGCGGCTGAGCGCAGACGGGCGGCGTTGCGCGGGGAGGCGTCGGCGGCGGCGCGGTGCGCGACGTGGGCGAGCCCGGCGTAGCCGTGACAGAGCGAGATGTCGGTGGTCGCGGCCAGCGACGGCGGGTCCAGCAGAGCGGCGGCGAGGGCGTCCTCGGCGTCCTGGCGCAGGCGTTGGTCGCCGAGGGCGAGGGCGGCGAGCTGCTGGGCTCGGGCGACTCCGGCGGTGCCGTAGCACCAGCTCGGCCGCTGCGGGGCCAGCGGTCCGCGGACGGCCCCGGTCAGGTGCGCGGGGGTGACCCAGTACGGCCAGGCGGGGTGGTCGCGCCAGTGCTCCAGCCAGGCCAGGATCGTGCCGATCGCCGCCCGTTGGCCGTCGACCTCGACTCCGTGGCGCAGGGCCAGGGCGAGCAGGGCGAGCGGACCGGCGATCCCGTGCGCGAGGCCATTGTTGGCGTGCCCGCCCAGGAACCGGTCGTCGGGTTTCCCGGACGGTCCGCTGAGGGTCCACCAGCCCGGCACCGCCTGGCCGTTGTGCTTGACGTCGTCAGTCAGGCGGACCAGGTAGGTGAGCACGGTGCGGATCGCCTCGCCACGCGGCGAGCGGTGCAGCAGGACGGAGCCGATGCCAGCCAGCCCGCGGATCGTGTCGAACTCCGCGAGGGCCGGGAGTTCGCCAGCGCCGATCCGGGCGAGAGCCGCCTTGCAGCGGCGCTGCGCGTCGGCGGCGACGGCCTGGCAGAGGTGGTCGAGGGCGCGCGGGTAGGAGCCGGACCGCGCCTGGGCCGCGCAGCCGAGGGCATGGGCCAGGGCGGGGGCGCCGTAGTAGAGGTGGCTGTCCGGGCCGCTGGTGATCTGGTTGTCGGCCGCCACCTCCAGCCAGGCCCGTGCTCGTTCCCACGGGCCCCGGCCTGCGGCGGCCCGCTCGATGTGGAGCAGGGCGATGCCGGGGGCGCCGGTGGCCAGGGACTGGCGCCACTGCGGGCGCGAAGCCCATCCGGCGGGAACCCGGTTGGGGTCGGCGAGCAGGTCGGCGATCCGGTCGGACAGGTCGAGGGCGGGGTGCGGGGTCACAGGTCACCGTCCCGGGAGAGGCGGGCGTAGGCGGCGGCGCGGGCCAGGTAAAGGACCTGGGCCTCGTCGTCGAAGTCGATGCGGTGGGCGCGGCCGTAGGAGCAGTGCAGCAGTGAGCCGAGGACGTCGTCCGGCGAGACGCCCTGGGTGTGCGGGCCGGGGAAGTGCCGGCGGTAGGCGTCGAGGGCCTGGTGGCGGTCGGCCCAGGCGTCCACGATCGCGGCACCGCCCGGTTGTTCGCGCAGCGCTGCGAAGTCTCCGGTGGGGTCGGCCAGGCGGACGGCCTCGCGGAAGACCGGCCTGGGGATGGTCGCGGTGGGCATGGCGGGGACGTTGCGGATCAGCCAGTGCAGCCCGGTGGAGGGGGAGCCGGTGAAGGCGGAGGCGATGGCGACGGCGTGGGCGGTCAGCAGCGCCAGCCTCCCGGGCCGGGCGGGTTGGGACAGCTGGGTGAGGACGGCGGCGGAATCTGTACGGAAGACCTGCTCGGCGGCAGCCCAGGCGGAGCCCTCGCCCCAGCGGCCGTACTCCGTATAGGACGTGGGGTAGACGACTTCGGACAGTAGCCCGGCCTGGTGGAGTTCGGCGGCCCAGGTGCTGATCACGGCGGTGGCGGGCCCGAAGCCTTCGGGGCGGGGCAACGCGATGCGCAGCCGCAGGTGTTGGCGCGGGTCGCGGAAGCGCACGAACCACCAGGGCGGGCTGCCGAGTTGTTCCAGGAGTCCGGGCAGGTGCCGTGTGAGGATGACGTCCTGGCGGTGGAGGTCGCCGTACAGCGAGGCGAGCAGCACCCGGGAGGTGCCCGGGGCGTCGCCGTGCCCGCGCCGTAGGAGCCGTGCGGTGGTCGGCTTGGGCAGCACCGGCCAGGCCGGTGCCTCGGTAGCGGTGACCGGGACGACGATCTCGTGCGCCCGGCCGCCCGCCCAGCCCAGGTCGGTCGGGGCCGGGGTCTCCACGAGGACGGCGTGCGGCGCGGAGGTGAGGTGGGAGCGCAGCAGGACGCGGTGACCGGGGTGGTCCAGGTCGAGCGGCAGGCCCTGGCCAGCGGCGGCCAGCAGCACCCGGCGCGGGGCCCGGCGCCTGTCCAGCAGGCCGAGCAGTTCGCTCTCCCACTGCTCCCACGGCGCCCGCAGGTTCGGCAGTTCGGCGGCGGACAGCCGCCAAGCGGCCGGGGAGAGGATGATGCGACCGTGCCGTAGCCGGGGCCGGAACGGCAGGGCGGCGAGTGCGCCCCAGGAGAAGCGGGTGACCTGCGCGCCCTGGGCGCGGGAGAGTTCGGAGATCAGCCTGGCCATCGGCGCGGTGTGGGTGCGCAGGTTCAGGGCGTGGGTGGCGCTCGCCTCGATCCGCCTGCCGTGCGCGGGCGCGGCCAGGTACATCCGCCGTCCGTCGCAGCCGACCGCAAGATCCTCCAGCCGCAGGACGCCGTCGGTGCTCGGGCGGTGCTCGGCGAGGCTGACGACCAGCTGCCCGCTCGCCGTGCTGCGGGCCACGTGCCCGGTCGCCGGGTCCAGCGGCGGGCAGGACAGCTGCGCGGCGACCGACTGGTCGTCCATGGCCGGCAGGTTCGTCAGCACGCAGGTGAAGGCCGCACGGTACTCCGGGGCGAGGAGGTGGAGGAAGCGGCCGACTGACACGCCAGCCGACCGGGCGACGGAGACGACCTCAAGCCAGAACTCGCCCCGGTCCAGGCCCTGCTGGGTGGCGGCGTGGAGGCCGAAGACGAGCTCCAGATGCGGGGGCAGTCGCGGCCCCTCGGCGGGGCCGAGGTCGAGCGCGCTCAGCAGGTGCTCGTCGAGGACGACCTCGCGCTGCCCGTCGAGCGCGGCCCGCTGGGCGAGGGAGGCCAGGACCTCGTCGCGCTCGTCGAACCGGGCAGGCTCGGCAGGCCGGGCACCCGGGTAGCCGTCCGGCCAGCCGATCCCGCTGTCCGCGACCATGTCCAGCAGCGGCACCAGCGCGCCCCGGCCGTAGCGCTCGTAGAACCGCTGGTGGTAGGAGCGCCACGCCGAATTCCCGTAGGGGAGGGCGCTGAGGCGGGCGAGCAGCCCGGCGGCTTTCGCGGCCTCGTCGGCGACGGCCTGGGGCAGGACGAGGTCGGCGTCCAGGCGTACGTCCACGGCCAGCACCGGCCGGTCGGCCGCGCCGGGCCGGGCGGTGGCGGTCATTGCCCGGGTGATCTCCGCACGGGCAGCACGACTTGGCGCCTGGGCGTGGGCGGCGATCCCCTCATCGGCGGCGCGCAGGTCGGCCAGCAGGGCGGCGGCCTCCCGGACCTGGTCGGCGCCGGCCTTCTCCAGCGCGGCCAGCAGGTGGCTCAGCGGGTCCGGTTCGGTGGCCGGGGCGTGGAGGCTGGTGATCAGCGCGCCGTGGGCGACCAGCTCGGCCAGCATGCCCTCGATCCGCGCCGTTGCCGCGGGGAACTCGGCCGAGAGCTCCTCGGCCAGCACGGCGAACGGGATCGGACGGCGGGCGGCGTCGAGCGCGACGGCGACGGGGCGGGTGTGGCGCAGGCTCACCTCCGCCGCGCCCGTGCCGCCGCCAGGCCGGTCGAGCGGCTGGTGCGGGATCACCAGCCGGTCGCCGCGAACGTGGCTGGTGTCGTTCGCCGCCACCTCCAGTCGGACGAGCAGCGTCGGCATGCGCTCCAACTCGCCGGTCAGCCGCGCGAGCCAGGCGAACGAGGCCCGGGCGATGGCGTGGTGCTCCTCGCCCCACCGCAGGTCGGCGACGGGGGCGAAGGTCGCTGCCTGGACGCCGGCGAAGTGTCCGAACGGGGTTGGGCGGGCGGTGGCCCGCAGCAGGTAGCGGGCGGTGGACAGGGCGGCGCGCCTGACCTCCCGGGGCGACGGTTGTTCGGTGGAGAGCAGCTGTGCGACCTGGCGGGCCAGGACGGGGCTCGCCAGCGTGAGCGCCTCGGCGGTGCCCTTGTCGGACCACACCTCGCGCAGCCACGCGGCCTGCTCGGCGGCCGGTTCGGGGCTGGTGAGGTCTGGCCAGGTGGGGACCAGCAGATCGGGACGGGCGACAGCGCGCACGAGCGCCACGTCTGCGGCGCGGTAAGAAGCCGAACGGGCGGAGCGGCGCATCGAGGACCTCGCTGATAGACGGGACGGTGGCCGGGCGGTGGTGCCGCCGGAAGGACAGCCGTCCTTCCGGCGGCACCACCGGGTGGATCAGTGGAAGCCGGTGGTGCAGGCGCCGCAGGTGCTGCCGCAGCCGTCGTCGGTGAGCACCTCCAGGCTGGCCGAGTCGGCGGTCTCGACGGTGCGGACGTCGAGGTCGAAATCGCTGCCGACGGCTCCGGGCATGGTGGCCTTGGACTCGGCCGTGATCTTCTGAGCCATGGTGGCTCCTCCTTGAGGGTTTCCCTTGCAGGACCTGGAGGCGGGGCGCGGGATGCGCCCCGCGTCACCAGGAGATGGTGGGGCGGCAGTGCCGCGTGTCGGTGTTCGACTGTTCTGCGGTGAAGGGCTGGTTGCCCAGGCCGACGGGGCGCGCCGCGGACCACGGCGCGGGGAAGCCGGGGTCGAGGCCCAGCGCGGGGTGCGGTTCGCCCAGCGCGCGTAGTATCAGCCGCTCGCCCGAGAAGGCGGTGCGGCCGTGCAGCAGGCGGTGGTTGTCCACCACGACGCCCTGCCCGGGGGCGAGGCGCAACCGGTGGGTGTTCCGGTCGATGGCCTGGCGCAGGGCGGGCAGGTGCACCTCGGCGTCGGGCGAGAAACGGGCGAGGGCGTCCTGCCGCAGCCGCAACCGCCAGCGGTCGTTCGGCAGTTGCTGAAGGACCGGCGCGAAGAGGCCGCTCGATCCGCCGAAGTAGGCAGCCCGCTCCGCGGCGAGCACCTCGATGACGGCCGGGTGGTGCACAGCCAGGTCGGCCAGGACAGCCCGGCCGTCCACCAACAGGCTCTCGCCGCCCGCGTCGCTGGCCCGTGCGCACGCAAGCAGGAGCAGCCGGGGCGGGGACGGGTGCTGTGCGCACTCGGTGTGCAGGTCCAGCGCTCCGCGGCCCAGCCCGGCGAAGCCCGGCCGTCCGTCGTGGCGGCCGGTGTCGCGGATGACCGTCAGCGAGTCCGGGTCGGCGTCCCGGTGCTTCCACAGCGAGGACATCAGCCGGCCGGCCGCGAGGAGCACGTCGTCGCGCCCGCCCAGCCTGGCGAGCCGCAGCATCCCGTGCTCGCGCAGCACTGCTCCCGCGTGCTCGCGCGCTGCTCCGTCCAGCATGCGTGCGGTGAACTCCTCGCCGCTGGTGTCGTTGGTGCCGTTGCTGTCGGAAGACGGCATGGTGGATCCCCCTCATGGGACCGAGTGGCTGGGAGGCGACACACTCTCCATGTCCCACCGCCCCGATGGAAAGTGACAGATTGTCAAAGCGGGATCACCGGGCGGCGGGGCGCCGCGCGACCGCGCAACTGCTACCTTCGACGGGCCCGTGACCGCCTGCGCGCCCCGGAAGAAGCGATGACCGGACAGACCGAACAGCCGTACGTGCCAACGACTTTCCCGATCTCCATCAAGGGGGTCGTGCTCGACCCGCAGAAGCGAGTGCTGCTGCTGAAGAACGAGCGCCAGGAGTGGGAGCTGCCCGGCGGCAAACTGGAGGGCACGGAGACACCCGAGGAGCGGGTGGTCACCGAGATCCACGAGGAGAGCGGCTGGACGGCGACCGCCGGACCACTGCTCGACGTGTGGATGTACGAGCCGATCCCCGGCCGCAAGGTCTTCATCGTCACCTACGGCTGCACTCCCACCGACGCGCACCAGGCCCCGGTCGTCAGCCACGAGCACAAGGAAGCCGGCCTCTTCCACCGCGACGAGGTGCCCGGCCTGGTCATGCCGCAGGGCTACAAGGACTCCATCGCCCGCTGGTACGAACTGCGCGACCGGGCCTGACCCGTGGCCGGGATCGACCCCCACGGCGGAATCCGGTGGCACTGGACCACGCCCAGGGCCCAGGACATCCTGCGCCGCCGCGCCCTGCCAGAGATCCTCCAGCTCTACCGCGAACTCCACGCCCTGCCGCAACAGGAACTCGCGGACCTCCTCGGCTACTCCACCAGCTACGTCTCCCGCATCGAGACGGGCTCGCGCACCATCACCGACATCGGCGCACTTCGCCACATCGCCGAACGCCTCGGCCTCCCACCGCACTGCCTGGGCATCACCGACGACACCGACGCAGACCACCAACTCGTGATCCAGCTCGCCGACTCCGTGCTGCACCTGGCCGAGATCGCCCGCCAGGCCGGCCAGGCCACCACTGCCGTCGCCGAGCTGTGGCCGCTGGTCGCCCGCCTGGAGGCCCGAACTGCGGACGGCGATGCCGACCTCGACACCGTGCGCCTGCTCGCCCGGGCCCGCGTCGGCCTCGGCGTCGCGCTCGGCCACGTGCTCCCTGAGGAGCGCTTGGCCACCGCCGCCCGCTGGACCGGCAAGGGACTCAGCGTCGCCCGGAGGGTGGGCGATCCGGCGCTGCACGCACACGCACTGCGTCATCACGGCAACGAACTGCGCAAGGCCGGCCTGCACCTGCGAGCGCTGGACCGGCTCGGCCAGGCACGCGACTTCGCCCGCACCGCCACCGAACGCTCCGAGGCCGTCGTGCTGCTCGCCCGCGCCGCCGGAGCCGCTGGGAACGCCGCCGTCTTCGACGCCGCGATCGATGACGGCCGTCGGCTTCTGCACGACGTGGCACCCACGGCCCTGTTCTCCGAGTTCACCCTCCACGAGGTCCACCTCCGGGGCCTCATGGGCACCGGCAGGGTTGCCGAAGCGGTCCGGCAGCTCGACGGAGCACCGGCCGCCAGTCTCGGAGCGACCCCCCAGTGGCGGATCATCGCGGCGATCACCGCCGGCGAGGTGCTGCTGCGGAAAGGAGACCCGACGGGCGCGGCGCAACAGCTCAGCGCGGCGGTCGGTGAGGCGACCCTCCACCGCTTGCCGCACCAGCTCCAGCGCGTCGTCCGGGCCGGCCGCCGTCTGCCCGAGGTCAAGGAACAGGCGGACGGCGCCCTGGAGCGGCTGCGAGCCGAGATAGCGGCCTGATCTCCAGCCCGACGACGGGACAACGATCAACACGACGGACCACATCCCTTGAGTGGTAGGTAGGTAGCTGGACTGCGAGTCCGGTGAGCGGTGGTCACCGCCCCTTCCTCGGCGTCGGGCTCACGGCGCCGGACCCATCGGCGCCATGACGGGGACGGACTTCGTCGGAGGAAGGGTGACGATGCCGGTGAGGAGGGCGACGGCGGCGGCATGGGCGCGGCTGTGACGCCGCGAGAGCGCACGAACGATCCTGGCCTCGATGGTGCGGGCCTCGTGCAGGCTCAGCCCGACGCTGCTCGCCCCGGCCTCGCTCATCGTCCCGGTGCAGATCAGCGTGATCACGGCTCTTCCCGCCTGGTCCAGCTCGGGCACGCGGTCGGGCAGCTCGGCTCGCAGCCGCTCGGTGCCGATCAGCTTCGTCGTGATCAGGCGGACGACCAGGTGTGCGTCGTCCACGGCGCGGGCGCGTCGGCGCAGGTCGGCCAGACGGTGTCGGACCAGGTACTCCCCGGCATGGACCCGGCCGCTGATTTCGGCGATGGCCAGCCCCTCGGCGACGAGCTCGGCGATCCGCCGCTCCAGCGCGTTCAGCTCGAGCGCGGGAGCAGGTCGAGGCTCCGTCTTCGGAATGATGCTCGTGGTCGTCAGGACCCGCCGGAACCCGGCGTCCGCTGCTGCGGGTGCCTGATCGGCGGTGCACACGACCAGGAGGTCATCGGCAGTCGCTCCGAGTCGGTGGGCTGCGAGCACGTAGGCGGCGGAGCCGTTGTACGCGTCCTGGCGTACGGCGCAGGACCAGGTCGTTCCCAGCCCGACCGCTGCGACGGCATGGTCCGGATCGACCGCCATGGCAGGAAGCACCAGAGCGCACGGGACGCCGAGGGCCAGCGCTTGGTGCACCAGACGCACGACGGTCGGCGCCGCCCTGGGAGGCGTGGCCCCGGCCAGAACCTCCACCAGCGACGGCACTTCCGGGAGGCCGGCCAGCGCGCCGAGGTGGACGACCAGACCGCGGGCGGACCGCAGCATCGCGACGGCGCGCACCAGCGGGTCGGAGCGGTGGTCCGGTTCTGCCGGGGGCGCTGTCAGGGGTCCCGATACACCGGCTACTCCCTTCGTCCGGTGGTGCCTGGTGCGGCCCTGACCCGAATCGGCCGCCATGGGTGTGATGAGCTCGGCCAGGGTGTCCCCGGCCGGATCGACAAGCTGGTGCTCCAGTGCTCGGCGGACGGCGACAACGGGCTTGCGCGTGCCGAAGACACCCAGAACGGCGTCCTCGTAGAGCTCTGCCGCGCTCTCCCGGACCTCAAGCGCGCGGGCGACATCGGTCCGGTGCCCGCCCGCCGCCCAGATCCGCAGGATCAGCGTCTGCTCGTCCGTGAGGGCAGGCGTAGCGCCCACCGGGGCCGAGCGGGTGAGCAGGCCGGACTGCCACGCCCGAGCGAAGACCTGGATCCGGTTCGCCGTCTCCAACCGGTCGTACGCCTGGCGCAAGTGGTTCTTGACGGTGTCGACACTCCGTTTCATCGCCGCGCTGATCGCCGCGTTCGTCATCCCGAGACCGACCCTGTCCAACACCGCGACGAGCTCCGCGGCCGGCGCCATGGAGGCCGTTTCCGTCTGCATCAGACCGCCTTCGCCTGCTGCCGAACTCGGCTGAGCTGCACGGCCGGCCAACCGACGCCGAGGGCTCGCAGCGGCACCAGGTCGCTGAGAACGGCCGCCGCGGTCGCCTGCTCCCTCGACCGGACCCCGAGCGTCCTCAGGACGGTCTGGGTGTAGGTCTTCGCCGTGTTCACGGTCAGGCCCAGGCGCTCCGCGGTGACGGCCGCGTCCTCGCCGCCCACCAGCCCGGCAAGAACCGCGACGTGCTGAGCGGACAGTGGGTTGCCGGTGGGGTTCATCACGTGCGCGTCCTGCACCAGGCCCCACCCCGCGCCCAGAGCGGTGGCGTGGAAGCGCGACTTCGCGTCGACCTTCGTCAGCAGGGTGAGGATGGCAGCGCCGACCCTGGCCTGCTCGATTCCGGTGGCCCGGCTGATCGTCCCGTGCAGGGCGCCGCAGGCCAGCTGTTGCAGGAGGAGGACATCGGCCTCGGACAGGTCGGGCTTGGCGGGAAGGGAGGTGGGCATGGCGGATCTCCGGGAGAAGCGTGGGAGGAGGGGAGGCTACGGCCGGTCGAGGGCGGCCAGCAGCGAGGGCCCGATCCGTCGGGCGGCGTGGGGGCCGATGGTCAGGACCAGGTCTCCCCGCTGGACGAGGGAGGCGACCAGGGCCTCGGGACGCGGTTGGCCCAGACCGGGCTCGTGGCGAATCACCGTGTCGGTGGAACCGGTGTTGAGGATGCTCTCGGCGCCGTCGGCGCGGTGGTGGTGACCGGGGAACGTCGAGTGGACCGGCAGCAGTACCGTCCGGTCGGCGGCGGTCAGGGCGTCGGCGATCAGACCGGCGAGGGCGTTCGAGAGCAGGTGACCAGAGGGCTCGTACACGGCGACGACCGCTCCCTCGGTGAGCATCCGGGCGCCCTGGAGGTCGGCCTCGATCTCCTTCGGGTGTACGGCCCTGGATTCCAGAACGTCGATGCCGCCGCTCGTGCCGAGCCGGGTGAGCGACCGCTCGACGCCGGCGAACGCGCCGAGCCCGTCGACGAGTTCGTGGCCGGGGACGCCGAGCGCCCAGCCCGCGGCCCAGGCCGCCGCCACCGCCATGGCGGAGTGCGTACCGGCGACCGGCACGGTGAAGGTGTGCTGCTCGCCGGCCGCCCGGACGGTGACGCGATGGTCCTCTCCGGTCCAGAACCTCCCGAGGACCTGCACGTCCATGTCGGCGCCGCGACCGACGGTCACCACCTTCGGGCCCGGGCGGCGTCGGCGCAGCCGGTCCGCGAGCTCCTGGCATCCGGGCTGGGCGGCCCACACCACCACCGTTTCGCTCCGCCGGGCGAGTGCTTCCATGTGGTCCAGCGCCTCCTGCTGGTTCCACCAGTACGGCGGTGCAGCGTCCGCAGCGGTGACCAGCGTGACGGTCGGGTTGAGTCCCTCACCCAGGGAGCGGAAGCGCCAGCCGGGAGGCGAGACGTCGTGGCTGGAGCTGTCCGGGCAGAGGTCCACCACCAGGAGTTCTCCGCCGCCGTCGTAGCCGGCGGAGTCCCCCTTGGGCGCCTCCGCGAGGATCCACCCGGGGTCGCGGCTGGCGAGCGTGCAGGTGAGCGCGGCGGCGGCCATGGTGGTGGAGTGACTGCCGGCGACAGCGACCGTGGTCGGAGCCGTTGCGGCCAGCAGTTCGACGGCCCGCGCGTAGCCCAGGATGGGAAGGCCTCGGCCGACGGCGTGGTCCACGGCCTCGTGGACGACGGTGTTGTCCCCGCCCCAGATCAGCGAAGCCGTGCCGGAGTTGACCGCCCGGAGGCCGACACCGCACCGTTCGAGCCGCTGGAGCAGGTCGGGGTGGGAAACGGGGTGCGACGGCGAGACCGTCACCCGAGCGTGTCTCCGGGCCAGGTAGGAGGCCAGGCCTGCCACGCCGGGGGTGTGGGGGTCGAGGAGGTGGACGGCCGAGAGGAGGTCGGGCAGCGGCAGGGGAAGTCGGGGTGCCCCTGCGCTCTTGGCGGTGGCGGTCGTCTTCACGCCGCCTCCGTCAGAGCGAGTTCGTCGTCGGCCAGTTGGACGAGGCGGAAGGCGATCTCGCCCAGGTGGTCCGTCCTCGCGCACACCACGGCGAGCATCGAGCCGTCGGCGGCGCCGACCAGGAGCAGGGTCCGGCCGGAGCGGTCCTCGATCACGCTGTGCCCCCAGGGGCTGGACTCGGCGTCGTGGCGGCCGATGATCTCGGTGCCGTGGTTGCTCACGGCGTTGAGGGCCGCCATCACGGCGGCCCAATGGTCCGCTTCATCGCGGTCGACGCCGGGGGAGGCACCGAGCACAAGCCCCTCGGGGCTGACGTGGATGGCGGCCAGGACGTCGGCGGTGCTGACGAGGTCGTTGACGACGGTGCTGAGGATGCGCGGGTTCATGGCAGGTCTCCGCAGATGAGCGGGTGGATTCGGGCCCGGCCGACTTGATGCGGTCGGGCGACGGGAGCTCAGAATGCCTGCGAGGGGCGGGACATGATCAGACCCTGGCTGGACGTCTTGGGACGTCCTCGGTATCGTCCTGAGATCTCATTACGTCCCAAGACGTCCCATCCGGGAGTGCCATGGCGAACGAACGCCTTCGGTCGGCGCTGGTCGTCCGTGGGGTCACCGAGCAGGAACTGGCAGAGCACTGCGGTGTCGATGCCAAGACGGTGGAGCGCTGGATCCTCAAGAGCCGCGAACCGTACCGGCGGCACCGCCAGGCGGCGGCGGCCAAGTTGCAGACCGACGAGGACTACCTGTGGCCGGACGCGAAGTCCGAGACACAGCGCCTGGACGAGGCCGACGCCGAGATCGTCCACGTCTATCCTCACCGTTCCTCCGTACCGCCGGAGTTGTGGCTACAGTTCGCCCAGCGTGCCTCGACCGACATCGGCGTGCTCGTCCATGCCGGCGTCCACCTCGCCGAGAACCCGCGCTGGCACCGGATCCTCACCGGACGGGCCCAGGCGGGAGTCCGGGTCCGTCTGCTGCTCGGTGATCCGGAGAGCTCAGAGGTCGCGCGTCGGGGCGAGGAGGAGGAGCTTGGCGAGGGCGTTGCGTACAAGGTACGCGAGGTCATCAAGCTCTACCGGCCGCTCTACGGAGCGCCCGGCATCGAGTTCCGGACGCACCGATCGACTCTGCACAACTCCCTGTACTGGTTCGACGACGAGATGCTGGTGAACACCCAGATCTACGGGGTGAGCGCGCCGCTCACCCCGGTGCTCCACCTGCGCCGTGTTGCCGGCGCCCAGCTGGTCTCGACCTACCGGCAGAGCTTCGAGAAGGTCTGGGCCGGTGCCGTTCCGCTACTGAGGCAGGAATCGTGAGCCGTACCGACTACTTCGATGATCCGAAGGCCCCGAAGGCCCAGCGGATCGTGCCCGCGGTCACCGCGTTCGTGGTGAACGAGCGCGGCGAACTCCTGTTGGAGCGGCGCTCCGACAACGGCCGTTGGGGAATGCCCGGTGGGGTCCTTGAGATCGGCGAGAACCTTCCGGGGGCTGTCGTGCGCGAGGTGCGGGAGGAGACCGGCATCGAGGTCGAAGTCACCGGCCTTGTCGGCACGTACAGCGACCCCGGACACGTGGTCGAGTTCTCCGACGGGGAAGTGCGCCAGGAGTTCTCCTTGTGCTTCCGGGCAAGGCCGGTCGGCGGCCGGCTCGCCGCAAGCTCCGAGTCCTTCGACGTCCGATGGGTACCACGAGCGGAACTCGAAGGGCTGGACATCGCCCCGACGACCAGACTTCGACTGGACCACGGCTTTCGCAACGAGGAAGCCCCGCACCTCGGTTGACTCAGGCGTCGCCGGACTCGGCCAGCCGCTTCGCGACCCGGTCGACCATGGCGAGCAACGCCGGGCGGGACGCGGAGACGGCGCGGTGGACGACGTGACCGGTGCCGTACCGGCGAAGGACTTCGTCGAGCCTGGACACCGGGTCGACCAGGGCGCCGTCGGGGCCGCTGGTGAGGTCGCAGTACGTGATCGCGTCCAGCAGGTCTGGCGCCGGCCGGCGAAAGTCCGCGAGCGCGGCCGACAGGCCCAGCTCGGCTGCCTCCCACTCCGACGAGGAGTGGTAGGCGACGAGCGAGCAGACCTCGGCATCGACGCCGATCCGGCGCAGATACCGGGCGCCGTCGATCATGTGCTGGCCGGTGTCGACTGCCGAGGGCGCGTACCCGACGTCGTGAAGGATCGCGGCGATGCGCACCACCTCCTCGTCGGCCCCGAGTACCGGCGCGAGTACTCCGGCCTGTTCGAAGACCCGGCAGGAGTGCGCCCAGCGCAGGGGGATGTCCGAGAGCAGCGATTCGGCGGTCCGGTACGCGAGGCTCAGGTTCATCGCTCAAGGCTAGGCGACGCGGGGCACCGGTTCGCGCGCGCTGGTGCAAACCGCTCGACGATGAAGGATTCGGCCCTCTGGGCCCATGCACCGCCGCAAGGTGGCCGGCACACGCCGACGTTCGGGCGCCGGTCCGAGTTCGGCGAGAGGTCAGGACGTGTCCCGGACACCTCAGCGCTGCGGCCCGGGGCCGTTCACAGGTGGCAGCGCCGGGACGCGTCCGGCTGCTGAAGGTCACATGGCGGCGGCGAGCGGGGTCGTGGTCAGCTCGCTGATGCTCTCGGCGGCCTTGCGGGTGTGGTAGATCAGCGGACGGAGGTCGGTGGGCATCCCGACGGAGCGTCTGAGCAGCAGGACGGCGCCCATGATGGAGTCGTGCCAGTGGACCGGCGCGGCGACGGAGTCCCAGCCGGGCATGCACTCCTGGCGGCCGACGCCGAAGCCGAGCCGGCGGATCTCGTCGAGGGTCGCGCTGAGCGCGTCGTTGTCGCGGATGACCCCGGGGCCGGCGGTGGGCGGAACGTCTTCGGCGAGGACGAGGTCCTGGATGGGCTGAGGCAGGTAGGCGAGAATGACGCGCCCGGAGGCCCCGGTACGCAGGGAGCGCGACACGGAGACGACGTCCGCCGCAGACATCCCGACTTCGGCCGGGTCCATGTCGCCGATGACGTAGTCGGTGCAGAGCCGCTTCGCGCCACCGAACGGGGAGAGGACGTAGAGCAGGGCGAGGCCGCCGGTTGCCTGGTGCAGGCGTTCGAGGATGCCGTGGGTCGAGGCGGCGCCCGGCGAGTGCGCCATGGCCTGGACGCCGGCGCGGGCGGTGCCGGTACCGAGGCGGTAGCGGCCGCGGCCGACCTGCTCGAAGACGCCGTCGCCGACGCCGGTCTGGAGGATGCGGTGGGTGGTGGCGTCGTCGAGGCCGGCGGCGGTCGCGATGGTTCGGAGCGCGTGCACGTCGCCGGGGAGCCGGGTGAAGGCCTGCTGGACGGCGAAGGCGCGGGCTGCGAGGGAGGAGGGTGGTTTGTTCGGCGTGGCGTCCTGGCGTTGCCCGGGCACGGTGTCGGTCGCCGACGAGGTGGTGATCTTCATTGAGGGTTCCGGGGGGTTGTCGCGCCGCTCGGCGGCGCGAGGGGCTGCGTCCCGCGACAACCCGTCAGGAGCGGGTACGCGAAGCGGGCAGAGGCCGGCTGATCAGCGGTCGATGTCGAGGACGACCTTGCCCGCGGTGAGGCGGGTGGCGAGGTCGTGGTGGGCCTGGCGGGCCTGTCCGAGCTTGTAGACCGGTCCGTTGAGCGGCTTGAGCCAGCCGTCGGCGACGGCCGCGAACAGCGCGGACATCGAGTCCTTGAGGTGGGTGCGCGAGGGGTAGAGGTTCGGGAGCCAGAAGCCACTGACGGCCTTGGACCCGGCAAGCAGGCTGGTGATGGGCACGAGGCCCTCAACCCCGGTGACGGCACCGAAGACGGACATCCTGCCGCGCGGGGTGAGCGCGGCGAGGGTGGCGTGGAAGACGTCGCCGCCGGTCATCTCCAGGGCGGCGGAAACGGGGCCGCCCGCCGCGTCGAGGATCCGCTCAGTGAGGCCCTCCGCGGTCGAGGAGTCGACGACGGTGTCCGCACCCAGCTCGACGGCGGTGCGCCGCTTGGCTTCGCTGGAGGCCATGGCGACGACCTTCGCACCCGCGTGCTTGGCGAGCTGTACGGCGAGGCAGCCGACACCGCCGGCGGCGGCCGGGACCAAGAGGGTGTCCTCGGCGGTCACCCGCAGGTCGGTGAAGAGCAGGTGCCACGCGGTGTTGCCCTGGAGCGTAAGGGCGACGGCGTCGTGGTCGGCCACGCCGTCCGGCACCTCGAAGGCGAGCTTGCGGTGGACGACCGCGGTCTCGGCGTAGCCGCCGCCGCGGCTGAGCGCGACGTAGCGGCGCCCGTCCTCGGTGCTGCCCAGGACTTCGTTGCCCGGGATGAACGGGGCGGGCATGGGGGCCGGGTACGTGCCTTCGCGCAGGTGGACGTCGGCGTAGTTGACGCCGGCCAGCCGGGTGCGGAGTCGAAGGTGGCCGGGGCGGTCGCCCGGCTCGGGCATCTCGGTCAGCTCCAGAACCTCGGGGCCGCCGAACTCCCGCACGGCTATTGCGCGCATCTTGTTCAACCCTAAATGTTGTATGTCCGCTTCTCGACGAGGCGCCTTCTCCGGCTGCCTCGGACAGCGAATATACCTGCCGCAGGAATGCGATTCTCGATGGTGCATATAGGGGTGAAGGTTGACGGACGACAGCGAGTGGTATCCGTCACGTGACTCTGGGTTGCCGAAATCGACTGCTCGCTTACCGTGAGGAGTCATGGTCGTAGGGCATGTGGTGCCTGGGTGATCGCTTGCGGAGCGTCGCCGAGGTGGTGTCGGAAGATCGTTTCTCAGTCTCCGAAAAGGCAGCATATCTACTCGCGTAGATATCTGTAATTTATTGACCCCTATCCTGGTCGATCCTTAATGTCGCCTTGGCGGTATCGACTTCCAGAGATCGCTTGATAGGGAATCACATAATGAGGATTCAGATGAATCAGGACTCCATCGGCGGCCGGGGGAGTGAGTGTGGCCCGCCTGATGGGCGACCGGGTGATCACCATGAGTGAGGTGAGTCTCTCTTCCTGACTGTGACACCCGGTGGTCTGAGAACAGGGTGGACCTGTGGGCCAGAGTGGCCCTATGGTGCTGCTCCCGCCGCACAGTGCGCAGATGGATGAGAGGGCGACGACACCAAGGGTGCCGTCCGAGCCCTGAAATGAGACCGGCGTCCTGGAGCTACCAACTCCGGACGCCGGGTCCGACACCCCGAAGGGCGTCGGTTCACTACCACGCGCGCGGCGGGACTTCTTCGCACGAGGACCGCCGCGCGTGCTCCTACGAAGCACGGAGTATCGCATGCCTGCCGCACGCAGCGGAACCCCAGCCTGCCGCCCGGATGCCGGCGTGATGCCTCGCCTTGGCACCAGGCTCGGGGACATGATCCCGGGCGCCGCCTGGCCCCGCCTGCACCTCGCCGACGGAGTCCGTGCGGACGACACGGTTCGGGGCTGCTGACATGGCGCGAATACGAGCGATCAAGCCCGAGACCTGGGTGAGCGAGACGCTCGCCGAGGTGGCCATCCCCGCCGTGATCACGTTTCTCGGCATGGCGAACCACGCCGACGACCACGGTCGCCACCGCGACAACGCGGCGATCGTCTACGGCCTCGTCTGGCCAATGCGCGAGGAGATCACCCGCGCTGACGTCGAGGACCACCTCCAGCAGCTCGCCTCCGCTGGCGCGATCTGCCGCTACACCGGCTGCGACGGCCGCCGGTACTTCCACTACCCGACGTGGCGCAAGCACCAGAAGATCGACAAGCCGTCACTCAGCCGCCTTCCCGCGTGCCCGCACTGCGAGCCGGAGCGGTGCGGCGTCTGCAAGGGCCCCTGCATCCAGCAGGCCGCCCTCGCCGGCACCCCGGGGTCCGGAGCTGAGGCCGCGGTGAGTGCTCCCCGAGTGTTCGGCGAAACCTCGGCGAACACTCCGGCAGCCGTCCAGCACCCGCACGAGCACCTCCCGGCGCCCGCCGGGCAGACGGCTGCGGGTGCCGCCGAAGCAGTCGCCCCGGTGATCGAGGCGGAGCGCAAGCCGGTTCCGGCTCCCCGGAAAACCGCAGGTCAGACGGCAATCGTCGAAGCCTCCCCGAAGGTTCGTCGAACCCTCCCGGAGTCCTCGGCGCCTGGATCTAGGATCTTGGATCCTGGATCTTTCCCTACGGGGCGACAGGCGCCCGACGCGGACACCGTCTCGGCCGGCCAGCTGATCGGCGAGTACGTCGCCGCGTGCAGCCAGCGTCCGCCGGGCAGCGTGCTCGGCCACCTCGGCAAGGTCGTCAAGACCCTGCTGGGCGAGGGCATCGCCGCCGAGCACGTCCGTTCCGGGCTGCAGCGGTTCGCCGAGATCCAGGGTCACCCGTCCCGGCTGCCGAGCCTGGTCAACGACGCCATGAACGCACGAGGCACCGATTTGGCGCGGCCGGGATTCCGGCCTACTGAGCCCGCTCACCAGGCGTGGACCAACCCGGTCGACGCCGTCGCCGCCTACGCCGAGGAGCTGTGATGCGCACCCGCCGTGACCCGCAGACCCTCGCCGAGGCGCCCTCGGTGCTCGACCGGATGGCCCGCATCCTTGCGTCCCGGGGCATCGAGCCGCACGTGGTCGACTCCCTCCCGGACGAGGTGGAGCCGTACTCGGCGGAGGAGGCGCTGTCTGCAGGGCTGCCGCCGCGCTACCGCGACGCGGTCGCCACGAACCCGCAGGTCCTGGCCTGGGTTCGGCAGGTGGCCGCCGAGGCCACCGCCCCGAGCCTCGGTGCCCGCCGCCAGGTCGCCACCGGCCCCAGCCTGCTGATGGCCGGAGTCGTCGGCGCCGGGAAGACCCACGAGGCGTACGGCGCCGTGCGCCGCCTGGTCGAGGCCGGCATCGGTGTGCGGTGGCGCGCCACCACCGCCGCGGACCTCTACGCCGAACTGCGACCGAGTTCGGACACGGATGCCGAGCGGGTCCTTGCCGCCTACAGCCGGGTTCCGCTGCTGATCCTCGACGACCTCGGCGCCGCCAAGAGCTCCGAGTTCGTCGAAGAGCAGACCTACCGGCTGATCAACCGCCGCTACAACAGCCTGCTTCCGACCTTGATCACCAGCAACCTGCCGATCAAGGACCTGCGCACCTGCCTCGGTGACCGCGTCACCTCCCGGCTCGCCCAGATGACCACCCGGGTCGCCTTCGAGCCGGTCGACCGCAGACGCCTCCAGCGCGCCGCCTGAGCCGCCGCCGCGCCCGGCCGCCCACGGCGAGCCGCCCACCCTTCACCGACCCAGCGCACCTCTCCGCTGACGCCGCCCTGCGCGCGGAGAGCGATCGGAGCAACCCCGCATGACCACCACGACCCGCCCTGTCCGCCACCGCGCACTCGGCGACCAGACCTGGCAGGACCAGGCCGTCTGCACCCCGACCGAGTACACCCCCGTCGACCCCGAGGTGTTCTTCCCCGGTCCGGAGGACACGGCCGCGATCACCACCGCCAAGGCGCTGTGCGCCCAGTGCCCGGTCGCCCGCGCCTGCCTGGACGCCGCGCTGGAGACGGGCGACACCCACGGCATCCGGGGCGGCCTCACCGAGGAGGAGCGCGAACCCCTGCACACCAGGCTCAACGACCGCCTCGACTACAGCCGGGTCAACGCCGTGCTGGCCGGACGGGACATCCACGTCACCAAGGCGGAGCGCCGCGCCGTCGTCCTCGCCGGATACCGGCAGGACGTGCCGGTCGAGCGCCTCGCCTGGCTCCTCAAGATCAGCCCGGAGCACGCCCTCAAGCTCTACCGCGAGACCCGCCGCGCGATCCGTCACCGCCAGATCGCCGAACAGGCCACCCGCACGGTCTCGGCCGACCAGGGCGCCGCCGACCAACTGGACCGCGACGACTTCGGGACGGCCGCATGAGCACCACCACCGCGACCACCCCGAACTCCGCGCACGTCACCGGCTGGGACCGGGCCGTCGTCATCGCCCTCGGCGGCGCGGGCTGCGCGCTCAGCTACGACGCGCTGCAGCAGATGGCCGTGGCCATCCACGTGCGGGGCCTGCTCACCTTCGTGTTCCCGTTCGTGATCGACGGTTTCATCGCCTACGGGGTGCGCGCTCTGCTCGTGATGCGGGACGCTCCGCTGCGGGCCCGCGCCTACGTGTGGCTGCTCTTCGGCACGGCCACCGGGGCGAGCCTGTGGGCCAACGCCCTGCACGCCGTGCGGCTCAACGAGCAGAGCGCCACCGCCGGCCTGCGGCTCGGCGACTCGGTGGTCGCGGTGCTCTCCACGATCGCCCCGCTCGCCCTGGCTGGCGCCGTCCACCTCTACATCCTCATCGCCCGCGGACCGGTTAGCCCCGTTGACCGAGGGGCCGAGGCCGACCGAGGTCAGGTCACTCCTGACCTGACCGAGGTCACCCTTGGCCGAGGTCAGGTCAGCGTCGAGGCCGGACTGACCGAGCGGCTGGCAGCGCTGACCGGCGGTCAGGACAGCGGAGGTCGCCCCGGTGCGGAGCTGCCGGTCAGCCGCCCGGTCACCGCATCAGGCGATCAGCCGCTGCTGACCCCGGTCAGCGCGGTCAGTCTGACCAAGCCCTCTGACCTGAGCGGTCACCCGGTCAACGGCCGACAGGTCACTGACCGACCGGCGAACAACAGGCCGGTCACCACCGCGACGGTCAGCCCCGCCGAGGCCACCGACCCGCCGGTCAGGACCCCGGTCACCGACCCGCCGGTCACTGACCGGGACACTGACCGCCGTCCTGACCTGGACACCGACGACCTGCTGGCCATCGCCCGGCAGGCCGCGCCGGAGAACGGCAGGCTGACCCGCAAGGTGGTCGCCGAGGCGATCCGAGGTCAGAAGATCCCCCTGTCCAGCGCCACGCTGACCGAACTGATGGCCCAGCTCCGACCGCAGCCCGGTCAGCCGGTCACCGCCGACCGGAACTGACCGACACCCGAGCGCCGGGGTGACCGACCAGATCACCCCGGCCGGTCACCCACCCGCACCACCGCCGAACGGGAGCACCCCACCATGCGCACCACCCCCGCCACCTGGGCCGAGGCGGACTCCTGGCTCGCCGTCCTCACCCAGCACGGCCACCTCCACCGCGTCGAAACCGGCCCGGACGGTACCCGCAGCATCCAGCGCGGCCGGCACTCCCGCCCCTGGACCCTTCACCACCCCGTCCTCGCCCTCGACTTCATCGAAGAACTCCTCCTCGACATCCGCCAGCGCGACACCGAGGCCAGCCGATGACCGCACCCGGCCACGACAGCACCACACAGGTACGGGAGAGCGACCCCAACACCGCCCCTGGCGGAGCAAGTTGTGGGGTAAGCGATGCTTACCCCGCCCGCGCCCCGAAGGGGGCACGGGCACCCCGATCGTCGGCAGACCCAGGGGGGCCTGCCGACAACCGGGGAGTCGACTCGGGGGAGCCGACCGGGACAGACACACCGACCGCTCCCGCTCCCGAGCGCGCCGCCTCCCGACGCCGCCGCCCCCGCCACGCCACCCAGCGCCGCACCTGTGTGAGCCTGCGTTTCAGCGAACCGGAGTGGGCCGCCGTCCGGAAGGCCGCCGACCACGCCGACCTCGCCCCCGGCGGCTTCTGCGCCGCCGCCACCCTGGCCGCCGCCACCAGCACCGACCCGGGCGCCGCCATCGCCGACTACCGCCGCGGAATCCAGGAACTCATGGAGTCCAACCGCCAGCTCGCCGCCATCGGCAACAACGTCAACCAGGTGGCCCACTTCCTCAACGCCGGCGGCCAACCGGCCACCGACCTCCGCCAGCTCCTGCACCGCGTCGAAGCCTCCATCGCAGCGGTCGACGAAGCCGTCGCCTGGATGGTCCGCCGGTGATCCCCAAGATCCGCACCGGCACCGGCGGCACCTACGGCCTCATCCATTACCTCTACGGACCGGGCCGCCGCGACGAACACACCGACCAGCACCTCGTGGCGAGCTGGAACGACTTCGCCCCCGACCCCGGCCGCAACCCCCACCACACCATCGCCCAGCTCGCCGCCCAACTCGACCAGCCCGTCAAAGCCATCGCAGGCCGTGCCCCCGCCGACACCATCTGGCACTGCTCGGTTCGCGCCGACCCCGGCGACCGCCACCTCGACGACAACGACTGGGCGAACATCGCCCGCCGCGTCGTCCACGCCACCGGCATCGCCCCCGAAGGCGACACCACCGGCTGCCGCTGGGTCGCCGTCCGCCACGCCGACGACCACATCCACATCGCCGCCACCCTCGTCCGCCAGGACGGCCGACTCGCCAACCTCTCCTTCGACCGCCGCAAGGCCCAGGCCGAAGCCCGCCTCATCGAGAAGGAGTACGGCCTGCGCCAGCTCAACCCCGGCGACGGCACCGCCGCCAAGAACCCCACCAGCGCCGAGCGCTTCAAGGCCGAACGCTCCGGCCGCACCGAGACCCCGCGCGAAACCCTGCGCGAAGCCGTCCGCCAGGCCGTCGCCGGAGCCGACAACGAGGAGGAGTTCTTCACCCGCCTGCGCGAGGCCGGCCTGCGGGTGAAGCTCCGCCATCTGCCGTCCGGTGACCTCACCGGCTACAACGTCGCCTTGCCCGGCGACCGCAACCGCGCCGGTGAGCCCATCTGGTTCTCCGGGTCCAAACTCGCACCCGATCTCTCCCTGCCCCGCATCCGCCTTCGCCTCGACAGCGCATCCACCGCCGGCACCACGAAACCGGGCAGCCACCCGGCCCGCACCGGACGCTCCACTCCCGCGCGGAGCCGCCGGGACGCCGTCGGCGCCGCCGAGCACGCCGCCGCCGTTCTCGACCAGGACGACGACGATGCCGCCGCCGCCCACCTCGTCGGTGCCGGAGAGATCCTCGACGCCCTCGCGCAAACCTCCCCGGCCGCCACCCGCGCCGAACTGCGGGAAGCCGCCCGCGCCTTCGAGCGCGCCACCCGCAGCCACGTCCGCGCCGAGAACGCCGACATCCGGGCCCTGCGCTCGGCCGCCCGCGGAATCGTCCACGCCGGCAGCGCCCTCGGCCGGGGCGAGGACGGCGGCGCCACGGCCATGGTCCTGTCCACCTTCGTCCTGGTCACCCTTGCAGCCGCCCGCTGGCACTCCGCGAGGGGTCACGCCCAGCAGGCCGCCGCCTCCCGCCAGGCCGCCGACCACCTGCGCTCCGCCTACCGGCAGGCCGCAGCCACCCCCATGCGAACGATGCGCGAGATCGGCCGCGCCCTCCCGGAGGGCGAGCGCCGCCGCCACGACACGACCATCCGCACCGTGCTCGGCGACACGGCCACCCCGAAGGGGCCGTCCCGCGAGCACGACGCCCTGGCGGCCGTCCTCGCGGAAGCCGAGGCGGCCGGCCACGACCCCAGGGCCCTCTTGGAGAAGGCCGCCGACTGGCGGGAGCTGGAGACCGCCCGCAACACCGCCGACGTCCTCGTCTGGCGCATCCGCCGCCTCGCCGACCTGCCCGCCAACCCCGAGCACCCTCGCACCCGCACGTCCCCCGGCACCCAGACACGGACCGGAGCAGCACAGGCGCGCACCGCGCCCCAGCCCGTGACCGACCCGCACCGCCCGGCACCGCGCCGCTGAGCCGACAGCCCGCAGCCTTCCCGGAACCCCTCGACACCTGCTTCCACCAGGTGTTACGGAAGTACCCGAGCACCACGAACGGAGAGCCCGTGACCAGAACCACCGAGCACACCAACACCGCCCCGGCCTCGATCACCACCCCGGTCCCGGTCGGCTCCGACCCGCTCCTGCAGCTGGAGTACGAGACCCAGATCCCCAGCGGTCCGGCGGCCGTCCGCGGTCTGCTGCACCCGGCCGAACTCGCGCTGCTCGGCATGCCGGTGACGTGCTCCGCCTGCCGGGCCCGCCGCGACTGGCTGCTGCTCAACCACCGCGGCAACGTCTGGGTGCGGTGCCGCTGCGGGAACGAGTGGCTGGAGCCGGAGATCACCCGCAAGGACTTCGACGCGATGATCGCCAACCCGACCTGGACCCACCACCCCGGCACCGACGCCGCGCGGGTGGCCCTCGGCTTCGACGGTACCTTCGCCGGCATCTACCTGGCTTAGAGCGTGCAGCGAGAAGGACCGCCACCGACATCGGTGGCGGTCCTTCTCGTTCTGGTCAGCATCCTTAGAGGGCGTTTGATCTCGCGAGTTCCATGATGTCCGGTTCAGGTGCCTCGCCAGGTGGGTGTTGATTCGCCGGTGAGACGGCGGGTCATGTTGTCGATCATCGCGAGGTGGATCATCGCCTCGGAGCGGGCGGGCAGGGCTTCATAGTCACGGACCAGGCGCCGGTGGAGCATGAGCCAGCCGAAGGTTCGCTCCACGCACCAACGTCGAGGCAGGACGGCGAATCCCCTGGTCGTGGGGTCGCGGTGGACGATTTCCATGTCGATGCCGAGGGCGGCGGCGTGCTCGACGAGGTACTGGCGGTAGCCGCCGTCGACCCAGGCCTTGCTGATCGTGGGGTGGTCGGCGGCGGCCCGGTTCAGCAGTTGGGTGCCGGCGACGGAGTCCTGCACGCTGGCGGCCGTGACGAGTACGGCGAGCAGAAGGCCGAGGGTGTCGGTGATGATGCTGCGTTTCCTGCCGACGATCTTCTTGGCGGCGTCGGTGCCCTGGGTGGCGGCGGGCACGGTGGGCGCGGTCTTCACGCTCTGGGCGTCGATCACGCACGCGCTCGGCTCGGCGGTCCGTCCGCCGGCGGTGCGAACTCGTCGCCGCAGCAGGCCGCTGAGCTGCTCGAACACGCCGTCGCGCTGCCACTTGGCGAAGTAGCCGTAGACGGTGGCCCAGGGCGGGTACTCGTGCGGGAGGTAGCGCCACGGAATCCCGGTCCGGTCGACGTACAGGATCGCGTCGAGGATGTCCCGCAAGTCGTGCTCGGGTGGGCGCCCGATGTCCAGTGCCCTGCCCCGGCGTTCGGCCCGCCAGGCGGTCAGGACGGGCTCGACCAGTGCCCACCGGGCGTCGGACAGGTCGCTCGGGTACGGCTTCCGCGGCGTCATGTCTATGGCGTACCGCTGCGGGCGGTCTTGGGCCAGAGCTCTGGCCGGAGGCCGGCGTGCGACGACGGGAACCGGGCGCCTTGGGATGAGACAGGAGCAACACGGATAGGTCGGGCGTGCTGGTCACACCAGCACGCCCGACCCTCACACACGCCTCGTCAGCCACTCCGGGAACCGGCCGATCGGGGACCGAAATCCCCACACCTCAGCCCGTGTGAGGAGCAAACGCCCTCTTAGTGGGCGTTTCGTTCCTGGTTGTCGAGGTCAAGTTCCGCGCCAGGTGGGGGTGGTTTCGCCGGTGAGGCGGCGGGTCATGAGGCTGATCATCGCGACGTGGATCATGGCTTCGGATCTGGCGGGGAGGGCTTCGTAGTCGCGGGCGAGGCGGCGGTGGTTCATCAGCCAGCCCAGGGTGCGTTCGACGATCCAGCGGTGGGGCTGGACGGCGAACCCTTTGGTTGCGGGGTCGCGAAGGACGATCTCGAGGTCGATGCCGAGGGTGGCGCCGTGTTCGATGACGGCGTTCTTGTAGCCCATGTCGGCCCAGGCCTTGCGGATGGTGGGGTGGTCGGCCGCCACCCAGGTCAGCAGCTGTCGGCCGGCGGTGCCATCGTGCACGCTCGCGGCGGTGACCAGCACGGCCAGCAGCAGGCCGAGGGTGTCGGTGACGAGTTCGCGGTGGCCCGGGAGGGCGACATCGCCCCGGCCCCGCGCTCGGTCACCTCCGCCACCACTGCCGCCGTTCCCACCGCCGGAATGACCGCCTTTAACCTGGTCGAAGAGACCCGGATCAGCGAAGGACAGCGGGTGCTGATCGTCGGCGCGACCGGGGGCGTCGGGACATTCGCTACCCAGCTCGCGGCCGGCACGGGTGCGGAGGTGATCGCCACCGCCCGGCCGGCCGCGGCCGAGCTGATGAGGAATCTGGGCGCCGCCGAGACTGTGGACCACACGGCGGGCTCGGTCGCCGAACAGGTACTCGCGTCCCACCCCGAGGGAGTGGACGTACTCATCGACCTGGCTAGCGACGCGAAGGCCTTCGCGGACATGACCCGGGCGGTCCGCGACGGCGGTGTCGCCGTGTCGGTCATCGGTTCGGCCGACAACGATGTCCTCACCAAGGACGACGTGCGCGGCTTCCACTTCGTCAACCGGCCATCCCCGCAGATCCTGGAGATGGTCGCTGGCCATGTGGACGCGGGCCGTCTGACAGTCCTCATCCAGCTCGAAGTTCCCTTGGAGAAGGCCCCCGAGGCCCTCGCAGCCAGCCGTACAGGACATGCCCAGGGGAAGACGGTCATCACCGTCTGAGCAGCGACTCGCCAGGCTGCAGGCAGCGACGTTGCGGTCTGGGAGCTCTTGGCCAGATTGCTCGGCCAGGAGCTCCCAGGCCCCAACTGCTTCACAACGACCACGTTGTCCCATGGTCGGGTTGGGGGCCGGCAGGTACAAGATCGGCAGCCTGAGCTCGACTACGCAGAGCAAACGGCTGCGGCGGCCAGCAGCCGCAGGTGGCCGCCAGCGGGGATTGGTATCTGGCCGTCCCTGGGGAAATCCTCCTGGCCGCTGTCAGGCAACCCCCTCGACCGCCGCTGTCAGAAGGAGCGCGGCCAGGTCCGGGAACCATCCAAAGGAGCCCCTGACCGTGCGGGTGACTTTGGGTCGACCACTCGGTTGACGGCGGCCAGGGGTGACCGGAACGGTGGTGCCAGCCGCCGGGGTGCTCCGGCCGGGCCGGAGCACCCCGGCGGCTGCAGCAGCGCCTGCGGGCCGGGTGCGGGGCTGTCGGCTTCGCGCATGCCTACCCGCAGGCCGTGCGCGCCTGGCAGACGCGAATCCGTTCGAGCGGTGAGGCCCTACAGCCTGCTCTCATTGGGCACATAGCCATCGACAGTCCAGCCCGGGCCCAGATCCTTCCACCTGATGTAGAACGTGGACCCTGAGGTCCCGCCGGCGTCTTCGTTGTCGTAGTTGTCCTTGCTCTCAAGCTGGATCGAGTAACCGAGATACCCGCCGTCGTCGCGCTTCCGCGGGTCTCCTCCCTCGACCGTGTTCGGCTTCACGGCATGCCCGATAGCGTGATCGAAGGTGACGGTCAGTGTGCATGGCCTGATGATGGACCAGCGCTCGGTCCCCACCTGGCTTTCCCCGGTGACCGTGAAAAGCACGTCGTCGAACCCGAGCTGCAGGTTGCCGCTCTCGGGTCGGCTGTAGCCCACCTGCGTACCGGCGCGCCCCTGTTTGAACTCCACCAGGCTGCCGCGGAAGCCGGCGAGTTGAAGATCCAGCTTGTCGGCCTGAACGCGCACTCGCTGTTCCGTGTGCCCCTTGCCGGCTTCCACCCTGATCTCGATCTCGCTGAGGTCACCGAATTGGTCCGCCTTGGGAATGGTGATCTCGGCTTTGTTGCCGCTCACGGTAACTGTCGGTTCGGCCATCATGGCTCCTTCGTCGGCAGATTCAACCCGTAGCGACCGGGCTGCCTGCCCAGCCGCTACGAGACGCGGTCGTGCAGGCTCAGAGGTCTGCGTCTCGATCCTTTATTGATCGCCACGGATTCATGCGTGCCTTCGGTCGGACTCACCCGATCGAGTGCACGCGTCACTCGGTTCACACTTCGGTGACGGCTGTCGTGCCGATCCGGCCTAGAGAGGCAGGTGGACCGTCGCTCGCGACAAGTCGCGTGCCAAATCGCACGGTCACCCCCTGTAGTCGGAACCCGCTCTGTGGCCATCTACCTCTTCCCAAGGCCAACTATCGATTCCGGTGTGCGACACGAGGTCGCACCAAGTAAGTAAGGACAGTCACGTGAAGGAGGTATCGATCGGCTGAACTTCGGGCCAGTGTCCAAGGCCCGTCCCCGCGCTCCCATGCGTCGCTGGCAACGGCGGGGTGTGAAGCGGAGCGTTCAAGTCCAAGAGCACCTCGGCCATCGAGGAGCCACAGGCGAGGGGAAGGCCGGACGGGCGAACGAGAGTGAACCCCTGATGATGCCCCGTGATCGATAAGGCCGCGCGATGGCAAGCAAACGGCGGTCACAGGACCCGGTGCTGCGAGGCACCAAGCGACCTCCGGGCAACTGGACCCGGTGGGTGGGCACCGCTGGTCCCGAGGTAGAGGGGGCGCCCACCCCGGCCGCGTCTTACTGGTGCGGAACGTGGAAACCCCGTCGGGGTCCAGGCGAGAAGCCTGGTAGGCCGACCGCAAGGAGAGCCGAACTCCCCGGCGGGAGAAGGATGATCCAAGAAGCGAAAGCCGGTGGGCCGAAAGGCCAGAGGAAACCAGTGAGCGGGGCCTTCACCCGCCCACCGCATAACTCGCCGGATACGGGCCCTGGTGGCCTGGCCCGAAAGGGCGCCCACGTGGATCGGGTGAGCCTTTGAGGTCACCACTGCAAGGACGTCAGAACCGAAGGACAAGTTAGGTACTGGAGGCGCAACATGAGAGGAAGGCCCTTGGCCGAGTCCTCAGCGTCTGCGGTGAACGGACCGGAGGACGACAGCCTCGACTGGCACGGCATCGACTGGGCCGAGTGCGAGGAGAACGTACGGCGACTGAGGCAGCGGATCTTCAAGGCGACGCAGGACGGGGACCTGAAGAAGGTCCGCAACTTGCAGAAGCTCATACTGCGAAGCCGCAGCAACACGCTGGTCAGCGTGAAGCGGGTGACGCAGCAGAGCAGTGGTCGCAAGACCGCCGGCATCGACGGGGAGCGAGCCCTCACCCCAGCGGCGAGAGGCAAGCTGGCGACCGAGATCCATCGGTCCTCCCAGCCCTGGAAAGCCAGGCCGGTCAAGCGAGTGTTCATCCCGAAGAGCAACGGCAAGCAGCGACCGCTCGGCATCCCGGTCATCCGTGACCGAGTGCTCCAGGCCCGCGTGAAGAACGCGCTGGAGCCCGAGTGGGAGGCGCGGTTCGAGCCGAGGTCGTACGGCTTCCGGCCCGGCCGCAGCTGTCAGGACGCGATCGGAGCGATCTTCTGGACGGTGAAGGGCAAGGCCCCGAAGCGTCCGTGGGTCCTGGACGCGGACCTGGCGGCGGCGTTCGACCGCATCGACCACGACCACCTGATGACCTCCATCGGGCAGTTCCCCGCCAGGGACCTGATCCGCGGGTGGTTGAAGGCGGGCGTGATCGACCGCGGCCGGTTCGCACCGACCGAGGAGGGAACTCCCCAAGGCGGTGTGATCAGCCCGCTGCTGATGAACGTTGCTCTGCACGGACTGGAACAGGCCGCCGGGTGCCGATACGCGGTGCGGTCCGGGCGCGAGCCCGGCGCGGCACCGGGCACTCCGGTGCTGGTGAGGTATGCCGACGACTTCATCGTGCTCTGCCACGAAGAAGCCGAGGTGCACCAGGTCAGAGCCCGGCTGGAGGACTGGCTGGAGCCGAGGGGCCTTCGCTTCAACGAGGAGAAGACCAGGGTCGTCCATCTCGAAGATGGGTTCGACTTCCTCGGGTTCACCGTCCGCCGCACGGGCGGCAAGCTGATCATCAAGCCGAGCACGGCGGCCTGCAAGAGGCTCCGGGCGCGGTTGCGGACCGAGGTGAAGGCCCTGCACGGGACCAACGCCGAGGCCGTACTGCGCAGGCTGATCCCGATCGTTCGCGGTTGGGCGGCCTACTACCGGGCGGTGGCGTCCACGACAACGTTCTCGTCGCTGGACAACTACATGTGGCGGCTGACCTTCAAGTGGGCCAGACGTCGTCACCGCAACAAGCCGGGTTACTGGGTCGTGGCCCGGTACTTCGGCCAGTTCCACCCGTCCAGGCGGGACCGGTGGGTCTTCGGCGACCGCGACAGCGGCGCCTTCCTGCCCAAGTTCGCCTGGACCGGCATCGTCCGCCACCAGCTCGTCAAGGGCGGAGCGTCCCCGGACGACCCGGCCCTGATCGAGTACTGGCGGGATCGCCGTCGACGGAAGGCGCCGCCGCCAATGGACAAGACCAGTCTTGTTCTGGCGGCTCGGCAGCAGGGGCTGTGTCCCCTCTGCAAGCAGGCGCTGATCGCCGGGGCCGAGTACGAACCGGACAGCCCACGCGAGTGGATCAACTGGTTCGCGGCCTCGAAGAAGATGCTTCACAAGCACCACTTCACCTACCGGCGAGACGGCGGCACGGACGAGCGGAACAACCTCCGCCTCGTGCACTCCGAATGCCACCGCCAGCACCACGCAGGCGACGGCAAACGGACCACATAACCCTGCTGGCCTGCGAAGCCCTTGGGGCTTGCTTGAGCCGGATGCAGTTAACGCTGCACGTCCGGTTCTGAGGGGGCCGGGTCACGGCAACGTGACCCGGCTACCCGACCACACCGGACCAGTGGGTACGAAGGCGGAGACGACCAGGTCACCGGGGCGGATCTCGTCCGCGCGGACGACCCGCATGGCTGGGCTGGCGAGGACGCGGAGGACGGCGCGGTGTTCGGTGGCGGCGGTGATGACGAGTGGGTGCAGGGCGATGTGGTGGGTGTTCGCGGAGGTGTCCCTTCGTTGGCCTGCGGTTTCGGCGGACCCGTACTTTGACATGTTGCGTCCCGAAGTTGGTAGTCCTTTTCGGGACCGGTGATCTGCCGTGGGCGAACCGGAAGGGAATGGATCGGAGTCTCGGAGTGCTGAAACGAGGTTGCGGCGCGGGGTCGTACGGGGTCGGAGGGGGACGAAGGCATTGGTGCCGAGCAGAGGCCGGGACATGGCGGTGCTGGAGCGCAAGATCCGCAGTGCGGGTCGGGCGTGGACGATGGGCGACGTCGCGATGATCGCCGACGGCCAGTGGGCCGTCGCCGCGGGCCGGGTCGAGCGCGAGCAGGCCGTGGCGGTCGAGGAGCGGCTGGCGGACGGCCGGCGGGTGGAGCTGACCCTGGAGGAACTGGCCCGCGTGGTGGGCACCGACCCCGGCGCCCACCACGACAGGGCCGAGGACTGACCGCCGCCTACCGCCGGTTCGCCACCAGCTGGGCCGGGGTGGCGGCCGGCGGGGCGGGCCGGTCGACGGATGGCCCGAGGGGGGCAGGCGCCCGCGAGGTGCGAGCGGTGGCGGCCCGGACCCGTTCGGCGTCCGGGCTGCCTTCGGCGTTGAATGCGTGCTCGCGGGCATCGACCACGTGGCGGATCATCTGGCCGGCCGTGTTGCTCTCGGCGTGGGCCACACGCAGGGCGCTCGCCGAGGCGGTGATCCGGTCTAGGTCGTAGAAGGCCGGGACGTGGCCGGGCCGGGTGAGGGTGTGAAGCCGCTCCTGGTGCACGGCGATGGAGTTGGACACGACGACGAGGTGGGCCCGGTGGTGCATGGCCGACCGCAGCATCGGGTCCGTGGCGACCAAACGGGATGCGGACTTCTCCAGGTCGGCGATCGGCCGCCCCCAGGCTTTCTCGATCATCGCGTCCGCGCAGTCGAGGGCGGTGGCGTCGGGCACGGTGTTCTCCGGTGTGCTGGTGGGGCGTCAGCGGGCGGTACGGGCGACCGGTACGGGAGCCGTCAGAGCGCCTTCGGCCCGGCCCGGCGGTTCGGGGACGGAAGCCGTTCCGGTTCTGCAGCTCGCGAAGGTCACCGGCCGCGCGAGGGGTGGGAGGCCGCCGTGACAGCGGAGGGGACACGCGGCGGCGGCACCGGAGGGTGGCTGAACAGGGAGGAGGGGGCGGCGCTGCGCCGCAGCGCCGCCGCGGTCCGTGCGGACTGCGCGGGGGAGTTGAGGGTGCGCTCGGCGGCCCGCACCACCGGGGCCAGGGCGGTGGTGTGCCGGTTGTCCCACTGCTGGAGGGCGGTGTGGACCGGGCCGAGAGCCTCTGCGGCGTCGGTGAGGACGTACGGGGCGCCGTGCCGGTCGCCGGTGCGGGCGACGAGCCCGTCCGCCTGCATGCGGTTCAGCCGGGTTGCGGCGAACTGCTCGGAGGTGCCGAGGCGTTCGGCCAGCTGGGGCAGGCGCATGCTCCCGTGCTCCGCGAACAGGCGGACCGTCTCGGTGGTACCGGGCAGCTGCAGGCGCTGCAGGGCGTCCTCGATCCGGTCGTACCGGCCCTGCGGGGTGTGATCGATGTGGTCGGACGACCACTGGGCGAGCGCGCGGTAGACCGGGCCGAGCGTGCGGGCGGCGGACGAGAGCCGGTAGGGCGCCGCCCGGTCGAACGCGCCGTCGCGGGTCACCAGGCCGGCCTCGGACATCGACGCCAGCCTCTTGCTGACGTACGACGGGGACAGCGCGGTGAGGTGCTGGGCGACGTCGGCAACCCGCATCTCCGGGCCGTACTTGGCGACCGTGTGGACGACGTGGGTGGTCCACTTCGGCGCGATCCGGTGCAGGACGGCCTCGACGCGCTGCGCGTCGGCGGTGCTCATGGGAGTGGTCTGGGCGGACATGGCCGGGAGTTCCTTGCTCAACGGGTACGGGTGGAGACGGAGGGCTGGGCCGCTCCTGGCGAGGGCACGGCCTGGGCGGGACCGGCCGCAGCGGGGGTGATGGTGCGGTAGAGGGCGGCGACCTGGCGCAGCCGCTCCGTGCGGGCGGCGGCGCCGGCCGCTATGCCTTCGGGGGTGAGCGAGAGCATGTGCCCCATCCGGGAGGCGGAGGTGTTGGTGTTGACGGCGACAAGGCCGGCGCCGATCAGCCGCTCTACCGTCTCGGCCTCGATCGGGGCGCCGAGACCGGAGCCCCAGATGACGTGCTTGTCGCCGTGAGCGCTCTCGCGCAGCCACAGGTCCCCGTGCTCCATCTGCCGCAACGCCGTCCGGGCGAGGCCCTGTTCGTCGTCCCATACGGTGGTGGCGGGTCGTGCTTGCCGGTTGGCCGGGGCCGTGGCGCCGGTGGTGTGCGCGGAGTCGCGACGGACCTGCGGCGCGGAGGTCGGCCGCTCGGCCTCGGTGCCGCGCTCGTAGACACCGAGGACCTTGTCGAGCTGCCCGTAGGCGGCTCCCCTGCGGGCGGTGAGCAACTCGACCTGGAGCCCCGCGGACTGGATGATGCCGTTGACGCCGCGCATGCTCGCGTGGTCGCCACGGGCGATCGGCTGCAGGCGCTCGATCACCGTCTTCGCCCGCTCGGTGAGGTCCTGGTGGAGCCGGTCGACGTCCCGGGCGCACGAGGCGACCACCGAGGCGAGGTGGGCCAGCGGGCTCTGGTACGGGTGCCGACCGGGGAGGTCCTGGGCATCGCCGGCACCGAGCCGCTCGTAGACGAGGTGGGCGCCCGGGTGGGTGTGGGGGTCGTGCGGGTTCACCGGGTCTCCTCCATCCGGGTGAGGAGGGAGCGGACCAGGGTGGGCAGGCTGTCGGGGCCGTCGCCGTCGAGGCGTACGGCGCTGACCGACTCGTCCAGGAGGCGGTGGGCGTCCTCGGTCAGCGCGCCGATGATCTCCGTGCACGCTTCCGTGAACTCCGCGCGGGCGAGCAGGGCCCGGTCCAGGAGCTGGAGGTAGAGGCCGGGCGGCAGGGCGGCCTCGGCGGCGACAGCGGCGATGGTCTCCCGGTCCTGCGGTGCGAAGGCCGACAGGTCGATGTCGGAAGCGCCGCCGTCGTCGTCGGCCGGGTGGTCGGCTTCGGCGATCAGGGCGTCGGCGGCCTGGGTGAGGTCGGCGAGCGACTCGGTCAGCCAGCCCAGGGCGGAGACGTAGGAGGCGAGGGTGAACAGGGAGGCGGGGGTGGTCGGCAGACGTGCTTCCAGCAGGTTCTCCAGCCGGTCGGCGAGCGCGTCGATCGCCTTCGGCCCGGCGGTGAGCGGCCCGAGGACGGGGTGGAGGTGGGAGCGCGAGGGTGAGGCGGGGGGCTGAGCCGTGGCGATGCCGGAGACGGCCTCGGCGGCTTCGACGAGCCAGACGGCGAGGTCGGTGTGCGTGGGGGTGGCGGTGGTCATCATCGGGCCCTTCGGGCGGCGGCGCTGGGGGCGAAGCCGGGGGAAGCGGTGGTGTAGGCGGGGCTGGCGCTGCCGGCCTGTGCCGGGCGGACGGACTGGGCGCGGGCGGCTCGCACGCGGGCTTCCTCGGCCGGGCCGAGGCTGGTCGGCAGGTTGAGCCCGGTACGGCCCAGGCGGTTCTGGGCGGAGCGGTACACCTGGTAGTCGAGCCGGGGGCCGGCGGCGACGAGGTGGACCTCGCGCCGGTGCTGGGAGGTGGGCGGGGCGTCACGGAACTGCACGACCAGGCGGTGGCTCGCGAACTGGTCGCCGACGCCGAGGTAGACCTTGTGGCAGCCCTCCAGCCGGCCTTCGAGGCGCTTGGCGACCCGCTCGCCGTGGACGAGGTCCTGCAGGTGCAGCAGCGCCTGGTCGCGGACGGCGTCAGGGAGCTGGCGCAGGTCGGAGATCGCGTCGGGGTGGGCGGAGAAGGCGAACTTGGCGCGGCTCACAGCGAGCGCCCCCGATCGGGCTGCGCGAGGGCGGCTGCCGCGGGTGCGGCGGCCACGATCTCGGCGACGCCGGGAGCGGTCGGGGCGGCGCTGCGGGCGAGCGCGGCGCGGGTGCGCAGCGCGTCGGCTCCGTTGCGGTACTCGGGAGGCTCGGGCAGCGGGGTGTTCCGCTCGGCCAGCCACGCCTCGGCGCCGGCACGGTCGGGGAAGGCGCCTTCGCGGATGGTGTAGGTGTTCTGCTCGGCATCGGAGTGCTCGATGAAGAGCCGGACGGGCAGTTCGGCGGCGTTCCTGTCCGTGACCATGGTCCACGCCTCGCCCGGACTCTCACGGGCGGCCGTGAGGTCGATCAGGTCGTAGCGCTCGCCGGCGCGGTGGATCTGGTCCTCGATCCGGTAGGTGAGCTCGTCGGCGCCGATGAGGTCGCCGTCCACGGTCATCGCCGCGGGCGGGCAGCCCCGTTCGGCGAGCCACTTCTGTGCGAACGCCACGTTGGCGTGCGCGGCGCCGTCCAGTGCGAAGGTGCCCTCGGCCTGGTCGCGCCGGACGTCGAACGTGAAGAGGTCCGGCAGGCTCCGTCCCGGGCCCCACGCGGCCCCGTTGTCGAAGGCGATCAGGTAGCTGTGATCGCCGACGTCGTGCCGCGTCAGCAGGTCGAGGTCGCTCTCCCCGGCGATGTCCCGCAGGAGGCCGGAGCGCTCGTCGGCGGGCGAGAGGCCGCCGAGGTCGAAGTCGAGGCCGGCGCTCATGCGGCGAGTCCCAGCTGGTCGGGGGTGGACAGGATGCGGTGGGCGGGCCGGGACGGGCTGGTGGCGCACGCCGCGAACGGGCCGTCCGGTGCGCGGAGCTGGGCGATGGCGTGGTCGAGGTGGTCGCGGTGCCAGGTCGAAGGGCCGCTCTGGCCGGCCTCGGCAGCGGTCAGCTGCTGCCAGGCGAGCCACAGCGCGTGGAGGCGGGCGACGGCCTCGGGGTGCTCGTGCCACTTCGCGCACCAGGGGCGGGTGGAGCCGATCTCCCGGCCGTAGACGGGCAGCAGGATGTGGGTGACCCAGAACGAGAGCTCGGCCAGCTCGGCGGCGTACTCCGCGCCGCCCATGGCGAGGATGAACAGCGCTGGGGCGGAGCCGGGTTCGTCCCCGGCCACGGGGTCCGGCCCGGCCGGGCCGGACCCCGTCTCGTCGTCGGCCTCGGAGCCGAGGCGGTCGAGGATCACGCCGTGCTGGCGGACCTCGGCCATCGTGCGGGTCAGGGCGCTGACGAGGTCGTCGAGGTCCTCGTCGGCGATGCGGATCGGCGCGGGCTCGGGGGAGCCCGGCGTCGGGACGGACTCGGACATGGCACATCCAGGGGATTCGGACGGACGGGGAAGACGAGGCCGGAAGGTCTTCTTCGGGTCATGGCAGGGCTCCGGTGAAGCGCGGTCGTGGGAGACAGAATCCGCAGGATCGACGGTTTGGTCGGGCCGCCGATTCGTGCTAGGCGCAAGCCAGTTGGGTGCCGTGCTCCTGCACGAGGCGCAGGCCCAGGGCGACGGCGTCGGCGAGGGTTGCGGTGAGCGGGTGGCCGGAGGCGGCGAGCTTGGCGGGGTGGTGCAGCCCGCCGGTGTGCAGCACCGCGTACGCGCCGGTGGCGTGGGCGGCGTCCGCGTCGTCGACGGCGTCGCCGACCAGCAGCACCCGCTGCGCCTGCCCGGCGAGGCCGAGGGCTTCGAGGTGGGCGGCGAGTGGGGCGGCCTTGGTGCCGCCCGAGGGACCGGTGCGGCCCTCGAAGCGGGTGAAGAAGTGCCCGATACCGCTCTGCTCGACCTCGCGCACGAGGGTGTCGTGCGGGCACAGGGACAGCAGCGACTGGGTGTGGCCGGCCTCGCGCAGGGCGGTCATCAGCTCGACGGCGCCCTCACGCACCCGCACCGGCCGGGTACGCAGGTGCTCCAGGAAGGCGCTGTCGCTGGAGACCCACTCCTGCTCGGTGATCGTGCGGCCGAGCAGGCGGGCGTAGAAGTCGGGGATCGGCACGGTGTGCTTGGCCCGGTACGTCTCGCGGTCGACCGGTGCGCCGCCGAGGGCGGGCAGGGTCTCGTTCAAGGCATCGACATGGTCGTCGAGGTCGTCCTTGACCGTGCCGTTCCAGTCCCAGACCACGTGCATGCGGGTGGCGGGAGTTGCGACAGCGAAGAGGGTGGTGTTCACGGCAGTGTCCTTCGGGGTGAGCGCGGGGGTCAGGAGGAGAGGCGGTCGTTGAAGCGGTGCAGCAGCCACAGCGCGGCACCGGCCCCGGCGAGTGGGACGGCGGCGACGAGCAGCGGGCCGGCGGTGTCGGCGAGGGAGGCGAGGGCGGTGCCGGTGGCCTGGCCGACGCCGATGCAGGCGATCAGCCAGGCGAACGCCTCGGTCGCTTCCCCCTCGGGGGCGAGCCGGTCGACGGTGAGGAACGCGGCGGTCAGCAGCGGCGCGAGGAAGGTGCCGGGCAGCACGGCGCCCAAGACGGCGACGGCGGGCGCGGGGTCGGGCAGCAGCGGCAGCCAGCCAGCCGCGAAGCCGGTCGAGGCTGCGACCAGGTGCTTGGCGGGGGCGCCGGGCCAGGCGTGGCGGCCGTAGGCGAGGCCGCCGAGCATGCTGCCGATGGACAGCGCGGCCGGCATCACCCCGGCCAGCCACCCGGCGTGGTGGCGCTCAGCGGCGGACAGCGCCAGGACGTTGACCGCGCCGAGCGCGACACCGGTGCCGATCAGCGCGGCGAACAGCACCCGAAGACCCGGCACCCGCAGCGGCCCCGTCCAGTGCACCGCCTCGGTGAACTCCGCCGGCGTCCAGGCGCGGGAGGGGCGGGCGGTGACGACCAGGCCGGTGCCGAGCAGGCCGAGCGCCGCGGTCGCCACCAGCGCGGTGGTCGCTCCGGCACCGGCCGCGAAGCCGGTGGCCAGCAGCGGACCCGCGACGAACACCAGGCCCTGGGTGCTGCTGTCCAGCGAGAGCGCGGTGCGCTGGCGTTCGGCGTCGGGCAGCAGCACCGGCCACAGCGCCCGAAGACCTGCCTCCAGCGGCGGCGTCGCCAGCCCCGCCACCAGCACGGTGAGCGCGGCGAGCACCGGGTGGCGCACCGGGCCGGTGCACGGCAGCAGCAGGAACGCCGTGCTCACCGTGGCCGTGGCGGCGACGAGGACCTGGGTCTGGCCGTGGCGGTCGACCAGGCGCCCGAGCAGCGGCTGCCCGAGAGCGGAGGCGAGACCGTACAGGGCGCCGAGGGCTCCGGCCAGGGCGAGCGGGCCGTGCTCGGCGCGCACCAGCAGCAGGATCGCGATCGGCGCCATGCCGGTGGGCAGGCGGCCGACCAGGGTGCCGCCCAGCAGGCGGGCGACGTGCGGCGAGCCCAGGACAGCGCGGAATCCGCTGTCCTGGGCCCGGTCGCAGGCGGTGGTGGTGCTCAAGGAGAAGGTCCTTCGGTCGTACGGCCGGCGGCGCGCGGGCGCGCCGGACCGGGGCATGCGCAGGCATGACAGCCCCCTCGGGTCGGTGCGGCTGCGGGGAGAAGAGTCTGCGGATTCCGGGATTTGGTACGGCCGGGGAAAGGAGGTAGAAGCCCCTCACCCGTTACGGCAGCGCGGGCAGCGGGGGATGGGCGGTGCCAGCAACTCCATTGCCTTGACTGCCTGTTGGGGAATGACGCCATTGCCGAGTGCGGTGAGCTGGGCTGGACGGCCGAGTCCCGGGGTGGCGGTCACCCAGCCCGGATCGAGCCCTTGCATCCACTCGACGAACTCCGCGCGGAGCTTGCCGCCCTCGTCGGTGGCCGCCGGCGCCGGGCGGGTGAGCGTCTCCCATCGGGCGACGGCGCCGGCGTACGGCCCCCATCGCTCGGGGTCGAGTCGTCCGCTGCCTCCTCCGCCCACAAGGTCAGGGCGCCCGCCGCCGAGGCTGGTGAGGCCGGGCGCCAAGGTGCGCGCGAGGCCGGGGGCCGGGGTGAGGAGGGCCGAAGCCGGGCCGCCGCCGATGGCAAGGTCAGGTCCCCGCCGCCGTGCCGCTGGTTCGGTGAACCCTTGATCCCGTCCGACGCTTTCGGGGTCGGCAGGAGCCACTCCACCTCGTCCGCCAAATTCGGACCATGGCCCCCGCGCTTCCTCTTCTCGGGGTGCTGCGAGCCGCCGTTCGTCGCGATGTTGGACGTGGGGGTCTTGAGCAGCGCCGTAGTCGGCGGGCCAGGCGGTGAGGAAGACCCTGGCCCGGTGGTGGGGTGCGCCGACGTCGGAGGCGCGAAGCACGAGCCATCGCGCGTCGTACCGGAGCTGGGCCAGGGTGCCGAGTACGGCGCCAAGTGCCCGCAGATCAGACTGAGCTGGGTCGTCTCCCAGACACCACGGGCAGCGTTCCACGTCGCCAGCGGGGGCGGCGACGGCAGGGGAGGTGAGCAGTCCTCGTACATTCTCGACCACCAGGAGGTGCGGGCGCAGGGCCTCGACCGCACGCGCCACGTGCAGCCAAAGGCCCGATCGGGTTTCGGCGTTGAGTCCGGCGCGACGGCCGGCGACCGAGACGTCTTTGACAGGGGAAGCCCGCCGTGAGGACGCACACCCGCGGAACGTCGGACCAGTTGACCGTGGTGACGTCGCCCAGGTTCGGCACGTTCGGCCAGTGCCGGGCCAGGATCGTGGAGGCGCCGGGGTCGACCTCGGCGTGCCAGGCGACGGAGCCGCCGAACGCGGCCAGCACCCCGAGGTCGAGCCCCCCATACCCAGAGCACAGGCTCCCGATCAGCGGCCCGGGGACGGCGGCCGTGTGCTTCGGCGTCACCGCCGGTTCCGGGCGGTGTGGGCCGAAGGCGCGGGCGGGGCTGGCGCGGAGCCATTCCGATCTGCTGGAACGGATGGGGTGGCGTTGACCGATCGGTTGGTGGCGGCTTGCTGACGAGCTCCGGAGGACGGTGGCGGGATCTGCTGGGCCGTCTGAGTCAGGATCTGAGCGCCGTGGCGGAGTTCGGCGCGGGCAGTCTCGATGGCGCGCTCGATCCTTCGGACCGAGTCCTCGCGGGACCTCTGAACCACGGGGTGCTGGTGCTGTTCGGCCGTCTGGCCGAGGAGGGCGAACTGCCGGGCGACCGTTCCGAGGGCGGCGGAGGCTTCGCCGAGGCTGGTGACGGCTTCGGCGTACGCCATGGCGGCGCGGGTCGTATCGAGGTGCACGGGCTGCTTGGCGGCACGGACGGCGAAGTCGCCGCCCAGCTCTCGGATGAGCGTGCCGAGCGCGACAATCTGCTGGCTGACCTGCGCGGCATCTGGCACCTCGGCCGGTCCGGTGGCGGGAAGCAGCGCTTCCTGCTGCTGCAGGGCGCACGCCCGGGTGTGAAGGGCGAGCGCCTCGCTGATGGGGGTGTTCACAGGAGGCTCCGGTGGGGGTGGGTGGGGCTGGTGCGCTCGTGGACATGGAGCGAGGCCGGTGCGGCGGTCGGCACACGATCCGGTGTCGGGCTCGCGCGGGTACGGGGGCGGCCGGGGCTTCGCGCGAGCGCGGCTTGGATGCGGGCGGCCTGGTCGGTGGCGGCCGGGGGCGGTGCGGGAGGTGAGGTGGCGGTGCGCCAGCGGGCCCGTACCTCGTCCAGCGGGCCGAGGGCGTGCAGCGCGTGGCCGATCAGCTGCCCGGGGGCGAGGCGCTGGTCGTCGGCGTGGGCGGCGATCTGCTGCGCGGCGCTGGCGGCGGTGCGGGTGAGGGAGGAGCGCAGGAGCTGCTCGCCCAGCCACTCGGCCGAACCCGCCGCCCCGTCGCGCAGCACCGGCGTGAGCTGCTCCTCGGTGAGCGTGCCTTCGGAGAGCAGGCCGCGCCGTTGGGCCTCCCACAGCGTGGTGACCGGGTCGATCGGCTCGCCCCGGTGGTGGAGCGCACCGAGGCAGCGGTAGAGCTGGCCGTGGCCGGGATGGGCGAAGTCCTGGGGGCGCAGCCAGTCGAAGACCTCGCCGATCGCGCCGTTCTGGTGGACGAGCAGGGACAGCAGGAACTGCTCGTCCTCCGCCTGGGCCGCCGCGGGCGGCTGTCCGGCGGCAGGAAGTGGAGAGGTCCTCGGGGCGGTGGCCCGGGGGCGGGTTCCCCAGCGCTTGGCGAGGTCGTCCAGGACGCCCGCGAGCACGTCGGCCTGGGCGGCGGTGCCGTGGACCTCGTGCTGCCCGGCGTCTTCCCGGGCGACGGCGAGCAGGCGGGCGGCGTGCTCGGCGACGGTGCGGTGGATTGACCCCTCCAGCACCATCCGCCCGTACAGCGGGGCGTGGGCGGGGCGCGGGCAGGCGGCGACGAGGGTGTGCAGGTAGGAGGCGGTGAGCCCACGCACCTGCTGGCCGGCCTCGGCGAGGGCATCGGTCAGCCACGCCACCGGCACCGATCCCTGCGTGCCGAGGGCCGGATGGTCCTCGGCACGGAGCTTGCGCAGTGCGGCGAACAGCGCCTGGTGGCCGGGCCGGTAGAAGTCGCGAGGCTCCAGCCAGTCGAGGCCGCCGAGCTGGCCGGGGTCGAGCAGCACCGCCCCGAGGACGGCCTGCTCGCCGGTGAGCAGCGGGTCCATCACCGGCTCCGGCGGCGACGGTCGACGCGGAGCTGGGCCACCGCGCGGTCGGCGGCGGCCTTCGCTGCGGCGAAGCGGTCCAGCTCGCCGGTGAACGTCGGGTCGGTGGCCAGGATCGAGCCTTCGCCGGTGATCAGCCACCACTGGCTGCCCCGGCGGACGACCGGCGCCCCAGTCAGCGGAGCCGGACGGCGAGGGGCAGCAGGCGAGTTGGTGTCGGACATGAAGACCCTCCGGAGAGTCGAGCGAGTCATCGGCTTCGGCGGGCGGCGGCCGGGCCTGCCGCCGCGCCGGCACCGGGCCGGACCGGCAGCGACGCGGTCCGGCCTGCGGTGCGGGAAGGGGAGGAGGTGGCGGCCCGGACCCGGGCCTGGTCCGGCGTCTCGCGCACGGCCTGGGCGGTGTCAGCGAAGCGGCGCCAGGCGTACTCGCTACGGTCCCAGGACCCAGTCGCCGGCGGCGGTCATGAGCGCCGGGGCGAGGGCGCCGACCTCGTCAGCGGTCGCGGAGCCGAAGGCGAGCAACTGGCCCTGCACGGACCACAGGTCCAGGTACCAGTCCTCGCCGCCCATCGGGTACGCCTTCACATGGGCGCCGGAACCGGCGTCCTGGAAGGCCCATAGGCGCCCCAGGTCGCTCCAGCCGGGGCCGGCGAACGACGGTGCGGATACCGGCACCTCGGGCCTGGGGCCGGCGCGGTCGGCGACCTCGAACACCGCACTGGGCGGCTCACCGGCGAGCACGTCCTTGACCAGGCCCAGTACCTCGGCGCCCTCCAGGCCCGGCCGCCCCTCCAGCACGCCGACGACGCTGTGCACGGACCGCAGGGTGGCGCGGGCACCGTCCGGGTCGACGAGGTTCTCGGCCGGGCCCGCGTCCCTCAGCTGGTGGGCCACCCGCACCCCGACCGAGCGCAGGTCCTCCAGCTGCTGCACGCCGGGGCGGTCCGGCAACTGCTCCACGCGGTAGAGGAGTTCATGGAAGGGTCGCATGTGCTGGCGCACCGCGTCCTGCGCGACGCGGTCGGCCTGGCCCTTGAAGGAGGCGACGGCCGCCGTACGGACCTGCTCGTCGTGCTTGCGCAGGGAGGTCAGCAACGACATGTAGCGGTCGCGGGTGTCGATCTGCTCGCGCAGCACCGACTCGTACGCGGCATTGAGCAGGTCGAGGTCGGAGAGCGCGGCGGACGGTTCGCCGGAGCGCTCGGCCTGCTCGCGCAGCGCGGCGACGCGGTCGGCGACGGGGGTGTTCCAGACGCTCATGCCGCCAGCCCGAAGGAGTCGTGGCCGACGCTGACTGGCTGGCCGGCGCGGCAGGCCCAGGGCGAGCAGCCGTCCGCGTCACCGGCCTCCAGCTCGGCGTCCGCGAGCGCGTCGAAGACGTCCGTCTGACGGCCCGCCCACTCGTGCGCGGTGACCCGGTCGATCGGCGCCTCGTCCAGGGGCCGGCGGCTGCGGTGCAGGTACGCCTGTCCCAGCAGCGGGGTGCCCTCGGCGGTCGCCCTGGCGTTGCCGTTGCGGATGGCGCGGTCGAAGGCGACGACGTCCTGCCACTCCTCGGGCGAGCCGTCGCGCAGGGCCCGCCACTGGGCGTTGCCGTGGAACGGGCACCCCAGGCAGCTCGACTTCGGTGTGGACTCGAAACCGCGCGAGCGCAGCAGCCGCAGGCAGTCCGCGCGGGAGAACCCCTCCTCGATCAGAGGGAAACGATTCTTCATGTAGGCGACGTCCGCGTCCTTCGCCCGGTGGAACTCGTCCGTGGAGATGCCGATCCACTGCTCCACGAACACCCCGGCCGGCACCCGCTGCGGGTACGGGTGGCCGAGCATGGCACGGACCTGCTCCTTGATCGGCTTGATCTTGTACTGGCCCGTGCACTGGCGACGTGAAAGCCCCTCGGTGCCTTGGGGGTTGAGGATGTGCAGCGGCATCGACGCGAAGTGCTTCGTCGGGTCGAGGGCGTCGTCGCGGATGTTGCCGGAGGAGACCCGCAGGATCGGGATGCCGGCGGGCTCGGCGACCTCCCGCTCGATCCGGTCGAGGTGCGCGTAGACCGTGCGCGGTTCCCAGCCGGTGTCAGCGAAGATGGCGGCATCGAGGCGGGGAAGATGGCCTTCGGCGGCCAGGAGCAGCAGCGCGCTGCTCTGTACTCCGGCACCGAGTGAGAGAACTCGCAGGGCGGGAGCGGTCGTTGTGGTCACGGAAGCGTCCTTGGCGTGGGCGGGTGGAGGTGGCACACCCGGGCGAAGCGGAGGAGGAGAAGCGGCGCCGACCGAAGAAGGGCGGACTCCTGGTCGGCGCCGCCGGGTGGGGCCGGTCAGGCCGAGCGGGTGAGGTCGTCGAGGCCGGCGCCGCCCTTGGCGAGGGCGCGTTCGGTGATGGCCTTGGTCGCGCGGGCGGAGGCCGGGCCGATCTCCTTGGCGGAGCGCTCCTTGTACCAGGGCTTGAGATCGAGCATCGCCACCTTCATGCCGGTCGCGAAGAGCAGGATCTTGCCCTTGGGGAGCGCGCGGATCTCGTCCGGGGGCAGGATGCGCTCGGTGCGCATCGACACCGAAGTCGACTTGCCGCTGCCGCTGCCGCTGCCGGAGTCGGACACGGAGACGGTCTGCACGTCGTGCTCGCCGATCTGCCGCGACAGCTTGTCCGCGAAGTCGGCGTCGTCGATGCCACTGCCGATGATCTTGACGGTGGCGGCGGACCACAGGGCGTCCATGCCGGCCTCGCCCCAGCAGCGCTGCCCCTGCCTGTAGCTCTGCAGGATGGTGATCGGGATGACGCCCCGGCTGCCGAGATGGGAGTACAAGTCCGGCAAGTCCGAAATTTTGCACACGTTGGCGGCCTCGTCGAGGACGCACAGTGCGGGCGGGTCGAGCCGCCCGCCGCTGCGTTCGGCGACGATGACGGCCGCGCGCATCACCGCGTCGGCCGCTGCCGCGATGATCGCGCTGGCGGAGCCGCCGCCGTCCTTGCTGAGCAAGAACAAGGTGTCCCGGCTGGAGGCGAAGTCGAACGGCTTGAACTCCGGTAGGCCCTTGGTGGGGGTGACCCAGGCGGCGATCTCCGGGTCCAGCAGGCAGCTGGCGTACTGCCGCGCCGTTTCATAAATCCCGTCCCTGGTCTCGGTGGCGCCGGTGACGGTGCCCTGGAGCTGGGCGGCGACCGCGTGGTGCCCGGCATCGGTCAGCAGGTCGACGGGGGTGCGGTCGGAGGGCGAGGCGAGCCAGGCCAGCACGTCGGTGATCGGGCGGCGATGACTCGCAGCCGCCAGGAACAACGACCCGAGGGTGTTGCTCGCCGCGGTCGACCAGAAGTCGGAGCCGCTGGACTCGTCCACGCTCGCGGTCACGAAGTGCCCGGCCAGGCGCTTGGCGCCGGCGAGGTCACGGGCGTCCGCGAGGATGTCCCACCACATCTCGCGCGGATGGTGCGCGATCTGCTGCGGGTCGAGCGTCCAGACCGTACCGACCTTCGCGCGGGCGTCGACACAGGCCGTGAAAGCGTCGTTAGCGGCCTTATTACTGGTCAACAGCACGGGGCCGGGGGCGGAGAGGATCGCGGGGATCGCGATGCCCGAGGTCTTCCCGGAGCGCGGCGCCATGATGGCGACCATCACGTCCTCCCACGAGGCCCGGACCTCGGCCCTGCCCGGGGAGAGCGTGCCGATCAGGATGCCCCGGTCGTTCGGCTCGACCTCTTTTACACTCCCGGCCGTTCAGGCTCGGGCGCAGGCTGCGGGCCTTCTTGGTGATCTCCTTCTCCAGGAGCGGAGCGATGTCCGCCTTGCGCGCCAGGCCGCTCCTGGTTCCGGAGCGGTGGCGCAGCCACAGCACCAGGACGGTGCCGGTCAGGGCGAGGGTCAGGGCGCCGGGGACGATGCGGGCGCCGACCAGGACGGCAGTCGGGCCGAGGTGGGGCCACAGCTGCTCGGGGTGAAGGAGGGCTTCGGTGGCGTGGAACGGCACCCAGGGGCCGGACCCGAAGAGGTAGTTGGTGAGGTTGCCAGTCAGCCAGGCGAGGGAGCCAAAGGCGAGGGCGGCGCCGACGACGGCAAACAGGAGATAGAGGAGCGCGTCCGAGCCGGAGGTGGTCGACGGCGCGCCGGTGCGCGGGGTGGGCAAGAGGGCGTCCAGGGGTGCGAGCGGGCGGCGGGCGGGGCGCGCTCGGCTCTCGTACGGATCACGGTGCTTCACCTCAGGAGACGGGACTGGCGGAACGTTTCAGCTTGTGCGGGCACCAGGCCGGACCGGCGCCGCCGCGGGTGCGCCGGCCTGGACGGGGGCCGCCTTGGCGGTGGCGGAGGGGAAGGTGCGGCGGGTGGCGGCGAGCCGCTGCTCCTCGGCCTGGACGATGCAGTTCTGGCCGACGTACCCGACGACCAGGTGAGGGTCGATTCCGACCCGGTACCCGGCGTCGTCCAGAATGGCGGCTGCCGTGGAGGCCGCAGCGGGCTGGTCAGCGCCGGGAATGTCCGGGGGGCAGGTGGTAGCAGCAGGACCCGTGCGGGTCGGAGGCGGTGAAGCCGCACTGGCGCAGGACGTCGTGGATCTGTTCCGGGGCGTCGGTGCGGCAGTAGGCCCGGACCACCGCGTCGGAGCGGCGGACGATCTCGACGTCGGTGCCGAACGCGTCGGCCAGGGTGCGCATGATCGTGTTTCTTTCGGGTCGGTCTGTGGGGCAGGCGGTTTCAGCGGGCTCGGCCGGCGGGCCCCGCCGATGCGGCCGGTACGGACGGCACCCGGGTGGGGACAGCGAGTGGGCCGGTGGACTTGGGTGCCGGGGCGGTAGCGCTGCGGGCGAGCGCGGCGCGGGTGCGGAGGAGATCGGGGGGCTGTACCGGGTGGCCCGGTCCGGGCTGTGCGGGCGCAGCGCCGAGGGTCCGCAGGTCGCTGAGGGTGTCAGCGAGTTCGGCCTCGGCGGTGCTGATCAGTTCGGCGCCGGAGGAGAGGCGGTCGGACAGCTCGTACTTGTCGGGGGCCAGGCCGGCGACCTGTTCGGCCGCCGCTTCCAGTGCTTCCCGCAGCCGGGTGAGGACGCCGTCGTCGGGGTCGAGGAGTTGGCCCAGTGCCATGGCGGCGTCGGCGGCGCTGGAGGCGCCGCGGATCTGGTCGGCCAGCTCCAGGACCTGCCGACCTGCGACCTTGAGACCCTGCGGATCGGTGGGGGTGGCCAGGAGGCCGCTGTCGAGCCTGGGGTCGAGGTCGACGTTGTAGCGGGCGGCACGCAGCATCTCGGCGGCGTGCGTGGCGACGGCGATTCGGTCGGCACGGGTCGTGGTGGTGGGCAGCCGGTGCCGGCGCCCGTGCCAGTCCTGGATCTGCTTGAACCCGGCGTGGCGCAGCAGGGTGGCCGACAGGTCGTCGCTGGAGCCCTTGGCGACGACACTGCCGCTCGGTTCGGTGCCGATGGTGATGTACGGGGCGGGCATCCGGTAGTCCTTGGCGGTGGTGACGGAGGGGACGCTCCGGGGTAGGTGGCCGAGATCGGCGGCGATGCGGTTGCACTCGGCCTGCACGTGGAAGGCGTCGCGGTAGGTGCTGTGGATGCGGCCGTCCTCCCGCACGACGGTGGCGACGATGTGCACCGAGTGGTCGAAGGTGCGGATCGCGGCCCACCGGCAGCCGTTCGGGTCGCCGGAGGGGGCAAGCCCGGCGGCGGTGACCAGGCGCCGGGCGACGTCGGCCCACTGGGTGTCGCTCAGGTCCGGGTGCCGGGGGTCGGAGCGCACCGAGCACAGCCACACCGGCCGCTCCGGTGCGCGGGCGCCGATCCGCTGGGCGGGGGCGTCCAGCACGTCGCCGCCCAGGACCTCCTGAGGGTCGCCGACCAGGGGCAGCTGATTGTCGGCGCCCCGGTACTCGGCGCCGATCAGCCTCGGACGCAGTCGGTGGCGGGGGTCGTCCGGGCCGTAGAGGGCGGGGATCAGCGCGGTCGTGGTGGCGGCGCGCTGCAGGTGGGCGATCACGGCGTCCCCTCTCGGACGGTGGTGGCGGGCCCCGATGGCCAGGCTGGGAGCTGCGGTCGGCCGCGTGCTTCCGTGAGCGTCAGCGCCGAGCAGTGAGCCCGTGGTCACGGGCGAAGTCCTCGCAGGCGAAACGCGCCCAGTGCTGGTCGTTGTGCAGCCGGGCCCAGCGGCCGTCCTGGCGGATGACGGTGGCGACGAGGTCGAGCTGGTCGCCGGTGTTGCGCAGGGCCACCCACCGGCAGGCGTCGGGGTCGTCGTCCGGTTCGATGCCGGTGGCGTCCAGCACCTTCCACGTCAGTTCGAACCACTGGTCGTCGGTGAGCGCGGCCCGGCCGTTGCTGCGGATCGAGCAGTGCCAGGTCAGGAGTCGGGACGGGGTGTGGCCGGTGCGCGGCTTGCGCAGCGCCAGCGGCTCGTCCAGCAGCGCCGCCAGGTCCGGCAGGACGATGTCCTCCTGGTCGGGCGGGCCGGGCGACCACGACGCCAGCAGGTAGGACTCGAAACCGGGATCGGCGCCGTTCAGCACGGCGAGCAGATCGGTGGTGCTCTCGGTGCGCCGCACGGTGCAGGACAGCGGGGAGGAGGACATCGCGGGGGCTTTCGGATTGTGGTGAAGGGGGCGGGAGTTGGTGAGGTGCGCCGCGTCTGGGGAAGGCGCCGGCAGGTCAGACGAAGGGATTCTCGGTCGGCCGGTCGGTGTCCACGGCCGCCTCCAGCAGCTCGGGCAGGTCGCCGGGTTCGCAGGCGCGCTGGTCGATCCACCAGCCGGCGCGGGTGATCGTGCGGGCCTGGTCCTCGATCAGCTCCCACTCGGGTTCCGCCATGCCGGCGTCGAGGACGAGCGCGTTGTACGCGGCGGCGAGGACCTGGTGGCGACACCGGACGCCCCAGGCGATGCCCTTCTCGGTGCCCTCCAGCGGCGGCATCCGGTACTGCCTGGACCAGTTGTCCGACTCGGCCTGCTCGGCGGCGCGCTTGGCCTCCAGCCACGCCGACTTCTCGGCCTCGTCACCGGCCTTCGCCGCGCGCCAGCAGTCGGTGCACTCCTGCTTGGCCAGCCACTCGGCGAAGCCGGCCCGGCGGTCGGCCGGACGGTCGCCGAGGTCGCGGTCGGCCTCGTGCCCGCACGAGTGGGTGATCTGCCAGACCTTCTTCACGGCCATGCGCTCTGCTCCTTCGGGGTGGGGGTGGTCAGCGGGCGCGGGCGAACGCGATGCGCGGGTCGACCGCCGCCGGCGGCGGGCTCACGGGGGCGGGTGCCTTGAGTGCGGCCTCGTTGACGCGGAACTTGTGCGTGGTGAACGCCTGCTGGGCCGGGGTGCGCCGGGCGGAGACCTCCTCGGCGAGGCCGGGAAGCATGGCCACCTGGAAGTGGCCGCGCTGCAGCCCGACCGTGGTGCGGGCCACCGCGTCGAGCGTCTCGGCCCGGGTGCCGGCCGGGGGCAGGTAGACGTCCAGGTCCCGGTGATGGCGCCAGCCATCGGTCTCCAGGAATATGCCCGGGTTGAAGGGCAGGTCGTCGTTGACGGCGGCGACGATGCCCAGGCTCGGGTGCTCGGCGATGGCGACGTCCGGACCGGTGCCCGGCGCGGGGGCACGCTGTGGCTTGGCAACGTCCGGAGTGGCGTGCGCCTGCCGCGCTTGCACCCGGTGCTGCCGGTCGGTGTTCCCCGCGGACAGGGCCATGTCGGTGTCGACCTGGTAGCCGGCGCCGGTGAGCAGCTTGGCGGCCCAGGCGGCGCGCTCGGGAGCTTCGCGGTGCTGGTCGGTGAGCGTGAAGAGCTTCGGGTTGCCGGGCAGACGCTGGAAGTCGAGGCGTTCCAGCATCCACTCGGCAGCGGCCGACTGGGTGGGCAGGGAGGCGACGACGCCGTGGGTCGGGTGGTGTCCGATGGCGACGTCGGGCAGCGGGATGGGTTCGGCAGCAGGCACGGTGGGGCTCCGCTTCGCTGGTACGGGCTGGGGTGGCCGGGGCCCTGAGGACGGCTTCCGGCGGAGCTGATGATGCGGAGAACCGGGAGTTTGGCCCGGCCGGAATCTGCTGGTAGAGCGCATGCTCGCCGGGCCGGGTATCACGCATCCGGAAGTGTCGGTGCCGCAGGATCGGGGCGCTCTGGCCCCGGAGGCGGCTGATGCGGATGAGGGCGGCCGCGACCCGCTCCTCGCCGTCCGGTGCGAGGAGCGAGCCGTCCGTGGTGGACCCGCGGGTTCAGGATTCTCGAACCCAGCGGCTTACGCGGCCATGCGGAAGTCGGTGTCGTAGAGAGCTCGTTCGCGGCTGTGGAGGAGGTGCTGGACGATGAAGGAGAGCGAGGCGACCTTCCACAGGCCCCGGCCGCGGGTGAGGGCGGCGATGGCCTGCGCCTCGACGCCGGTCAGGCCGAGCAGGGCCATGGCGGCGGGGATCTGGTCCGGTTCCTGGCGGTAGATGATCCGGGTCGAGCAGTCGGCCAGGAGGCCCTCGGCGAGGACGCGCCCGCGCGAGCCGGCGTCGCCGGCGGAGAGCAGGTCGGAAAGCCGGTGGAGGATCAGCAGGTTGGCGATGCCCAGCCCGCGGCTGAGCTTCCACTGCTGCTGCATGCGCTCCAGCAGGCCGACGTGCCGCATGATTCGCCATGCCTCGTCGTAGATGACCCACCGCCTGCCGCCGGAGGGGTCGGCGAGGGCGGCCTCCATCCACGCGCTCGCGCAGGTCATCGCGAGGACGAGGGCGGTGTCGTCGCCGCTGCTGCCCAGGCGGGACAGGTCGATGGAGAGTATCGGCGCGTCCGGGTCGAACGTGACGGTGGACGGCGCGTCGAACATCCCGCTGAGGTCGCCGTGGACCAGGCGGCGAAGGGCGTGGGCGAGGTCGTCGGTGGCGTGGCCGAGGCTTCCGGCCTGGCCGCCGAGGGCGGCGTCGAGGCGGTCGGGACGGCCGAGGACGTGGGCGATGTCGCCGAGCAGCGGCACCGTGCCTGCAGCGTCGGCGTCGGCGACGACCAGGTCGAGTGCGACGTCGAGGCCGGTGTGCTCCATCGGCAGCAGGTCGCGCTTGAGCACGGTCGCCGCGAGGCTGGCTAGCAGCAGGAGGCGGCGCTTGCGGACCTCGGTGCGCCAGTCCTCCTCGCTCACCTCGGCGGGTCGCTGCGGTGCGTCCAGCGGGTTGAGGCGCCCAGGGAGGCCGGGTCCGAGGGCGATGGTCTGCCCGCCGAGGGCCTGGGCCAGCCCGGTCCACTCACCCTTCGGATCGGAGGGGACGTAGATCTTGTAGCCGTGGGCGACGGCGCGGGTGGCGATGGACTTGGCGAGGGCGCTCTTGCCCATGCCGATGACCCCGCACAGGATCGCGTTCGGGTTCGTGAACCCCTCTATTCGGCCGCTGTTGTAGAGCGCGAACGGGTCGTAGCAGAAACTGCCCTCGGCGTGGAGGTCGCGGCCGATGAAGATGCCCTCGGCGCCGAGGCCGGCCTCCGCGAGGAAGGGGTAGGCCCCCGAGGCGGTGGCGGTGGTCAGGCGGTGCTTGGGCAGTCGAAGCTTGCCGCCGCGGGCGGAGGCGGGGCCCGGCCGGCCGGCAGCCGGGTAGACGGGCTGGAGATCCGCATCGGGGCCGCTGTTCCGAGGACGCTCGGCGGCGGGCTGCACGTGGCGGGCCTTGGTACGGGCCTGGGCGAACTCGGCACGGGCCGCGCGCTGTTGGGCGCGGGTGCTCTTGCTCGGGACGAACAGGTGGGAGGCGGTGGCGCGGTTCCTGGGCATGATCACGGATTCCGGGGTGATGGGTCAGCGGCGGACGAGGCCGGTGAACGGGGCGTGCAGGTCGGCGGGAGTGGTGCGACGGCGCACCAGGTGCGCGGTCTCCTGGTGGCGGCGGCAGACGCTCAGCTCCGGCGCGCCCTCGGGCAGGCGGGCGCGGCACGCGTCGGGGCCGGGGACCTCGCCGCTGCCGGGCCGGGGCGAGGCGTGGTAGGCGGCGTGGAGGTGGTCGGCGGCCTGCCACAGGCGGGTGCGCGCGGCCTTGAGGTGGTCGCCCTCGTTCGGCAGCAGCGGCGCGGTGCGCTGGGCATGGGCGTCGAGGAGGCCGTGAAGGGCGACCAGGTGCTCGTGGAGCGAGTCGAGTTCGGCGCGGGAGGCGACCAGCGGGCCGGTCGGGATGTTGAGCGCGCGGTGGAAGTCGATCGCGGCGGTCGCGTACGGGACGAAGTCCTGCGCGACGGAGGTGGTGGCCGGCATCAGGTGCTCTTTCGGAAGGCGGGAGGGCCGGCATCAGGCGGCTCTACCTTCTGAGCCGGGTTGATCGGGCCATTCGTAAGGTTGGGTCGCCCAGGGGTTCTGGGTGTGGCTATCAGGCGGCTGCCGTT
>NZ_JBVJYK010000017.1:0-147239 GCF_055600605.1 Kitasatospora sp. NPDC038210 | reverse complement strand
CACCCCGGTCTCCCGCGGCGACTCCGGAACTGTACGGGGACCGGCCCACCACATGCAAATCGCCCCCGCCCGGGAGTCCGGGCGGGGGCGATCCGGGCCGGTCACGACCGATCAGCGGACCTCGGTGATCTCCGGACCGCGCGCGAACGGGTCGAGCGAGGTGCCGCCGAAGCGGTTGTCGCCCTCACCGGCGGTGGCGGCCGCCCCACCACCGTCGGCCACCATCTGGGCGTCCTCGGGAAGCTTCAGCACGATCGGGTCGCGCGGAGCCATCGGGGCCTCGCCGCGGACGACGACCGTCTGACGGAACACCTGCTCCAGGATCCCGGCCATCTCCGGCTGTACCGCGGCCTGACCCGAGATCACACCGCGCAGGAACCAGCGCGGGCCGTCGCAGCCGACGAACCGCACCAGCTGGACACCCTGGGTGCCGTCCGGCAGCTGCACCGGGACCTGGGCGCGGAGGTGCCAGCCGAGCGGGCCCTCCTCCTCCTCGATGAGGCCGCCCTGCGAGGTGATGCCGTTGGCGATCTCCTCGCGGACCTCGCCCCAGATGCCCTCGGACTTCGGGGCCGCGAAGGCCTGGAGCTGGATGGCGCTGTTGCCGAGCACGAGGGTGGCGGCCACGATCGCGTCACCGGCGACCTCGACGCGCAGCTCCATGCCCTCGACACCGGGGACCAGCAGACCCCCGAGGTCGACTCGTCCCTCCTCGGGGTTCTCCAGCTCCGAGTGGTCCCACGGACCGTCCGGCCGGGGAGCCGGCGGCAGGCCGACCCTGTCGGCCGGGTCCAGCTCGGTCACGTTCTCGCTCTCGGCGGAACCTTCGACGTCATCGGCCGTCTCGTCGGCGCTGATGGCGTCGTCGGCGAGCTGCTCGACAGCGTCCTCGCTCTTCTGGCGACGACGGAACACGGTCACTGTCCTTCCCGGTCCAAGACCGATGCGAATACCTGCTCGGCTTCCTGCGAGGCCGCGGGCATGCTAGACCGCGGCATGGCCGCCGGTCGACCCGAACCCGCCCTCGGCGCGTGCCGACCCGGGCAGCTCCTCCACCTCGTGGAAGCGGGCCTTCTCGACCTGCTGGATGACCAGCTGGGCGATCCGGTCCCCTCGGCGGAAGCTGACTCCCTCGCGCGGGTCCAGATTGACGACGATCACCTTGATCTCTCCACGGTACCCGGCATCGACCGTCCCCGGGGCGTTCACGAGAGCAACTCCGCAACGAGCTGCGAGCCCGGAGCGGGGGTGGACGAAGGCCGCGTAGCCGTCCGGGAGGGCGATGGCGACGCCGGTGGGCAGCACGATCCGCTCGCCGGGGGCCAGCTCGGCGTCGACGGTGGTGCGCAGGTCGGCGCCGGCGTCCCCGGGCTGCGCGTAGGCGGGCAGCGGCAGCTCGGGGTCGATGCGCTTGATCAGGACGTCCAGCTGCGGTCGGGGGGTGTCGCTCAAGGGTTCACCTCAAAGGCTCGTGCGCGCTTCATCAGATCCGGGTCGTCGAGGACCCTGTCGATGTCCTCGGCACGACCGTGCGTGGTGAAGTGTTCCAGCTTCACCTGGATGAAGAGCGCCTGAGCGCGTACCGCGACCGGCCCGTCCGGCCCGCCGATCCGCGCCTCGGCGGCGCTGTAGATCTTGCGGCCGTGCACGCCGGTGATCCAGGCGCGCAGGTGCAGCACCGAGTCGACCGGCACCGGGGAGAGGAAGTCGGTCTCCAGCCGGCCGGTCACGGCGGGGGCGTGCAGCAGCCAGTTGAGCGTGCCGAGGGTCTCGTCCATGGCGGTGGTCAGCACGCCGCCGTGGGCCAGGCCGGGACCGCCCTGGTGGACGTCCCGGACGGTGAACTCGGCCGTGACGTCGAGTCCCTCGCCGGCGACCGCGTCGATCCGCAGGCCGCCGGGGTGCTGCGGGCCGCAGCCGAAGCAGTGCTCGTAGTGGGAGCCGAGCCGGGTGCCGGGGGCCGGCGCCTCGGGGGCGCGCGGCGGCAGGACGGCGTCCGGCGGCGGGGTCGTCGGGGACGGCGGCATCGCGGGCGTCGGCCGGCCGTCGGGGGCGGTGGGGGCTGTCGTACCGGTCACGGTGCCCAACCCTACCGAGGGGTAGGTGGGCCCCGGGTGGGGGTGGCGTCCCGTGCCCGGCGTCAGGACGCCCACAATGGGGGCATGTACGACGAACGCCTCACGGTGCCGCGCTCCTGGTGGCTGCTCCCGGTCGCAGTGGGCCTCACGCTCGCGCTGATCCTGATCCGAGTCAGCGGCCCGGCCGCGCTGGTCGGACTGGTGGCCGGCATCGCCGCCGGCGCCGTCGCGATCAGCAGCTACGGCTCGGCCCGGATCCGCGTGGTCCAGGGCTCGCTGGTCGCCGGACCGGCCCGGATCCCGGTGGACGCGCTCGGCACCGCGCAGGCGCTGAGCCCCGCCGAGGCGGCGGCCTGGCGCGGCCCGAAGGCCGATCCGCGCGCCTTCATGCTGCTGCGCAGCTACGTCCCGACGGCGCTGCGGGTCGAGGTGAGCGACCCCGCCGACCCGACGCCGTACCTCTACCTGTCGACCCGCTCGCCGATGAAGCTGGCGGAGGCGCTGGAGGAGGCCCGGCGGGGCGCCCGGACCTGAGCGGGCCGGCGCGGGGCCCTGCCGGGGCCGAACGAGACCGGATAACGGAGAGGGACGGTTCCGCTGCTGCGGGACCGTCCCTACGACTTCGTACGGGCCGACGCGTCGGCCGACTCCGTCCTACCGGGCCCGTCCGTGAGGACGGCCCCCGGAACTGCCGTCCGGCCCCGCTGCCCGGGGCCGGAAGGAGCGGTGTGCCGGTCCCGCGGGAGCCGCGGGCACCGGGCCCTGTCCGCCGCGGTGCTCAGGCGCCGCAGTCCCGGCAGATCGGGTTGCCGTTCTTCTCGCTGTAGAGCTGGCTGCGGTGGTGGACCAGGAAGCAGCTCATGCAGGTGAACTCGTCTGCCTGCTTCGGCAGCACCCGGACGGCGAGCTCCTCGTTCGAGAGGTCGGCGCCGGGCAGCTCCATGCCCTCGGCGGCGTCGAACTCGTCGACGTCGACGGAGCCGCCGCCCTTGTCGTTCCGCCGAGCCTTGAGTTCCTCGATGCTGTCTTCGTTGAGCTCGTCGTCGGTCTTGCGTGGGGTGTCGTAGTCGGTTGCCATTTTTCGCTCTCCCCCTCCGGGTTGTGCGGTGTGTGCGGTATCTCCAGCGCACGTAACGCATGGGGGGTCGGTCTTGTGCCCGACCCGAGGCGGAGATTTTGCCTTACTTCAAGCCCTGTTACTCAATCGACACTCAGCCCGGGGTCCATCGGGGTGATCCCCGGGGCTGTGGAAGGCCTCACGCTGGGCCATCGCCGCCCCTTCCCGGGCCCGGCGAACCATACACGCACAGTGAGCAAGGATGGCACAGGCACCCGCCCGCACCCTTGCCCACCGGGGCTTCCGACCGATCCGACAGGTCCGCACGGGCCTGGAATCCGGTCACGGAAAGCGATCGTCACACCCGACCGGGCGATCACTCTCCGGGGTTGACCGACACCGTGGAGCGACACGGTGTGAGCTTGGTCACGTTCAGAATCTTCCGGGGCAAACCACGGAAAATCCACCCACTCCGACCGCTCGCGGGAGCGCCCTACTCGGCGCTGCGCCGGGCCGCCCGACGGGCCTGCATCGCGGCCTGGCGCTCCTCGAACTTCCGCGCCTGCGAGTCCAGCCCGTCCAGGAAGACGCCCAGCTCGTTCTGCGCCAGCACACCCTCCGGGCCCAGGCCGCCGATCTCCATCACCTTGAGGTTGCGCAGCACCGGCTGCAGCACGTCGTCGTGGTGGATGCGCAGGTTGTACACCCCGCCGAGGGCGATCTGCGCGGCGGCACGCTCGAAGCCGGGGATGCCGTGGCCGGGCATGCGGAAGTCCGTGACCACGTCGGCGATGGCCCGCATGGCCTGGTCGGGGGCGATCTCCAGGGCGGCCTTCAGCAGGTTCCGGTAGAAGACCATGTGCAGGTTCTCGTCGTTGGCGATCTTCGCCAGGAGCTGCTCGCAGAGCGGGTCGCCGGCGTACTTGCCGGTGTTGCGGTGCGCGATGCGGGTGGCGAGCTCCTGGAAGGCCACGTACGCGACGGAGTGCAGCATGCTGTGCGCGTTGTCGGACTCGAAGCCCTCGGACATGTGGTTCATCCGGGCCCGCTCCAGCTCCACCGGGTCGACGGCCCGGGTGGCGAGCAGGTAGTCGCGGATGGCTATGCCGTGGCGGCCCTCCTCGGCCGTCCAGCGGTGCACCCAGGTGCCCCAGGCGCCCTCGCGGCCGAACATGGTCGCGATCTCGTGGTGGTAGCTGGGGAGGTTGTCCTCGGTCAGCAGGTTCACCACCAGCGAGACGCGGCCCAGCGCGGTCACCTGCGACTGGTCGAGGGACCAGGCCTCGCCGCCCAGCACGCCGTCGAAGTCACGGCCCTGGCTCCACGGGACGAACTCGTGGGGCATCCACTCCTTGGCCACGGCCAGGTGGCGGTTGAGCTCCTTCTCCACGACCTCTTCGAGGGCCAGGATCAGCCGCGCGTCGGTCCAGCCGCTCGATCCGAGCGAGGTGCTGCTCTGCACAGGGGCGATGGTCACGGGCTTGCTCCTGGGGGACGGCACGCGCGGGGACGGGCGCGTAGGGCGGGCACACGTCGTGCGGTGTCGGCGGGCGCGCCGACGGATGCACTTACGGTTGCGTAGGTTACGACACCGTAAGTTGCTCGGGCCACAAAAGACAAGCCGCCCCCGCCAGGCCTTATGTCGTCTTGACGGCCTGACGGGGGCGGCTCGCTCTTCCTGCCTGCTCCGGGCGGGGAACCTACGGTGAGGGGATGCGGACCCGCATGGTGAGTCCCCCGCCGGCGCGCGCGGTGGCCTCGATGGTGCCGCCGTGGGCGCGCACCACTGAGCGGACGATGGACAGGCCGAGGCCGACCCCCTTGTCGCTGCGGGTGCGGTCGGCGCCCTTGACCCGGCGGAACGGCTCGAAGATGTGCTCCAGCTCGTACCCCGGCACCACCGGGCCGGTGTTGGAGACCACCAGCTCGCCGCCGCCCGGCACCTCGGCGGTGGCCAGCTCGACCCAGCCGCCCGCGGTGTTGTACCGCACCGCGTTCTGCAACAGGTTGAGCGCCAGCCGCTCCAGCAGCACGCCGTTGCCCCCGACCACGGCCGGATCGAGCTTCGAGCGCAGCTCGACCTCGCGCTTGTCCGCCTCGGAGCGGCTCTGCTCCAGCGCCCGGGTGGCCACCTCGGACAGCTCCACCGGGCGGCGGTCGGTCAGCTCGTTCTCGCTGCGGGCGAGCAGCAGCAGGCCCTCGACCAGTTGTTCGCTGCGCTCGTTGGTGGCCAGCAGGGTCTTGCCCAGCTGTTGCAGGTCGGGCGAGGCGGCCGGGTCGGAGAGCTGGACCTCCAGCAGCGTGCGGTTGATCGCCAGCGGGGTGCGCAGCTCGTGCGAGGCGTTGGCGACGAAGCGGCGCTGGGAGTCGAAGGAGCGGTCCAGCCGGTCCAGCATGTCGTCGAAGGTGTCGGCGAGCTCCTTGAGCTCGTCGTCCGGGCCGTCCAGCTCGATCCGGCGGTGCAGGTCGGAGGAGGCGACGTCGCGGGCGGTGCGGGTGATCCGGCCGAGCGGGCGCAGCACCCGGCCGGCCATCGCGTAGCCGGCTGCGAAGGCGATCACGGCGAGGCAGACGAGGACGGTGAGCAGCTTGCGCAGCAGGGTGTTGAGCGCCTGGCTGGCCTGGTAGGCCTTGTAGTCGTTCAGCCACTGGTCGAGCGCGGACTGGCTGTTCAGGGTGAGGTTGTCGGGCGTCCGCACCGAGATGCCCGGTCCGTTGAGCACCAGGTGCGGCTGGCCGACCTCCTGGAGGGCCTGCTGGACGAAGAAGTACATCACCAGCAGCAGCACCACGCCGGCCATCAGGAACATCCCGCCGTAGAGCAGGGTGAGCCGCATCCGGATGGTGGGGCGGAAGGGCAGCCAGGCGAGCACGCCGTCACCGGGGACGTAGGTCTGGTTCGACCGGGCCGCGTGCGGGGGGTGCACGGGCTTGGGCGGTACGGCGCGCGGGCCGCCGGCGGGCGCGCCGGAGGGCCCGCCGGCCGGGGGCGGGGTGGTCATGATCGTCCTCTCGGGGCGTCCGCCGGGGGCGGGCGCGGGGTGGGGGAATCCCGGGGGTCCCGGCCCTCCCGTGACGGGAGTCCGGGGCCGGGCCCCGCTTCGTTGGAATCCGGTGGGTCGGATCCGGTCGGATCCGGGGGTGGATCCGGTCAGATCCGGTAGCCGGAGCCCGGCACGGTGACGATCACCGGCGGGTCGCCGAGCTTGCGGCGCAGCGTCATCACGGTGACGCGCACGACGTTGGTGAACGGGTCGGTGTGCTCGTCCCAGGCCTTCTCCAGCAGCTGCTCGGCGGAGACGACGGCGCCACCTGCCCGCATCAGCACCTCCAGGACGGCGAACTCCTTGGGGGCGAGCTGGACGGTGCGTCCGTCGCGGATCACCTCGCGCCGGCCGGGGTCGAGCGAGATGCCGGCGCGCTCCAGCACCGGGGGCAGCGGGATGGTCGCGCGGCGCCCCAGCGCCCTTACCCGGGCGACGAGTTCGCTGAAGGCGAACGGCTTCGGAAGGTAGTCGTCCGCGCCGATCTCCAGGCCCTCGACCCGGTCGCTGATGTCGCCGGAGGCGGTCAGCATGATCACCCGGGTCGCCAGGCCCTGCTCGACCACCTTGCGGCAGACGTCGTCGCCGTGGACCAGCGGGAGGTCGCGGTCCAGGACCACCACGTCGTAGTCGTTGACCGCGATGCGCTGGAGCGCGGCCTCCCCGTCGTACACCACGTCGACGGCCATCGCCTCGCGGCGCAGGCCGGTCGCGACGGCCTCGGCAAGCAGCTGCTCGTCCTCGACGACGAGAACCCGCACGGTCGTTGTCCCTTCTCCAGGCCGGCCCCGGAAGCGGACGCGCGGCTCCGACGGTGCCTCCATCCTGCCTGGTCCTGCGGTAAAGCAGCGATAAGCTGCCGCTCGGGCACGGGTCCCGGGTCCGCGGCGATGACCGTTCGTGTCGGTACCACTCCGCTTGGACTGTGACACGGGCAACTTTCTTCCGCCCGGAGGTTTCCCGGCCCCCACCCGGGGGAGGACAGCTGCACACCCGCGATCTGGCTGTTGGCCGGTCGCACCCACCCGCCGTGCGTTTCGTCCGCGCCGGCCCTGGGGTTGGGACATCACCGGGAGCGGCCGCAGGCCGTCTCCGCGTCCGACCGGAGAACCACCGTTTCCGGCCTGGGCGCTTTCACCGGCTGGACCTTCCTCGGGACGGAGAACGCACGACCGTGCACGTCCGACACAGTAAGGGGGCCCGTATGGACGCCTTCAAGGCCGGAATCCTGCAGCGCATAGCCAACGCCGAGCAGGATCTGCACCGCGCGATCGAGGCCGGGGACGAGTTCCTCGCCGAGGTGGAGCAGTCCGAGCTGGACGACCTCCGCCGACTCGCCGCCGAACACGGCGTGGACACGGTGCTGGAGCGCCACCGCACCGCTGCCTGACCCGTTCGGCACCACCGACCCGTCGCCGGCACTCCGGCACCTGCGGCCCTGCGGGGGCCGTGCGAAACCCAGGCCCTGGCATCCCCCGTATGTCAGGGCTCTTCGCATGCCCGGGACCGCCCGGGGGCCCGGTGCGGCCGGTCCGGGCCCGCGGGGCCGGACCGGCCGGAGCCGGTCGGTCCGCCCTCAGTCCGCCCAGGCGCGCAGCGCGGCCAGGCGCTCCTGCAGCGGCTCGTACACGCCCGGGGCGGCGGCCACGGTCAGCTCGCGGTCCGGTCCGTGCCCGGGGCGGCCGCCGGTCAGGGCGCCGGCCTCGGCGGCGATCAGGCACCCGGCGGCGCGGTCCCAGGGGGCGAGGCCGCGCTCGTAGTAGCCGTCCAGCCGCCCGGCGGCGACGTCGCACAGGTCGACCGCCGCCGCCCCGCCCCGGCGGATGTCCCGCACCTCGGGCATCAGTGCCAGCAGGACCTCGGCCTGGCGCACCCGCACCGACTGGACGTAGTTGAAGCCCGTGGCGATCAGCGCCTGGCCCCACGGCGGGGCCGGGCGGGCCGAGAGCGGCCGGCCGTTCAGTCGGGCACCGCGGCCCAGGACAGCGTGGAACAGCTCGTCGCGCGCCGGGGCGTACACCACGCCCACGACCGCCCGGCCGTCCACCTCGGCGGCCACGCTGACCGCCCAGGAGGGCAGCCCGTACAGGTAGTTGACCGTGCCGTCGAGCGGGTCCACGACCCAGCGGACCCCACTGGTGCCGGGCCGTTCGGCGCCCTCCTCGCCGAGGTAGCCGTCGGCCGGGCGGCGGTCGGTGATCAGCTCCAGCACGAGCTTCTCGGAGGCGAGGTCCATCTCGGTGACGACGTCGACCGGGCTGCTCTTGGTGCCGGCCACGCCGAGGTCGGCCGGGCGGCCGTCGCGCAGCAGGATGCCGGCCTGCCGGGCCGCGTCCAGGGCGACGTCCAGCAGGTCGTCGAGGAGCCGGTCGTCGGGCTGGGCAGGGGCGGTCACGGGATTCTCCTCCGTAGCGGCGGGAACGACGGGTCGGGCGGGTTCAGCACTCGGCGACGGCCGGGCGCGGCGCGCGCGGGTTGGGGCAGCAGGCGATCGCGCACACGTCGTGGCCGGGGCCCAGCGCGCCGAGGGCGCAGCGGGTCACGTCCTCGCCGCGTTCGGTGGCGGCCCGCTCCAGGACGAGGTCGCGGACGGCGGCGGTGAACCGGGGGTCGGCGCCGACGGTGGCCGCCCGGGCCACCGGCAGACCGAGTTCGGCGGCCTTGGCGACGGCCTCGGTGTCGAGGTCGTACTTGACCTCCATGTGGTCGGAGACGAAGCCGATCGGGACCATCACCACGGCGGGCGCGCCCTCTGCCTGCCGGGTCTCCAGGTGGTCGCAGATGTCCGGTTCCAGCCACGGGGTGTGCGGGGCTCCGCTGCGGCTCTGGAACACCAGCGCCCAGGGCCGGTCGGCGACGCCGGTGCGCTCGGCGACGGCCGCGGCGATCAGCCGGGCCACGTCCAGGTGCTGGGCGACGTAGGCGCCGCCCGGCGTGCCGCGGGCCGGGTCGTCCGGGGCTCCCGACGTCTCGGCCATGGAGTCCGGGATCGAGTGCGTGGTGAACGCCAGCCGGGCGCCGGCCCGGACGGTCTCGGGCAGCTCCGCCAGCGCGGCCAGGGTGGCGTCGATCATCGGCTCGACGAAGCCGGGGTGGTTGTGGAAGTGCCGCAGTTTGTCGACCCGCAGGGCGGGCACGCCCTCCTCCGCCAGGGCGGCCAGCGCGTCGGCGAGGTTCTCCCGGTACTGTCGGCAGCCCGAGTAACCGGCGTAGGCGCTGGTGGCGAGCACCGCGATCCGGCGGTGCCCGTCGGCCGCCATCTCCCGCAGGGTGTCGACCAGGTAGGGCGCCCAGTTCCGGTTGCCCCAGTAGACCGGCAGGTCCAGCCCGTGCTCGGCGAAGTCCTTGCGCAGCCCGGCGAGCAGTTCGCGGTTCTGCTCGTTGATCGGACTGACCCCGCCGAACATGAAGTAGTGCTTGCCCACCTCCTTCAGCCGTTCCTTGGGGATCCCGCGGCCGCGGGTGACGTTCTCCAGGAACGGGACGACCTCCTCGGGGGCCTCGGGCCCGCCGAAGGACAGGAGCAGCAGGGCGTCGTACGGAGCGGCGCCGGAGGGAGCGGGTTTGCGCGCGTCGGACATGGCACCGATCCTGCCACTGAGGGGCCGGGCGACGGCGCCGGGGCCGCGTCGGTGTCCGGAAAATACCGTTTGCCAACCTACGTAAGCTGTGTTGGCCAGCCTTGTTCCTTACCCCCACGGAGACTCCCCGTGCTGTCCAGCTACCGCCGGATATTCGCCGCCCCCGGCACTCTGGCCTTCTCCTCTGCCGGGTTCCTGGCCCGTCTGCCGATCTCCATGGCCGGGATCGGCATCGTGACCATGCTCTCCCAGCTGACGGGGTCGTACGGGCTGGCCGGCGCGGTCTCGGCGACGATGGCCGTCGCAGCCGCGGCACTCGGCCCGGCGGTCTCCTGGCTGGTCGACCGGCGCGGGCAGCGCCGCGTCGCGCTCCCCGCCACCGCGATCACCGTCGCCGCCGCGACCGGACTCCTGCTCTGCGCCCACTTCCACGCGCCGTCCTGGGCCCTCTTCCTCTTCGCCGTCGGCCTCGGCGTCATGCCCAGCGCCGGCGCCATGGTCCGCGCCCGCTGGGCCCACCTCTACCGCGACGACGCCGCCAAGCTGCACACCGCGTACTCCTTCGAGGCCGTCGTCGACGAGGTGTGCTTCATCGTCGGCCCGATCCTCGCCATCGGCCTGGCCACCAACGTCTTCCCCGAGTCCGGCCTGCTGGTGGCCGTCGTCGCGCTCGCCGTCGGCATCGCCCTGTTCACCGCCCAGCGGCGCACCGAACCGCCGGTCCACCCGGCGTCGGCCCACAGCGGCGGCAGCGCCATCCTCAACGGCGGCCTGGTCGTGCTGGTGCTGACCTTCGTCGCCACCGGCGCGATCTTCGGTTCGGTGGAGATCGTCACCGTCGCCTTCGCCGACGCCCAGGGGCACAAGGGGCTCTCCAGCGTCGTCCTCGCCGTCTGGGCGTTCGGCTCCGGCCTGGCCGGCGTCGTCTACGGCGCGCTCAAGCCCAGGACCCCGCTGGCCACCCGCTTCTTCGTCGGCGTGGTGATGATGGCGCTGAGCATGATCCCCATCCTGCTCGTCGCCTCCACCGTGCACGGCGTCGGCGGGCTGATCGCGGCCGGCGCCGCCCTGCTGGTCGCGGGGGTCGCCATCTCCCCCACCCTGATCTCCGCGATGGCCCTGGTCGAGCGGCTCGTCCCGGCCGCCAAGCTCACCGAGGGCATGGCCTGGACCACCACCGGCCTCGCCCTCGGCGTGGCCCTCGGCTCCTCGATCGGCGGCTGGGTGGTCGACGCCTCCGGCGCCCCGGCCGGCTACTGGGTCCCACTGGCCGCCGGCGCCCTCGGGGTGCTCGTCGCACTGACCGGGCTCCGGCGCCTGCGCTCCGGAGTCGCCGCGAACGAGCCCGCCGAATCGGCCGATCGACCCGTAGACGTCGAACGGTGAACTGACTAATCTCTCGCCCTACCCATGGGCCTACCCGTGGGTAGGGCGGCCGCGCCGCCCCGGACCGCGCCGACTCGTTCGGCCACGGAGCAGGAGGCAGCGCAATGCCCCAGGCCAGTACCGCGACCCGCACCCGGTGGACCAACTGGGCCGGCAACCAGAGCGCCGCGCCCGCCCGGTCCGCCGCCCCCGGCACCGCGGAGGAACTGGCCAGGGAGATCCTGCGGGCCGCCGACCAGGGCCGCACGGTCAAGGCCGTCGGGTCCGGCCACTCCTTCACCTCGATCGCCTCCGCCGGCGACGGCGTCCAGATCCGCCCGCACGCGCTCACCGCCGTCCGCGAGATCGACCGCGAGGCGGGCACCGTCACCGTCGAGTCCGGCCTCCCGCTGCACCGCCTCAACCGGCTCCTCGCCGCCGAGGGCCTGTCCCTCACCAACATGGGCGACATCGAGGTCCAGACCGTCGCCGGCGCCACCAGCACCGGCACCCACGGCACCGGCCGCGACTCCGGCTCGCTCGCCGCCCAGATCCGCGCGCTGGAGATCGTCCTCGCGGACGGCTCCGTCAAGCGCTGCTCGCCCACCGAGAACCCCCGGCTCTTCCAGGGCGCCCGGCTGGGCCTCGGCGCCCTCGGCGTGATCACCGCGCTCACCTTCGGCGTCGAACCGGCCTTCCTGCTCACGGCGCACGAGCAGCCGATGGCCTTCGACGAGGTGCTGGAACGGCTCGACGACCTCACCGCCGTCAACGAGCACTTCGAGTTCTACTGGTTCCCGCACACCGACCGCTGCTCCACCAAGCGCAACAACCGCAGCCAGGGCCCGGCCGCCCCGCTGCCCCGGTTCAAGGGGTGGCTGGAGGACGACTTCCTCTCCAACACCGTCTGGGAGGGCGCCTGCCGGGTCGGCCGGCGCTTCCCCGGTTCGATCCCGTCGATCGCGGCACTGGCCAGCCGCGCCTGGTCCGACCGCAGCTACACCGACACCGCGTACCGGGTGTTCACCAGCCCGCGCAAGGTCCGCTTCGTGGAGATGGAGTACGCGGTGCCGCGCGAGGCCGTCGGCGGGGTGCTGCGCGAGCTGAAGGCCCTGGTCGAGCGCTCCGACTGGAGGATCAGCTTCCCGGTCGAGGTGCGCTTCGCACCCGCCGACGAGCTCTGGCTCTCCACCGCCTCCGGCCGGGACAGCGCCTACATCGCCGTCCACCTCTACCGGGGCACCGCCGACCAGGGCTACTTCACCGGCGTCGAACAGTTGATGACCGCCCATCAGGGCCGCCCTCACTGGGGCAAGCTGCACACCCGCGACGCCGAGTACCTGGCCGGCGTCTACCCGCACTTCGGCGACTTCACCGCGCTGCGCGACGAGGTCGACCCGCAGCGGGTCTTCGGCAACGACTACCTGCGCCGGGTGCTGGGGGCCTGACCCCCCGGAGCCGGACCGCCCCGGCCGGTTCGCCGGGGTGCCGGTCGGTTCACCCGGAGTGCCGGTCGGCTCGCCGGGGTCCCGGTCAGGTCGCCGGGGTCCCGGCCGCCGGCGACGGGGCCCCCGACGACCGGGTGGGCTCGTCCCCCGCCACGGGCGGCTGCGAGGTGGTCCCGCCCGTGGGCTTCCCGCCGTCCGCCGACGGGGAGGACCCGGCCGACGGGCTCACGCTCGGGCCCGCCGAGGGCGAAGCCGTACCCGCGCCGGTGCTCGGGGTGCCGCTCGGCTCCCGGCCCGGCCGCGTCATCGCCGGGGCCGAGGCACCACCGGACGGCGTCGCCGCCGGTCCGCGCGTGTCGCCCGGCGCCGGCCGCTGCGGCGGAGCGTCCTGCGGCTGCGCGGACCTGGGCGCCACCGAGCCGCCGAAGGAGGTGCCGTTGCCGGACTCGCCCTTGACCGTCGCCGACACGGGCTGCCCGGTCGCCAGTTCGAACGCCACGATCGGCGTCATCGCCACCACGAACACCAGCCCGGACACCGCCGCGTAGGTCTTCCAGGTCCACCGCCGGCGCGCCCGCACCACCTGCGGCTCGTTCCACTCCGCGGTCAGCACCGGCCGAGGCGCCGGCTGCTCCGGCGCCTCCGACCGCCCGGACTCGACCGGCACCTGGCGCAGCGCGTTCGCCGTCTGGTTCGGCCCCCGGTCCACCACCTCGCGCAGTTGTTCACCGGTCCGCTTGAAGAGGTGCTGGAACACCGCGCCGCCGGTGGTGGCCCCGACACTCACCACCGCAGCGCCCAAGATCGTTCCGTACACCCCCAGTTCGGAGGCCAACAGCGCGCCCACCACGGCGGCCAGCGCGCTCGCCACGACCTGAGCCGCACTCAGATCGATCCGCCTGCGCTCCTCCTTGCCGCCCTCCTCGACGGGGCTCCGCTCCGGCATCAACATCCCTCGGTCCGTACGACTGTTCCTCGAACAAGCCACTCCATCTTGCCCAAAGAAGGACACAAGGGACGAAAATGCGGTTCTGCGCGCCCGGATTGTGTGAAGATGATCACCGTCCGCTTGTCGGTGGTACGCCATCGGTGGTGCGCGCTCTTGAGATTCCCGTGAATCGCGGGAGACTTGAGCGGCGAGCCGCCCCTTCGGGTGCCACGAATGGAGTACTGTTCGTAAAGCCCGAGCCTTGGGTCGACTTGTCGACTGCGCCTTCACCGGCAGCTTGACGAAGAGCCACGGACCGGGCACGCACGGCGACGCCCGTCCCGGATCGTCGCGAACACTCCGCGTGCGAGGAGGGCCGGGACACCCAGGCGCGACGCCGACGGATGGCGTGGCAAAAAGGCAACCGTGCCACAGCGGCGCGCGCGGGCATGAGCCCGACACGCCGGGGAACTCAGCAAGGTTGTGGCCAGTCGCGAGTGGGCAGGCCACACTCAGTACGGGAGCAGCGACGCAGGTGACGTCGGCAGGCACCACCCGGGAGGTAACCGTGCCCGAACTGCGGGTTGTGGCCGTCAGCAACGACGGCACACGGCTGGTGCTCAAGGCTGCCGACAGCACGGAGTACACCCTCCCCATCGACGAGCGGCTGCGCGCCGCCATCCGCGGCGACCGGCCGCGCCTCGGCCAGATCGAGATCGAGGTCGAGAGCCACCTGCGCCCGCGGGACATCCAGGCCCGGATACGAGCCGGTGCCTCCGCCGAGGAGGTCGCCCAGGCCGCCGGGATCTCCGTCGACCGCGTCCGCCGCTTCGAGGGCCCGGTCCTCGCCGAGCGCGCCTTCATGGCCGAGCGCGCCCGCAAGACCGCCATCCGCCGCAACGGCGAGTCCCCCGGCCCGCAGCTCGGCGAGGCCGTCGCCGAGCGCCTCGCGCTGCGCGGCGCCGAGAAGGACACCGAGCGCTGGGACTCCTGGCGCCGCGACGACGGCACCTGGGAGGTCATCCTCTCCTACCGGGCCGACGGCGAGGGCCGCAGTGCCTCCTGGACGTACGACCCGCCCCGGCGCCTGGTCCAGCCCAACGACGACGAGGCCCGCGCGCTGATCGGCGAGAACGTCGAGCGCGAGGAGGAGTCGGTCTTCCCGTTCATCCCGCGGATCGCCCGGCTCCCCCAGGAGCGGCCGCCCCGCCCGATGATCGACCGGCCCTCGGCCGACCGCATCATGTCGGCCCGCGAGGTCCGCGAATCGCGGGAGGCCACCGCCGACGCCCGGGACTCGCTGACCAGCCTGCTCGACGTCGTCCCCGCCTTCCGCGGCGACCTCGCCGTCGGCGGCCCCACCCCGATCGAACCGGTGCCCGCCGAGGTCGCCGAGGAGAGCGAGGAGTCGGCCGCGGCCGCCGCCCCGGCGGTCGGCGCGGGCTCGGCCTACGCCGACATTCTGATGCCGCGCGCCGTCGCCCCGCACCGGGAGCGCCTGGTCGGCACCACCGACCGGCAGGCCGAGGCGGACGGCGTCCGGCCCGGGCGCCGGGCCACCGTGCCCAGCTGGGACGAGATCGTCTTCGGCAGCCGGCGCAAGAAGCAGGAATAGCAGCAGGACAGCGGTGCGGGGCGTCGGCTCTGCCGGCGCCCCGCACCGCTGTGTGCCCGTCAGGAGTTCCCGCCGCGGACCGCGTGCCGGATCAGCCCGGCTGGTCGGTGACCGCCACCGGGCGGCTCGGGTCGCTCGACCACTCGCTCCACGACCCCGGGTACAGCGTGGCCGCCAGACCCGCCACCTCCAGCGCCAGGATCTGGTGCGCCGCCGTCACCCCCGAGCCGCAGTACACCGCGACCTCCTGCTCCCCCGCGCTCAACGCGCGGAAGCGGGCCGCCAGCTCGGCCGCCGGACGGAACCGCCCGTCCGGGCCCACGTTCTCGGCCGTCGGCGCCGACACCGCGCCCGGGACGTGCCCGGCCCGCGGATCCACCGGCTCCGTCTCGCCCCGATAGCGCTCCCCCGACCGGGCGTCCAGCAGCAGACCGGCGCGCGCCCAGGCCGCGGCGCCGTCCGCGTCCACCGTCGGCAGCTGCCCGGGCACCGGCTTGAAGTCCCCCTCCACGGGCTGCGGAAGCTCGCTCGTCACCGGCAGCCCGGCCGCCTGCCAGGCCGCGAAGCCACCGTCCAGCACCCGGACGTCGCGGTGCCCGGCCCAGCGCAGCAGCCACCAGGCACGCGCCGCCGCCATCGAGGCCGCACCGTCGTACACCACGACCGGTCGCTGCGCGCCCACCCCGAAGCCGCGCATCGCCGCGCCGAACTCCTCCGGGTCCGGCAGCGGGTGGCGCCCGCCCGGGCCGGGCGCGCCGGGCGGGGCCGCGAGGTCCCGGTCCAGCTCGACGAAGTGGGCGCCGGGCAGGTGCCCGGCCCGGTACTCCTCGGCCGCGGTCGGGCCGCCCGGCGCGGCACCGACCAGCTGGTAGCGCACGTCCAGCAGCACCGGCGGACGGGCGGAGGCGAGCGCCTCCCGCAGCTCGGCCGCGGAGATCAGCGGAGAACCCTCGTTGTAGGTCGTCATGGCCGCCATTGTCGCGCAGCGCCACCCGGAGGCGCAGCGTACGGATCCGTGCCGGGCCCGACGAGTCCACGGGAGACGCCCGGGTCGCCGCTCTTTGTGGGGACTTTGCCGGACTTTCCGCGCGGCCCGAGGGTTGGGCGCCCACCAGAGTGGAAGCATCACCCTCGCGCACGAGGATTTCCGTGCGCCAACCACCCACGAGGAGGCCCGCATTGCCCGCGGTGGAACTCCGACTGGCCCAGGGCACGCCCTGCTGGGTCAGCCTGCTGACCGACGACCTGTCCGGCGCCCGCGCCTTCTACGGCGAACTGCTCGGCTGGACGTACTCCCCGGGCCCCGGCCAGCTCGGCGACTACGTCCGGGCCGAACTCGACGGGGCACCGGTCGCCGGCCTCGGTCTCTCCACCGCCACCGGCTTCCCGGTGCAGTGGACCACCTACTTCGCCGTGGACGACGCCGACCGCACCGCCCAGTTGGTCCGCGAGTGCGGCGGCACCGTCGCCGTCGGGCCGCTGCAGGCCGAGCGCGCCGGGCGGATGGCCATCGCCTCCGACGTCTCCGGCGCCGTCTTCGGCCTCTGGCAGGGCGAGGAGCACCTCGGCCGCGAGGCCGGCACCGAGCCCGGCGAGCCGGCCTGGGCCGAACTGCTCACCCCCGACACGGAGGGCGCCGCCGTCTTCTACGCCGCGGTGCTCGACCGCCCGCTCCGGCCCGGTACGGACGAGACCGCACTGCTCGTGCACGGCCGGCCGGTCGCCGGCATCCGGCACCGCGCCGACCTGCGCGGCCACCCGCCGCGCTGGCGCACCCACTTCGCCGTCCGCGACGTCGGCCTGACCTCCCGTCACGCCGTGGAGCTCGGCGGGCGCATCCTGGTCGCGCCGCACGACACCGCCCGCGGCCGCGCCGCCCGGCTGGCCGACCCGCAGGGCGGGCACTTCTCCGTGCTGGAGGCCGGCGCGTAGCGGGTACCGGCCCGGGGACGTCAGGCCTGCTGCTCCTCGAAGGGCAGCACGTCCGGGGAGAGCACCGAGGCACGGGCCGTCGCGGCGGTCATGCGGCGGCGGTGGTGACGGCGGCACAGCACCTCGTAGCCGACCTCGTCGTCGCGCACCGAGATGTCTCCGATCACCACCTGGGCACCCTCGACCACCATCACCCCGCCGACCGTCCGGGCGTTGTGGGTCGCCCGCGCCCCGCACCAGCACAGCGCCTCGACCTGCAGCACCTCCACCCGGTCGGCCAGCTCGATCAGCCGCTGCGAACCCGGGAACAGCCGGGTGCGGAAGTCGGTGGTGATGCCGAAGGTGTAGACGTCGATGTCCAGTTCGTCCACCACCCGGGCCAGCTGGTCGACCTGCTCGGCGTCGAAGAACTGGGCCTCGTCGCAGATCAGGTAGTCCACCCGGCCGCCGGCCGAGAGCCGGTGCACCACGTGCGCGTGGAAGTCGAAGTCGTCCGTCACCTCGACCGCCTCGGCCCGCAGGCCCAGCCGGCTGGAGATCGTCGCGGCGCCCGCCCGGTCGTGACGGGTGAGGATCACGCCCTTCCGGCCGCGCGCGGTGTGGTTGTGGTCCATCTGCAGCGCCAGCGTCGACTTGCCGCAGTCCATCGTGCCCGAGAAGAACACCAGTTCAGCCATGGGTGGAGCAGGGGCCTTTCACATCAGGGGAGTTCGGGCACAGAAGAGTCAAGGGACGGACTCAGCCGCGGACTTCGAGCAGCGGCACGAACTGCTCGACCGGGGTCATCGAGCCGTGCAGCCCGATCATCGCGGATTCGCCGGGCTCGTTGCGGGAGGCGACGATCGCGATGTCGTCGCGCGCCGCGGCGACCACGTCGCCGATCCGTCCGTACACCCGCTCGTCCACGGCCGGGCCGAACCAGCCCGCCTCGACCGCCTGGTCCCGTGTGGCGACCCACATCCGGTCTCCCAGCACCTCGCTCCAGACCGCGTGCACGTCGGCCGCGGCGCCGGGCACCGCGTACACGTGCCTGGCCCGGCCCTCACCGCCGAGCAGCGCCACGCCGGCGCCCAGCTCCCAGTCCTCGTCGAAGTCGATCCGGTCCCCCGGCGCGATGTCGATCATGCCGTGGTCGGCCGTCACGTACATCGCCGAGCGCGGCGGCAGCCGCTCGGCCAGCCGGCGGGCCAACCGGTCCACCGCGTCCAGCGTCATCCGCCACTCGTCGGAGTCCACCCCGAAGCGGTGGCCCGCACCGTCCAGCTCGCTGACGTACGTGTACACCAACGCCCGGTCGTGCTCGGCCAGCCAGGAAGCCGCCAGGTCCATCCGCTCCTCGCCGGTGGTGCGGCCGAGGAAGGTGCCGCCGGACAGGGCCACCCGGGTCAGCGGGGTCTGCGCGAACAGCGGGGACGAGACCTGGGCGGTGGCCACCCCGGCCCGGTGCGTCTGCTCGAACACCGTCGGGTACGGCTGCCAGGCGTGCGGCTCGGTCGGCGGCTGCCAGCGCAGCTGGTTCATCAGGTAGCCGGCGCCCGGCACCGCCACCGTGTACCCGGCCAGGCCGTGCAGGCCCGGCGGCGTCCCGGTGCCGACCGAGGCCAGCGAGGTCGCCGTGGTGGACGGGAAGCCCGCGGTCAGCGGACGGCCGCTGCCGCCCAACGAGCTCCCGGCCAGCGAGGACAGGAACGGCGCGTACTCGGGGTGGCGCAGCAGCAGCTCCCACCCCAGGCCGTCCACCAGGAACACCACCACCCGGTCGGCCGGGGCGATCGGCAGCGTCGCGGTGAACCCGGGAACGCCGAGGCCCGCCGCCACCGAGGGCAGCAGGTCGCACAGCGAACCGCTGCCGTACGGGGGCGCGGGGGCGGTGGCGGGGTCAAGGATCTCGAAGGCGTCGTAGCCGTCGGCAGGAACGAAGGACATGGAACCGGATTCGTAGCGGTCGGAGGCGGCGGCGGCGATCAGACCCGCGGGCTGTTGTCGATCGTCGCGTCGGACAGGGCCCGGGCGAACACCAGCGCCTGGGCCACCGTCTCCGGGCCGTCACCGGCCTCGCTCACCCGCAGCGAGAGGTCGTCGGCCGTCGCCGAGCCCGTGTAGCCGTGGTCCGCCTCGCAGTTCGGGTCCGAGCAGCCGGCCGGCTCCAGGTCCAGACGCTGCACCGCGCCCCAGCCGATCGTCAGCACCACCTCGCGCGGCAGCGTCCCCGGCGTGTACGTCTCCGGGTTCGCCACCATCCGGCTCACCACGACCGAGCCGATCCGGTCCAGCCGGACGCTCTCCGTCGAGGTCGTCGCGAACGGCACCGAGGGACTGCCCTCCGCCCCCGACTGCTCGTCGGTGTGGCTCACCACGAAGCGGGTCGGGGTCAGCACCAGCACCGTCACGTGCCGGCGGACCTCGTTGGCGTCGAACGTCGTCTCCTGGTGCACCAGGTAGGAGCTGATCGGCTCCGGGCCCACCGCGGACTCCACCGCCTCGGACACCAGGGCCGGGTAGTAGCCGCTGCGCTCGATAGCCGAGCGCAGGTCCTGAGTGGTGGTGGTACCGGTCTTCGCCATATCTCCATCCTGGCATGGTCCGCCGACGAAGCGGGCGGCACGGCGCCGAGCTTCGGACAACAGCGCCCGGGCAGGGCGCAACCAAGGAAGGTTACAGCGTGCTCATCGCGCGCGGGCCCAGATCGCTGCGGACCGGCAGGGGTGCGACCCGCACCCGCGCCCCCAGGATCGCCAGCCCGTGCGGGGCCACGACCACGGGTTCGAGATCCACCGAGGCGATCTCCGGAACGTCGTCCACCAGCTGCGACACCCTGAGCAGCAGCTCCTCCAGCACGCCGGTGTCCACCGCCTCGGCGCCGCGCCAGCCGAACAGCAGCGGCGCGGCCCGCACCTCCCGGATCAACCCGGCGACGTCCTGGTCGGTGGCCGGAACCAATCGGTGCGCCGTGTCGCCCAACAGTTCGGCCGGCGCGCCCGCCAGACCGAAGGAGAGGATCGCGCCGACCGCGGGGTCCACCATGGCGCCGATCACGGTGTCCACCCCGCGCGGCGCCAGCCGCTGCACCACCAGCTCGGCCTGCGCGGCGCCGCCGAGCAGCGCGTCCAGCTCGCGGTGGGCGCGGCGCAGGCCCGGCTCTCCGGTCAGGTCCAGCCGGACACTGCCCAGGTCGGGACGGTGGCGCAGGTGCGGGGCGGTCGCCTTGAGGGCCACCGGGTAGCCCAGCGAGGCCGCGGCCGCGACGGCCGACTCCTCGTCCGGTGCGGGCAGCGTCGGCGAGACGTCGATGCCGTAGCAGGCCAGCAGCTCGCGGGCCGCGGCGTCCGGCAGGGTGATCCGGGCGCCGCCGGGCTGGGTGCGCGTCGAGAGGGAGCGGCGCAGAGCGCCCCGATCGAGGGTGGTGGTGGGCGACGGGCGGGACGCGGCCCGGGTGCGCAGCACCGCCTCCACCAGGGTGCGGGCACCGGGCTCGTCGATCCGGTCCAGCTCGGGGACGCGCGCGGTCTCCTCCGCCTCGGCCGTCCGGCTGCGCCACTGCGCGTAGTGGACGGCGTGGGCGAGCGCGTGCACGGCCCGCTCGGGCGCCGCGTACGCGGGGATTCCGCCGGGACGCAGCCGGACCGGCAGGTCGGTGAGCGCCAGGTGGGCGAGCAGCAGCGGTTTGCCCAGCTCCTTGGCGCGCTGTCCGGCTTCGAGCAGGGCGGCGGCGATCTCCGGATCGTCGGAGCCCATCTCGGGGTCGTCCTCGCCGGTGAGCCGGCCGCCCATGAAGGCGTGCGCGGAGGTGCCGATCGGCGGGATGGCGACGGCGATCACCGCGTCCACGGCGGGATCGGCGAGCGCGACGTCCAGCGCGATCCGGAAGTTCTCGCCGGTCGCGGCCGTGGTCAGGTCGACGGGGGTCCGCGGGCGCAGGCCGGCGCTCAGCAGGGCGTCGTAGGTGAGCAGGCCGAGGGAGTCCGAGTTGCCGACCACCGCGACCCGGTCGCCCCGCGGCAGCGGCTGCTGCGCCAGCAGCTCGCCGGTGTCGTACAGCTCGGTGATCGTCTCGACCCTGATGACGCCCGCCTGTTCGAACAGCGCGTCGACGGTCTCGTCGCGCAGGCCGGTGGCGGTGGCCGGGACGGCGTGGCCGGGCGGCAGGCTCCCGGTGTGCCGGGCGCCCTTGACCACCACGACCGGCTTGACGGCGGCCAGCCGGCGGGCGATCCGGGTGAACTTGCGCGGGTTGCCGAAGGACTCCAGGTACAGCAGGACGACCTGGGTGGCCTCGTCCTCGGCCCAGTACTGCAGGAGGTCGTTGCCGGAGACGTCGGCGCGGTTGCCCACCGAGGCGAAGGAGGACACCCCGAGGCCGCGCTTGTGGGCGGCCTCCAGCAGGGCCACGCCGATCGCGCCGGACTGGCAGAAGATCCCGAAGCCGCCGCGGCCGGGCAGACGCGGTGCGAGCGAGGCGTTCAGCGGGTTCGCCGGGTCGGTGTTGATCAGGCCGAAGGCGTTCGGGCCGATCACCCGCATCCCCGCCGCGCGGGCCTGGCGGACCAGCGCGCGCTGCCGGTCCCGGCCCTCCGGGCCGGTCTCCGCGTAGCCGGCGGTGACCACCACCAGGCCCTGCACCCCGTGGGCGCCGCACTCGGCGACGGCGGCCGGGACGGCGCCCTCGGGGACGGTGATCACCGCGAGGTCCACCGGTCCGGGGATCTCCAGGATGGAGCGGTGCACCGGGACACCGTCCAGTTCCGTGCCGGGCGGGGCGTTGCGGTTCACCGCGTGGACCGGGCACTCGGCCGGGGCGCTGCCCAGCAGGTCGCGCAGGATCGCCCGGCCGACCGTCTGCGGGGTGCGGGAGACCCCGATCACCGCGACCGAGCGCGGGGTGAGCAGCCGCTGCACCGAACGCGCCTCGGCGCGGTGCTCGCGGGCGCGCATCACGGCGAGCGAGCGGTCGGTCTGTTCGAGGTCGAACTCCAGGTGCACCACGCCGTCGGCGAAGCTGCGGCGCTGGGTGTAGCCGGCATCGGTGAAGACCTTCACCATCTTCCGGTTCTCCGGCAGCACCTCGGCCTGGAAGCGGCGGATGCCGCGCTCCTGCGCGACGGCCGCGATGTGCTCCAGCAGGGCCGAAGCCACCCCTCGGCCCTGGTGGGCGTCCTGCACCAGGAAGGCCACCTCGGCGTCGGTGCCGGTGGCGGAGGGACGGCCCTCGGCGTCGATCCGGTCGTAGCGGACGGTGGCGATGAAGTGGTCCCGGACGACCACCGCGAGGCCGACCCGGTTCACGAAGTCGTGGTGGGTGAAGCGGCGGACGTCCTTGTCGGAGAGCCGGGGATAAGGGGCGAAGAAACGGAAGTACTTGGACTGTTCCGAGACCTGCTCGTAGAACTCCACGAGGCGCCCGGCGTCGGCGGGCGTGATCGGCCGGATCCGGGCGGTACCACCGTCGCGCAGCAGGACGTCGGCCTCCCAGTGCTGCGGATAGTCCGGTTGCTGCTCGGGGTTCACTGCCGCGGGGTCGTCCACATTCGTCAGGTTATCCGGCACCGGGCCGGATGGCGCCGGATGCGTGCCCACGGCAGGGTGGACGGGACCAATGGCCCGGGGTTTATGCCCCGAAAAGAAACAATCACAACTCCTGAACGCCGCGGCTCGCCGGGCCGTCTGCGTGCAACACTGGTCTAGACAACATGGCCGCTTCCCCCGCTCCCCGAGCACGGCCGTGACCAGCTTCACCGGAAAGGCACGTCTCATGGCTGAGCGCCGCGTCACCATCGGTTGGGCCGAGGGCCTGCACGCCCGTCCCGCCTCCGTCTTCGTCCGGGCCGTCACGGCCACCGGCGTGCCGATCACCATCGCCAAGCCCGGCGGCACCCCGGTCAACGCCGCCTCCATGCTCGGCCTCCTCGCCCTGGGCGCCCAGGGCGGCGACGAGGTCGTCCTGGCCTCCGACGCCGCGAACGCAGACGACGCGCTCGACCGCCTCGCCAAGCTCGTCCAGGAAGGCCTCGACGAGCTCCCCGCCGCGGCCTGAGGCCCCACGGAACGCCCGATCGGGGTGCCGCCGGATTCCGGCGGCACCCCGATCTGCTGTGGTCGGCCCTGGTCAGCCCTTGACGCAGACGACCTGCTTGAGGTGCGCGACCACCTCGACGAGGTCCTTCTGCTGCTCGATGACCTTCTCGATGTTCTTGTAGGCACCCGGGATCTCGTCCACCACGCCGCTGTCCTTGCGGCACTCCACGCCCGCCGTCTGCTCGGCCAGGTCACGCGTGGTGAACCGCTTCTTCGCGGCGTTGCGGCTCATCTTTCGGCCGGCGCCGTGCGAGGCCGAGTTGAACGCCGCCTCGTTGCCCAGGCCGCGCACGATGTAGGAACCCGTCCCCATCGACCCCGGGATGATCCCGAGGTCACCGGAGCCCGCCCGGATCGCGCCCTTGCGGGTCACCAGCAGGTCGACGCCGTCGTACCGCTCCTCCGCCACGTAGTTGTGGTGGCAGCTGATCACCTCGTCGAAGGTGACCTCGGCCTTGGCGAACTCCCGCCGGACGACGTCCTGGAAGAGCGCCATCATGACCGCGCGGTTGTGCTTCGCGTACTCCTGCGCCCAGAACAGGTCCTGCCGGTAGGCACCCATCTCCGGGGTCTTCGCGAGGAAGACCGCGAGGTCCTGGTCGATCAGGCCCTGGTTGTGCGGCAGCGAGCGGGCGACGCCCATGTGGTGCTCCGCCAGCTCCTTGCCGATGTTCCGGGAACCGGAGTGCAGCATCAGCCAGACCGCACCAGTCGTATCGACGCACAGTTCGATGAAGTGATTACCCCCGCCGAGCGTCGCCATCTGCTGCATCGCCCGCTCGCGGCGCCACTTGACGTCCTCCGCGATGCCGTCGAAGCGCTGCCAGAAGTCGTCCCAACCGCCGGCCCGGAAGCCCTGGAGCTTCGCCGGGTCGACCGGGTCGGTGTGCAGGCCGCGGCCGACCGGGATGGTCTGCTCGATCTTGTTGCGCAGGCCCGACAGGTCGTCCGGGAGGTCGTCGGCGGTGAGCGAGGTCTTCACCGCGCTCATCCCGCAGCCGATGTCGACGCCGACCGCCGCCGGGCAGACCGCGTCCTTCATGGCGATGACGGAGCCGACCGTCGCGCCCTTGCCCAGGTGGACGTCGGGCATCACGGCGAGGCCGTGCAGCCAGGGCAGGGAGCTGATGTTGCGCAGCTGCTGCAGGGCCTGGCCCTCGACCGTCGCCGGGTCGGTCCACATCCGGATGGGGACCCGGACGCCGGGTACCTCGGTGTACGTCATGGTCGAACGACCTCCATGGGTCGGGTGGTTCACGGGAAAGGGGTGCCGCGCGAAGGGATCCCGGCGTGGCTCGGGGAAGTTCAGGGGCTGGGCTCAGACGCCCAGGGCGGCGGGACGGGGGGAGTACGGCCTTGGGGAGCGTCGTCGTATGGTTCGCTCGACCCGCATGGTGACCGCCTCCTTTCGTTCGTCCCGATCCGCGTTCGCACGTGCTGTGCGTCGGGGAACATCTATCCACGGAACCGACGGGGCCCGCAAGGCATTTAAAAACGCGTCCGGCCCGGCGGAGCGGGTGCTCCACCGGGCCGGTCCGACGATGCGATCGACCGGTCAGCTGACGACCGTGACCTCGCCGATGCCGAGCGCCCGCACGTCGTCGGCGATCGCGGCCGCGTCGCCGACCAGCACGGTGACCAGGCGGTCCGGCGGGAAGGCCGCGACGACCGCCTCGGTGGCGGCGGCGGTGGGCAGTTCGGCGAGCTTCCGGTAGACCTCGGCCTGGTAGTCGTCCGCCAGGTACTGCTCGACCTGGTCGGCCAGGGTGCCGGCGACCGAGCCCGCGGTCTCGTACTTCAGCGGGGCCACCCCGACCAGGAACTGCACGGCCTCGTCGCGCTCGGCGTCGGTGAGGCCCTCGGCGGCGAGGGTGCGCAGGATGGTCCAGGTGTCGGCGAGCGCCGGGGCGGTGGAGGCGGTGTCCACCGAGCCGCTGATCGCGAGCAGCGAGCGCCCGCTGCCGTCGGCGGAGGAGCGCAGCGGCTGGGCGAAGGAGCGGACGCCGTAGGTGTAGCCCTTCTCCTCGCGCAGGACGCGGTCGAGGCGGGAGGTGAGGGTGCCGCCCAGGCAGTAGGTGCCGAGGGTCTGGGCCGCCCAGACCGGGTCGTGGCGGTCGGGCCCGATCCGGCCGACGAGCAGCTGGGTCTGGACGGAGCCGGGGCGGTCCACGATGACGACGCGGCCGTGGTCGTCGCCGGTGACCGGGGCGTGCACGGAGGCCTCGGCGGCCGAGCCGGTCCAGGTACCGAGGGTGCTCTCCAGGAGGGCGGGCAGGTCGACGCCGGTGAGGTCGCCGACCACGACGACGGTGCTGGTCGCGGGGCGCACGTGGGCGTCGTAGAAGGCCTTGACGGCGGCGCGGTCGATCGACTTGACGGTGTCGGCGGTGCCGGCGCGGGGCCGGGAGAGCCGGTCGGCGGCGTCGAAGAGTTCGGCGTAGAGGGCCTTGGCGGCGCGCCGGGCGGGGTTGGCCTGCTCGTGGACGATCTCGTCGAGGCGGTTGGCGACCAGGCGCTCGATCTCGGCCTCGGGCAGCGCGGGGGCGCGCAGGGCGTCGGCGAGCAGGGAGAGGCCGCGCTGGAGCCGGGAGGCCGGCACCTCCAGGGAGACCCGGATGCACGGGTGGTCGGCGTGTGCGTCCAGGGTGGCACCGGCCCGTTCGAGCTCGCCGGCGAACTCCTCGGCGCTGAGGGTGTCGGTGCCCTCGTTGAGGGCACGGGCGAGGATCGCGGCGATGCCGTCGAGGCCCTCGGGCTCGGCGGCGAGCGGGGCGTCGACGAGGACCTCGACGGCGACCAGCTGCTGGCCGGGCCGGTGGCAGTGCAGGACGGTGATCCCGTTGCCGAGGGCGGCCCGCTCGGGGGCGGGGAAGGCCCACGGGCTGGGGGTGCCGGGCTGCGGCTGGGGGTGGAAGGTCATGGCGGGGACGTAGTCGGTGCTCATACGGCGGCACCCTCCTCTTCGGAAGCGTCGGAGTCGGTGTCGGAGTCGGCGGTCGGCTCGTAGACGAGGACGGCCCGGTTGTCGGGGTGGATCCGGGCCTTGGCGACGGCCTGGACCTCCTCGGCGGTGACGTCGAGGACCTTGGGGAGGGCGTCGTTGAGCAGCTTGGGGTCGCCGAACAGGACGGCGTAGCGGCAGAGTTCGTCGGCGCGGCCGGCGACGGTGGTCAGCCGGTCCAGCCACTCGCGCTCGATCTGGGCCTGGGCGCGCTCCAGTTCCTCGGGCGTGGGGCCCTCGGCGGCGAAGCGGGCGAGCTCCTCGTCGACGGCGGCGTCGATCTGCGCGATGGTGGCGTCGCCGGAGGTCTTCACGTCGAGCCAGCCGAGGCTGGGGGCGCCGGCCAGGCGCAGCAGGCCGAAGCCGGCGGCGACGGCGGTGCGGTCGCGGCGGACGAGCCGGTTGTAGAGGCGGCTGGACTCGCCGCTGCCGAGGATGGTGAGGGCGAGGTCGGCGGCGTCGGCCTCGCGGGTGCCGTCGTGCGGGAGGCGGTAGGCGGCCATCAGCGCGCGGGATGGGACGTCCTCGTGGACCTCCTCGCGGAGCTCGCGGCCGATGGTGTCGGGGAGTTCGCCGGAGCGCGGGGGCTGCTTGCCGTCGTGGGCGGGGATGGAGCCGAAGTACTTCTCGACCCAGGCGATGGTCTGCTCGGGGTCGATGTCGCCGACGACGGACAGGACGGCGTTGTTCGGCGCGTAGTAGGTGCGGAAGAACGTCCGGGCGTCCTCCAGCGTGGCCGCGTCGAGGTCCGCCATGGAGCCGATGGGCGTGTGGTGGTACGGGTGGCCGTCGGGGAAGGAGAGCGCGGTGAGCTTCTCGAAGGCGGTGCCGTACGGGACGTTGTCGTAGCGCTGGCGGCGCTCGTTCTTGACGACGTCGCGCTGGTTCTCCATGGACGTGTCGTCGAGTGCGGCGAGCAGCGAGCCCATGCGGTCGGCCTCCAGCCAGAGGGCGAGCTCCAGCTGGTGGGTGGGCATGGTCTCGAAGTAGTTGGTGCGCTCGAAGCTGGTGGTGCCGTTGAGCGAGCCGCCGGCGCCCTGGACCAGTTCGAAGTGGCCGTTGTTGGAGACGTTGGCGGAGCCCTGGAACATCAGGTGCTCGAAGAGGTGGGCGAGGCCGGTGCGGCCCTTGACCTCGTGGCGGGAGCCCACGTCGTACCAGAGGCAGACGGCGGCGACCGGGGTGAGGTGGTCCTCGGAGAGGACGACGCGCAGGCCGTTGGCCAGGCGGTGCTCGGTGATGGCGATGCCTCGGCTGGAGGCGGGGGCCGGGTTGGCCATGCGCTCGGGTCCTTCCCGTCGTCGATGTCGGGGGTTCGTGTGGCGTCCCCCATTGTGGTGCAACGTTCGGGAGCCGCGTTCGTGTCCGCGCGGACGGGGTCGTTCGCCAGGGGCGGAAGAGGGCCGCTGACCGGGAGTGTCGGCGGGAGGGTCCACAATGGGGGCGCCGCGCCCTGTCGACCACGCCCGGTTGACGGGGTCAGGCGACGGGACGGCACCGATCGGCAGCCGACCGACCGACACACTGCCAGCGACACGTAAGGGAGCCCCGCCGCGATGGCCCGCCGCAGTTCGCAGACCCCGCCGCCCGGAGACTTCGAGGAGCGGATCCTCGATGTCGACGTCGTGGACGAGATGCAGGGCTCCTTCCTGGAGTACGCCTACTCGGTGATCTACTCGCGTGCGCTGCCCGACGCGCGGGACGGTCTGAAGCCGGTGCACCGCCGGATCCTCTACCAGGCCAACGAGATGGGCCTGCGTCCGGACCGCGCGCACGTGAAGTGCGCCCGCGTGGTGGGCGAGGTGATGGGCCGGCTGCACCCGCACGGTGACGCGTCGATCTACGACTCCGTGGTGCGCATGGCCCAGCCGTTCTCGATGCGGCTGCCGCTGATCGACGGGCACGGCAACTTCGGTTCGCTGGGCAACGACGACCCGCCGGCCGCGATGCGCTACACCGAGTCGCGGCTCACCGCGGCGTCGATGGCGATGGTGGAGTCGATCCACGAGGACACCGTCGACTTCGGTCCGAACTACGACGGCAGCGAGCAGGAGCCGCTGGCGCTGCCGGCCGCGTTCCCGAACCTGCTGGTGAACGGCGCGACGGGCATCGCGGTCGGCATGGCGACGAACATGCCGCCGCACAACCTGTCCGAGGTGGTGGCGGCCGCCCGGCACCTGATCAAGCACCCGAACGCGGACCTGGAAACGCTGATGCGTTTCGTCCCCGGTCCGGACCTGCCGACCGGCGGGCGGATCGTGGGCCTGTCGGGGATCCGGGACGCCTACGAGTCCGGCCGCGGCACGTTCAAGATCCGGGCGACGACGACGGTGGAGGCGGTGACGGCCCGCCGCAAGGGCATCGTGGTCACCGAGCTGCCGTACAACGTCGGCCCGGAGAAGGTCATCTCGAAGATCAAGGACCTGGTCAACGCGAAGAAGCTGCAGGGCATCGCGGACGTCAAGGACCTGACCGACCGCGAGCACGGGCTGCGGCTGGTGATCGAGGTCAAGAACGGCTTCGTGCCGGAGGCACTGCTCGAACAGCTCTACAAGCTGACGCCGATGGAGGAGACCTTCGGCATCAACAACGTGGCGCTGGTGGACGGGCAGCCGCTGACGCTGGGTCTGAAGGAGCTGCTGGAGGTCTACGTCGACCACCGCTTCACCGTGGTGCGCCGGCGCAGCGACTTCCGCCGCCGCAAGCGCGAGGAGCGGCTGCACCTGGTCGAGGGCCTGCTGGTGGCGCTGCTCGACATCGACGAGGTCATCGCGATCATCCGGTCGAGTGACAACGCGCAGCAGGCGAAGGAGCGCCTGATGGAGCGCTTCTCGCTGTCGGAGACGCAGACCGCGTACATCCTGGACACCCCGCTGCGCCGGCTCACCCGCTTCGACCGGGTGGAGCTGGAGCAGGAGAAGGCGAAGCTGACGTCGGAGATCGCGGAGCTGACCGAGATCCTGGAGTCGGACACCAAGCTGCGCAGCGTGGTGTCGTCCGAACTGGGCGCGGTGTCGAAGCAGTTCGGCACGGAGCGGCGGACGGTCCTGCTGGAGGCGGGGGCGGCTCCGTCGGCGGCGCTGGCGGTGCCGCTGGAGGTCGCGGACGACCCGTGCCGGGTGCTGTTGTCGTCGACCGGCCTGCTGGCGCGGACGGCGGACGGGGAGCCGTTCGAGCTGTCGGAGAAGCGCTCGAAGCACGACGTGATCGTGTCGGCGGTGCACGCGACGGCCCGTGCCGACGTGGGCGTGGTGACGTCCGCGGGCCGGGTGCTGCGGCTGCCGGTGATCGACCTGCCCGCGCTGCCGCCGACCCCGTCGCCGAACCTGGCGGGCGGGGCCGCGGTGGGCGAGTTCCTGCGGCTGGAGGCCGGGGAGCGGGTGCTGGCGCTGACCACCTTGGACGAGTCCTCGCCGGGGCTGGCGCTGGGCACCCTGCAGGGCGTGGTGAAGCGGGTGGTGCCGGAGTGGCCGGCGAACAAGGACGAGTTCGAGGTGATCGCCCTCAAGGACGGTGACGTGCTGGTCGGCGCGGTCGAACTGCGCACCGGCGAGGAGGACCTGGTCTTCGTCAGCTCGGACGCGCAGCTGCTGCGCTACCCGGCGGCCCAGGTCCGTCCGCAGGGCCGCCCGGCCGGCGGCATGGCGGGCATCAAGCTCTCCGACGGCGCCCGGGTGCTGTCGTTCACCGCGGTGGATCCGGCCGCGGACGCCGTGGTGGTGTCGGTCGCCACCGCCTCCGGCACGCTCGCGGACGGCGAGCAGACGACCTGGAAGGTCACCCCGTTCGAGCAGTACCCGCGCAAGGGTCGTGCCACCGGCGGCGTCCGCTGCCAGCGCTTCCTGCGCGGCGAGGACGCCCTGGCCTTCGCCTGGGTCGGTGCCGCCCCGGCCCGCGCCGCCTCGGCCAAGGGCGCGCCGGTGGACCTCCCGGAGCGCGACCCGCGCCGCGACGGCTCCGGCACTCCGGTCACCACCCCGATCGCGGTGGTCGCCGGCCCGGCGTGACGTCCCGCACCTGGCGGAGGGGCAGCGGATGCTTCCGGTGCCCCTCCGCGCTTTCGTGGCCGCCCGACCGGGGATCCGGGCCGGGGCGGTGGCGTCGGCCGGAGCCGTTCGCCGGCGTCGTCCGCGGCGTCCACCCGGAGTCCGCCGCCGCCCGGCCGTCTCCGCGCCGACGCACGACGGGGTGGACGAGCAGGTGGCACAGCGGGTGCCGCAGCGGGCGGTGGCCGTCTCCGGGTGATCGGGACCGGGTGATCGGCTGAGGGTAGCCTTGCCCGGGTGAGCACCTGTGCGACGTTGTCGCGTGAACTTTCGGAGCCGCTGGCCGCGACGGCGGCGGTGGCGAGCACCTGGCTGCTGCTGGAGCAGAACGGGCCGTGGGGTGCGAAGGCGCTGCGCGAGAGCCATCTGGACGCTGCTGTCGGGCGGGCGCTGGAGGAGGCCGCGGCGGGGACGGGCGTACGGGTGGCGCTGGTCCGGCGGCCGGGGCGGCACGCGGACTGCCTGCCCGCGGCGCGGCACGAGGTGATCGTGGCGCACACGGTGCCCGGCCGCGGCTGGGTGCGCCGGGCGCAGGTGGCGGACCCGGCGGAGCTGCTGGGCCTGGACTTCTCGGCGCTCGGCGCGGGCGACCACACCGGCTTCGGGGCGGAGCACGTCGGCGGCCCCGTGGCGCTGGTGTGCACCAACGGGCGGCGGGACCGCTGCTGCGCGCTGCTGGGCCGTCCGCTCGCGGCGGAGCTGGCGGCGGCCGGGCACAGCGAGGTGTGGGAGGTGACGCACCTGGGCGGGCACCGCTTCTCCCCGACGATGCTGGTGCTGCCGTACGGCTACGCGTACGGGCGGCTGACGGCGGAGAGCGCCAAGGAGGTGCTGGCGGCGACGGCGTCCGGGCACATGGTGCCGGAGTGGTCGCGGGGCTGCTCGGGCTGGGAGCGTCCGGGCCAGGCCGCCGAGCACGCGGTGCGGCTGACGACCGGTGAGACCGGGGTGGACGCGCTGACGCTCACCCAGCGGCCGGACGGCGAGGGCCGCTGGCTGGTGACGGTGCTGCACCGGGACGGTCGGGCCTGGGAGGTGGACGTGATCGAGTCGGCGAGCGAGCCGCCGCGTCCGGAGAGCTGTGGCAAGGCGGCGGGCACGCCGTCGCGGATGGACGTCCTCAGCGTCCGAGGACTCTGAGGACGCCGAGGACGCTGAGGCCTCCGAGGGCGCCGCGCCCGTCGGGGGCTCCCGCCACGCCGAGCGCACCGAGCTCGCCGAGCGCTCCGGAGGACGCCGACGAACCGGCTGCGGCCCCGCGCCCGTGGGGGTGAGCGCGGGACCGCGGCGGCACGTGGTCAGCCGGTGGCCTTGCCGACGAACTCCGTGGTGTACGTCCTGGACAGGTCGATCGACCCCTCCTTGCCCTTGACGTCCGGGTGGAACGCCGCGAGCACCGAGAGCACGGTCTTCGGGCCGTCGGCCGGCATCACGCCGTCCGTGGTGAACATCGGCAGCGTCGCCTTGATCGCCGCCGCGTACTGCTCGGCACCGCCCTGCGCGTAGTCGGCGGGCATCTTCGCGGCGATCTCCTCGGGGGTGTGGGTGGACATCCACTTGAGGGTCTTCACGAAGGCGTTGGCGAGCTTCTGGGTGGTGTCCTTGTTCTTCTCCACCCAGTCGATGTTCATGTACAGCGAGGACGACGGGTACAGTCCGCCGAGCGCCTGGCGCGAGCCCTCGGGGGTGCGCATGTCGTAGAGGACCTTGCCGAGGCCCTTGTCGAGGATGTTGGTGACGGTCGGGTCCGTGGTCATCCCGGCGTCGATGCTGCCCTGTTGGAGGGCGGCGATGAAGGTCTGGCCGGCGCCGACCGCGATCGGGCTGAACTCGCTGACGGCGGTGCCGTTCTTGACCGCGAGGTACTTGGTGAGGAAGTCGGTCGAGGAACCGATGCTGGTGACGCCGAGCTTCTTGCCCTTGAAGTCGGCGCCGGACCTGACGGCGTCGGCCTGCTTGGCGGAGACCACCTCGACCTCGCCGGGCGCCTGGGCGAACTGCACGACGGACTCGACGTTCTTGCCCTTGGCCTGCAGGTCGATGGTGTGGTCGTAGAAGCCGACGGCGCCCTGGACGTCCCCGGCGAGCAGGGCGGTGGTGGCGTTGACGCCGGCGGGCTCGGTCATCAGCTCGACGTTGACGCCGGCCTCGGCGAAGTAGCCGAGCCGCTGGGTGAGCATCGCGGGCAGGTAGATGACCTTGTCCAGGCCGCCGACCATGATCTTGACCTTGGGCCCGTCGACCTGCTGCCCGGCCGGGGCGGCGACCGCCCCGTGCCCGGCGGTGGCGGCGTCGTTGGCGCAGGCGGAGAGCGGGACGAGCAGGACGGTGGCGAGGACGGCGGCAGCGGCTCTGCCAGTGGAGTTCGGGCGCATGGGTGGGGGGTGCCTCTCTCTTCTTGCCGGCAGGGGGTCAGCGGCCGTCGCCCGCGTCGGCGGGCTTCCAGCGGAACAGCTTCTTCTCGGCGAAGGTCAGCAGCCCCTCGGTGAGCAGCGCGACGACGGCGAGGATGGTCATGGCGGCGTACACGCCGGCCGCGTTGAAGGTGCCCTGGGCGGCCGCGACGAGCAGGCCGAGCCCCTTGGTCGCACCGATGTACTCGCCGACGATGGCACCGATCAGCGCGAAGCCGAAGCTGACGTGCAGGCTGGTGAAGATCCAGGTGGTGGCGGCGGGGATGACCACCTGGAGGGTGACCCTGCGGTTGTCGGCGCCCAGGATGCGGGCGTTGGCGACGAGGTTGCGGTCCACCTCGCGGGCGCCCTGGAAGGCGTTGAAGAACACCGGGAAGAACACCAGCACCACGGCGGAGGCGACCTTGGAGGCCGGGCCGAGGCCGAACCAGATCAGGAAGATCGGCGCGAGCACGATCCGCGGGATCGCGTTGAGCACCTTGACGTACGGCCCGAACACGTCGGCCAGGAAGCGGATCCGGCCGAGTGCGATGCCCAGCAGCACCCCGCCGACGACGCCGATCACCCAGCCGGTGAGGGCCTCGTAGAGGGTGTAGCCGACCTGCTCGCCGAGCGAGCCCTGCGCGGTGCCGTGGGTGATCCACTGCCAGATCTGGTCCCAGATCCTCGACGGCTGCGAGAAGTTGAACGGGTCGATGACGCCCGTCCGGGCGCAGACCTCCCAGAGGCCGAGGAAGACCGCGAGGACCGCACCCCTGGCGGCGTGCACTCCCAACTTCCGGTTGCGGGCGGCCCGTTCACGGGCCTCGGTTCTCGTCGTGACGGCCGGGGGCTTCCCGGCGGCGGACGACGCGGTCTCGGACGCGCTCTCGGGCGCGGTGTCAAGCGGCACGACCCGCTCCTCTCTCCCGGGTGATGCGCACCTCTTCGCCGAGCGAGGCCCAGATCTCGCGGTACAGCTCGACGAACCTCGGTTCCAGCCGGACGGCCTCCACGGTGCGCGGTCGCGGCAGGTCGACGGTGAAGACCTCCTTGACGGTGGCCGGTCCGGCGGTCATGACGACGACCCGGTCGGCGAGCGCGATGGCCTCGTCCAGGTCGTGGGTGACGAAGACGACCGACGAGCCCGTGCCGGCCCACAGCTCCAACAGCTGGTCCGACATGAGGGCGCGGGTCTGCACGTCCAGCGCCGAGAACGGCTCGTCCATCAGCAGGATCGCCGGGTCGTTGACGAAGGTCTGGGCGAGCGCGACGCGCTTGCGCATGCCGCCGGACAGCTGGTGCGGGTAGCGGTCCTCGAAGGCGGCCAGGCCGACCCGGCCGAGCCAGTCCCGGGCCCGCTCCCTGGCCTCGGCGGCCGGCACGCCGCGGAAGCGCGGACCGGCCATGACGTTGGACAGGACGGTGCGCCAGGGGAAGACGGCGTCCTGCTGGAAGACGAACCCGACCTTCGGGTCGATCCCGCCGACGGGCTCGCCGTACACCCGGACCTCGCCCTCGGTGGGCTCCTCCAGACCGCTGACCAGGGTCAGCGTGGTCGACTTGCCGCAGCCGGTGGGGCCCACGACGGCGACGAACTCGCCCTGGGCGACGGTCAGATCGAGATCGCGGACGGCGGTGTGCAGGGCCCCGGAGGGGGTGCGGAACCGTTTGGTCGCGCCGGTCAGCTCGATCGCCGGGGTTGTGCTCATTCGTTCCTCCCGGGTCAGTGCTTGCCCCGGAAAGGTAGGAGCGGCCCGGCCCCGGCGGGAGCCTTCTTCGCGTAGTGCGACTTCTCCGCATTGAGGGGTGTTCTGCTCGTTTTGCTTCCGCTACAACTGCGGGGACGCGGCTGACAGAAACCCGCCCGAAACGTAGGGTGTCCCGACCCCCCGCGGACGCCCCCGGCTCCTCCCGAGCTCACGGCCCCGCCCGAGAACCGTCCCGCTCCCCCACGGGACCGAACGCCCCCGAACCACCCGCACCCGGAAACACCCGCACCCCCGCGGAACCGCCCGAAGCCGCCGAGAGGAGGCCCGGATGAAACTCCCCCACTGGCCCCGCCGGGTCTTCGCACAGCTGCTGCTGAGCCAGACCGTCGTCACCGTCGGTGTCACCGCCGTGACCGCCGGGCTGTTCCTGGCCCCGGTCAGCAGCGAGCTGGACCACGACGCGATGCAGCGGGCGCTGTCGATCGCCCAGGCCACCGCGACCGACGAGACGATCGCGCGGGCCGCCGACGCCCGCGACGTGGTGACCGCGCAGCGCAACGCCGAGCAGATCCGCCTGGCCACCGGTGCCAGCTTCGTGGTGGTCACCGACCTGGACGGGATCCGGCTCTCGCACACCGACCCGGGCCGGATCGGCCAGCGGGTCAGCACCGACCCGGAGCCCGCGCTGGCCGGCCGCAGCGTCACCGCGATCCAGGAGGGCACCCTGGGCCGCACCGCGCGCGGCAAGGTGCCGCTGCGGATGTCGGACGGCCGGATCGTCGGCGAGGTGTCGGTGGGCATCAGCGACGACTCGATCCGCCGCCGGCTGCTGAAGATGCTCACCGGGATCCTGCTGTGCGCGGGCGCCGGCCTGGCCGCCGGTACGGTCGCCACGCTCGCCCTGGCCCGACGGCTCAAGCGCCGCACCCACAACATCGCGCTGGCCGACATCTCCGCCCTCCTCGTGGAGCGGGAGGCGATGCTGCACGGCATCCGCGAGGGCATGCTCGCGCTGGACGAGCGCGGCCGGATCCGGCTGGCCAACGACGAGGCGGTCCGGCTGCTCGGTCTGCCCGGGGACTGCACCGGCCGCCCGATCGCCGAGGTGCTGCCGCCGGGCCGGCTGACCGACGTCCTGACCGGGCGGATCACCGGCGCCGACCTGCCGGCCGTCCGGGACGACCGCGTGCTCGTGGTGAACCGGATGGCGACCGCCGCGGAGCTCGGCGGCCGGCCCGTGGGCGGCGCGGTGGTCACGCTGCGCGACCGCACCGAGCTGGAGTCGCTGGTCCGCGAGCTGGACACCACCCGCAGCCTCACCGAGGCGCTGCGTGCCCAGGACCACGAGCACGCCAACCGGATGCACACCCTGCTGGGCCTGCTGGAACTGGGCCGCCACGAGCAGGCGGTGGCGTTCATCTCGGAGCAGTCCGGCTCGCACGCCGTGGTCGCCGCGCGGATCGCCGAGCAGGTGCAGGATCCGCACGTCGCGGCGCTGCTGGCGGGCAAGACGGCGGTGGCGGGCGAGCGCGGGGTCCGCCTGGCGCTGGCCCCGGCCGCGCACCTGCCGGACGCGGTGGTGGACCCGCGGGCGCTGGTGACGGTGCTCGGCAACCTGGTCGACAACGCGGTGGACGCGTTGACGCCCGGCGGGGGCGGCCGGGTGGAGGTGAGCCTCGCGGCGTCCGGCTCCACCCTGCTGCTGCAGGTCGCGGACAGCGGCCCGGGAGTGCCGGAGGAGCTGCGCGAGCGGGTCTTCGAGGAGGGGTGGACCAGCAAGGACGCACCCGCGCACCGTCCGCGCGGGCTGGGGCTGGCGATGGTGCGGCGGCTGGTCGAGCGGACCGGCGGCCGGATCGTGCTCGACGCCGGGCCGATGGGCGGCGCCCGGTTCACCGTCGAGCTGCCCGAGGCCCTGCTCACCGATCGGCTCGTGGAGGCGTGATGATCGACGTACTCGTGGTGGACGACGACTTCCGGGTCGCCGACGTGCACGCCGCGTACGTGGCCAAGGTGCCGGGGTTCCGGGTCGTCGGCACCGCGCACTCGGCGGGGGAGGCACTGGCCGCGCTGGAGCGCCGGCCGGTGGACCTGCTGCTGCTCGACCACCACCTGCCCGACGAGACCGGCCTGGCCCTGGTCCGCCGGCTGCGGGAACGCCAGGTGGCCTGCGACGTGATGATGGTGACCGCCGCCCGCGACGTGTCGACGGTGCACGCCGCGATGCAGCACGGCGCGCTGCAGTACCTGGTCAAGCCGTTCACCTTCGCCGGTCTGCGGGACAAGCTGGCGGCGTACGCGCAGCTGCGGCACGCGCTCGCCGCTCCGGCCCGGGAGGCCGGCCAGGACGAGGTGGACCGGCTGTTCGCGACCCTGCGCAGCGCCGCCGCCCCGGCCTGGACGCTACCCAAGGGGCACTCGGCGCCGACCACCGACCTGGTGCTGGGCGTGCTGCGCGGGGCGGGTCGCCCGCTGTCCGCCCAGGAGGTCGCCGACGCCACCGGGCTGAGCCGTTCCACGGCGCAGCGCTACCTCAAGCAGCTGGAACGGGACAGCCGGCTGCGGCTGACCCTGCGGTACGGCGACACCGGCCGTCCGGAGCACCGCTACGGGCTGGCGGCCCGCGCGTAGCCCGCGGCGCGACCCCGGCCCGATCATGACCTGGTCCCGGCCCTGACCTGGCCCTGACCTGACCCTGGTCCGGCCCCGGTCCCGGCCCCGGGACATGGGGAACCCCGGCGGCCCCAGGCCCGCCGGGGTTCCCCGGGCGCGACGGCTCAGGCCGCGCCCGCACCGGTGAGGGCTCGCACCTCCAGCTCGGCGAACCGGTCCGCGTCCGCGGGCTCGGGCGAGGTGACCGTCCCGATCCAGCCCGCCAGGAAGCCGAGCGGGATGGAGACGATGCCGGGGTTCTCCAGCGGGAACCAGTGGAAGTCGACGCCGGGGAACAGCGCCACCTTGGTGCCGGAGACCACCGGCGAGAAGAACACCAGCACGATCGCAGGAACCAGCCCGCCGTACACCGACCAGACCGCGCCGCGGGCGGTGAAGCGCGACCAGAACAGGCTGTACAGCAGGACGGGCAGGTTGGCGGAGGCTGCGACGGCGAAGGCCAGGCCGACCAGGAAGGCGACGTTCAGCTGCTGGGCGTAGAGGCTGATCACGATCGCCGCCGCGCCGATCCCGCCGGCCGCGAAGCGGGCGACGACGACCTCCTGCTGGTCTCCGGCCCCGGGCCCCGGCTCCCCCGCGGACCGGGACGTCGCGACGCCCTCGGCCGACCGGGTCGCCGGGACGGCCTCGCCCCGCCGCCGGCGCCCCGGGGCGCGCGCTGCCCGGGCCCGGCGCGGCCGGGTGCGCCAGGCCCCGGCCCAGATGTCGTGGGCGAAGGCCGCCGAGGAGGCCAGGGTCAGCCCGGCGACCACGGCGAGGATGGTGGCGAAGGCGATCGCCGAGATCAGCGCGAACAGCACCACCCCGCCGGTGCTGCCGTTGCCGCCGCCGAGCACCAGGGCGAGCAGCGGTACGGCGGTGTTGCCGGCCGAGTTGGCGTGCCGCACCTCGGCCGAGCCGACCAGCGCGGTGGCGCCGAGGCCCAGCACGATGGCCATCAGGTAGAAGCCGCCGACCAGGCCGATCGCCCACATCGTGGAGCGGCGCGCGGCGCGCGCGGTGGGCACGGTGTAGAAGCGGGACAGGATGTGCGGCAGGCCGGCCGTACCGAGCACCAGGGCGAGGCCGAGGCTGAAGAAGTCCAGCCGGCTGGTGAAGCTGTGCCCGTACTTGAGCCCGGGTTCCAGGTAGCGGTGCCCGGCGCCGCTGTGCTGCGCGGCCTGGCGCATCAGCTCGCCGAGGTCGCCGTGGAAGCGGACCACCAGCAGCACGGTGAGCAGCACCGAACCGGCGGTGAGCAGACAGGCCTTGATGATCTGGATCCAGGTGGTGGCCCGCATCCCGCCGATCGTGACGTAGACGATCATCAGGGCGCCGACCGCGATGATCGTCCAGGTCCGGGCGTGCGGGCTGTCGGTGCCGAGCAGCAGGGCGACCAGCGAACCGGCGCCGACCATCTGGGCGACCAGGTAGAGCAGGGTGACGACGACGCTGGCGCCGCCGGCCGCGGCGCGCACCTTGCGGCGGCGCAGCCGCAGTGCGAGCACGTCGGCCAGGGTGTACCGGCCGGCGTTGCGGACGAGTTCGGCGACCAGCATCAGCACCACCAGCCAGGCGACCAGGAAGCCGATGCTGTAGAGCACGCCGTCGTAGCCGTACAGGGCGATCAGCCCGGCGACACCCAGGAAGGACGCGGCGGAGAGGTAGTCGCCGGAGAGCGCGAAGCCGTTCTGCAGCGGGGTGAAGTCGCGGCCGCCGGCGTAGAAGTCCTCGGCGGCGTTGCCCTGGCGGCCGACCCAGAGGGTGATGCCGAGGGTGACCAGGACGACGACGGCGAACAACACGATCGCGAGCGAGTGGTGGTCGCCGGTGGGGGCGACGGGGGGCGGGGTGGCGGTCGTCAGCACGGTCGTCACCGTGTTCCTCGCCGCACCGGTCATCAGGGTCGTCATCACGCTCGTCATCGCAGTTGGTCCTGGGTGTCCCAGCGCAGGCCCAGGGCGGCGCGGTCGCGCTTGGTCCGGGCGTTGCGGGCGTAGAGCCAGGTGAGCAGGAAGGTGGAGGCGAACTGCAGCAGGCCGAGCAGCCAGGCCACGTTGAACGGCCCGGCCACCGGGGTGCGCATCAGGCCGGGGGCGGCCGCCTGGGCGGCGACGTACAGCAGGTACCAGCCGAGGAAGGCCCCGGCGACCGGGAAGACGAACGAGCGGTAGCTGTGGCGGATGGCCTGGAAGGCCGCGCTGGCCTGGACGGCCCGGTAGACCTCGGTGCGGTCGACGGCCTCCGGAGCGGCCGCGGCGGGCGGCGCCTCCCGGTGGACCGGCGGGACGGCGGTCCCGTCGACCGGCGCGGCGACGGCACCCGGTTCGGGCCCGGCTCCGACCCGCTGCTCCGCACGGGCGGGGGCCGTGTGGGCCGGGGCCGCGTGGGTGGGGGCCGTCCGGACGGGCACCGGCTGCGCCGGTACGGCCGTTCGGCGGTGCGCCGCCGACGGCTCGGACGGGATGCCCGACGGGACGCCGGACGGAGCCCCCGGCGCGACGCCGGACGGGGCGTCGGCCGGGTCACCGGACGGGGTGTCGGACGGGATGCCGGCGGCCGGAGCGGCCCACCAGTCGAATCGCTGCCCCTGGCCGGGACTGCTCGCCTGTCGCTGTGGCACTGCTGCTCCTGGACGGCCGGACGTTCTGACCCGAACCATGATGGTGGCCCCCGGACAGCCCCTCCGACCATCGCAGATACGTTCACTCGATGAGGTGATCGATCATCCGACAGACACTCATCCGACTACTGCTGCGTACCGGTGATTCCGTGTCGGAACGCGTATGCGACCGCCTGCGCCCGGTCCCGGACGGCGGTCTTGGCGAACAGGTTGTTGATGTGGGTCTTCACCGTGGCCTGGCTGACGAACAGCCGCTGGGCGATCTCGGCGTTGGAGAGCCCCTCCGCGATCAGCGCCAGCACCTCGGCCTCCCGGGCGGTCAGCCCGTCGGGCAGCTCCCCCGGCCGGGCGGCGGGCCGTTCGGCCGTCGGCGCGGACCGGCCCTGCTGCTCCGACAACCTTTCCAGCAGCCGGAGTTGGACCTGCGGGGAGAGCCCGGCCGTGCCCGCCCGGACATCCGCGATGGCCCGGGCGATCTGTTCGGCTCCGGCGTCCTTGGTGAGGTAGCCGCGCGCGCCGGCCTGCAGGGCCGGGAACAGGGAGTCGTCGTCGGCGTAGGTGGTGAGGACCACCACCTCGGTCCCCGGGTGCGCCGCCCGGATCCGCCGGGTCGCCTCGACGCCGTCGCAGCGCGGCATCCGGAGGTCCATCAGCACCACGTCCGGGTGATGCCGCTCCACCAGGGCGACGGCCTCCTCGCCGTCCCCCGCCGCGCCGACCACCTCGATGCCGGGCAGCAGCCCCAGCAGCATCACGATGCCCTCGCGCACCACCGTCTGGTCGTCCGCCACCAGCACCCTGGTGACCGCCTCCGTCATGCCGGCACCCGCAGCAGCACGCGCCACCCTCCGTCCTCCGGGCCCGCCAGCAGCGTGCCGTCCAGCAGTTCCGCGCGTTCGCGCATTCCCAGCAGACCGTACCCGCCACCGCTGGCGGCCAGCTCACCGGAGGACTCACCGCGCGGCGGCCGGGTGTTGCGCACCTCCAGCTCCACCACGTCGTCCAGGTAGCGCAGTTCGACCGAGCAGCGGGCGCCCGGCGCGTGCTTCCGGACGTTGGTCACCGCCTCCTGCGCCGTGCGCCGCACCGCCAACGCGGCCTCGGCGGCCAGCGGCCGGGGCGTACCGGTCACGGTGAGCGGCGCGCGCTCCCGATCGGCCAGTTCGACCAGGAACTCCCCGACCGGGGTGAGTTCACCGCGCAGCGCGGACAGCGCCTGCCGGGTCTCGGCCAGGCCGTCCTGCGCCATCCGCCGGGCGGCGACGACCCGTTCGCGGATCTGCTCGCGGTCGGTGTCCCGCTCCAGCATCAGCCGGGCCGCCTCCAGGTGGACGAGCTGCGCGGAGAGGCTGTGCGCGAGCACGTCGTGGATCTCCCGGGCGATCCTGGCCCGTTCGGCGAGCGCCGCGCTCTCCGCCTCGGCCGCCCGGGCGGCGCGCTCCTGGACCAGCAGCCGGCGGGCGGTGCCGCGCGCCTCGATGTCCAGCCGCAGCAGGAAGCCGACCAGCACGGACCCGCCGACGGTGGCGGAGACGCTGAGCCAGCTCGCCGGGGACGCCGCCGTGTAGGAGCCCAGCGCGGCTGCGGCGACGAGCAGCGCGGGAGCGGGCGGCAGCCGGATCAGCGCCGTGACGGCCAGCCCGATCCAGAGGAAGTCGGCCAGCGTGTAGGCCAGCCCCCAGTTGGCGAGCCAGGCGCCGCCGACCAGGGCGGCGGACGCCAGGTACGAGGCCGCCGGGCGCTGCTCCCGGGTGACGCGCAGGAACAGCGCGCAGAGCGCGGCGGCCGCGACCAGCCCCGCCGCCGCGGCCGCCGCCGCCCAGCCGGCGTACTTGCCGTCGGAGAAGGTCCCCCAGCCGACGACGACCAGCAGGACGGTCCGGCCGAACGCGGTGAGGACCCTGCGCGGCCGGCTCTCGGCCTCGCGCTCCAGCCCCTCGCGGGACGGCCAGCCGGTCCAGTGCCACCCGGCCACGGGTGCCTCCTCTGTGGTCACGGCGGCCCGGGGCTCGCCGACGGTGGATCACTGCGGTCCGTCGCCGGGGTCACCGCGCTGCGGCGGTCCGCTCGGCGGGCTCCAGCATCCGGGCCCGCCAGTTCACCACGAGCGAGCGGACCATCAGCATGACCGCCATGCCCAGCATCAGCGAGCTCCCCGACTGGTGGACGTGCAGCGCCGAGCCGATCCCGTACAGGCCGATCCGGATCGCGATCATCCCACCCCAGGCGGCCATCGTGGCCTTGGTGCCCTTGGCCAGCACGGCGCCGTCGGCGTCCCGCCAGAGCCGGACGGTCCAGCCCCAGACCGAGCCCATCGCGAGCACCGTGACCAGTCCTGCGGCCAGCAGGGCCACCGAGAGTCCGGTGTGCCCGTGGTCGATGATCTGCGGATCGCGCAGGGCGAGGACGCCCAGGACCAGTGGCAGCAGCCAGAACCGCCGCTCGGTGTCCAGGCGCTGGACGCGCATCTGCCGCTGGACCACCAGGACCACCACCACCGCGATCACGAGGAGGTTGGCAAGGGCGTTCATGGGAGGTTCTCCGTCCCGACGGAAGGGCTTCTGCTGACCTCTCCGACGCTACGGACCGGCGCCTTCCCTCTGATCGGAGCCGGGGTGGACCTCGGGTGGAACGCAAACGCGCGGGCCCTCCACCCGTGGGTGGAGGGCCCGCGCGGCGGAACGCGTCAGGCGTCGATGCGCGAGCGGTCCAGGGTGGCCGCGGAGTCCACGATGAACTCCTTGCGCGGGGCGACGTCGTTGCCCATCAGCAGGTCGAAGATCCTCTCGGCCTGCTCCAGGTCGCCCAGGTTGATCCGGCGCAGGGTGCGGTGTCGCGGGTCCATGGTGGTCTCGGCCAGCTGGTCGGCGTCCATCTCGCCGAGACCCTTGTAGCGCTGCACCGGGTCCTTCCAGCGCATCCCCTTGCGCTGGAACTCCAGCAGGGTGGAGCGCAGTTCGGCGTCGGAGTAGGTGTAGTGGTACTTCTCCTGGCCGCGCTTGGGGCTGGTGAGCTCGATCCGGTGCAGCGGCGGCACGGCGGCGAAGACCCTGCCCTGCTCGACCATCGGCCGCATGTAGCGGTGGAAGAGGGTGAGCAGCAGGGTGCGGATGTGCGAGCCGTCGACGTCGGCGTCGGCCATGAAGATGACGCGGCCGTAGCGGGCCTGGTCGATGTCGAAGGTGCGGCCCGAACCGGCCCCTATCACCTGGATGATCGCGGCGCACTCGGCGTTCTTGAGCATGTCGCTCACCGAGGCCTTCTGCACGTTGAGGATCTTGCCGCGGATCGGCAGCAGCGCCTGGAACTCGGAGTTGCGGGCGAGCTTGGCGGTGCCGAGCGCGGAGTCCCCCTCGACGATGAACAGTTCGCTGCGATCGACGTCGTCGCTGCGGCAGTCGGCCAGCTTCGCGGGCAGCGAGCTGGTCTCCAGAGCGGTCTTGCGGCGCTGGGCCTCCTTGTGCTGGCGGGCGGCGACCCGGGTGCGGGCGGCGGCGACGACCTTCTCCAGGACGGCCCGCGCCTGGAGCTTCTCGTCCTTCTTGGCCGAGGTGAGGAAGGCCTTGAGCTCCTTGGCGACGACGGCGGCGACGATCCGGTTGGCCGCCGAGGTACCGAGCACCTCCTTGGTCTGGCCCTCGAACTGCGGCTCGGCGAGCCGGACGGTGACGACCGCGGTGAGGCCCTCGGTGGCGTCGTCCTTGGTGATGTCGTCCTCGGCGACGCGCAGCAGCTTGCCCGCCCGCAGCGCCTCGTTGACGGTCTTGGCCAGCGAGCGCTCGAACCCGGTGACGTGGGTGCCGCCCTTGGGGGTGGCGATGATGTTGACGAAGGAGCGCAGGGTGGTGTCGTAGCCGGTGCCCCAGCGCAGCGCGATGTCCACGCCGAGGTGCCGGGTGACCTCGGTGGGGGTCATGTGGCCGAGCTCGTCCAGGACGGGCACGGTCTCCTTGAAGGTGCCCTCGCCGCGCAGCCGCAGCACGTCGCAGACCGGCTTGTCGGGGGCCAGGAACTCGCAGAACTCGGCGATGCCGCCGTCGTAGCGGAAGACCGACTCCTCGATCTGCTCGCTCTCGGTGAGCCGTTCGTCACGCACGACGATGGTCAGGCCGGGGACGAGGAAGGCGGTCTGCCGGGCACGGCTGTGCAGCGTCTCCAGGGAGAGCTTGGCGTCCTTGAGGAAGATCTGCCGGTCCGCCCAGTAGCGGATCCGGGTGCCGGTGCGGGTCTTCGGCACCTTGCGGGCCCTGGTCAGGCCGTTGGCGGGCTCGAAGGGCGCGTCCGGGCTGGTCTCGGTGAAGATGCCGGGGGTGCCGCGGCGGAAGCTGATCGCGTGGGTGTGGCCGCTGCGGTCGACCTCGACGTCCAGCCGGGCGGAGAGGGCGTTGACCACCGAGGCGCCGACGCCGTGCAGACCGCCGGAGGCCGCGTAGGAGCCGCCGCCGAACTTGCCGCCGGCGTGCAGCTTGGTCATCACGACCTCGACGCCGGACAGCCCGGTCTTGGGCTCGACGTCGACCGGGATGCCGCGCCCGTTGTCGCGGACCTCGACCGAGGAGTCGGGGTGCAGCACGACGTCGATGCGGTCGCAGTAGCCGCCGAGCGCCTCGTCCACGGAGTTGTCGATGATCTCCCAGAGGCAGTGCATCAGGCCGCGGCTGTCCGTCGAGCCGATGTACATGCCGGGGCGCTTGCGGACCGCCTCCAGGCCCTCCAGGACGAGCAGGTGCCGCGCGGTGTAGTTGGAACCGTCGTCGCCGGCCAGCAGCGCGGACGGCACGGTCGTTTCGGCACTCACGCGGCACTCTCCTCGGTGAAGTTCTGTCTCATCGGTCACATCCGGACGGATCCGGACCAAACGCCAGTGCAGCACACCGCACCGACATCCGTCACTCTGCGTGCCCGCACCCCTCCGCCGGGTGCGCAGCACGTCGGGCCGGCCCCGCGCAGCTTGTACGCGCTGCGCGAACAAGGACCGCACCGGGGCGCGGGCCCCGGGGGCGCCATCTCCTCCCGGTAGCACCGGTCCTGGCGGATCGTGGGGCCCGGCACAGGCTCCGGAACTGCCGTTATGCAGGCTACCGGGGCCCGGGACGGGGCTTATGCTCCAACCCGGCAGAGGATTATGCTACGCGGACCTCGAACCCGATCCCGATCGGACGTTCGAGCGACGGGCGGATCCCGGGTTTCCGGCACGCATGAACCACCGGCCCCCGGGGCACGTCCTCATCAACACAGCAGAATCCTCAGAGAAGAAAAGCCACGAGCGGGAACGTTTTCGGCCTGGTTGGATGTTGACCCTGGTACGACAGCTCGTCGAGCTAGAGAAGAGGCGACGTGACTACTGTTCTGACACCTGCGAGCCCGCTCACCGCGGCTGACCGCTGCGACCGCTGCGGCGCCCAGGCCTACCTGCGCGTCGTGCTCGCCAGCGGCGGAGAGCTGCTCTTCTGCGCCCACCACGGCCGGAAGTTCGAGCCCGAGCTCAAGAAGATCGCCGTGGAGATACAGGACGAGAGCGGCCGTCTCAGCAGCACCACCGCGACGGCCGACGACGACGAGCGCTGATCCCAGGCGCCACCACCGGCAGCCGACGTCGAGCTGTGTCCGGTCGCGCACCGCGCGCGACCGGTGAGCCGGGCGACCGACCCCCTCGGGGGCCGGTCGCCCGGCTCTGCTGTTCCATCGGCGGTCCCGGCCCCGCGGACGACTCCCGCCCGGAGGACGGCTCCTGTTCCGCGGACGGCTCTCCCGCGTTCACCCGCCCCGGCCCGCGCTCTCCGACGCGGCGTCAGAACGTGACCGCCCCATCACCCACCGCGAGGTCCTCGGCGGTCGCGGGCCGCTCACAGCACCGAGTGCACCGCGTCCGCGACCGAGGAGATCCGGGTGTAGACCCCCGGATGGGCCGCCTCGGCGCAGCCCGTCCCCCAGGAGACCAGGCCGACCAGCCGCCCCTCGACGATCAGCGGGCCGCCGCTGTCGCCCTGGCAGGCGTCCTTGCCGCCCTTCTCCTCGCCCGCGCAGACCATGCCCCGGGCGTCGAACTTGCCGTCCTGCCCGCCCGGGTAGGCGTGCGCACAGGACTCGTCCGGGACCATCGACACGTCCACCCCGCGCAGCACGGGCGAGTAGTCGCCCCGCCCCGTGGTGTCACCCCAGCCGAACACCCGCGCCCTCGTCCCGGACGCGTACGGCGCGGTCTCGCCCTGGCCGACCAGCTCGACCACCGGCCGCGCCCCCTGGGGCTCGGCGAGGGTGAGCACCGCGACGTCGTTCATGTTGGCGGCGAAGGAGTAGTCGGGGTGGATCCAGACCGAGCGCACCGGCACCTCGCGGCCGGACGTGCCGCGCATGTCGTCCCGGCCGACGATCACCTTGAGGCCAGGCCGTTCCACCCGCCCCTTGGCCTCGTCGTAGAAGCAGTGCGCAGCCGTCACCACCTTGGTCGGGCTGACCAGCGCGCCTCCGCAGAACTGACCGGAGCGGCCGCTGCCGAACTGCTGACGGCTGGCCAGCGCCACGATCCACGGGTGGTCGACGGTGCTCGCCGCGTTGCCCCCGACCACCCGGCGCTGCGCCTCGGCCGGCGCCGCCCCGAGGGCGACCAGCGGGACGGGCACGGCGGCGAGCAGCGCCAGCGCGGCGGCCCGTCGGCGGCGGTTGGCCCGCGGGGCGGCCGGGTCGCTCCGCGGCGGGGCGGGGTTCGGCAGGTCAGTGCGGTCCGGCTCGGTCGGCACCGTGACTCCAGAAGGCTCGGCAGCAGGCAACCGGCACAGCGTAGGTGACCGGCTACACCGTGCGACCGCATCCGGCCGCGCCGCCACCCGGACGAGCGACAACCACCACCCGGACGCTGACACACCGGGTCCGAACAGCCGCGAAGGCCCGGAACCGTACGGTTCCGGGCCTTCGCGTCGACGATCGTTGCCGATCCGATCCGGCGATCAGTCCAGGTAGTCGCGCAGCACCTGGGAACGCGACGGGTGGCGCAGCTTCGACATGGTCTTCGACTCGATCTGGCGGATGCGCTCACGGGTGACCCCGTACACCTTGCCGATCTCGTCGAGCGTCTTCGGCTGGCCGTCGGTCAGGCCGAAGCGCATCGAGACCACGCCGGCCTCGCGCTCGGACAGCGTGTCCAGCACCGAGTGCAGCTGCTCCTGGAGCAGGGTGAAGGAGACCGCGTCGGCCGGGACGACCGCCTCGGAGTCCTCGATGAGGTCACCGAACTCGCTGTCGCCGTCCTCGCCCAGCGGGGTGTGCAGCGAGATCGGCTCACGGCCGTACTTCTGGACCTCGATGACCTTCTCGGGGGTCATGTCGAGCTCCTTGGCCAGCTCCTCCGGGGTGGGCTCGCGGCCCAGGTCCTGGAGCATCTGGCGCTGGACGCGGGCCAGCTTGTTGATGACCTCGACCATGTGCACCGGGATGCGGATGGTGCGGGCCTGGTCGGCCATGGCGCGGGTGATCGCCTGGCGGATCCACCAGGTGGCGTAGGTCGAGAACTTGTAGCCCTTGGTGTAGTCGAACTTCTCGACCGCACGGATCAGGCCCAGGTTGCCCTCCTGGATCAGGTCCAGGAAGAGCATGCCGCGGCCGGTGTAGCGCTTGGCCAGCGAGACCACGAGGCGGAGGTTGGCCTCCAGCAGGTGGTTCTTGGCCCGGCGGCCGTCCTCGGCGATGATCTCCAGCTCGCGCTTGAGCTTGGGGGCGAGCTTGTCGGCGGCCGAGAGCTTGTCCTCGGCGAACAGGCCGGCCTCGATCCGCTTGGCGAGCTCGACCTCCTGCTCGGCGTTGAGCAGCGGGACCTTGCCGATCTGCTTCAGGTAGTCCTTGACCGGGTCGGCGGTGGCACCGGCGACGGCGACCTGCTGGGCCGGCGCGTCGTCCTCGTCGTCGTCGGAGAGGACGAAGCCCTCCGACTCCTCCTCCGGACCCTCGGCCTCGGCCTTGTCGCCCGGCAGCGCCGTGTCCTCGATCAGCTCCTCGTCGCCGAGCAGCTCCTCGTCGCCACCCTTGCCGGCCTTGCCGGCGGCGGTCTTCTTGGCGGCGGCCTTCTTGGCCGGCGCGGCGGTCTTCTTGGCGGCGGTCTTCTTGGCAGCAACGGCCTTCTTCGCCGGGGCGGCCTTCACCTCGGCGACCGCGACGGCCGCGTCCTCGACGGTGATGTCGGCGGAGACCGTGGGGGCCGGCGCAGCGGCGGCCGCGACGGCCGGAGCCGCGACGGGAGCGCCGGGGGCGATCCGCACGGGCGGCTTGGTCGGGGCCGACGGAGCGGCCGGGGTCCGGGTGGTGACAGCCTTGGTGGCGGTGCGCTTGGTGGGGCTCTTGGCAGCAACGCTCTTGCGCTTGGCGCCGGCCGGTTCGGCCGCGCTGACCATGAGGTCCACGCCCTCCTCAATCAGCACCTGATTGAGGCTGCGCATGACGTTCTTCCACTTGGTGACCGGGATCTGGTCCGCCTCGAACGCCTGGCGCACGTCGTCACCGGCGATCTGCCCCTGGGCCTTGCCCCGCTCGATGAGCGCCAGCAGAGCTGCGGACTCGGCGATCTCGGGGGGAAGCGAACGGGATGTGCTGGCCGACACGAACAACCTCTCGGACGATGAGTGGACTCGAACCCGTACCGGCCGCCCGAGCGGGCGGGGAAGGAGATCGCGCGCCGGACGCGCGGTGTCGATTCCGACCGACTCGGGCTTGAGGACTGGGTTTGCAGGACGGCAGCAGCGCCGCGGACCAACACAGCATTCTGACATGTTGGAGTATTCCGGAGCTGCTCCCGCTCAGGAGACATCGCTGCTACTCGTCAAGTGTTACGCATGGCCTTCGTGTCGCGGGTCACACCACTCGGCGCCCACGGCCACGCGGCCGGATTCCATCATCGCGCACTCGCGCCGAAACCTTTGTCATGGCTCGGGCAGCCTTGCGAGAGGGCCGGAGGGAGCGAGGGCGGAAGGAGCGGGGGCGGGGCCGGGGCCAGGGACGGCGGGAGCCGGGCCGCGCCGCGGGGGCGGGGAGACCAGGGTGCTCGGGGGCCGTGGGCCGGGCCGTCGGAGCCGGGCCGTCGGGCCGGCGTGGGCAGGGGCCGGTCGGGGGCCGGTGGTCGGGGGCCGGGCCGTCGTGGGGCCGCGGTGACCGGAGCCCCGCAGGCCTCCACATGCGGAGGCCCTCCGGCTGCGCCGCGCGGTGCGGCCGGAGGGCCCTGGCGGAGCGGACCGCCGGGCCCGGCGCCTCCGCTCGTCGGAACAGCCCGCTCAGTGCTCCCGGGGCGCGGGGACGGACGGCTCGATCTCGGGGTGGACGGTGAGCAGCGCCCGCATCGCGACCTCGCCCGCGGCGCCGTCGCCGGCCCCCAGGGCGTCCACCAGCCGGGCGTGCAGACCGACCGAGGCCTCGGAGGGCCGCTCGCAGGAGATCGCCGGGCCGCCCGAGACCTGCAGCGCGCAGGCCACGATCCCGGACAGGTGCTCCAGCATCCGGTTGCCGGCCATCTGCAGGACCAGGCCGTGCAGCTCGGCGTCGGCCCGGGTGTAGGTGGAGAGGTCGGCCTGGGAGGCGGCGTGGCCCATGATCTCGACCAGCTCGACCAGCCGGTGCTGGACGTCCTCCCGGCCGTGACCGGCGGCGAGCCGGGCGGCCAGCGGCTCGATCGCCCAGCGGAGCTCGAACAGCTCCCGGCGCTGCTCGTCCCGCTGCGGGCCGAAGGCGCGCCACTCGATGATGTCGGGGTCCAGCAGGTTCCAGTCGCCGACCGGACGGACCCGGGTGCCGACGTTCGGCCGGGCGCTGACCAGGCCCTTGGCCTCCAGCACGCGCAACGACTCGCGGACGACGGTCCGGGAGACCTCGAAGCGCTGGCCGATCTCCTCGGGGACGAGCGGGCGGTCGGCGCCGAGGTCACCGGAAACGATCATCTGGCCGAGCTGCTGGACCAGCTGGCCGTGCAGACCGCGTCCGCGGCTGCTGGTGGTCTTGCGGCCGACCCGGGAGATGTCGGACTCGGCGCCCTCCCAGCGGGGCGCCGGCGGGGTCGGCCGGTCGGCGTACGAGAAGCGGTCCAGGTCGCCGGAGCCGTGGATCGGCCCATCGGCGGAACGGGCGGGGGTCATGGTGGGGTGCGCAAGGGTACTCACGCCTCCTTTGTCGGCGATCGGCAGGCGCGGCTTGAGAATTCTCGTGAAAAGCACACGAAAGGGTGATCGACCGTGACTGGATAATTGACTTCTTATCAGGAAGAACCGCTCAATACGGTCACTGCTGGTCGATCTTGGTTTTTCGGGGCGGGCGGCTCCCGACCCCTCGCGACGGCGGGCGCTACAGCGCGCGGCGACGGGCCAGGACGAGCAGCGCGGCGAGCAGCAGGGCGGCTGCGGGGGCGGCGACCGCCGCGAGCAGCGCCGGGTCGGTCAGCGCCATGCTCCCGGCCGCCGCACCGCGCGCGCCGCCGTACACCCAGCCGTAGGCCCACTCGATCCCGGACTGGAACGGCAGCAGCCCGGCCGCCCGCACCGGCCACGGCCGACCGGTACGGCGCAGCAGCAGGGCCACTCCGGACTCCAGGAGCGGCGGCAGCGCGCACAGCAGCAGCATCCCGGCGGCGGCACTGCGGGTGAGCGCTGCGGCCAGCACCCCGGTCCACGCGGCCACCACGGTCAGCAGGACGAACGCCAGCAGAGCGGCCGGCACCCCGTGGCCGGCGACCAGCGCCAGCGGGGCGAAGGCACCCGGCAGGTCGGACAGCCCGGACAGCCCGGCGCCGCTCATCGCTCCGGACACCCGGTCCGACAGCGCGCCGGGATCCGCCCAGGCCGCCACCGTCACCCCCTCCGGCAGCGCGAGGTGCACGGCCACCGCGTCGAGCAGCAGCGTGGCCGGCGCCAGCAGCGCCGCCACCGGTCCGACCACCAGCAGCTTGGCCAGCAGCAGCCGCACCCTGCGCGGGTACGACACCAGCGAGGCCGGCAGGCCCGGGTGGCACACCTCGTGCCCGTACGAGAGCGCGCCCAGCACGCCGGCACCGAGGGCTGCGAACGGCAGCGGGATCAGCGGGACGGCGGCGGTCAGCAGTCGCACCCCGGCGGGGGCGGCCAGCGGACCGTCCGGGGTCTGGCTCGCCAGGACGGCGGCCACGGCCGCGTCGCCGAGGAGTACGGCGGCGAGCAGCAGCCAGGTGGAGCGCAGGCCCCGCAGACGGCGCAGTTCGTAGGCCAGGACACGCACGGTTCACTCGCTCCGGTGGTCGTCGGTGGTGGCGGGCGCCGGGACGGCGGTCACGCCCGAGGTGAGGCGGCGGAGCCGGACGGTGTCGTCGGCGAGGACGTCGGCGTTCTCGCGGCGGCCCGGGGGTTTGGCCCGGGCGGTCTGCCCGCCCGGGGCGGGCTCGTCACGGAAGAGCCGGTCGACGGCGACGGTCGGGGCCGGCTCGCCGGCCCCGGGGCGTTCGGCGGGCCGGCCGGAACCGGCGGACGCGGCCCGTGGGGCGGGCGTGCCGAGTGCGGGGAGGACGGCGCCGGTCACGGCGACGGGCAGTGCGCGGGTGGGCAGGGACCCGTCGTCCTGGTGGTGCGGCGCTTGGTGGCGCGGCGCCCGGCGCTGCGGGGTGGTCGCCTCCGCGTCGGACTCGGTGGCCGACGTGCCCTCCGGTCCGGCGGCCGACGCGCCGTCGGATTCGGTGGTCGGCGCGGCAGCGGGAACGGGCACGACGGCGGGAACGGGGACGGCGACGGGAGCCGCTCCGGCGGCGGGCCGCGCGGGCTCGTCGACGGTCTCCGGGCCCGACCCGGGGCCCGGTTCGGTGTCCGCCGCCGAACGGACCCGGAGGTGGCCGGAGCGACCCGAGGCGACCGGCAGGACGACCCGGGGCGCGGGCTGCTCGACCACGCGGTCGGCCAGCTCGTGCAGCAGGATCCCGTGGCGGTAGGCGAGTTCGCCGATCTCGGTGCGGTCGATGCCGGCCACGGCGAGTCCCACGCTCCCGTCCCGGCGGACTTCGGCGCCCTGGCTGACCAACAGGTCCGCCAGGCGCGCCATCTGCGGACCCCGGACGGCCACTTCGGGGCTGAGCCTGGTCCGGCGGAACTCCGTGACCGGCTGGTCGGCCACCAGGCGGCCGTGGTCCAGGGTGACGACCCGGTCCGCGAGCTGGGAGGCCTCCTGCGGGGTGCGGGTGGTCACCAGGACCGTTCCACCGGCGACGGCGAACGAGCGCAGGAAGGAGTGGAACCACTCGATGTTCCGCGGCGACAGGCCCTCGGTCGGCGCGTCCAGCAGCAGCGTGCCGGGGTCGCCGAGCAGAGCGGCGGCCAGGGCCAGCCGGCGGTGCATCCCTGGTGAGAAGCTGCGCAGCCGCTGCCCGGCGACGGCCGCCAGCCGGGTCTGTTCCAGCAGTTCGTCGGCCCGTCGGGCCGGGACGCCGACGGCAGCGGCGAGCATCCGCAGGTGGCCGTCCGCCCGGCGGCCCGGGTGCCCGGCCACCGCGGCCGCGCCCTCACCCGGGCCGGGCAGCAGCACGCCCACCTCGCGCTCGGGGCGGCGTAGCCGGCGGTAGGGACGGCCGTCGAAGAGCGTGACGCCCTGGCCCCGTTCGAGTTCCAGCATCAGCCGCAGCGCGGTGGACTTGCCCGCGCCCTCGGTGCCCAGCAGCGCGGTCACCGTGCCGGGCCGGGCGTCGAAGGTCAGGTCCAGCACGGCGGGCGGAGCGCCCTTGCGGTAGACCTTGGTCAGTCCGGTGATCTGGATCATCGCTGGCTGCTCCCATGCCCTCGGCCGGCCTGCTCGACGCGGAGCACCCCCTGGTGGGCCGGCGTGCGCCCGCCGCACGGCTCCGCGCCAGCACATTAGGGGGCGGCGAAGGCTATTCCGGGCATTACGGGAACGGCACGGGCCCGGCGACTGCCCACCTCACCCGATCAGGGGAAAATCCGATCCTGCGATTCACGGGACCGCTCACCGCGGGGGCACCGCGGGGGCACCGGTGGGAGGGTCGCGGTGCCGTCCGACCGCCGCTCTACCGGGTCGGCCAGGGCAGCTCGGGGAGCTTCTCGCCGCCGCAGACCGCCCGGAACTCGTCGACGGCACGCTGGCCCCCGACTGCGAGCTGGCCCAGCTGCTCACGCTCGGCGGCCAGCCTCTCCTGCACGGCGGCGATCGTCTCGGGTGCGGCCTGCTCGGCCAGCAGCCGGGCCAGTTCCCTCTCCGTCGCGGTGGTGGTCGCGTCCAGGCTCTTGTAGTCGGCCACCAGCCCGTCGATGACGAATCGCTGGTGCACACAGTCGTTGAGGGCCATCAGGGGACTCCTGGGGTCCGGGAGGCCTTCGACCCGGCGGCCGAAGCGTCCACCGACACTGTGCGTCGGTGCCCCCGCGGGCGCAGCCGGGCCGGGCCATTCGGCCGCCGGGGGGAGCCGAGCCCCCGGCCGCGGGCGCCGCCCGGGCCCCCGCCGGGAAGCGACCCGGACGCGCTGTGCCGTGGGCGGCCCGGGCGCGTGCGCCAGTGCTCAGGACTCCGGGCGGAGCATGGGCGGGTTGAGGACGGTCGCGCCGCCGGCGGTGAACAGCTGTGCCGGACGGCCGCCCTGACGGGTCGTCGTGCCGCCGGAGGGCAGCAGGAAGCCGGGAGTACCGGTGACCTTGCGGTGGAAATTCCGCGGGTCCAGCACCACGCCCCAGACCGCCTCGTAGACCCGGCGCAGCTCGCCGACGGTGAACTCGGTCGGGCAGAACGCGGTCGCGAGGGAGGAGTACTCGATCTTGGAGCGGGCGCGCTCCACGCCGTCGGCGAGGATCAGCCCGTGGTCGAAGGCGAGCGGGACGCCGTCGGCCGGGTTGTCGCCGAGGAGCTCGCCGACCGGGGCCCAGCGGGCGCTGCTGGCGTCACCGCCGGCCCGGGGCGTCGGCAGGTCGGGGGCGAGCACCAGGTAGGCCACGCTGACCACGCGCATCCGCGGGTCGCGCTGCGGATGGCCGTAGGTGGCGAGCTGCTCCAGGTGGGCTCCGGCCGCACCAGGGCCGACCGCGTCGTGACCCGGGGCCGAGTGCGCGCGCAGGCCGGTCTCCTCGGCCAGCTCCCGGGAGGCGGCCTCGGCCAGGCCCTCGTCCGGGCGGACGAAGCCGCCGGGCAGCGCCCAGTACCCCTGGAACGGCGGCTCGCCACGTCTGACCAGCAGGGCGCAGAGCGCGTGGTCGCGCACCGTCAGCACCACCAGGTCAACCGTGACAGCGAACGGGGGGAAGGCCGACGGATCGTAACGCGACATGGCGACGATCATAGTCGTCTCTCTGACGATAAGCACAGGCCCTGCGCGCGGCCCGGCCGAGGCCGGTGGCCGCCCCGGCACGGTCCGGACCCGGGCGGGCGCTGCCTCCGGGCCCGGAGGCAGCGAGGTGGGGTCCCCGCGGTGGTGTCACCGCGGTGGCGTCACCGGCGCGGTGCGGCCGGGCCGGGGAGGCGCGGACCCGGAGGCGTGGCCGGAGCCCGCGGTCAGCGGGCCACGAGCTGCAGGTCCGCGGAGGCCTCCTCGACCATCGCCACCCCGATCCGGCTCACCCGGACCGAGAACGGCTCGCCCGCGACCCGCAGTCCGGTCAGCTCCAGTTCGCCGAGCGGCGCGGTGCTGGCCGGACGGACCAGGACCCGGCCGCCCGGGACGTCCGGGCGGACCCCGGCGAGGGCGAACACCGCGTGCGCGGCGCCGGCCGCGGAGACCGCCGCCGGGCGGCAGGCTGCCGGGTGCGGAACGGGCGGGCAGCCGGGGGTCCGCTGCTCCCCCGCGTACATCTCCGGCAACCGCCCCTCGAAGTGGGCGGCCGCGGCGAGCAGCCCCTCCAGCAGGGTGCCGGCCTCGTTCTCGTGGCCGGCCTCGGCCAGTCCGGCGATCGCCAGCGCCGTCTCGTGCACCCGTACCGCGCCACCGCGGTGGCCCAACGGGTTGAAGCGGGGCGACTTGGCGCTGAGGGTGCGCAGGCCCCAGCCGCTGTCCAGCTCCGGTGCGACCAGGCGCTGGGCGAGCAGCCGGGTCTGCTCGCGGTCCAGCAGGCTCTCGTGCCGGCCGCCGTCGGCGGCGAGCCCGGGGTCCAGCAGGTGCACCAGGCAGGAGGCGAGCGCGGGCAGGGGCTGGCCGCCCGGGGCCAGCCCGGCGGCGGGGCGGCCCCCGGAGAGGTCGTCGATCCAGAACCGCTCGCGGAAGCGCCCGCGCAGCTCGGCGGCCCAGATCCGCCAGCCCTCGGCGCCCGGGCGCCCGAAGGCCTCCAGCAGCTCGGCGCCGTGCAGGGCGGCCCGGTGGGCCTGTGCCTGGACCTCCGCACGGGCGGCGACCGGGTGGGCGGAGCGCTCCTCGGCGGGACGGCTGAGGTCGGTGACGAAGCCGTCGACCAGTCCGTCGCGCAGGGCGGCCAGGGCGCGCTCGGCGACCGGGAGCAGCTCGGCGACCTCCGCCCGGGGCAGGCCCCAGCGCCAGGCCTCGGCCAGCACGGTGACGAACAGCAGGGTGGCCTCGGTGGCGGTGCAGGTGGGCGGCAGCTCCGGGCCGCCGTGCCGCAGGCCGCCGGGCAGCAGGCCCTCGGTACGGCCCGGGGCGGGGGCGAGCTGCTGACGGCGGGCCAGCGCCCGGAGGGTGCCCGCGGCCAGCCGGGTACCGAGCGGCAGGGTCAGCCGGGCGGCCCAGAGCGCGTCGGCCGGGGCGAGGCCGAAGCGCCAGGGCGCGCCGGAGGCCGGGTAGAGGTCGGTCGGGCGGTCCGGGTCGGCGAACAGCAGTCCGCCGAGGGCGTCCAGGGAACGCGAGACCAGCGGGGCGGCCCGGGAGTCGTCGCTGCGGACCTCCGGCTCGGACCAGGGCAGCGGGACACCGGTGCCGCGGCCGCCGGGTGGGCGCGGGCCGGTGGCGGCGCCCTCCAGCTCGGTACGCAGCTCGACCGACCAGCGGGCGCCGGGCTGGACCTCCAGGTCCCAGCGGAGCACCCCGGCGCCGGCCAGCACCGCGTGCGGGGAGGGCTTGGCGCTGACCACGGCGCTGTGCACGGGACCCGTCCAGCGCAGTCCGGCGGACTGCACCTGGCCCGGCAGGTCCGGCGGGCGGTGCCCGGCGGCGATCTCGGCGACCGGGCCGAGGTCCGTGCCGACGGCGATCTCCAGCGGCAGCCTGGCGGGCCGCGGTCCGGTGTTGCGCACGACGACGGTCTCCACGCCGTCCGCGTGGCGCAGCCGCTCGACGGTGAGCGCCGGGTCCGGGTCGAGGTCGCCGGGGACGCGGACGGCGCCGAGGAAGCGGGCCTGGGCGGTGCTGGTCAGGGCGCCCTGGAGGGGCAGCGGCTCCATGCCGCCCAGCCGCAGTTCCATCCGGGCGAGCGCCCGGACGCCGTTGCGGTAGAAGCCGTGCAGGCCCTGACCGCGCAGCTGGCCGTCGGGGCCGGAGGCGGCCATCGCCGGGGCGTTGACGCAGATCACCGCGTGGTGGATCGCGGGCGGCTGGGGACGCGGCGGGGCGGTGGGCCGGCCCGGGCCGGCCGGTGTGCTCCCGGGGCCGGCCGGCGGGACCAGGTCGGGACGCCCGACCGGTCTCGGCGCGCCGAGCACGCTCTCGGCCGGCATGGCCTGTGGTGGCCTCATGGCGGTCACCGGACTCTCCTCCCCTCGGCGGTCCGGTGGCCGGGTCAGGCCGGTGGGCCGCGAGCATGCTCGATCGCGTGCTGATGGTGCCGGGCCGACGGGGTTTCCCGTCGGCGGGTGTGCCGTGTCTGGCCGTACCCGGCGGCGGGTCGTGCCATGCGGTGCCCGGTACCGGGCGCCGCGCCTTCGCGTCGAGCCCGTCACCGCGCCCGGCGCGCCGTCAGGTCCGGTTTCCCGGCCTGCCGGTGACGCCCTGCCCCCGTGGCCCGATCCTCGGACCGGCGGGGCGCCGGTCGGCCGGCGTCCGGACACGGGCCCCCGGGGTGAACGCCGTGCACCGCCACCAGGTCACGCCCCGCCGCGACCGCCGCCGGCCGGGGCGGGCCCCGCCGGGCGGTCGTGCCGCTCGCGCCGGAGTGCCGCCGGGGCCTTGCCAAGGGCCGCCCGCCCCGCGGCCGGGGTCCGGTTCCGGACTTCGCGGGCGGCCGTCCGTGCTGCTCGGACCGGGCGTCGGCCGCGGTCGGCCGCCCGGTCGGACGGACGGACGGGGGGCAGTCGAACCGGCGCTCGATCGCCGCCAGGATACGGTGCGGGGGTCGCGGCCCCGCACCCGGTGACCCCGTGATCCGCGACGCCACCGCTGTGACCAGCAGAGACCGAGGAGTTCCATGTCCACCGTCAGCCGGCTGCCCGGGATCGTCACGACCGACCACGTGTTCCAGGTCCCCCTCGACCACGCGGCCCCGCAGGGCGAGCAGATCGAGGTGTACGCCCGCGAGGTGGTGGCCGCCGGCCGCGAGCGGGACGACCTGCCCTGGCTGCTCTTCCTCCAGGGCGGGCCCGGCGGCAAGGCCGCCCGCCCGGTCGGCCGGGACGCCTGGCTGGAGCGCGCGCTGGACGACTACCGGGTGCTCCTGCTCGACCAGCGCGGCACCGGGCGCTCCACGCCCGCGACCCGGCAGACCCTCGCCCGGCGCGGCGGCCCGCAGGAGCAGGCGGACTACCTCGCGTGCTTCCGCGCGGACTCGATCGTCCGGGACGCCGAGCTGATCCGCACCCGGCTGCTCGGCGCCGACCGGCGCTGGAGCGTGCTCGGCCAGAGCTTCGGCGGCTTCTGCACCCTCACCTACCTCTCCATCGCTCCCGAGGGCCTGACCGAGGCCTTCATCACCGGTGGCCTGGCCGGCCTGGGCAGCTCGGCCGACGACGTCTACCGCGCCGCCTACCCGCGCGTGGTCCGCAAGAACGAGGACCACTACGCGCGGTTCCCGCAGGACGTCGACGCGGTGCGGGCGGTCGCCGCCCACCTCGCGGACTCCCCCGCGACCACGCCGGACGGCGGGGTGCTCACCGTCGAGGCCTTCCAGGCCCTCGGGCTGCTGCTCGGCGGTGGCAGCGGCTCCGGCGTCCTGCACTACCTGCTGGAGGAGGCCTGGGTGGAGGGCGCGGCCGGGCCCGAGCTCTCCGACACCTTCCTGGCCGGCGCGCAGGCGCAGCTCTCCTTCGCGGGCGGCCCGCTGTACGCCGTGCTGCACGAGTCGATCTACGGCCAGCGGTCGGTGGACCAGGGCGGCACCGCCTGGTCCGCCGAGCGGCTCCGCAAGGAGTTCCCGCAGTTCGACGCCCGGGCCGCGCTGGAGTCCGGTGCGCCGGTGCTGTTCACCGGGGAGATGATCTACCCCTGGATGTTCGACACCGACCCGGCGCTGCGGCCGCTGAAGGAGACCGCGGAACTGCTCGCCGCCCGCACCGACTGGCCCGACCTGTACGACCGGGCGCGCCTGGCCACCAACAGCGTGCCGGTCGTGGCGGCGGTGTACCACGACGACATGTACGTGGACACCGCCGACTCGTTGGAGACCGCCCGCGCGGTGCGCGGCCTGCGGACCTGGATCACCAACGAGTGGGAGCACGACGGCCTGCGGGTGAGCGGCGGCAAGGTGCTGGACCGCCTGATCAAGATGGCGCACGGCGAGGCGTAGCGGACCGGGGGCCGGCGCGGCGGCGAGCGGCTCACTGGACACGGCGGCCTCCCTTCGCCGCCCGCCGGACCCCGCGGCACCGGTGCAGGCCGGTCCCGGGGCGTGCTGCCGCGGGCAGGCACGCCGCCGCACGGCCGAGCCGTGGGCTCCGGGCGGAGCGCTCCCCGGCCGGCCGGGCACGCCCGGGCGCTGCGGCCCGTCCGGGCGCCGACGACACGGCCACCGGCCCGGGGGTGCTCCCGTCCGGCGCCGGGTCGTCGGGGCCGTGACCGGTCGGCGCAGGCCCGGACGCGGGTGCCGGCACCGTGGACGAGCCCTTGCGGCGGGTGCCCCGGCGGCGTCGGCGGGCGCCGGCGGCCCGGCCCGGCCGCTCCCGGGGGGCTGCGTCCTCCGGGGCCGCGGGCGCCGGGGCCGCTCCCCCGACGGGCTGCGGCGGGTCGTCGGCCGGGGCCGACGCGGGCGCGTGGTGCTCGCGCCGCCGCCGCTGGGCCTCGACGGCGGCCAGCAGTGCCCCGGGCGTCATGCCGTCGTTGAGCGACTCGTGGAGCAGTTCGGCCAGCAGGTAGCCCGGGTCGAGCCGCAGGACGTGGCCGAGCACGACCCGCGCCGTCGCCGTGTCCCCCGCGACCCAGGAGGCCCAGGCCAGGAGGGTGAGCGGGGCCACCGCGCAGCCCTCGTACGGCGGCACCGCGTGGCGGGCGAGGAAGCGCCAGAGGCGTTCGGCGGGAGCCAGCTCGGCGGGCCGGGCGTACTCGACGCCGCGGTCCCGCACGACCCGGTCGCGCAGGGCGAACAGCAGCCGGGCCGTCCGCTCCGGATCGAGCTCCCGGGCACCGGCCGCGAACTCGGCGACGGCCTGGTCGAGCAGCCCGATGCCCTGTTCCCGGGAGACCGAGCCCACGGCCGCCTCGGCCCGGACGAGCGCCTCGCGCCGGGCGGAGTCACCCGGCGGGCCGATCGGGGTCAGCCCGGCCATGATGGCCTTGCGGCTGCCGCGCGGCACCAGGCCGGCGACCGTCGCGGCGGCGGCCGCCGGGCCCGGATCGGGACCGCGCCGCACCGGGTTGCCCGCCGGATCGCAGCACGCGGTGCCGCGGCAGAGGAAGGACCACCAGCGGCCGCCCGAGACGCACAGCGACTCCTTGACCACCACGCCCCGGCGCCCGAAGGCCGCCCGGAGGTCGTCCGCCAGCGGCCGCAGCCCGTCCACCACCGGCGGGGCGTGCGGCGCGCCGGGATCCTGGCAGAGGTAGAGGAGCACCTGGGGCGGCCGGGCGCCGTGCCGCTCGGAGAGGGCGACCAGCAGGGCGGCCGTCTCCTCCGCGGCGGCCGGCCACTGCGCGGGCGAGTCCGGGAGGTCCGCCCGGATCACCCCGCCCTGGTGCAGGTCGGGGCCCTGGAGGCCGACCGCGACGATGCTGTCGTCGGGGTAGAAGCCCAGGAAGTAGGGCAGCAGCTCGGCCATGTCGGCCGGACCGCGCATGACGACCGGCCGATGCTCGGAGGCCGGGCCGAGGGACAGAATGACGTGTTCGTTGTTCATCGCGTTCATGGCCGCAAGACTGGACGCAATCCGCGGACGCCGCCGAAACCCGACTTTTTCTGTGGATAACTCCGCCTCCTGATTTTCGTTAGCTCATTCGGAGCAAGCGACACGCCCTCCACGGGGTGATTTTTGATCGCCGTTCAGCGGATCAGCGGATGAAATACACCTCGCCTTCCCCCGTGGCCGCACCCCGGCATTCGCTCGTTGTCGGCGGTACGGGGTTACATGGACGCCATGCAGCAGCACGACACCCACACCACCGCCACCGCCGACCGCGCCGAGGTCCGGGCGCGGGCCGAGGCCGTCCTGCGCGAGCTCGCCGGCCCCGGCGCCGCCCTGCGCGAGGACCAGTGGACGGCCATCGAGGCCCTCGTGGTCGACCACCGCCGCGCCCTGGTCGTCCAGCGCACCGGCTGGGGGAAGTCCGCGGTCTACTTCATCGCCACCGCCCTGCTCCGGGCCCGGGGCGCAGGGCCGACGGTGATCGTCTCGCCGTTGCTCGCCCTGATGCGCAACCAGGTCGACTCGGCGGCCCGGGCCGGCATCCACGCCCGCACCATCAACTCGGCCAACACCGACGAGTGGGACGAGGTCCAGGCCGAGGTCGCCGCCGGGAAGGTCGACGTCCTGCTGGTCAGCCCCGAGCGGCTGAACAACCCGGACTTCCGCGACCAGGTGCTGCCCAAGCTCGCCGCCTCCACCGGCCTGCTGGTGGTCGACGAGGCCCACTGCATCTCGGACTGGGGCCACGACTTCCGCCCCGACTACCGCCGGCTGCGCACCATGCTCGCGGAGCTGCCGCCCGGCGTCCCGGTGCTGGCCACCACCGCGACCGCCAACGCCCGGGTCACCGCGGACGTGGCCGAGCAGCTCGGCACCGGCAGCTCCGACGAGCACGCCCTGGTGCTGCGCGGGCCGCTCGACCGGGAGAGCCTCACCCTCGGCGTGCTGGCCCTGCCCGACCCGGCGCACCGGCTGGCCTGGCTGGCCGACCACCTCGACCGGCTCCCCGGCTCGGGCATCGTCTACACCCTGACGGTGGCCGCCGCCGAGGAGGTGACGGCCTTCCTGCGCGAGCGCGGCTTCCCGGTGGCCTCCTACTCCGGCCGCACCGAGGACGCCGAGCGCCGCACCGCCGAGGCCGACCTGCTGGCCAACCGGGTCAAGGCGCTGGTCGCCACCTCCGCGCTCGGCATGGGCTTCGACAAGCCCGACCTCGGCTTCGTCGTGCACCTCGGCTCGCCCAGCTCGCCGATCGCCTACTACCAGCAGGTCGGCCGGGCCGGGCGCGGCGTGGACCGGGCCGAGGTGCTACTGCTGCCCGGGCGCGAGGACGAGGCGATCTGGCGGTACTTCGCTTCGCTGGCCTTCCCGCCGGAGGAGCAGGTGCGGCGCACCATCGACGCGCTGGCCGAGGCCGGTCGGCCGCTCTCCACCGCCGCACTGGAGCCCCGGGTGGACCTGCGCCGGGCCCGGCTGGAGACCATGCTCAAGGTGCTCGACGTGGACGGCGCCGTCCGCCGGGTCAAGGGCGGCTGGACGGCCACCGGGCAGAGCTGGGCGTACGACGCCGCCCGCTACGCCAAGGTCGCCGCCTCCCGGGAGGCGGAACAGCGGGCGATGCGCGACTATGCGGCGGCCACCGGCTGCCGGATGGAGTTCCTGCGCCGACAGCTGGACGACGAGCAGGCCGCGCCGTGCGGGCGGTGCGACAACTGCGCGGGGCCGCTGCACACCCCGGACGTCTCCGCCGAGACGCTGGCCGCCGCCCGGGCCGCGCTCGGGCGCCCGGGTGTGAGCTTCGAGCCGCGCCGGCTCTGGCCGACCGGGATGGACGCGCTCGGAGTGCCGCTCAAGGGCCGCATCCCGGCGGGCGAGCAGGCCGAGACCGGCCGGGCGCTGGGCCGGCTGTCCGACATCGGCTGGGGCACCCGGCTGCGCACCCTGCTCGCCGAGCAGGCGCCGGACGTGCCCGTCCCCGGCGAGGCGGTGGACGCGCTGGTGGCGGTCCTCGCCGACTGGGCCCGCGGGCCGGGCGGCTGGGCCGGCCCCGCGACGGCGGAGGGCACCCGGCTGGAGCGGCCGGTCGGCGTGGTGACCATGGCCTCCTCGACCCGCCCCCAGCTGGTCGGCAGCCTCGGCGCGCGGATCGCCGAGATCGGGCGGATGCCACTGCTCGGCAGGATCGAGTACGCCGGTGGGCTGCCGCCGCACGGGGCCCGCAGCAACAGCGCCCAACGGCTGCACTCACTGGCCGGGTCGCTGATCCTGCCGCCGGAGGTGGAGCAGGCGGTGGCGGCCGCCGGCGGGCCGGTGCTGCTGGTGGACGATCTCGTCGACTCGGGCTGGACGGTCACCGTGGCCGCCCGGCTGCTGCGCCGGGCCGGAGCGGGCGCGGTGCTGCCGCTGGTGCTGGCCGTGCAGGGGTGACAGGGCGGCAGAAGGCCGTCGAGGGAACAACGGCCTTCACTCGAATGGCCTAACAGAAAGGATCAAGCCAAGCGATTTCGATCACACTGGCCGACCGGCTCGGGAAAGGGGTGGTCACCGCGCCGGCAACGGCCCGCCTCGTGCTCCGAACGTTGTGGATCAAGGCGTGTCGACATCCCGGCAACACCCGGGCGATGGTGGAACATATCCGGCAGACCATGGGCTATCGGATGGCGTTCATCATTTCATCGTTGCCGCCCTGCCCCCGATGCCCCGAGAATTGGGGGGTACCCGAAACTCGGTCCGCCAGACCCGCCCTTCGGCGTACCCAGGCACCCACCTGCCCACGGTCAGGAAGGAGGATCGTGATCAACGGTATCGACCGAGGTCAGCATCCCCTCTCCCGGAATTCGGTACCCAGACGGGTGCTGGACCTGGAGACCTGGGCCGCCTCGGGGATCCCGTTGCTGCGCGACCCCCGCGAGTTCGTCCTGGAGCTGCACCAGCGCCACCTGCCCCAGCCGGGCACGGTCGTGGTCTGCGTCGTGGACGCGCTCCACCACCTCGCCGCCTCGGCCTCCTTCACCCCCTGGTCGCGCGACACCGACGGCTGGCAGCACCGGAACGCGCTGCTGGCGCACCTGCGCCGGATCGTCCCGCACGACCTTCGCCTGCCCGAGCCGACCCGCACGGTCGTGGTGCTGCGCTGCCGCGACGGCGCGCCCGGCTGGACGGAGCAGGACGGCGCATGGATGTGGGCACAGCAGGACGCGGCCGTGCTGCACGGACTGCGCTGCGGCGCGTACATCGGGCTCACCCCGGCGGGCTGGCAGGTCCTCGGGGACGGGCGGAGCGGACGCAATCCGCACGCGGGCTCGTGGGCGGACGGGCCGGTGCACACCGTGACCGAACTGCCGCCGCGCTCAGCGCTCGACGCACCGCGCGGTCCGCGTGCCCACCGACCGCCGGTCGAGCAGGGCGAGCACGGCACGGACGCTCAGCGCCCCCCGCAGCCCGAGACCCCGTGGACGCCCGCGCGGGTCGCGGCGGCCGAGCCGACCCGCCGTACCGGAACCCGCTGAGCCCGCAGGGGTCGCAGAGGCCGCTGATCCGGCCGAGCCGGTAGGCGCCGCCCGGTCGGCCGAGACCGCGACAACCACAGAAACCGCCGCACACAAGGCCTCCGGGCACCGATCACGGGGGCCCGGCGGCCCCGGCAACGCCCGTCGCCGGACGGGCTCGGAGCGGAAACGGCCCGTCGCCGGGCGGAGTTCGGGCCCGGTACCGTACGGCACCGGGCCCGGATCGGAACGACTGCGGTCAGGCGTTGACGGGGCGGCCGGCCGCGGGCGCGGCAGCGACTGTCCCCGCAGCCGCCGGGCCGGCATCGCCGCAGACCACCAGCAGGGCGGTCGCACGGCCGAGCGCCTCGGTGTACGCCTCGGCGGCGCGGGCGGGCGTTCCACCGTTGACCACCAGGACGACCACCTCGCGGCGGACCGGACGGGCCAGCGCGGCGTCCGCGTAGAACACGTCGCCGCCGTCGGCGAGCTGCGCCCAGTAGCGCTCCTCACCGAAGGACAGCTCGTGCTGCTGCCAGGGGTGCGCCTCGCCGACCGTCAGCACCAGGATGGTGCCCGGATCGCGGCCGGTGTCCAGCAGCAGGTCGATCGCGTCGTCGGCGTGCTCCACCGCCCGAGCCGGGGTGGCGGCGATCCGCTGGACCTCCACCTCCGGCGCGGCGGGGGCGGGGCGGCGCGGTGCCGGACCGGGCTTGGGGATCGGCAGCGGCGGACCGGGCCGGGCGGCGCGCGGCGGGGCCGGGCGAGGGGACGCCGGGCGGGGGCCGGGCACCGTGGCCGGAGCGGCGACGGTGGTGGGTGCGGTGGCGGGCGCGCCGCCGGTGGCAGGCGCGTTGAGGGCTTGTGCGTCCGACTCGCGGGGGAAGGGAACGCCGGGGCCCGGGAGGCTCTCGTGAATCTCCGGCTCCTCGGGGAAGACAGGCATACCCGGATATCTATCAAATGCCGGTCGGACGCGCACGGGCACCCCACCCATTGGGCACCGAACACTCACGGCCCCCACTCGGGGCAATTCCAGACGGACCGTCAGAAACCGAGCGTCAACTGTTCGTCGGCGGATCCCCGCCCCTCGCCCACTTCCTCCCGAACGCGCTTGAGGTGACGCCACTTCGGCAGTCCGTCCATGAATGCCCAGGAGACCCGGTGGTGCTCGGTGGGGCCGAGTTCCTCCAGCGCGGCGCGGTGCACCGGGGACGGATAGCCGGCGTTCCCGGCGAAGCCGTACTCCGGGCACCCCTCGCCCAGTTCGGCCATCAGGCCGTCGCGGTGGACCTTGGCGAGGACCGAGGCGGCGGAGACGCAGATGCAGGACTGGTCGCCCTTGATCACCGTGCGCACCCGCCACGGGCCGCCGAGGTAGTCGTGCTTGCCGTCCAGGATCACCGCGTCGGGTTCGACCGGCAGCGCCTCCAGGGCGCGGACGGCGGCCAGCCGCAGCGCCGCCGTCATGCCGAGCTCGTCGCACTCCTGCGCCGAGGCCTGCCCGAGGGCGTAGGCGGTGACCCAGTCGGCAAGGACCGGGGCGAGCGCACGGCGGCGCAGTTCGGTGAGCAGCTTGGAGTCGGTCAGCCCCTCCGGCGCCTTGCGCAGGCCGGTGACGGCCGCACCCACGGTGACCGGACCGGCCCAGGCGCCGCGCCCGACCTCGTCCAGGCCGACGACGACCCTGGCGCCGGCCCGGCGGAGCGAGCGTTCGACGGAGTGGGTCGGCGGAACGATGGGCATGGCGGTTTCCGTTCAACTGGGGCAGCCTCCAGCCTAAGCCCGCCCCGGGCCCACCCGATCCGCCGCCTTCGCCGCGGAAGGGCCCGGCGGCCGGTCGCGGCGGAAGGGCCCGGCGCCGGTCCCGACGGCCGGCCCCGGGCGGCCCTCAGGCGCGGATCATCGGGTGCAGCACCTCGTCCACCAGCCGGGTGGCGAAGTCCGGCCCCAGGTCCTGGAACCCTCGGATCTTGGCCTGGTAGAGGAGCATCGCCGGGATGACGTCGGCCACGAGCGGGGTGGCCGCGCCGGGCCGCACGTCCCCGCGCTCGGCGCCGCGGCGGAGGATCTCCAGGATGGTCGCCGTCATCGGCTCGATGACGCGGTCGTTGATGAAGCCCTTGAACACCTCCGCCCGCTCCTGGTCGATCTCGACCATCAGCGCGTGGAGGGCCGCACCCACGCGGGAGGCCGCAGCGGCCGTGAACGCCCCGATGAGCTGCAGGAGTTCGTCACGGGCCGCCCCCAGGTCGGGGGTGTCGTAAGGGCGTGGAAGAGTGGCGTCCAGGGCGTCGATGACGAGTTCGTCCTTGGCGGCCCAACGCCGGTAGAGCGCGGCCTTCCCGGTCCGCGCCGCTCCGGCGACCCCTTCCATGGTCAGCCGCGCGTATCCGCCGGAGGTGAGCTGGTCGAGCGTGGCCTCGAAGATCGCATTCTCCAACTCCCGCCCCCGTCGCCTTCCGGGCCGAGTGAGGGCCTGACGGGCGGCCCGCACCGGACAGAGGGCCGCCTCCGCACCCGACCCCGGAGCCACCACACCCGGCCCGCCGATCGCGACGTCCGAGGCACCCGAGCCGTCCGGCGCGCCCGGCAGCTCCACCGGCAAGGACGCCCCGCCCGCCGACCCGCCCGCCGACCCGCCCGCCGACCGCCCCGACGGCCGACCGGACCGGTCCGCCACCAGGCGTCGCACCAACCGCTCCATCGCCACCATCCTTAAGGAACGCTTGCGTTCACAATCGAGCCAAGATATCGTCCGGATTAGTGAACGATCCCGTTCCTTCCCGCTCTGCGCAAGGGCGCAGCGCCACACCCGGACACCGGCGGTCCGCCGGGTCCACAGCACCGAGCACATAGCCAGCAGGGGGCACATTCGTGGCTATCTCCGACACGCTCAGCAAGAACTCACCACCGCAGGACGCGAAGGGGCAGGGCAAGGGCATCACCCTGGCCGTCATCGCGGCCACGCAGCTCATGGTGGTCCTCGACGCGACCATCGTGAACATCGCGCTGCCGCACATCAAGGACGCCCTGGGCTTCTCGACCACCGACCTGTCGTGGGTCATCAACGCCTACACGCTGACCTTCGGCGGGCTGCTGCTGCTCGGCGGTCGCGCGGGTGACATCCTCGGCCGCCGGCGGGTGTTCATCTTCGGCACCCTGCTGTTCGGGCTGGCCTCGCTGCTCGGCGGTTTCGCGCAGGACAGCACCCTGCTGCTGGCCGCCCGCGCCCTCCAGGGCATCGGTGGTGCGATCTGTTCACCGACGGCCTTCGCGCTGATCGCCACCAACTTCGAGGAAGGGCCGGCGCGCAACAAGGCGTTCGGCGTGTTCTCGGCGGTGGCCGGCTCGGGCGCCGCGATCGGCCTGCTCGCGGGCGGTCTGCTCACCGAGTACCTGAACTGGCGCTGGGTGTTCTTCGTCAACGTGCCGATCGCCGTGCTGATCGCGATCGCCGCGCCGCGCTACATCGCCGAGTCCGAGCGTCACCCGGGCCGCTTCGACCTGCCCGGCGCGCTCACCTCGACGCTCGGCCTGGTCGGCCTGGTCTACGGGTTCATCCGGGCCGCCTCGGACGGCTGGTCCGACAGCGTCACGCTCGGCTCCTTCGCGGCCGGCGCGATCCTGCTGGCCGCCTTCCTCGTGATCGAGAGCCGCACCGACCAGCCGATCACCCCGATGCACCTGTTCGCCGACCGCAACCGCACCGGCGGCCTGGTGATGATGCTCTGCCTGGCCGCGGCCATGTTCGGCATCTTCTTCTACGTGGTGCTGTTCGTGCAGGGCCCGCTCGGCTACAGCCCGCTGATGGCCGGCGTGTCCTTCCTGCCGATCAGCGTCTCGATCATCATCGCCGCGCAGATCGCGTCCACCTTCCAGGCCAAGTACGGCCCGAAGCCGTTCATGGCGGGCGGCGCGCTGCTGGTGACCGTCGGCCTCAGCTGGCTGACCCAGATGGGCAAGGACAGCGGCTACCTGGACGGCGTGCTCGGCCCCACGGTGGTGTTCGGCCTCGGCATGGGCATGATCTTCGTCCCGGTGATGCTGCTCTCCGTCGCGGGTGTCCCGGGCGAGGAGACCGGCGCCGCCTCCGGCCTGCTCAACTCGATGCAGCAGATCGGCGGTTCGCTCGGCCTGTCGATCCTGACCACGGTCTTCGCCCACTACGCCACGGCCGAGGCCGCCGTGCAGCTGCCGAAGTTCATGCAGAGCGCGAATCCGGACCAGCTGGCCTACCTCCAGCAGCACCACGAGTTCCCGCCGGGCACGGACGCCGCCAACACCGTGCTCACCCAGGGCATTTCGCACGGCTTCATCGTGGGCGCCGCACTCGCGGCGGTCGCCCTGGTGGTCGCGGTCTTCGCGATCAAGGCCAAGGCCGGCGACCTGCCGAGCGGCGACACCGCCGTCGCGATGCACTGACACCGGCACAGACGCCGGTACGACGGCGGCAGCGAGTCGGCATGACGCCGGCACCGAGCCGGTACGACGCCGAGGGCCGAGCCGGTACGACGCCGAGGGCCGACCGGGAGCAGCACGCTCCCGGTCGGCCCTTCGCGCTTCCGGCGCTCTCCGGCGCTTTCCGCCCCGACCCCCTCCCGACCAGGGCCCGGCCCCGTCCCGACCCCGTCCCGGCCCCGGCCCCGGCCCCGCCCCAGTCGGCCCCTACCAATCCCTGTCCTCGAACCCCGCCCGGTCGCAGGCCCGGTGGCCGACCCGCGGCGAGTCGTCCACCGGCGGCCGCTCCGCGAGGATCCGCCGGGCCCGGGCGACCGCGAGGTCGGTCGCGTACCAGGGCTGTGCCTCCCCGCGCAGGTCCTGCGCGATCAGCTGCAGCGCGCAGCTGCGCTGCGGCTCGGGGAGCCGGTCCAGGGCGGGTACCGCGTCCGCCGACAGGTCCCGGACGTTGCGCAGGTCGATGGCCGCGGTGTGCGGGTCGGTCCGCAGGGCCTGCTCGTAGCGGGTGACGTTCTGGTCGGCGACGATCGCGTCCGGGCCCATCAGGCCGTACACCGCGACGGTGAGCACCCCGCTGAGGAGGACGACGCGCGGCAGCCAGCCGGTGCGGCGGGTCAGCCCGGAGGCGATCAGCAGCAGGAAGACGACGCCCAGCCAGACCTCGACCACGAGCACCCAGAGCCGCAGCCGGGTGAGCCCGGAGGCGTCCACGTAGAACCACATCCGACCGAGCGCCGAGGCGACCACGGCCAGCGCCAGCACGCAGAGCAACCCGAGCAGGATCCGCGCCAGGCGACGGTCGGCGACGGTGGTGCGCGGGGCCCAGCGCTTGGCGACCGCCACCACGACCAGGGTCAGTACGGTGATCACGCTGAGCTGCCAGAAGCCCTGCCGGGCGTACGCGGAGCGGCTCATCCCGGTGTTGCGCAGTACGGCGTCCGCACCGCCGAGCACCACCACGGCCTGGAGCGCCGCGAAGACGCCGAACATCAGGTTGAGCGCGGCCAGCGGCAGCGCCCACTCCAGCCGTCGCCGCTCCCGGCCGGGCGGGACCTCGGTCCGGTCCCAGCGGCGCGGGCCGGCCGCGATGTGCGCGAAGCCCAGAGCGGTCAGCGTCCCGAGCACGAACAGCACTCCGCGCCCGGGGAGCTGGGCGAGGTCGAGGTCGGGGCTGAGGCCGCCCAGCAGGTCCGCCATGGCGGCGTCGGCGCTGGCGAACAGCAGGCCGAAGACGGTCAGCAGGACGGCGGCGACCGCGAGCGCCTTGAGCACCGGGACGATCCGGTCGCGGCCGCGCAGCGAGCGCCCCTGCATGCTGAGCCGGGCCCACCGCACCGCGGGCACCGGCTGCCAGAGGATGCCGGGCAGGGCGAGCAGGACGCCCGTCCAGCGGCGGCCGCCGTGCACGGCGAGTGAGGCCAGGGCGAGTGCACCCCCGATCGCCAACAGGCCTGGCCAGGCGGCGCTCCACACGGCCGGGACGGCCAGCAGGGCGAGGGCGAGCAGGCTCCATGCGACCGTCCAGGGCCGGATCCGACGGCCCGCCGCCCGGGCGGCGAACCCCGCTCCGGCCGCGGTGGCGCCCCCGCAGATCAGCAGGTTGGCTCCCAGGCCGTCGTAGAACAGCCAGGCCGTCAGCAAACCGGTGAGCAGGGCGGCCAGGACGACCCGGGGCGTGGCCCCGACCCGCCGCTCGGGGTCGCTCGCTCGCAGGCGGCTCGCTCGCTTCGGCGGCGCGACAGAGGTGCCGGGCGCGCCGGGTGCGCGCCAGGGCCTGGCCGGGTCGTACAGGTCCCAGGAGCCGTACGGCCCGCCCGGCTCCGGCGACCCCGGCATCGTCCCCGACTCCGGAGCTGGTGGCGGATCGGCCGAGGCGGGCGTGGACAGACCGGACATGGGTCCCCCTCAGTGGTCTACAGGCATGCGGAAGCCGCCCTCGGGGCGGTCCGCCGGCGGGCGCGCCGGGCGCCGCACCGCCGACTGTAGACCATTCTGAACAGGTTCAAAAGTTGGTTCTGAACGCGTTCAGAACCACCGTTCCACGTACCGCCCCCTAGACGCCCCGCCCGCTACCCCTTCACCGACCCGGCCAGCAGCCCCCGGACGAAGTACCGCTGCAGACTGAAGAAGACGACCAGCGGCACGATGATCGACAGGAACGCCCCGGCCGTCAGCAGCTCCCAGCGGCCGCCGAGCGAGCCCGACAGCTGCGCCAGCCGCACCGTCATCGGCGCCACCTCCGGTGTGCCGCCCGCGAAGGTCAGTGCGACCAGCAGGTCGTTCCAGACCCACAGGAACTGGAAGATCGCGAAGGAGGCGAGCGCCGGGGCGCTCAACGGCAGCACGATCGAGCGGAAGATCTTGAAGTGCGAGGCGCCGTCCACCACGGCCGCCTCCATCAGGTCGCGCGGCAACTGGGCGATGAAGTTGTGCAGCAGGAACACCGCGAGCGGCATCGCGAACATCGTGTGCGCCAGCCAGACCGGCGCGTAGCTGCCCTTCAGGTCCACCGCGGGGATCAGCGTCAGCGGGCCCAGGTGCGCGCCGCTGGAGAACAGTCGCAGCAGCGGGATCAGCGCCATCTGGAGCGGCACCACCTGCAGTGCGAACACGGTGAAGAACACCGCGTCGCTCCCCCGGAACCGCACCCAGGCCAGCGCGTACGCCGCCATCGCCGCCAGCACCAGCGGGAAGACGGTCGCCGGCACGCTGATCGCCAGCGAGTTCACCAGGAAGGGCATCAGCCCGGTGGAGGCGCCGGAGCCGCCCTCGAACAGCACCGAGTGGTAGTTGCCGAGGCCGAAGTCCGGGTGGAGCAGCGCGCTCCACCAGCCGCTGGTGGTCACGTCCTGCTTGGGCCGCAGCGAGGTCACCAGCAGACCCAGCGTCGGGATCGTCCAGAGCACCGTCATCGCGATCACGAACGCCGAGGCCGACGGGCTGCTGAAGGCCTTGCGGACCGGACTGCCGGGGCCGCCGGCCACCCGCGGGGACCCCTTCGGGACGGACGCCTTCGAGCCGCCCCCCTCCAGGGCCGACGTCTTCGAGCCGGACCCCTTCGAAACGGACGCCTTCGGGCCGGAGGACTTCCGCAGCGAGGTCACCGCACCTCACGCTCCTTCCGCAGCTGGACGATGTTGTAGGCCACCAGCGGCAGGACCGCGAGGAAGAGGATCACCGCGAGGGCGCTGCCCCGCCCGGAGTTGAACTGCACGAAGGACTGCGAGTACATCTCGTTGGCCAGCACCTGGGTGCCGAAGTTCCCGCCCGTCATGGTGCGGACGATGTCGAAGGCCTTCAGCGTGATGATCATGACGGTGGTCAGCACCACCATCACCGTGGTGCGGATCATCGGTACGGTGACGTACCAGAACAGCCGCACCCCGCTCGCGCCGTCCAGCCTGGCCGCCTCCACCACCTCGTCCGGGATCGCCTTGATGGCCGCCGACAGCACCACCATCGCGAAGCCGGTCTGCACCCAGACCATCACCACCATCAGCAGGAAGGTGTTCAGCGGCTGCGAGAGCATCCAGTTCGGCGGGGTGTCCCAGCCCACCCCGACGGCGAGCCGGCTGAGCAGGCCGATCTGCGGCTGCCCGGGCCCGCGCGACTCGTAGACGAACTTGAAGATGATCGACGCGCCGACCAGCGAGATCGCCATCGGCATGAAGATCAGCGACTTGTAGACCGACTGCCCGCGCATCCGGTCCACCAGCAGCGCCAGCACCAGCCCCAGCCCGGTCGCCACCAGCGGTGCGACCACCAGCCACAACAGGGTGTTGACCAGGACCTCCTGGACCGAGTCGGTGGTCAGGGCCCAGCCGAAGTTCTCACCGCCGACGAACCGCGTGCCGTCGTCGTTCTGCAGGCTCAGGTACGCCGTACGGATCAAGGGCACCACCAGGCCGACCGCCAGCAGCAGCACCGCCGGGCCGAGGAACACCGCGACGGCCAGCGGACGGGCCAGCCGGCCGCGGGCCCGCCCGGCGACCAGGAAGACCACCAGCAGGATGCCGAGGAATCCCGCCACGGCGCCGAAGGTGTTGCCGAACTTGACCGCCGCGTCGCCCCAGGAGCCGACCGCCAGTCTCTCGACGGTCGGCCCGGCGACGGGTGACAGGGATCCGGGTACGGACATGGCTGCGCGTCCCTTCGGGTGCGGTGGGAAGGGGGCGGGCGGTGCGGGTGGGTGGCCCCGCACCGCCCTCGACAGGTGGTCCTCGGGTGCGCCCTGCTCCGGCCCTGCCGCGACGCGGCGCCGGAGCGGGCCCGCGGGCCGGCTACTGCGGCCAGGCGGCGTCGATGTCGGCGGCGGTCTTCTGGATCGACTGCCCCTCGGCGAACCAGGCGGTCAGCGACTTCCACTCCTGCCCGGCGCCGACCGCGGCCGGCATCAGGTCGGAGCCGTCGAACCGGAAGGTGGCCCCGGGGTCGGTCAGCGCCTCGGCCGACAGCTTGTCGATCGGGTCGGTGTACAGGCTCTTGTCCACGCCCTGGTTCGCCGAGACCCAGCCGCTCGCGGTTCGCACCCGGCTGCTCGCCCAGTCCGAGCTGGAGAGGTAGTTCTGCACCGCCTGCACCTCGGGCCGGCCGGCGAAGGCCGCCAGGAACTCACCGCCGCCCTCGACCGGGTTGGCGACGGACGGGTTCACCGCGGGCAGGTGGAAGGCGAAGACGTCCCCGTCCGGGCCGACCTTGGTGCCCTTGGGCCACTGCGCCTCGTAGAACGAGGCCTGCTGCAGCATCATGCACTTGCCGCTCAGCACCGGCGTGCCCGCGTCCTGGAAGGTCGTGGTGGCGATCGACTTCACGTCGCCGAAGCCCGCGTTGACCCAGGCCGGGTTCTGCATCCAGTCGGCGACGGTCTTCATCGCCGTGGTGATCTTCTCGTCGGAGAACTTCACCTGGTGGCCGACCCACTGGTCGTACACCTCGCCGCCGTAGCTGCCCAGCACCACCTCCTCCAGCCAGTCGGTGGCCGGCCAGCCGGTGGCCGTTCCGGAGGCGATGCCGCCGCACCACGGCCTGGGGCCGCCCGCCTTGGCGATCCGGTCGCTGAGCGCCATCAGGTCCACCCAGGTCTTCGGCGCCTCGTAGCCGGCCGCCTTGAAGGCCTTCGGCGAGTACCAGACCAGCGACTTCATGTTGGCGCTCATCGGTGCCGCGTAGAAGGTGCCGTTGACCGAGCCGTAGGTCTTCCAGATCGGGCTCCACTTGTCCTGGTTCGCGACGGTCTGGGCGGGCGGCTTCACCACCTTGCCGCTCTTCACCATCTGCGCCAGCAGACCCGGCTGCGGGATGATCGCGAAGTCCGGCGCGTTGCCGCCGGCCACCCGCACCGGGAGCTGTGACTCGAAGTCGTTCGACCCCTCGTAACTGATCTTGATCCCGGTGCACTTGCTGAACTCGGACCAGGACTTCTCCAGGTTGTCCGACTCCGGGCTCAGGATGGAAGCGAACATCGTCACGGTCGTGCCCGAATGCCCGGCGTACGGCTGGTACTTGGCGCAGTCGCCGGACAGCGACTGGGTCGCTCCGCCCCCGCCGTCACCCGAACCGCCGGAGCTGTTGGAGCACGCCGCGGTCAGCGCCAGCGCCGCCACCAGGGCGGGTACGGCGGCCAGCCGCCGGCGGCGGGAACTCGGTTGCGGCGCGGTCGGGTTGAGGGTCAATGCGGTCCTCCTCGCCAGGGCATTGCTGCCGACGGTGGCTGAACGACATTGCGCTGTACCGGAGACGGGCCTACAGGGATCACGGGCGGACGGCGGCCGAACTGATCGAAGACGTTAACGCAGCAGCCGCCCGGCGCCAAGGTCCACGTTCGACCTTCACAAGGCGGTGTCCCGACCGTGACCCGCGACCAGCCGGAATCCGGACCACCGCCACCAGAAGTCGAAGGCCCCGCCCGAAAACCCGGACGGGGCACATTTTATGACGACACATCAGATCAGTCACGGTGCCAGAGGCGCCAGAGGTGTCGGAGGCGCCAGAGGCGGCAGTGGCGGCAGAGGCGTCAGGGCGTCAGGGCGTCAGAACAGCCGGATCGGCAGATCCAGCAGACTGTTCACCACCAGCGACGGACTCGGCCGCAGCTCGGCGTCCGGCACCGCGAGCGACAGCTTCGGGAACCGCTCGAACAGTGCCGGCAGCGCGACACCCGCCTCCAGCCGGGCCAGCGGCGAACCCGGGCAGACGTGCGGCCCGTGGCCGAAGGACAGGTGCCGGGTCGGGTCCCGGGTGACGTCGAACAGCTCCGCCGTCACCCCGTGCTGAAGCGGGTCCCGGCCGATCGCGTTGTACGAGACCAGCACCGGCTCGCCCGCCGGGATCACCACGTCGCCGACCGGGATGTCCGCGGCGGTGAAGCGGAACAGGAAGTTGCTGGTCGGCGGCGTCCAGCGGAGCGACTCCTCCACCACCGCGTCCCAGGACACCTGCCCCGAGCGCACCAGCTCCAGCTGGTCCGGGTGCGCCAGCAGCGCCCGCACCGCGTTGCCGATCAGGTTCACCGTGGTCTCGTGACCGGCCGCGATGATCACCCGCAGGGTGGCCGCCGCCTCCGCGTCGGTCAGCGCCCCGCCCTCGGTGTCGGCCGCCAGCAGCACGCTCGCCAGGTCCTCGCCCGGGGCGGAACGGCGCTGCGCCACCAGGTCGTTGACGAAGGCGTTCAGTCCGGCGATGGTCGCCTGGATGCCCGCCGGGTCCGGCTTGATGCCGAAGAACCGCTCGTACAGGTCGCGCAGCACGCCGTGGTCCGACTCCGGCACGCCCAGCAACGAGCAGATCACCGTCATCGGCAGCGGGAAGGCGAAGGCCGTCTTCAGGTCGACCTCCGGCTCCCCCGCCGCCAGGGCGTCCAGCAGCGCGTGGGTGATCTCCTCGACGCGCGGGCGCATCAGCTCGACCCGGCGCGGGGTGAAGGCCTGCGCCACCAGCGCCCGCAGCCGGCGGTGCTCGGCGCCGTCCGTGGTCACCATGCTCGGGCCGGGCACCGCCAGGCCGATCAGCGGCCAGGTCTTCGGCACCTCGCCGCGCTGGTAGGCGCCCCAGTGCGCGGCGTCCTTCACCAGCCGCGAGTCCGTCAGCAGCTCGCGCGCCGCCGCGTGCCGGGTCACCGCCCAGGCGGCCACGCCGCCGGGCAGCTCGACCGGCACCACCGGGCCGGCGGCCCGCAGCAGGGCGCCCTCGGCCGCGTTGTCACGGGCCAGCGGGTCGAGGACGATCGGGGCCTGGGCAGCGGTCATCGCAACTCTCTTTCGGACGACGGGTGTCGACGGGGGCCGGACCCGCCAACGGTCGGCAGACGATCGGCACCGATGGGCGACGGTCGGCGACGGACGACGGGTGTCGACGGGTTCGACGGGTTCGACGGATCAGGCCGGGTGGCCCGGGGTGAACGAGACCGGCAGCGCCACCAGCCCGCGCACCCAGGCCGACGGCCGCCACACCAGCGCGTGCTCGGCGACCGCCAACCGGAGGTCCGGCAGCCGGTCCAGCAGCACCTCGATCGCGGTCGTCGCGATCACCTCGGCCGCCTCCTGGGCCGGGAACGGGCAGCCGTGCTCGCCGTAGGAGTAGCTCATGTGCGCCCGGTTGCCCTCGGCCGGCCGGCCGTCGGCCAGCCGCACCGACGGGTCCGCGTTCGCCCCGGCGAAGCCCAGCAGCACCATGTCGCCCGCACCGATCCGCTGGCCGCCCAGCTGGGTGTCCCGGACCGCCCAGCGCCCGGCGAAGATCTGCGTCGGGGTGTCCTCCCAGAGCGCCTCGTTCAGCGCCTGGCTGATGCTGCGCCGACCGCCCGCCAGCGAGGCGGCGAACCGCTCGTCGGTCAGCATCAGCCGCAGCGCGTTGGAGATCCAGTACGAGGACGGCTGGTGGCCGGCGATCAGCAGCACCCGCAGGTCGCGCATCACCTCGTCGTGGTTCAGCCCGGCCTCGTGCGCCAGCATCCGCGAGGCGACGTCGGCGCCCGGGTGCTCGGCCTTCTCCTCGACCAGGGCGAGCATCAGCTCCAGCAGCCGCTGGGCGCCGGCCGGCGCGTCGGGACCGCCGTCCAGCATCGACAGCAGCGCCGCGATCAACTGCGGCGCCTGCTCCTCGTCCAGGCCGAGCACCCGGCACAGCACCAGCAGCGGCATCCGGTGCGCGTACTCGGCGACCAGGTCCGCCTCGCCGCGGCCGGCGAACTCGTCGATCAGCCCGTCGGCGATCTCCTCGGAGTGCTTGCGCAGCTCGTACGGGTCGATCCCGGCCAGCGCGTCGGTGACCGCGCGCGAACGCCGGACGTGCTCCTCGCCCTCGGCGTACAGGATCGAGGGGACGGGCGCCATCATCGGCTTGAGCGGCCAGTCGGCGGGCAGCGTCTCCCAGGCGTTCCACCGGCTGGAGTCACGGCCGAACAGCTGCGGCTGACCGGTCACCAGCTGCAGCTCGCGGTAGCCGATGACCAGCCAGGCGGGCACGCCGCCGGCCAGCTCGACCGGGGCGACCGGGCCGTGCGCGGCCCGCAGCTCGCGGTAGAGCTGGGCCGGGTCGGTCTGGAAGCGCGGCCCGTACAGCGGCGTGGCGCCGGCGTGCGCCGGGCAGCCCGGCGGCGGGGTGACGGCGGGCTCGGTCACGGGGTGCTCTCCTCGTACATCGCGGTGGGGGCCGCTGCCGGGACGGCAGCCTCTTCGGAGCCGGTCGGGTCGGCTGCAAGGACACCGGCCGGGTGGCCGGCCGCACCGGCACCGGCCGCGGCGGCACCGGCGGTCTCGACGGCCTCGGCCAGGTAGGCCTCGTCGGCGCCGGCCAGGGCCGCCAGGTGGTGGACCAGTTCGATCAGCACCCGCTTGCCGGACTCGCGGTCACGCGCGTCGCAGTCCACCAGCGGCACCTCGGCCGGCAGGTCGAGCGCCTCGCGGACCTGCTCCAGGGTGTGGGTCGGCTCGCCGAAGTTGTTGCGGGCCACGATGAACGGGGTGCCGTGGTGCTCCAGCCGGTCGATCGCGTACCAGGAGTCCTCCAGCCGCCGGGTGTCGACCAGGACGACCGCGCCCAGGGCGCCGCTGAACAGCCGGTCCCAGAGGAACCAGAAGCGTTCCTGCCCGGGCGCACCGAACAGGTACAGCACCTGGCGCTCGGAGAGGGTGATCCGGCCGAAGTCGAAGGCGACCGTGGTGGAGCGCTTGCCCCAGGAACCGGCCGGGTCGATGCCCTCCCCCGCCCGGGTCATCACCTCCTCGGTGTTCAGCGGGCGGATCTCGCTGACCGAGCCGACCAGGGTGGTCTTGCCCACGCCGAAGCCGCCGACCACGACGATCTTCAGCGCGTTGTCGGCGGTCGCCCGCAGCGGAGTGCGCCCGGCGGGCCGGACGTCAGAGCCGTTGGAGGCCATGCAGCACCTGCTTCAGCGTGTCGAGGTCGGGCAGCCGGGCCTTGTTCGGCGCGAACCGGGGGTGGCGGGCGGTGACCGCCCCGGACTCCAGCAGGTCGCCGAGCAGGATCTTCACCACCGAGACGGGCAGCGCCAGCTCCGCCGCCACCTCCACGACGGCGGTCGGGGCCTCGCACATCCGCAGGATCCGGACGTGCTCCGACTGCATCCCGGGCGTCGGCTGCCGTTCGGCGACGATCAGGGTGACCAGGTCGAAGGCGTTCTCCGGGGCGCGGCTGCGGCCCTTGGTGATGGTGTAGAGGCGGTCCGGGTCGTCGTCACGGCCCGGCAGCACCGACCCGTCGGTCATATCCCCGCGCCCTCCGGTGTGGCGGCGCTCCCGTCCGCCGCCCCGTCCTCCGTGCTGCGGGCCGGGGCGCTGAGGTGGATGCCGATCTGCTCGATCAGGCCGTGCATGTTGTGGCCGACCACGCCGACGTCCGCGTCGTCGTCCGTGACCACCGCGAGGTGCGCGCCCTCGCCGGCCGCCACGATGCACAGGATGCCGCCGTGGAACTCGGTCATCGACTGCCGGACTCCGCCGCTGCCGTCGCCGAACTCGATCGAGGCGCCGTGCGCCAGGCTCTGCAGGCCGGACGCGATCGCGGCCAGCTGGTCGGCCTGGTCGTTGCCGAGCCCGGCGGTGTGACAGAGCTTGAGGCCATCGGCGGAGAGAACCAGGGCGTGCCGGGTGCCGGGGGTTGCCGCCAGCAGGTTTTCCAACAGCCAGTCGAGGTCGCGGTCGGGGGCGCTGCTCATCAGGTGTCCTTCTCGGTGACGGGGGAAGCGTCGGGCGTGGTGTCGGTGTCCGTGGTCGGCGTCCCGGTGGAGTGCTGCTCGCCCTCCACCGGACGGGCGGCGGCCCGGCGGAACGCGCCGAACCGGGCGGCCGCGCTCGCCGCGTCGGTGCGGACGGGCTTCGCGGCCCGGTCCGCCGCCGGAGCGGTGGCCAGCGTCTGCCCGCGCCGACGCTGCGGCAGGCCGCTGTCGGTCACGCGGGCGGGAGCGGACGGGAGCGGGGCGGCGGTGACGGGTGCGGCCGGGGCAGTGAGTGCGGCCTGGGCGGTCAGTGCGGTCGGTGTGGTGAGCGCGGTCGGTGCGGTGAGCGCGGTCGGTGCGGCGGGCGCCGGCGGCAGGGGGGTGGGGGCCGGGCGTGCGGGGGTGAGCGCCGGGCGCGCGGACTCGGCGGCCGGTGCCTGTGTCGGGACGGCTGCCGGGGTGGGCGCCGGAGCGGGGTGCGAGACCAACTGCTGGGGGATCAGCATCACCACCCCCGTACCGCCGCGCGCCGACGGCCGGAAGGAGATCTGCAGCCCGTGCTTGCGGGCCAGCACACCGACCACGGCGAGGCCCAGCCGGGTACCGGCGGACAGCATGGTCAGGTCCAGCGGCTCGGCGGAGACGGCCCGTTCGGCCCGGCGCAGCCAGCTGTCGCTCAGGCCGAGCCCGCTGTCCTCGACGGTGACCACCAGCCCGGCCGGCACCTCCTCGACGTAGACGTGCACCTCGGCCGGCGGGGCGGAGAAGTTGGTGGCGTTGTCCAGCAGCTCGGCCAGCGCGTGCATGACGCCCTCGGCGGCGTACCCGGCGACCGCGGCGGTGCTGGCGTTGTGCAGTCGCACCCGCTGGTAGGCGCCGATCCGGCCCAGCGCACCGCGCAGCACCGACTCCACCGCGATCGGCTTGGCCCAGCGGCGGCCCGAGCGGGCCCCGGTGAGCACCGCGATGCTGTCGGCCATCCGGCCCGCCTGGGCGGTCGAGTGGTCCAGGCTCAGCAGGTCGCCGAGCACCTCCTCGTCGTGCCGGTGCTGCATCTCGCGAAGCTCGGCGTGCATGCTCGTGGCCAGCGCCTGGACCCGCCCGGCGGCGGTCGCGCAGACCGCGAGCGCGGCGGCCCGCAGCCGCTCGCCCCGGCCGATCTCCTCACCGACGGCGCGCAGCAGCGCGTACTGCGGGTGCTTGCGGTGGGCGGCCAGCGCGCTGTCCACGGCGGCGCCGGCGCGCAGCTTCCTCACCACCTCTGGCAGGACGCCCTCGGCGATCAGGTCCAGCTCGGCCCGATCGGCCTCGGCCCGCGCCCGCTCCGTCTCCAGGCCGGCCCGCTCGGCCGCCAGCTCGGCCCGCACCCCGGCCAGCTCGGCGTCCAGCTCGGCCCGCACCCGGGCCAGCTCGGCGTGCGCGGCGGAGACGTCCGACTCCGCCCGGGCCTGCTCGGCCCGAGCGGCGTCCCGCTCGGCCTGCGCAGCGGCGGTGCGACCCTTGGCCGCCGCCTCGGCCTGCCGGGCGGCGCCGGCCACGACCAGCGCCGTCATCGCCTCCTGGTGCTGGTCCTCCACGTCCTCGGCCAGCCTGTGGGAGCGCTCGGTGCCGGTCGCGGCGAGGCCGACGGCTATCAGCCACAGGACGGTGACGGCGCCGACCGCGAGGGCGGTGAGCGGCTGGTGCGCGCCCAGCGCCCGGCTGACGCCGACCGGTGCGGCGACCAGCGCCAGCAGGACGGCGGCCGCCGTCAGGGCGACGGTACGGGATGCGGGCCGTCGGCGCGGCCGGCCGTCGGGGCTGGTGGCTTCTCTCATCGGTGCGGTCCTCGGCAACGTCGGCGGGCGGCGGCACGGCGGCGGATCGGCGACGGTCGCGACCGCCGACAGCTGGTGGGGCGCATACCAGACCGCCCGGCGACGTCGCGAAACGTCTCCGGGCGGCTGATCGGTTCACGCTTGTCGGCCGATCATATCGATTCAGACATTGCCCTCAAGCAGTCAGTTGACGGGCAGTCTCCTCCATCCACGACCCGTACACCGATTCACGACGCAACCGCCGCACCACCGAGCGGCCCGGTTCACAACCGGGGCTTCACCCCAGCGTCCGCTCGACCGCCTGCCGGACGGCCTTCGGATCCAGCCCGTGGTCGACGACCACCCGCACCCCCAGGCCCTCCCCCTCGCGGAGCACGCCGAGCAGCAGGTGCCCGACCCCGATCTTCCCCGACTTCAGCCGCAGCGACTCCCGCAGCGACAGCTCCACCGCCTTCCTCGCCCGCGCCGTGAACGGGATGTGCCCGCCCCTCGCGCCGCCGGAGCGGAACCAGCCCCGACGCTGCGGCGCCTCCTCGGGCGGGGCGTCCAGCGCCCCCTCTCCGAAGACCGACTCGACCGCCTCCCGCACCGCGCCCAGATCGACCCCGATCGAGGCGAGCGCCTGCGCCTGGCCGGTCTCCCCCAGCAGGCGGCGCACCGCCTGCCGAGCCGTCCCGTGGTCCAGGCCGGCCTCCGTCAGCACCCCGGCGGCCGGGTCCTCCGACCGGCCCAGGACCGCCAGCAGGAGGTGCTCCGTGCCGACGTAGCCGTGCCGCAGCTCCCGCGCCTCCTGCTGCGCGGCGACCACGACCTGCCGCGCCGACTCGGTGAATCGCTCGAACATCCCTCAGCCTCCGTCCTGGTCCCCGCCGGCCCCTCGCCGGGCGTACTTCTTGTGCACCGCCTGCCTGGTCACCCCGAGGCAGACCGCGATGTCCTGCCAGGACCAACCCTGCGACCGGGCGTTGCCCACCTGCAGGGCCTCCAGGCGGTCCGCCAGATCACGCAGGGCGCGGACCGCCCGGAGCCCCACGGCCGGGTCACGGCTGCTCGCCGCGGCCGCGAGTTCTCCGCTCTCGCTCATGCTGTCAACTTTGGTTGACAGCCGCGCAAATGTCAACCCTGGTTGACAGCTCCGCCGAGGGCTCCGCCCACGACCCGGACGGCGATCCGGCCGACGACCCGGGCCTCAGCGGCCGCCGAACCGACGCTCCAGCGCCTCCTCGAAGGTGCCCCGGCCCACCGCCCGCTCCGGCGCCAGGTTCCCGCCCGCCCGCAGCCCGCGGCCCGCCGCCCCCGGCACCCGCAACGGCAGCAGCACCCGCCGCTTGCCCGCCGCCCGCAGGTACGCCCCGGCCAGCTCCCGGTACGTCCGCACCTGCGGCCCGCCCACCTCCGGCGCGAACCCCGCGGGCTCCTCCCCCACCAGGGCGACGACCGCCGCGGCCACCTCCCGGACGTCCACCGGCTGGAACCGCGCCCCGCCGAGCACGGGGAACAACGGCAGCTTCACCGAGGCGTCGAAGAACCTCAGCAGCAGGTCGTGGAACTGCGTCGCCCGCAGCACCGTCCACCCCAGCCCCGACTCCCGGACCACCTGCTCACAGGCGAGCTTCGTCTTGTAGTACGCCATCGGCACCCGGTCGATCCCCACGATCGACACGTACACCAGGTGCCGGACGCCGGCCTCCCGCGCCTGCGCCACCAGCGTCCGGACCGCCGCCACGTCCGCCTTCCTCTGCGTGGTCGCACAGTCGACCACCACCTCGACCCCGGCCATCGCCCCGGCGATCCCGGCCCCGCTCACCAGGTCCCCGACCACCCACTCGACCCCGTCGTCCCCGCCCCGCGCCCGCCGGCTCAACCCCCGCACCGCCACCCCGCGCGCCACCAGCAGCCGCACCACCTCCCGTCCCAACGTCCCCGTCGCCCCGGTCACCAGCACAGTCCCGTTCACCACACCGCTCCTCTCGTCGACTGCCTTCCCCCTACGGACCGGACACGGCCCCGATCCGTGACATCGGCGGGTTCGGAGAACGAAAAGAGGCGGGGCGAGGACGTGAAGTCCTCGCCCCGCCTCTGGTTTCACCTCATCGGGTGGAACCGGGGTCGATCACGATCAGCTGCAGCCACTGGTGGAGCCGCAGCCCTCGCAGAGGTAGCAGCTGCCGGCGCGACGCATCTTGGTGCCGCAGGAGAAGCAGAGCGGGGCGTCGGCGTTGAGGCCGAGCTGGATCTCCATCAGCTCCGTGGAGTTGTGGGCCTGCTTCGGGGCGGCCTTGGGCGCCTCGACCGCCGGGGCCGGGGCCGGCTTGGCGGCCACCGGGGCCGACTGGGCGAGCGACTCGGTGTCGAGCTCCTCGGCCTCCAGCGGCTCGTAGGAGCCGGTCTCCAGGTGGCGCGTGCGCTCCTCGACGGAGTGGATGCCGAGCGCCGAGCGGGTCTCGAACGGCAGGAAGTCCAGCGCCAGGCGGCGGAAGATGTAGTCGACGATCGACTGCGCCATCCGCACGTCCGGGTCGTCGGTCAGACCGGCCGGTTCGAAGCGCATGTTGGTGAACTTCGAGACGTACGTCTCCAGCGGCACGCCGTACTGCAGGCCGACCGAGACGGCGATCGAGAAGGCGTCCATCATGCCCGCGAGGGTCGAGCCCTGCTTGGACATCTTCAGGAAGACCTCGCCCAGGCCGTCGTCCGGGTAGGAGTTGGCGGTCATGTAGCCCTCGGCGCCACCGACCGTGAAGGAGGTGGTGATGCCCGGACGGCCCTTGGGCAGACGCTTGCGGACCGGGCGGTACTCCACGACCTTCTCGACCGCGGCGGGGGCCGCGGCCTCGTCGGCCGTGGTCTCGGAGTCCTTCTTCTTGGCCGACAGCGGCTGGCCGACCTTGCAGTTGTCACGGTAGATGGCGAGCGCCTTGACGCCCATCTTCCACGCCTCGAAGTAGATCTCCTCGATCTCCTCGACGGTGGCGGACTCGGGCATGTTCACGGTCTTGGAAATGGCACCGGAGATCCACGGCTGGATCGCGGCCATCATCCGCACGTGCCCCATCGCGGAGATGACCCGCTCGCCCATCGCGCAGTCGAACACCTCGTAGTGCTCGGACTTGAGACCCGGCGCGTCCACCACGTTGCCGTGCTCGGCGATGTGGGCGACGATCGCCTCGACCTGCTCGTCCTGGTAGCCGAGGCGCTTGAGGGCGCGCGGGACGGTGCCGTTGACGATCTGCATCGAGCCGCCGCCGACGAGCTTCTTGAACTTGACCAGGGCCAGGTCGGGCTCGACGCCGGTGGTGTCGCAGTCCATCATCAGGCCGATGGTGCCGGTCGGGGCGAGGACCGAGGCCTGGGCGTTGCGGAAGCCGTTCTCCGCGCCGATGCGCACGACGTCCTGCCAGGTCTTGTTGGCCGCCAGCCAGACCGGGGCGTCCAGCTCGTCCACCGAGACGGCGTCGAGCGAGGCGTCCGCGTGCTGCTTCATGACCTGGCGGTGCGCGACCGCGTTGCGGGCGTAGCCGTCGTACGGGCCCACCACGCCTGCGAGTTCGGCGCCGCGGCGGTAGGCGGTGCCGGTCATCAGGGAGGTGATGGCGCCGGCCAGGGCGCGACCGCCCTCGCTGTCGTAGGCGTGGCCGGTGGCCATCAGCAGGGCGCCGAGGTTCGCGTAGCCGATGCCGAGCTGGCGGTAGGCGCGGGTGGTCTCGCCGATCTTCTCGGTCGGGAAGTCGGCGAAGCAGATGGAGATGTCCATCGCGGTGATGACCAGCTCGACGACCTTGGCGAAGCGCTCGGCGTCGAAGCCCCCCTTACCGTCCTGACGGGCGTCGTCCCGCAGGAACTTCATCAGGTTGAGCGAGGCGAGGTTGCAGCTGGAGTTGTCCAGGTGCATGTACTCGGAGCAGGGGTTGGACGCGTTGATGCGGCCGGACTCCGGGCAGGTGTGCCAGTGGTTGATGGTGGAGTCGTACTGGATGCCCGGGTCGGCGCAGGCCCAGGCGGCCTCGGCCATCTTGCGGAACAGCTTCTTCGCGTCGACGGTCTCGATGACCTCGCCGGTCATCCGGGCGCGCAGGCCGAACTCGGTGCCGTTCTCGACGGCGGTCATGAATTCGTCGGAGACGCGGACCGAGTTGTTGGCGTTCTGGTACTGGACGGAGGTGATGTCGTCCCCGCCGAGGTCCATGTCGAAGCCCGCGTCGCGCAGGGCGCGGATCTTCTCCTCCTCCTTCACCTTGGTCTCGATGAAGGCCTCGACGTCCGGGTGGTCGACGTCGAGCACGACCATCTTGGCCGCGCGGCGGGTGGCGCCGCCGGACTTGATGGTGCCGGCGGAGGCGTCGGCGCCGCGCATGAAGGAGACCGGGCCGGAGGCGTTGCCGCCGGAGGACAGGAGCTCCTTGGAGGAGCGGATCCGGGAGAGGTTGAGGCCGGCGCCGGAGCCGCCCTTGAAGATCATGCCCTCTTCCTTGTACCAGTCGAGGATCGACTCCATGGAGTCGTCGACGGCCAGGATGAAGCAGGCGCTGACCTGCTGGGGCTGCTTGGTCCCGACGTTGAACCAGACCGGCGAGTTGAAGCTGAACACCTGGTGGAGGAGGGCGTGGGTCAGCTCGTGCTCGAAGATCTCGGCGTCGTCCGCGGTGGCGAAGTAGCCGTGCTTCTCGCCGGCGGCGCGGTAGGTGAGCACCACGCGGTCGATGATCTGCTTGAGGCTCCACTCGCGCTGCGGGGTGCCGACGGCGCCGCGGAAGTACTTGGACGTGACGATGTTGACGGCGTTGACCGACCAGAAGTCGGGGAACTCCACGCCGCGCTGCTCGAAGTTGATCGACCCGTCACGCCAGTTGGTCATGACGACGTCACGCCGCTCCCAGCGGACCGCGTCGTACGGGTGCACGCCAGGAGTGGTGTGGATGCGCTCCATCCGCAGACCGCCCTTCGGGGCCTTGGCGCCCTTGGCCGCGGCCTTCTCGGACTTCGACCCGCGTGCGGAACCGCTCGTGGTGTCTGTCACTTCTCGCTCCTCCTCCTGGGCAAACGCCCGAAGTGCCCTGAAAAGTCCGGGCACCGCTGGTTCGTTCTTCCGGTGTGCGGGCAGGCGGGGACACTGCCTGCCTTCGCACGGTTTGTAGTGTTCTGCGCCCCGTTTCCGGGCACGCCGGGGCCCCGTGGGGCCTTGTGGTGCGGCCGGGCCCCGACTGGGGCCGGTGACGCCGGCGCCTCCTAGGGCGCGGCGGCGGAGACGGACACGCGGGCGTCGTCCGTCTCCGGGGTGCGGGGCCGTTCGGCGCGGAGTTCCGCGATGGCGGCCTCGAAGTCTTCCAGTCCGTCGTAGGCCTGGTACACGCTGGCGAAGCGCAGGTAGGCGACCACGTCGAGTTCCTTGAGCGGGCCGAGTATGGCCAGCCCCACGTCGTGGGTGGTCAGCTCGGCGCTGCCGCTGGCGCGCACGCACTCCTCGACCCGCTGGCCGAGCTGGGCCAGCGCGTCCTCGGTGACCGGTCGGCCCTGGCAGGCCTTGCGGACGCCGGTGATGACCTTCTGCCGGGAGAACGGCTCGGTGACGCCGCTGCGCTTGATGACCATCAGCGCGGCCGTCTCCACCGTGGTGAAGCGGCGGCCGCAGTCCGGGCACTGCCGGCGGCGGCGGATGCAGCTGCCGTCCTCGGTGGTCCGGCTGTCGACAACGCGGCTGTCGGAATGCCGGCAGAAGGGGCAGTGCACCTCGGGATCCCTCCCTGGCAGATCGTGCGGACCAGTCGAGTCTATGCGATGCGCCCCCGGCCTCGGCAAGCTGATCATGCGCGGCGACCACTAGTACTGGGCACGTAGAGGACTGTAGCCACTACATCTAGGCCTTCGGGGGAAGTGACACCCCTGGCGTGTCGACGCCGATTAGACTGCCGGAGTCGGGTTCCGGTCGAACATTTACTCGATGTACAACAAAGCCTTGATCGAGTCAGCCAACTCCCGAATAATTCACTCGAACGTGTGTTTGGCGCAACCTTTCGATAGGAGGTGCGTTGGGCTGGAAAAGGGAGAGGACAGCCGTCGAGAGGGGCCGCCGTGAACACGATCGAAAGCAACACCATCCCGGTGCAGGAACACTCCCAGTTCAAGGTGGGGCAGCGCACCACGAATCAGCAGAGCGTGGACATCAGCATGGACCGCAGCGAAGACCACCGGCTCTCCGGCACGGCCCTTTCCGGCTCCAACCGCGTGCCCGACCAGCCGATCGAACACTCCTCGGCGATGGACGACGCCCACGCGTCGCCCGCCCGCGCGATGCCGGGCCGCCCGCCCGGCATCCGCACCGACGAGGCCGGGCTCACCGAGCGCCAGCGCCGGGTGATCGAGGTCATCCGGGACTCCGTCCAGCGCCGGGGCTACCCGCCGTCCATGCGCGAGATCGGCCAGGCCGTCGGCCTCTCCAGCACCTCCTCGGTGGCGCACCAGCTGATGGCCCTGGAGCGCAAGGGCTTCCTGCGCCGGGATCCGCACCGGCCGCGTGCGTACGAGGTCCGCGGCGTCGAGGTGGCCCGCCCCAACACCGCCGAGACGGCGGGCCGGCCGTCCACCTCCTACGTGCCGCTGGTCGGCCGGATCGCCGCCGGCGGGCCCATCCTGGCCGAGCAGACGGTCGAGGACGTCTTCCCGCTGCCCCGCCAACTGGTCGGCGAGGGGGAGCTGTTCGCACTCACCGTGCGCGGCGACTCGATGATCGAGGCGGCCATCTGCGACGGCGACTGGGTCACCGTGCGCCGCCAGCCGGTCGCCGAGAACGGCGACATCGTGGCCGCGATGATCGACGGCGAGGCCACGGTCAAGCGGCTCAAGCGCGAGGACGGCCGGATCTGGCTGATGCCGCACAACCCCGCGTACGAGCCGATCAACGGCGACAACGCGACCATCCTGGGCAAGGTCGTCGCGGTGCTGCGCCGCCTCTGACGCCCTCCGGCGCCCCCGGAGACCCCCGGACACCCTCCGGCGGCCCACGGCAACGGGAAGGGGCTCCACCGCGATCCGCGGGGAGCCCCTCCGTCGTTCCCTCCCGGGCCCGCACCGACCGGGGCCGACCCGGCCGAGGCCGCGCCGCCCGGGCCCGCGCCGACCGGAGCACCACGGGTGGCCGGCGCATCACGGCCCGGGACGATCAGCCGGCGATCAGCCCCGCTTCACCACCGGCCGCACCGGAGCCGCCGAGGCGTCGATCGCCGCCAGCGAGCGGCGCACCTGGTTGCGGTCCGTGGTGTACCAGAACTCGGGCATCGAGGAGCGGAAGAAGCCCCCGTACCGCTTGGTCTCCACCCGCGGGTCGAGCACCGCCACCACGCCGCGGTCGTCCGCCGCGCGCACCAGCCGACCCGCGCCCTGCGCCATCAGCAGTGCCGCGTGCGTCGCCGCGACCGCCATGAAGCCGTTGCCGCCGCGCTGTTCGACGTCCTTCTGGCGGGCGCTCATCAGCGGGTCGTCCGGCCGGGGGAACGGGATGCGGTCCATCACGACCAGCTGGCAGGCCGAACCGGGCACGTCCACGCCCTGCCAGAGCGAGAGCGTGCCGAACAGGCAGGTGGACGCGTCCGAGGCGAACTCGCGGATCAACTCGCCGAGGGTGTCCTCCCCCTGGAGCAGGATCCGCTGGTCGAGCCGTTCCCGCATCGCCTCGGCGGCGGCCTGGGCGCCGCGCATCGAGGAGAACAGGCCCAGTGTCCGCCCGCCGGCCGCGCCGATCAGCTCGGCCAACTCGTCCAGCATGTCGGGCCGTTCGGGATCGCGCCCGGGGTCGGCCAGGTGCTTGGCGACGTACAGGATGCCCTGCTTGGGGTACTTGAACGGGGAGCCGACGTCGATCCCGCGCCAGTGCGGCACCGCGTCCTCGCCGAACCCGGGGCCGGGCTCGGGGTTGTCCCCGGCCGTCCGGACGTCCGGCAGCCGGGTCTCGGACGGCAGGCCGACGGAGGCGGCGACACCGTTGAAGTCCCCGCCGAGCTTGAGCGTGGCCGAGGTGAGGACGACCGAGCGCTCCTTGTACAGCCCCTCGCGCAGCAGCCCGGAGACGCTCAGCGGGGCGACCCGCAGCGAGGCGGTGCCCAGCCCGTAGCGGTCGCTGCGCTCGATCCAGACCACGTCGTACTCGGAGTCCTCCAGCAGCCGCTCGGCGGTCTCGTGCAGGGTCTCGGCCGAGGCCATCGCCTGCTTGCGGACGGCGTCCTCGTCGCTGAGCCCCTTGTCCCTGGTCTCGCCGAGCGAGCTGATCACCTGGCGGGCGGCGTCCCGGATCGCGGTGACCGCGTACGCCAGGTACTCGGGCAGTTCCTCGACCCGGCCGGGCTGGGCGGTCTCCATCAGGCCGTGGTAGTTCTCGGCCGCGGCCTGCAGGGCGTCCACGGCCTTCTCGTTGGCGAGCCGGGCGGCCCGCTTCACGGCCCGGTTGACCGCGCCGACGGTCAGCTCGGCGGTGGCCGCACCGGTGACCCGGTTGACCAGCTCGTGCGCCTCGTCCACGATCAGCAGCCCGTGTTCGGGCAGCACCGGAGCACCCTCGATCGCGTCGATCGCGAGCATCGCGTGGTTGGTGACCACGACGTCCGCCAGCTTGGCCCGCTCCCGCGCCTTCTCGGCGAAGCACTCCTGCCCGTACGGGCAGCGGGTGGCGCCCAGGCACTCCTTGGAGGTGACCGACAGCTGGGCCCAGGCCCTGTCGGAGACGCCGGGGCTCATGTCGTCCCGGTCCCCGGTCTCGGTCTCCTCGGCCCAGTCGCGCAGCCGCAGCACGTCCTGCCCGAGCTTGCCGGTGGGCCCGCCGAGCGCGTCCACCGGGTCGAACAGGCCCTCGCCCTCGTCGCTCGGGGTGCCCTCGTTGGCCCGGTGCAGGCACAGGTAGTTGGAGCGGCCCTTGAGCATCGCGAACAGCGGGCGGCGGCGCAGCACCGGGTGCATTGCCTCGACGGTGCGCGGCAAGTCCCGCTCCACCAGCTGGCGTTGCAGCGCCAGGGTGGCGGTGGCGACCACCACGCGGTCCCCGTGGGCGAGCGCGGGCACCAGGTAGGCCAGGGACTTCCCGGTGCCGGTGCCGGCCTGGACGAGCAGGTGCTCGCCGTGGTCGACGGCGTCGGCGACGGCCTCGGCCATCCGGACCTGACCGGGGCGTTCGACGCCGCCGACGGCCGCCACCGCGGCGTGCAGCAGCTCGGGGATCCGCGAGCGCGGGACGGCCACGGCTTCCCCGGCGTCGTCGCCGAGGTCCGCCGCCCGCTGGGATTCGGAGTCGTGGGATTCGGAGTCGTTCGTCATGACCCTCCCACCCTACGGGGCGGGGGTGACAATCCGGTCCCGTTGCGCGGGCAGCCGCACGTCCACCGCCACCAACGCGTTCGGCACGGTCCCGAACCGGGCGGCGTGCGGGCGGTGCGGGCGGTCCTGGTAGCCGTCGAGGAGCAGCCGGTTGCGGTTGAGGCAGAGCCGGTCGATCCGGGGCCGGAACAGGTCGAACAGCTCGAAGCGCTCGCGCAGCTCGGGGAAGCGGTCCTGGTGGCGCAGGACCTCGGCGCGCAGCAGGGCCCAGAACTCGGTCTCCGGCAGGCCGGTCTGCGCCTCCAGCAGCGGGGCGAGGTAGCGGAAGACGCCGATGAACAGCCCGGAGTGGATGAACTGGCAGAGCCCCTGCGCCCCCTCCCGCAGCAGCACGTCGGCGACCTCGGCGGGCAGGTCGCCCAGCTCGGGCAGGTCCTGCGAGCTGAGGTTGACGTCGTCCACGAAGTCCTTGACCGCGAGCCGGGTCGGGGTGTCGCGTTCGTCGAAGACCACGATGGCGTTCTCGCCGTGCGGGGAGAAGACCAGTCCGTACCGGTAGAGGAAGTGCAGCAGGGGCGGCAGCATCGCGGCGAACAGCCGGCCGGTCCACTCGGCCGGGGTGAGGCCGGAGCGGGCGATCAGCTCGGCGGCGAGGGCCCGCCCGTCGGAGCCGGTCTGCAGCAGGGCGGCCAGGGTGCGGGCACGCTCGCCGCCGTCCAGGCAGGGGCCGAGCGGTTCGCGCCAGATCGCGCCGAGCAGTTCCTTGTACTGGTACGGGGCCTCGGGCATCGCGCCGTAGACGGGGTGGTCGACGGTGACGGAGGCGATCTCGCCGAGGAGGATCACCCGGCACTCGTCGCGCAGGAACGGGTCGGCGTCGCGCAGGCCGTGCAGCCAGGCGGTGACGGCGGGCGCGGCCAGGGTGCGTTCGGTGGGCAGGCCGCGCCAGACCAGGGTGTTGAGGATGGACAGGGGCAGCTTGACGGTGCAGCGCTCGGGGTGGGCGGTGTTGAAGAAGGAGCGGATGGACTGCTGGGGCAGCCGTGGGTCGCCGTCCGAGGGCAGCGGAACGATCTCGCCGGAGGCGATCCAGGGCGCGAACAGGGGCAGGACCGTCTCCTCCCACTGCCAGGGGTGGACGGGCAGCAGCAGGTAGTCGTCGGCGTCCGGGCCCAGGGCGGCGCGCAGTGCCCCGACGTCGTCCAGCTCGCGGGCGTACAGCTGCTCCGGGTGTTCCAGGCCGGGCACGCCCCGGTACTCGGCGAGCCGGCGGTGGACGGCGATCCAGGGCAGTGGGCGGGGGCTGCGGGCCTCCGGGGTCCAGCGGGCGGCGTCGCCGGCGGAGAAGCCGATCCGGCCCTTGTTGGGGACGATCCAGGGGTGGCCGCCCTGCCGGCCCTCCAGCGCGGTGTGGTCGAGCTCGGCGAGTTCGGCGGCGGTGAGCGCGGTGGCGAGCTGGCGGGCGTCGGAGGTCAGGGTGGCGGAGAGTTCGCGGATCAGGTGGGCGGTGGTCTCGCCGCGCATGCCGAGGGTCTGCCGGGCGTACGGCAGGAAGCGCAGCGGGTCCAGTCCGTCGGGGCGGGAGCAGCTGATCGACCCGGGCTCGACCTGCCACCCGTCGTAGGCGCCGCGCCGGGCGGTGAAGCGGTACTCGACCTCGGGCAGCTTCAGCAGGTACTCGCCGTCGAGGGCCCCGGGGGCGGGTTTGAGCAGTTCCTCGTAGGCGAACTCGCCGAGCATCTTGGCGAGCAGGGCGCGGCCGGCCCGCTGCCAGTGCCCGGCGGTGAGGTGCGGGGGCAGGTAGAGCGGCGGTTCAGCGGCCGACGGTTGCGGCACGGGTCAGCTCCTGGGGGCGGGGGAGGACGGGGGTCTGTTCGAGGGGTGCGCTGACGGGCGGTGCCGGGACGGACGGCGCGAAGCCGGTCCAGGCGGTGCGGTCGGGCAGCCGGTGGACGGTCCGCCCGGTGACGGCGTTGAGGATCACGGCGGCGCGGTGGGCGCCGAGTCCCAGGTCGGGTGTGCCGACGCCGTGGGTGTGCAGTTCGGCGTTCTGGACGTAGAGGCCGCCGGTGAGCCCGGGCCGGGTGGCGACCCGGTGGTCCAGGTCGACCCGGTAGCGCCCGGCCTCGTCCCAGTCGATGAGGTCGGCGAGCGGTTCGAGCGCGGCCGGGCGGGCGGCCCGGTAGCCGGTGGCGAGCACGACGGCGTCGGTGCGCAGGAGGTGCTCGGCGCCGGAGTCGGTGTGCCGGCAGTGCAGTTCGAGGCCGCCGCAGGGGCCGGGGCGGGTGCCGGTGACGGCGGTGCCGGGGGTGATCTCGACCGGGGCGTCGTCGATCGGGCGGCCGATGGTGCGCTCGTAGAGGTGGTCGTGGATCTCGGCGAGGGTCTCGGCGCTGGCGGCCTTGTGGAGCTGCCACTGGGCGGTGACCAGGGCGTCCCGGACGGGTCCGGGCAGGCCGTGGAAGTAGCGGGTGTAGTCGGGGGTGAAGTGCTCCAGGCCGAGCTTGGAGTACTCCATGGGTGCGAGCGCCCGGGTGCGGGTGAGCCAGCGCAGCCGGACGCCGTCGTCCCCGTGGCGGCGGAGCAGGTCGAGGAAGACCTCGGCGCCGGACTGCCCGCTGCCGATCACGGTGATGTCCCGGGCGCCGGCCAGGTCGGCGCGGCGGTCCAGGTAGTCGGCGGAGTGGAAGGCCCGCGGGTGGTCGGCGAGGCCGGCGAAGGCGTCGGGCAGGACCGGGCGGGTGCCGACGCCGAGGGCCAGGTTGCGGGCCCGCACGGTGGACCGCCGGCCGGTCGCGGTGTCGGTCAGCTCGACCCGGTAGCAGGGCTCCTCCCCCGGTGCGGCGGCCCAGTGCAGGGCGGTGACCTCGGTGCCGAAGCGGCAGTTGGCCAGCCGCTCGGCGGCCCAGCGGCAGTAGTGGTCGTACTCGCGGCGCGGCAGCTGGAAGCGCTCGGCGAAGTAGAACGGGAACAGCCGGTCCTGTTCGCGTAGGTAGTTGAGGAAGGACCACGGGCTGGTCGGGTCCACCAGCGAGACCAGGTCGGCGAGGAACGGCACCTGCATCCGGGCCCCGTCCACCAGCATCCCGTGGTGCCAGCGGAACTCCGGGCGCTGGTCGCAGAAGAGCGTGCGCAGGCCGGGGACGGGCTGGGCGAGCGCGGCGAGCGAGAGGTTGAACGGGCCGATGCCGACGCCGAGCAGGTCGTACGGCGGCGGTGCTGGGGTGTCCACGGGGTGTCCTAGGCGGGTTCGGGGCCGGGGGCGGATCGGTCGGGGCCGGGCGGGATCGGGGCGGGGCGTGGTCGGCCCGGGCGGGGCGGGTGCTGCCCGGGCCGGGGCGGGTGCTGCCCGGGCCGGGGCGGCGCAGCCCCGCGGGCGGGGCTACACGGCGCGGGGTGCCCGGGCCCGCACCATCAGGGCAGCGCGCTTGTCGGGCAGGTCGAGTTCGGCGGCCGCCCGGAACCCGGCCCGTTCGAAGGCCCGGACCGAGCGCCGGTTGCGGACGTCCGGTTCCGCGACGACCCGCTCGCAGGCCGGGCGGCGGCGCAGGATCCGTTCGGCGAGCGCGGCCAGCAGGACGGCCCCGAGCCCCCGGCCGCGGCTGGCGGCGGGGCCGAGCAGCAGGTGGACGCCGGTGTCGTGCGGCCGGGCCGGGTAGTGCGCGGCCAGCGGGTCGAGGTCGGCGCGGTAGACCTCCCAGTAGCTCATCGGCTCGCCGTCGAGCAGGCCGAGGCAGGGGACGCTGCGGCCGTCGCCGTCCAGCTGCGCCCGGACGTGCCGGCCGGTGGCCTCCGCCGGCCCGGCGAGCTCCCAGAAGGCCGCGACCTCGGGGTCGTTCATCCACCCGGCGAGCAGTTCCAGGTCGGCGGGCAGCCGGACCGGGCTGAGCCGGAACTCGCCGGCCGGGGTGGGGATCGCGCCCCACCCGGGCAGGTCGTCCAGCATCAGCCACCCGCCACCGGGTTGGGGATGTCCACGTAGACGGACTGGCTGGCGACCGGGCCGACCAGTTCGTCCATGCCGTTGATCCGGGTGAGCAGGTTGGCCTTGCAGGGCAGCGTGGGCGCGTCCAGCAGCAGGGCGGGCAGCGCCGAGCCGGTGGCGGCGACCCGCGGTCCGGCCAGGAACCGGCGCAGCGCGGCCAGCAGCACCGTCTCGTCGGCCAGTCGCTGGGAGCCGAGGGCGCCGATCAGGCCGAGGACGTGGTTGATCCCGAGGTAGTAGGCGAAGTGGTGGTCGATGACCGGGTCCGGCAGGAAGGTGTCACTGTCGGCGCCGAGGCCGGGCAGCCGGGCGGTGAGCCGTTCGGCGGCGCTCTCCCGGTAGTAGTAGCCCTGGTTGTCGCGGTAGCGGCCGCCGCTCGGCCAGCCGTCGGCGTCCAGCAGGACGAGGCTGTTCTGCTGGTGCGCCTCCAGGGCGATGCCGCCCCGGCCGTCCAGCCACAGGATGGGGAGCACCACGGCGTCCAGGTAGCGCAGGAACCATTCGGCCGTCACCGTCGGCAGCGGGCGGCCGCAGCGCGCGGCGAGCGTCCGCAGGGTGTCGCCGAGCCGGGAGGGCACGGTGTCGCCGGTGCCGAGCGGCTGCTCGGCGACCAGTCCGGCGACGCACAGCGCGCGCTCGGCGGGCGCGAAGGGCTGGGCGCGCAGCACGGTGTCCAGGCCGCCCGGGTCGCCGAGCGCCGGGTGGTCGACGCCGATCCAGGCCGGGTCGCGGACGATGTCGAAGCCGGGGTGGGCGGCCCGCCACTCGGCGGCCAGGCCGCTCTCCAGCAGCCGGTGCATCTCCAGGCCGCGGTGCAGTTCCTTGCGCAGGTTCTCCCGGCGGGAGTTGGTGATCCGCAGGCCGAGCGAGAGCTTGAGCATCCAGGGGCTGCCGGGCCGGTAGACGGTGCGCACCGAGGAGGTGGGGTGCCAGGGTTCGCCGGCCGGTCCGAGGTCGTGCAGCAGTCCGTCGGCGAGCAGCGCGGCAACGGCCGGGCGGTGGGCGAGCTCGCGGGCCTGCCAGGGGTGCAGGGGCAGGGCTGCGGTGCCGGGCGGCAGGGCGAGGCGGCCGTCGAGCAGCCCGGCGGTGAGCCGGTCGGCGCTCTCGGCGACGGCGGATCCCGCGGCGAGCAGCTCGCGGTCCACGGCGTACCAGTGGAGTTGGAAGGAGCCGTGCAGTTCGGGCGAGTAGGCGGCGCTCTGCGCGGGGCCGAGGCCGTCGCGGCTCTTCGGGGTGGGGTGCAGCGGGTGGCCCAGCAGCAGGGACTGCTCGGCGGCGAGGAAGTGCGAGCGCTCCGGTCCGCCGGGCACGGCGGCGGTGCGGCGGTGCGCGAGGATCTCGGCGGTGCGGACGACCGAGTCGGCGACCCGGGCGGCGAGGTCGGCGACCTGTCCGGGGTCGGGTCGCTCGGCGGCCGCGGCGGCGAGCAGTGCGGCGGCGGTGACGGCGTCCACCGGGGCGTCGGCCCCCTCCGCCACGACGCCGCCCGCGCCGGCCGCGAGGGTGGCCGGACCGAAGCGGTGCCAGCCGCCGGGCGACCAGTAGCGGACCGGGGCGGTCAGCCGGGCGGCTCCGCCGAGGACGGCGATCCGCAGCCGGCCGTCCGGGCCGGGCCGGGCCCCGGTCTCCCGCGTCCAGCAGCGCAACAGGGCTTCCACGGCGGCCTGTTCGGCGGCGACGGCGGGGTCGGGGTGCAGCAGCGGGTCGGGCCCGGGCTGGTGCTCCTCGCGCACGGGCTCCGCCGGCTGCGGCGGTTCGGGCGGGGCTCCGGTGAGGGCGGTGCTCAAGGCTGCTCCTTGGGGCGCGTGGGGGTGCGGACGCGCGCTGTGGTGGAGGGGTCGGCGAGCGCTCTCACCGTCGCGTCAGGTAAGGGTTACCTATCCCTGAGGGGTGATCACAAGGACGGCTCACTCGTCCGGGTGAAGATCGGGGATTGTCCACCATCGGGGTGAAATGCCCTGCTGTGCCAACGAGCCGACCGGTCCCGCGTCACGGACCGGCGACCTCCTGACGGGCCCGCAACCGGGGGGCGGACACGGTCGTCCTCGTCCGCGATGGAAGACTCCAGGACGGCGGGCCCGCCCACGGCGGACCGGCCGCGCACGGACGACCCGTCACCGGACGGGCCGACACCGACCGGGCCGGCACCGGACGGACGGGCCGTCACCGGGCAGGCCGACACCGGCCGGGCCCGGAAACGCCCCGGCGAAGACCGGCCCGGAACAGACCGACCCAGCACAGAACCGACCGAGCACAGGGGGATGCGCACAGATGCCTACGATCCACCGATCAGCCCTGGCCGCCGCCGTGGTCGCCGGAACCCTGCTCGCCGTGAGCGCCTGCGGGCCGGACGGCCCGGCGGGCGACGGCCCGGGCAGCGCCGCGCCGCCGCCGTCCTCGGCCGCGGCGACCGGCGGCAGCGGCGGGGGTGGCGTGATCGGCGGGATCACCCTCCCCTCCGGCCTGCCGACCAGCCTGCTGGAGGGCCTGCCGAGGAGCTGGGACGACCTGAAGAAGTGGAAGTTCGAGGACTGGGACAAGTGGGCGTCCAAGCACGTCTTCGACAACCCGGTGGTGAAGGACTTCTGGGATCCGGACAAGATGGGCGACTCCAAGCCCGCCGAGCCGGCCCCGCCCGCCACCAAGCCCGCCCCGGCCACCCCCGCGCCCACCACCGACGACGGCGTGACCGACCCCGAACCGCCGGTGGTCAACGCCGTCGCGCTGCCCCGCCCGTACACCAAGCAGCCCTCCGGCAAGGTGTTCTTCTCCGCCAAGGGGGGCCGCGGCAACTGCTCGGCGACGGTGATCGCCGACCCGCAGCACCCGGGCCGGAGCAACCTGGTCTGGACGGCCGGCCACTGCGTGCACGAGGGCAAGGGCGGCAGCTTCTACAAGGACCTGGTGTTCGTGCCCGCCTACAACAACTCGGGCGCCTCCAGCGGCGGCAAGCGCGCACCGCTGTCCGAACTGGCCCCGCTCGGCACCTGGTGGGCCGACCAGGTCACCACCTCGCCGCAGTGGATGGTCGAGGGCGGCGGCACCGGCGACGCCGCCAACCAGTACGACTTCGCCGTCATGCGCGTGCACAACCAGAACGACACCGGCAAGTCCCTGGAGGAAACGGTCGGTTCGGCCGTCCCGGTGTGGTTCGACGCCCCGCGCGACAAGCTGAACGTCTCGGCCGTCGGCTACCCGCTGCTCAAGCCGTTCGACGGCCAGGAGCTGTACAAGTGCGACGGCGGCAAGCCGACCCGGCTCTCCTTCGACGCCAAGCGCCCGACGATGCTCACGATCGGCTGCAACATGACCCAGGGCTCCAGCGGCGGCGGCTGGTTCGCCACCATGCCCGACGGGAAGACCGCCCTGGTCAGCAACACCTCGATCGGCACCCAGGACCACACCTCGCTCAGCGGCCCGTACCTGGAGACGGTCGCCAGGCAGGCCCTGGACTGGATCTCCAGGAAGCAGTAGCCGCCACCGGGGGGCGGAGCGGAAACACCAGCACAGCACGGGGGACGATCCAGCATGCCGACGAACACCAGCCGGGGGCGCCGCGCCAGGACGGCCGGCGCCGCGCTGCTCGCCGCGGCCGCCCTGGCCGCAGCCGGCTGCGGCCCGGACGGCCCCGCCCGGCCGGTCGCCCCGCCCCCCGCCCTCCCCACCTCCGCGCCCACCAGCCTGGGCGACCTGACGGGCTGGAAGCTGGAGGACTGGACGAAGTACGTCGCCGACAGCAGGTTCGCCAACGAGACCGCGGCGGGCTTCTGGTCGGCCGCCCGGATGGACGCCGCCAAGCCCCGGCCCACCCCGGAGTACTCGCTCACCGCCCCCGCCGCCGCCGGCGTCGAACGGGACGCCCCGCCCGCCGCCGTCCCGGCCCAGCCCCAGCCGCACCCGTACGGCCAGGCCACCGCCGTGGTCGGCCGGCTCTTCATGACCACGCCGCAGGGCGACGCGGCCTGCTCCGCCACCGTGGTCGCCGACCCGGTCAACCCCGGGCGCAGCAACCTCGTCTACACCGCCGCGCACTGCCTGCACGACGGCGGGGGCGGCGGCTGGCAGAAGAACCTGGTGTTCGTGCCCGGCTTCAACCGGGACGGCCAGGCGGGCCGCGGCAAGCCGCACTCCGACGCGCAGAGCGCCCCGTACGGCCGGTGGACGGCGGTGCGCGCGCTGGTGTCGCCGACCTGGCTCCAGGAGAGCGGCGTCGGCGCCCACAACCAGTTCGACTACGGGATCCTGCGGGTGCGTGCCGAGAACGGCTCCGGCGCGTCCCTGGAGGAGACGGTCGGCGGCTCGGTCCCGGTCTGGTTCAACGCCCCGCGCGACCGGATCACCGCGGCCGCGGCCTACGGCTACCCGGCCGAGCGGCCCTTCGACGGCACGGAGCTGGACCACTGCGACTCCCCGGTCCCGCCCGGCCGCCTCTCCTTCGACCCGACCCGCCCGCCGATGTACGTGATCGGCTGCGCCATGACCGCCGGGTCGAGCGGCGGCGGCTGGTTCGTCACCAGGGACGGCAAGCCCAACCTGATCAGCGTCGGCGCGATCGGCGACCGCAGTCCGGCCGGGTACCAGGCCGGCCCTTCGCTGCAGGACCAGGCGAAGCAGGCCTTCGACTTCTTCGCCAAGAACGTCCGCTAGCCCCGCCCGCCGGCCCCGTCAGCGGGCCACGCCCGCCGGCCCCGGCCGATGACCGCGCACGCACGCGGAGGGCCCCCGGACCACGGTCCGGGGGCCCTCAGTGCGCTCGCGCGTCAGCCCTGCAGGGCCACCGCGAAGTGCTCCAGCTCGGCGGCCAGCTCGGCCGCCACCTTGGCGTGCAGCAGCGTGCCCTCGCCGGTGTGCTCGGTGGAGAGCAGCTCGCCCTCCGCGTGCACCCGGGAGACCAGCGCGCCCTGGGTGTAGGGCACCAGGGCCCGCACCTCGACGGCCGGTCGCGGCAGCTCGTCGTCGATGAGCTTGAGCAGCTCCTCGATGCCCGCGCCACTGCGGGCCGACACCACGATGGCGTGCGGCTCGCGGCGCAGCAGGCGCTGCAGCACGTGCGGGTCGGCGGCGTCCGCCTTGTTGATCACCACGATCTCCGGCACGTTCTGTGCGTCGACCGAGACGATGACCTCGCGGACGGCGGCCAGCTGCGTCTCCGGCTCGGGGTGCGAGCCGTCCACCACGTGCAGGATGAGGTCCGCGTCGGCGACCTCCTCCATGGTCGAGCGGAAGGCCTCGACCAGGTGGTGCGGCAGGTGCCGGACGAAGCCGACGGTGTCGGCCAGGGTGTAGACCCGCCCGCTCGGGGTCTGGGCCCGGCGGACCGTCGGGTCCAGGGTGGCGAACAGCGCGTTCTCCACCAGCACGCCCGCGCCGGTGAGCCGGTTGAGCAGGGAGGACTTGCCGGCGTTGGTGTACCCGGCGATGGCCACCGACGGCACCTGGTGGCGCTTGCGCTCCTGGCGCTTGGTGTCGCGGCCCTTCTTCATGTCGGCGATCTCCCTGCGGAGCTTCGCCATCTTCTCGCGGATCCGGCGCCGGTCGGTCTCGATCTTGGTCTCACCGGGACCACGGGTGGCCATGCCGCCGCCGGACGAGCCGGAGCCACCACCACCCATCTGCCGGGACAGCGACTGACCCCAGCCTCGCAGCCGCGGCAGCATGTACTGCATCTGCGCGAGCGAGACCTGCGCCTTGCCCTCCCGGGACTTGGCGTGCTGGGCGAAGATGTCCAGGATCAGGGCCGTCCGGTCGACGACCTTGACCTTGACCACGTCCTCCAGGTGGATCAGCTGGCCGGGGGTGAGCTCACCGTCGCAGACCACGGTGTCGGCGCCGCTGGAGGCGACGATGTCGCGCAGCTCCTGCGCCTTGCCGGAGCCGATGTAGGTGGCCGCGTCGGGCTTGTCGCGGCGCTGGATGACGCCGTCCAGCACCTCGGAACCGGCGGTCTCGGCGAGCGCGGCGAGCTCCGCCATGGAGTTCTCCGCCTCCTCCAGCGTGCCGTCGGTCCAGACGCCGACGAGCACCACGCGCTCCAGGCGGAGCTGGCGGTACTCGACCTCGGTGACGTCTTCGAGTTCGGTGGAGAGGCCGGCGACCCGGCGCAGGGCGGCGCGCTCGCTGCGGTCGTACTGGTCGCCGTCGTAGTGGTGGCCGAGGTCCTCGTCGATGGCCGCGAGGTCCTCGTCCATGAGGGCTTCCGCCCGCAGACCGTCGAAGCGGCGCGGAGCGTCGGCGTGGTCGCGGGTGTCGAACGTGGAGGTCATTCTGTCCTTTGGCTCGCTGGTACGGGTGGCTCGGGGGACCGGACGGTCCCCTCAGGAGTCTGCCCAGCTGCCGCCCCGGCTACCGTCCGGGCGGGGTGAGCTACCCCTCGGGTCCTCGGGTGGCACCGGGGCTCCTGTGCCCTGGGAACGCCGTGGACCGGCCGTGAATTCCCCATGATGGTCGCACGCCCGGCGCGGGCGGGTCATCCCCATTTCACCGGAGCGCGGCGGGCGCCCCCGTACGGCCCGACCCGCCGTACCCCGGGCCGTACGGGGGCCGGCACCCGGCCCCCGACCCCCGGCCCGGTGTCCGGCCGCCCCCCGTGCCGGCGCCTGCCCTCACGCCGGGCCGTGCGGGCGGCTGACGTCGAACACCCCGGAGACCCGCAGCATCGCCCGCATCAGCCCCGGCAGCGCGCCCGGCGCGGGCAGTTCGACGGTGTAGGTGTGCCGGACCCGCGACTCCTGCGGCGGCTCGACCTCGGCCGACACGATGCCGACCCCCTGGGCGGAGATCGCCGCCGTGAGGTCGGCCAGCAGCCGGGGCCGGTTCAGCGCCTCGGCCCGCAGGGTGGCCCGGTGCCCGGCCGCCGGGGCGTCCTGCGGCTGCCAGCGGACCTCCAGCGCGACCCGTCCGTCGGCCCGCATCCGCTCCCCCGCCGGGCAACCGGTGCGGTGCACGGCCACCGCGCCGCCGCGGATCGGGTAGCCGGCCACCTCGTCCGGCGGGACGGGCGTGCAGCAGCGCGCCAGCCGTACGGTCGCCCCGGGCCGTCCGGCCACCGCGACCGGGGCGGCCCGCTTCTCCGCGGTGCGCCGGCCGGGCGGGGCGGCCTGGGCCGCGGCGGGCCCGGTGCGGACGGCCGGCGGCCGGGCCGGCGGGTCGGCCAGCCAGCGCTCGATGGCCAGCCGGGCGGCGGGGGTGCGGGCGTGCGCCAGCCATTCGGGGGCGGGGCCGGAGGGCTGGCCGCCGCCCGCCGGCAGGGTCTCGGTGAGCACCGCGATCAGGTCGCCGTCCTCCAGCACGGTGGAGAGCGCGCTGAGCCGCCCGTTGACCCGGACCCCGATACACCGGTGGCCGGTCTCCTCGCCGAGCAGGTAGGCCGCGTCCACGCAGGTGGCGCCGGCCCTCAGCTGAAGCGTTTCGCCGCCTTCCGTCACCACGGTGATCTCGCGGTCGCCGGCCAGGTCGGCGGTGAGCGCGGACCAGAAGGCGTCCGGGTCGGGCGTCTCCTGCTGCCACTCCAGCAGTCGGCTGAGCCAGCCCGGCCGGGCCGGGTCGGTGCGGTCCAGTTCGTCGGCGTCCTGGGCGGTGGCGGCCGGGGAGGGGTCGCCCAGCGCGACCACCCCGGTCTCGGCGACGTCGTGCATCCGGCGGGTGCGGACCAGCACCTCGACCACCGCGCCGCCGCTCAGCGCCACGGCGGTGTGCAGCGACTGGTAGAGGTTGAACTTGGGCGCGGCGACGAAGTCCTTGAACTCCCCGGGCAGCGGCGTCCAGCAGGTGTGGAGTTCGCCGAGCACGGCGTAGCAGTCCGCGTTCTCCTCGACCACCACCAGCAGCCGCCCGAAGTCGGCCGGCCGCGGGCCCTGCGGCCGGCCGTCCGGTCCGGGCGCGCCGGTCCGCCTGAGCAGCACCCGGTGCAGCGAGACGCAGTGCCGGGGCCGGACGGTCACCTCGGCGGCCACGCCGGCCTCGGCCAGCTGGCGGGCCAGCTGCCGGGCGAAGGGCTCCAGCACGGTGTCCGGCCCCGCCTCGTGACCGGCCATCAGGGCGCGGGTGCGGGCGTGCTCCTCGGGGTGCAGGGTGGCGAAGACGATGTCCTCCAGCTCCGCCTTGAGCACCTGGATGCCGAGCCGTTCGGCCAGCGGGATCAGCACGTCCCGGGTGACCTTGGCGATCCGCACCTGGCTGGCCGGCTTCATGTGCCGGATGGTGCGCATGTTGTGCAGCCGGTCGGCCAGCTTGATCACCATCACCCGGACGTCGTCGCCGGTGGCGACCAGCATCTTGCGGAAGGTCTCCGCCTCGGCGGCGGCGCCGAAGTCGACCTTCTCCAGCTTCGTCACCCCGTCGACCAGGTAGGCGACTTCGGGCCCGAAGCTCGCGCCCACCTGGTCCAGGGTCAACTCGGTGTCCTCGACGGTGTCGTGGAGCAGCGAGGCGACCAGGGTGGTGGTCCCGGCGCCGAGTTGGGCCAGGATCATGGTGACGGCCAGCGGGTGGGTGATGTACGGCTCGCCGCTCTTGCGCTTCTGGCCGCGGTGGCTGGCCTCGGCGAGCCGGTACGCCCGGGCGAGCAGGCCGAGGTCGGCCTGCGGATGGTGCCGGCGGTGCACCCGGACGAGCGGTTCCAGGGCGTCCGGCACGGGCGGCCGCCCGGTGGCCAGTAACGCGGCCCGGCCGGCCCGGCCGAGGGCTGCCCGGCCGAGCTCTCCGAGGGGCCTCCTGGCCCCGGCCTGCCGTACGGTCGTCGGCTGCCCCGTCAGGGACTGCCCGGCTTCGATGGTCATCGGCACCTCCGGCAACGTCGCCGGGCGCGGCCCCTCCAGAGGGGGTGATCCTGCTACCCCTCCCAGGGGTGATCGACCCGGTGGTCCATGCTACCGAGCAGAGCACGTTCCGCGACGCCGTGGTTCCCGTCCGCGACCGGTATCACCCGATCGGGGGGATTCGTCACCGCATGAATTGGGCAAACCGGGCCGTCAGCCGCGGTGCACGGACTCCCACCAGCGCCCGTCCAGCCGTCCCTCGGCCACGATCACCGCCGGCCCGGTCATCTGCACCCCGCCGTCCGGGTGCTCGGTGATGACCAGTCGGCCGCCCAGCACGTCCACGGTGTACGCGACGGACTCGCCGGTGACGGCCGGGTCGACGCCGTCCCGGCGGATGGCGGCCACCGCGACGGCGCAGGCCCCGGTGCCGCAGGAGCGGGTCTCGCCCGAGCCGCGCTCGTGCACCCGCATCGCGACGTGCCGCGGCCCGCGGTCCACCACGAACTCGACGTTGACGCCCTCCGGGTAGACGCCCTCCGGGCTGGTGAGCGGCGCGTCGACCAGCTTCCCGGCGTGGTCGAGGCTCTCCACGAAGGCCACCGCGTGCGGGTTGCCCATGTTGACGTTCAGCGCCGGCCAGCGCCGCTCGCCGACCGCGACCTCGATGCCGTCCGGGCCGGGCAGCCGGGCGCGGCCCATGTCGATGGTGACGTCGCCGGGCGTGCCGTCCTCGGCGGCCTCCGCGACCGTCGCGGTGAGCACTCCGGAGCGGGTCGCGACGGCCAGCTCGCCGGGCTTGGCCAGGCCGGCCTCGACCAGGAAGCGGGCGAAGACCCGCAGGCCGTTGCCGCACATCTCGGCGATGCTGCCGTCGGAGTTGCGGTAGTCCATGAACCACTCGGCCCGGTCGGCCATCCCCCTGGCGGCCGGGTCGGCGGCCGAGCGCACCACGCGCAGCAGCCCGTCCCCGCCGATGCCGGCCCGCCGGTCGCACAGCGCGGCGACGGTCTCGGGACCGATCTCCAGCGCGCCGTCCGGGTCCGGGAGGATGACGAAGTCGTTCTGGGTGCCGTGCCCCTTGAAGAAGGGGATGCCGTCGTGCCGGGGAGAGGATGTGCTCACCCTCCCGATGGTACTGAGCCGGGCGGAGGTGCTCAGCGCAGGTAGGCGACCCGCCAGACCGCGAGCGCGCACGCGGCGAGCGCGATCAGGGTGTAGACCACGATCGCCTTCCAGCCGGCCCGCTGCCCGGAGCCCCGGCGCGGCAGCCCGGGCCACGTGTAGCCCGCGTGCCGGGCGGCCATCGCGCCCCAGCCGACCGAGGCGGCGGTGAGCAGCAGCCCGAGCATCCCGACCATGGTGGCGCGCGCGCCGGCCGAGCCGAAGGCGAGCGGGAAGGCGAACATCAGCGAGCCGAGGGTGCCCATCAGGGCGATCGGCAGCGTCTGCCACCAGCGCAGTCGGCGCAGCGGGCGGATCTCCCGCTCGTGCACCGCGCCACCGGGCGGGGTGCGGGTGTCCAGGGCGGGCACCGCGGCCGCGTACGAGGTCGGCGCCTGCAGTCCGGTCAGCACGGGGAGGTCGCCCATCGTCGACTCGTCGAACTCCTCGGCCGGCGCGGTGACGCTCCCGCTCTGACCGGGCTCGGGGCCGGTACCCGTCGACACACGGCCTCCCCTGACTGTTCGACACGAGCGGACTCGCGGCCGGGCACGGTCGGCCCGTTCGGCCGACCCCTATGGCATCGATGATGGCATGTCCAGGGGGGCGTTCCGGGCCTGACCGGGGTCGGCGGGTGATCCGTGGCCATCACGTGATCGGGCCGTGACCGCCGGTTCGTCCTGCACGCCCACCTGCGCGCGCAGGTGCACCGCCGAATTGGCCGGAACCCGTCCTAGACGGCCGGAACTCCCTGACGCTCGATCAGTTCGAGGGAGCGCCCGAGCAGCTCCGAGGGGTCGGTGCCGGCCGGTCGGGAGAGCCAGTTGATCCGGTCGTCCCGGCGGAACCAGGACTCCTGGCGGCGGGCGAAGCGCCTGGTGGCCCGGACGGTCTCGGCCCGCGCCTCGTCCTCGGTGCACTCGCCGCCGAAGTGGTCGAGCACCTGCTGATAGCCGAGCGCCCGGGAGGCGGTCTTCCCCTCCCGGAGCCCGATCCGCTCCAGTGCCCGCACCTCGTCGAGCAGCCCGGCCTCCCACATCCGGTCGACCCGCAGCGCGATCCGCTCGTCCAGTTCGGGGCGCGGCACGGCGACGCCGATCTGCACCGCGTCGTAGACGGCGGTGTTGGTCGGCAGGTTGGCGGTGAACGGCAGGCCGGTGATCTCGATGACCTCCAGCGCCCGGACGATCCGCCGCCCGTTGCTGGTCAGGATCGCCTCGGCGGCGGCCGGGTCCAGCTCGGCCAGCCGCCGGTGCAGCGCGTACGGGCCGGCCTCCGCCAGCTCGGCCTCCAGCCGGGCCCGCACCTGCGGGTCGGTGCCGGGGAACTCCATCTCGTCGATCGCCGCCCGGACGTACAGCCCGGAGCCGCCGACCAGGACGGGCGTGCGCCCGGCGGCGAGCAGCCGGTCGATCTCGGCCCGGGCCAGCCGCTGGTACTCGGCGACGCTGGCGGCCTCGGTGACGTCCCAGACGTCCATCAGGTGGTGCGGCACTCCGCCGCGCTCGTCCACGGTGAGCTTGGCGGTGCCGATGTCCATGCCCCGGTACAGCTGCATCGAGTCGGTGTTGATCACCTCGCCGTCGAGGCTGCGGGCGAGGGCGACGGCCAGGTCGGACTTGCCGGCGGCGGTCGCGCCGACGATCGAGATGACACGCGGGGTGCGGAGGCTGCTCACCGTTCCAGTCTCGCAAAACCCGCGCGGTGCCGGGGACCGGGCTGCCGGTCGCCCGCCGCGGCGCGACGACGGGACCGTTCCCGGGGCCCTCCTCCGGACCGCTTCCGGCCGTTTCCCCAGGTGATGCCCGGTTTGCGAACGCTTCCCGGGGTACGGACGTTGTGCAGGGGACGGGGACCGACCGGACGACGGGGAAGGGTGAGACCGCCATGGGTCTGATGGACAACCTCAAGGGCAAGGCCGAGGAGTTCAAGGAGAAGGCCAGCGAGCTGGCCGGCAAGCACAGCGACCAGATCGAGCGGGCCGTGGACAAGGCCGGCGGCGCGATCGACAAGGCGACCAAGGGCAAGTACAGCGACAAGATCGAGCACGGTGCCGGCAAGGCCAAGGACGCCGTCGGCGACTTCGCCCACAAGCCGAAGCCGGGCGAGCCGGGGCAGCCCCCGCGGTCCTGACGCGCGTCAGGACCAGGACGCCACGAAGTACCCGACCCCGTACGGCGCCTCCTGGTAGCCCAGCCGCCCGGTCAGGCCGGCGCCCTCCGCGGCGCCGGCCAGCACCTGCCAGGGCGCCCGTCCCCCGGCCTTGAGCTCGGCGGCCAGGCCCGCGTCCAGCGCGGCCAGGGCGGGCAGGTCGGCCGAGCCCAGGGCGGCGGCCAGCGCCGCGTCGAAGCCCTCGGCCCGCTCGTCCAGGTAGCCGGGCGCCTTCACCGAGCGGCAGGCGCTGCCGTCGCCGAGCACCAGCAGGGCGACCCGGTCGGCGAGCCCGGCCAGGCCCTGGCCGAGGCCGAGCATCCGGTCGGCCGGGGCGTCGGCGGGCACCGCGCAGGCGTGCGTCGGCAGGGTCACCCCGGCGCGCTCCAGCAGCCAGGCGCCGACGGTCAGCGAGGGCGCCAGCTCCGGTCCCTCGACCCGCTCCCCCGGCAGCTTGGCGACCAGCGGCACCCCGTAGCGGTGGAAGGAGCCGGCCCCGCCCTCGGTCCACACCTCGGCCTCCGGCCCGGTGCCGACCACCACGACCAGCTGCGGCCCGGCCGCGACCAGCGCCGCCAGCGCCTCGTCGCAGGCGGCGCGCAGCGCGTCCAGCTCGCTCGCCGCCCCGGCGGCGACCTCCGGGACGAGCAGCGGCGGACAGGGGCACACGGCGGCGGCTACCAGCATGTGGATCACTCTAGCCAACGACGGCGGCGGCCCGGCGGGACTCGGGAGTCCCGCCGGGCCGCCGGTACGGGCAGCGCGTCAGTCGCCGCAGCAGGCCCCGCCCGCCGGCGCCGCCAGGGGCAGCGCGGCCGGGGCGCCGACGGACGGCAGTCCGAGCATCACGCCGGCCGGCTTGGCGGCGGGCTTGGCCTGGCGCTTCTCCCAGGCGTCACCGGCCCGGGTGCGGCGCACCGCGAGCGTCGGGCCCTCGGCCAGCAGGTGGTGCGGGGCGGCGTAGGTGATCTCGACGGTCACCATGTCGCCCGGGCGCACCGGCTCCTCGGGCTTGGTGAAGTGGACCAGGCGGTTGTCGGGAGCCCGGCCGGAGAGGCGCCGGGTCTGGTCGTCCTTCTTGCCCTCGCCCTCGGCGACCAGGATCTCCAGGGTCCGCCCGACCTGCTTCTTGTTCTCCTCCCAGGAGATCTCCTCCTGGAGGGCGATCAGGCGGTCGTAGCGGGCCTGCACGACCTCCTTCGGCACCTGGTCCTCCATCTCCGCCGCCGGGGTGCCGGGGCGCTTGGAGTACTGGAAGGTGAAGGCGTTGGTGAAGCGGGCCTCGCGGACGACGTGCATGGTGTCCTCGAAGTCCTCCTCGGTCTCGCCGGGGAAGCCCACGATGATGTCGGTGGAGATCGCCGCGTCCGGCATCGCCTCGCGGACCTTCGCGATGATCCCGAGGAAGCGTTCCTGGCGGTAGGAGCGGCGCATCGCCTTGAGCACGCGGTCCGAGCCGGACTGCAGCGGCATGTGCAGCTGGTGCATCACGTTCGGCGTCTCGGCCATCGCGGCGATCACGTCGTCGGTGAAGTCGCGCGGGTGCGGCGAGGTGAAGCGGATCCGCTCCAGGCCCTCGACCTGCCCGGCGGCGCGCAGCAGCTTGGAGAAGGCCTCGCGGTCGCCCAGGTCGGAGCCGTAGGCGTTGACGTTCTGGCCGAGCAGGGTGACCTCGATGACGCCCTCGTCCACCAGCGCCTCGATCTCGGCGAGGACGTCGCCGGGGCGGCGGTCCTCCTCCTTGCCGCGCAGCGCGGGGACGATGCAGAAGGTGCAGGTGTTGTTGCAGCCGACCGAGATCGAGACCCAGGCGGCGTACGCGGAGTCGCGGCGGGTCGGGAGGGTGGAGGGGAAGGTCTCCAGCGACTCCAGGATCTCGACCTGGGCCTTGCGCTCGATCGCGGCCCGCTCCAGCAGCGCCGGCAGGTGCCCGATGTTGTGGGTGCCGAACACCACGTCGACCCAGGGGGCGCGCTTGACGATGGTGTCGCGGTCCTTCTGGGCCAGGCAGCCGCCGACGGCGATCTGCATGCCCTGGTGGCGGCTCTTGACCGGCGCCAGCTGGCCGAGGTTGCCGTACAGCTTGTTGTCGGCGTTCTCGCGCACCGCGCAGGTGTTGAACACCACCAGGTCCGGGTCGCCCTCGGGCCCGGCCTTGACGTAGCCCGCCTCCTCCAGCAGCCCGGACAGCCGCTCGGAGTCGTGGACGTTCATCTGACAGCCGTGCGTGACGACCTTGTAGCTCTTCAATCCGCTCTCACCGCTCACCAGACCAGGGTACGGGCAGCCGCGCAGCGGTTTTCCCGAAGCTTCCCCGTCCCGTCCCGGGAGCCTCCCCAGCCCTTTCACCGAACATTCCCCGTCCCGTTCCACTCCCGTTCGGCCGGAGCGCCTGGCAGTATCCCTGCATGGCCCCCACCACCCCGTCCCGCCTCGGCGCCGCCGTCCGCACCGCGGCGCGCAGCCCGCTGTGGCGGACGGTGCTGGTGCTGGTGCTGCTGGTCGCCGGCTTCGGCGGCTGGTGGCTGTCGGCGGGCCGCTCGCCCGGGTACCCGCGCGGGGAGGTCCGCTTCGCCACCGGCGTGCAGCGCGGCGTCTACGACCGGTACGGGCAGCTGCTGCAGGCACACGTCTCCGGGACGATGCCGGGGGTGCGGCTGGCCCTGGACAACACCGAGGGCTCGATAGAGAACCTCAGCCGGGTGATCACCGGCCGGGACACCTTCGCGATCGCCACCGCCGACGCGGTCGCCGACTACCAGGGCCCGGACAAGGGCCGGCTGCGGGCGATCGCCCGGCTCTACGACGACTACCTGCAGCTGATCGTCCCGGCCTCCTCCCCGGTGCACCGCACCGCCGACCTCAAGGGCCTGCGGGTCGGCGTCGGCCTGCCGCAGTCCGGGGTGAACCTGGTGACCAAGCGGCTGCTGGCCGCGGCCGGGCTGGACCCGGAGCGGGACATCGTCCCGGTGCCGAAGGGGGTCGGCGAGGCCGCCGACGACCTGCGCACGGGCGGGCTGGACGCGTTCTTCTGGTCCGGCGGCCTGCCCACCAGCGCGCTCACCGACCTCTCCGACCACGTCAAGATCCGGATCGTGCCGCTGAGCGACCTCTCCGAGGCGCTGCACAAGGCCGAGGGCGGCGGCACCGACGCCTACCGGGCGGCCACCATGCCCACGGGCACCTACCCGAACGCCGAGCCCAAGGACGCCGTGGCCACGGTGGCCGTGCCCAACCTGCTGATCACCCGGGACGACGCGGACCCGGACCTGGTCGAGGGCATGACCCGCGCGGTGATCGACAGCCGCGACCAGATCGGCGCCCAGGTGCACGCCGCCCAGCTGGTCGACCTGCGCACCGCCGTCTACACCGACCCGCTCCCGCTGCACACGGGCGCGGCGCGCTACTACCGCTCGGTGAAGCCCTGACGGTGCCCCGGCCCGTGACGACGCCCCGCCCGTGACGACGCCCCGCCCGTGACGGGGCGCGCCCGGCACCGGCCACCGGGCCCGGCTACTTCTCCGGCCGCGGCACCGCCAGCGTCACCGCGAGCCCGGTCGGCTTGACCGGCGCGAAGCCCAGCGAGCCGCCGCCGGCCGCCAGCAGCGTACGGGCGATGGACAGGCCCAGCCCGGAGCCGTCCACGTTCTGGTGCCGGGGGCTGCGCCAGAAGCGGTCGCCGGCCCGGGACAGCTCGTCCTCGGTGAGGCCGGGCCCGGCGTCGGTGACGGTGACCGCGACCTCGTCCCGGCGCACCGATACCCGTAGGCGCACCTCGCTGCCGGCCGGGCCGAACTTGAGCGCGTTGTCCACCACGGCGTCCAGGGCCGAGCCGAAGCCGATCGGGTCCGCCATGCCGACCGCCAGGGCCGGACCGTCCCAGCGCAGCGCGATCCCGCGCTGCTCGGCGACCGGCCGCCAGGCGTCCACCCGGGCCAGGGTGAGCTCGGCCAGGTCGGTGCGCTCCGGTTCGGGGCGGGCGTGCTCGGCGGTGGCCAGCCCGAGCAGGTCGTCCAGCACCCGGGCGAGCCGGGTGCCCTCCTCCCGTACGCCGCTGAGCTCCTCCTCGTGGCCCTCGGGCAGCTCCAGGCCGAGCACCTCGACCCGCAGCAGCAGTGCCGAGAGCGGGTTGCGCAGCTGGTGGGAGGCGTCCGCGACGAAGGCCTTCTGCTGGTCCATGGCGAGCACCACGTGGTCCGCCATCTCGTTGAAGGAGCGCGCCAGGCGCTGCAGTTCGGGCGGGCCGCCGCCGGGGGCGACCCGGGCGGCCATCCGGCCGGTGGCGATGTCGTGGGTGGCCCGGTCCAGGGTGCGCACCGGGCGCAGCACCCATTCGGTGAGCCGGACGGCCAGCAGCACGGCGACGATCATCGCGGCGGCCTCGCCCGCGACCAGCACCAGCCACTTGTGCAGCACCCGGGTGCGCAGCGCCCCGGTGGGGGACTCGCTCAGCACCACCGCGACCACGTCGCCGTCGCGCACCACCGGGGCGGCGACGGTGATCGTCCGGTCCGGCGTCCACGGCCAGACCTGCGGCGGGTTGTGGCTGCGCCGCCCGTCCAGCGCCTCCTGGAAGGCCTGGGCGCCCCAGCCGGCGGTGGGCACCCGCCAGTCGGCGGGCGCGGCGGCGATCGGCAGGCCGTCGCGCTGGAAGATGCCCAGGCGCACGCCGTAGAGGTCGAAGTAGCGGCGGACCTCGGCGTCGATCGAGTGCTGTCGGCTGAGGTCCCCGGGGGCGGGCTCCGGATCGCCCTTGCGCGCCGAGTCGGCAGCGCCGGAGGTGGGCAGGTCCTGGGCGAAGCGGGCGGCGTCGTCGAGCCGGTCGACGACGACCCTGGTCTGCTCGGCCGCCGCGACCGCCGCCGCGAGCGGCAGCCCCAGGGCGGCCAGGACGCAGAGCATGAGGGCGATCAGGATGCCGAGCAGGCGGGTGCGCACGTGCGGTCAGTGCTCCGCGGGGGCGTTCGGGGCCGGGTCCGCAGCGGCGGGCGCCGGGGACTCGGGGATCAGGCGGTAGCCGACGCCGCGGACGGCCTCGACCAGGCCGGGCAGCGCGAGCTTGTTGCGCAGCGAGCCGATGTGCACCTCCAGGGTGCGCCCGTTGCCCTCCCAGCCGCTGCGCCAGACCTCGCTGAAGATCTGCTCGCGCCGGTAGACCACGCCGGGGCTCTGCGCGAGCAGGGCGAGCAGGTCGAACTCCTTGCGGGTGAGCGGCACGTCGCGGCCGTCCACGCTGACCCGGCGGCGCTCCCGGTCGATCCGGATGCCGCGGGACTCCAGCGGGCCGCGCTGCTGCGGCACGGCGTCGGGCGCGGGCACCGACACCGAGGAGGGGGCGGCGCCGCGGCGGGCCACCGCGTGGATGCGGGCGAGCAGCTCGCCCATGTCGTACGGCTTGGTGACGTAGTCGTCGGCGCCCAGGTTGAGGCCGTGGATCCGGGAGCGGACGTCGGCGCGGGCAGTGACCATGATCACGGGCACGCCGCTGCCGGCCCTGATCCGGCTGCACACCTCGAAGCCGTCGCGATCGGGCAGCCCGAGGTCGAGCAGCACCACCCGGTACGGATCGTTGCCGTCCGGCACCAGGGCGTCCAGGGCCTCGTGCCCGCTTCGGGCGTGCCGGACCTGGAAGCCGTGCCGGCCCAGTACCGCGACGAGCGCGGCGGCCACGCGTTCGTCGTCCTCGACGAGCAGCAGTCGCATCCTGTTCTCCTCCTTCCCCCACGTGATCACCGGTGATCGCCGGGCCGATCGGTCCGGCCCGGTCCTGCGCAGTATGGGCCAGCGGACGGTCCTGCGCCAGGTTCGACCGCGCACCGGGCTCGTGGGGGACGGGGAGCACCGGCGCGGATTCCCGCTGTGACATGCCCCGTCGGCGCGTTCGCGAACAGTACGTACCGAGCGTGTGGCCGTTTCGTGATCCTCAAGTTCCGCTCAGATCGGCTGACGGCGCGCGGTCAGGGCTCCTATGGTCGGCCCACCGGGGGCTGCGGCTCCGCCGGTCGCGGCTCCCGGATTCGCACCACCATTGCCTCCCAAGGGAGTTGAGACTTCTCAGGTAGGCACGATCCGATACAGAGGGAGCAGGCGCGATGACCGAGAGCCCGGTCCAGGACTCCACCCCCGCAGCCGCCCCACTGGTCGTGCTGAACAACGTCAACAAGCACTACGGCGCGCTGCACGTCCTGCAGGACATCGATCTGCAGATCGCCCAGGGCGAGGTGGTCGTGCTGATCGGCCCGTCCGGTTCGGGCAAGTCCACGCTCTGCCGGACGATCAACCGGCTGGAGACCATCGACTCCGGCACGATCACCATCGACGGCCGGCCGCTGCCCGCCGAGGGCAAGGAGCTGGCCCGGCTGCGCGCCGAGGTCGGCATGGTGTTCCAGAGCTTCAACCTCTTCGCGCACAAGACCGTGCTGGAGAACGTCGTCATCGGCCAGGTCAAGGTGCGCAAGGTGCCCCGCCCGCAGGCCGAGAAGACCGCCCGGGAACTGCTGGACCGCGTCGGTGTCGGCGCGCAGGCGGACAAGTTCCCCGCCCAGCTGTCCGGCGGCCAGCAGCAGCGCGTGGCGATCGCCCGCGCACTGGCCATGAAGCCCAAGGTGATGCTCTTCGACGAGCCCACCTCGGCGCTCGACCCGGAGATGGTCAACGAGGTGCTGGAGGTCATGCGCCGACTGGCCGCCGAGGGCATGACGATGGTCGTGGTCACCCACGAGATGGGCTTCGCCCGCTCCGCCGCCAACCGCGTGCTGTTCATGGCCGACGGCAAGATCGTCGAGCAGAACACCCCCGATGCCTTCTTCACGGCGCCGCGCTCCGACCGCGCCAAGGACTTCCTCTCGAAGATCCTGCACCACTGACGCTTCGAGACCACGCGGGGCCGCCTCCGGCAACAGTGCCGATCAGCCCTGCCCGCGCACGACTTCCAGACTCCAGAGCCCGGTTGAAACCGCGGCCCAGCCCCAGGAGAACGCCCTCATGAGGACTTCCCGCACCCTCGCCGTCGCGCTCTGTGCCGTCGCGCTCACCGCCACCGCCGCCTGCGGCAAGGACGGCACCCCCGGTGCCGCCGCCAGCGCGAGCAACGCCCCCAAGCTCCCGACCTACACGGTCAAGACGGACGCCAAGGTCGACTCGCCGGTCATCGCCGAGGCCAAGAAGCGCGGCCAGCTGATCATCGGCGCCAAGGCCGACCAGCCGAACCTCGGCTGGGAGGACGTCGCCAGCGGCGACCGCAGCGGCTTCGACATCGAGATCGCCAAGATGATCGCCGCCGACCTGGGCTTCACCCCCCAGCAGATCAAGTGGCAGACCCTGGTCTCCTCGCAGCGCGAGCCCGCCATCCAGAAGGGCCAGATCGACTTCTACGTCGGCACGTACAGCATCAACGACGAGCGCAAGAAGACCGTCTCCTTCGCCGGCCCGTACTACATCGCCGGCCAGGACCTGCTGGTGAAGCAGGACAACACCTCGATCACCGGCCCGGAGAGCGTGGGCGGCAAGAACGTCTGCACCGCCACCGGCTCGACCTCGATCAAGAACATCCAGCAGTACAACCCGAAGATCACGCAGTTCGACACCTACTCGGCCTGCGTCGAGAAGCTCCTCTCCGGCGAGGTCGACGCCGTCACCACCGACGACGCCATCCTCAAGGGCTACGCCTCCAAGTACGCCGGCAAGCTCAAGGTCGTCGGCAAGCCGTTCACCAAGGAGAACTACGGCGTCGGCCTCGGCAAGGACGACGCGGTGCTGCGCAACGCCATCAGCGACGCCCTCAAGGCCCACGAGGACAACGGCGACTGGAAGAAGGCGTACGACGCGACCCTCGGTGCCTCCGGCTCCGCCGCGCCGGACGTCCCGGCCCTCGACCGCTACTGATCCGCCCTCCGCACGACATTCCCGACCCTGATTGAGAGGAGGGCCGCCGGATGGGGTTCCTGTTCGAGGACGACAACTTCGCGTTGTTCCGCGACGGCTTCCTGCAGACGATCGAGCTGAGTGCCCTCAGCGCACTGCTCGCCCTGCTGCTGGGCACCCTGCTGGCGGCCTTCCGGGTCTCCCCGGTGCCGGTCCTGCGCGCCTTCGGCACGACCTGGGTGACGCTCTTCCGCAACACCCCGCTGACCCTGCTGTTCTTCGCCGTCACCTTCGGCCTGCCGCCGCTGGGTGTGCACTTCAGCCACATGACCTTCGCGGTGCTGGCGCTCGGCGGGTACACGGCCTCGTTCGTCTGCGAGGTGATCCGCTCCGGCATCAACACCGTGCCGCTCGGCCAGGCGGAGGCCGCCCGCAGCCTGGGCATGACCTTCGGCCAGACCCTCACCCTGGTCGTCCTGCCGCAGGCCGCCCGGACCGTCCTGGCTCCGATGAGCAGCGTGTTCATCGCCCTGCCGAGGAACTCGGCGATCGCCGGCGCGTTCAGCGTCGCCGAGCTGTACAGCTCCCAGCAGACCTTCTCCGAGCGCGGTTACTCGATCTTCGCGATCTTCTTCTGGGTGGCCTGCGCCTACCTGCTGATCAGTGCGACGGTCGCCACGTTCTTCCGCTTCCTGGAATCCCGACTGGCGGTGGCCCGATGAGCGAGCGCAGCGAGCGAATCATCAAGAGGTGCGCACGGGCGAACGCCCCTGCCGAACGCAGCGAGGTGGGCGCATGAGCCTGTTCCAGCGCCCCGCGACGGCCAGTGTCCTCTACGACACCCCCGGCCCCAGGGCCCGCTCCCGCTACCGCCTGTTCGGCGTCCTCTCCCTGATCGGCGTCGCCGGCCTCCTCTGGTACGTCTTCAGCGCGCTCGCCGACAACGGCCAGTTCGACGCGGAGATGTGGGACGCGTTCCAGTACAACACCGTCCAGCAGATGATCCTGGACGGTCTGCTGGCCACCCTGAAGGCCTTCGGCCTGGCCGCGGCGTTCTCGCTCACCCTCGGCGCGCTGCTGGCCGCCGGGCAGCTCTCCGACCACCGGCCGGTCCGCTGGCTCTGCGTCGGCTTCGTCCAGTTCTTCCGGGCGATGCCGCTGCTGATCCTGATCGTCGCCCTCTACTACGCGTTCTTCGCCAAGGACCCGATGTGGGCGCTCGTGCTCGGGCTCACGCTCTACAACGGCTCGGTCCAGGCGGAGATCATCCGGAGCGGCGTCAACGCCGTCCCGCGTGGTCAGGGTGAGGCGGCGTACGCCCTCGGCATGCGCAAGACCCAGGTGATGAGCGGCATCCTGGTGCCGCAGGCCGTGCGCTCGATGCTGCCAACGATGATCGGCCAGCTGGTCGTCACCCTCAAGGACACCTCGCTCGGGTACATCATCACCTACAACGAGCTGCTGTTCATCGGCAAGAAGATCGCCAGCCAGCCGCTGAACGCCGCCGGGTTCCCCTACATCCCCGTGGTGCTCGTGATCGGCCCGATCTACATCGTCATGTGCCTGCTGCTGACCGCGCTCGCGCGCTGGATCGAGGCCCGTGGTCGTCGCGGCGCGAACCGGCGCACTTCAGCTGCTGCTTGACGGACACGCAGGTGAACTGTTGCATTGCTCTTCGTGACACCTCCCGGGAGCATCCACGCGGCATATGCGGCAGCGGTAACTGACGCCGGCCGATCGGCCGGTTCGTGCCCGGAGGTCCCCTCATGGACCCGGTGATCGTGGTCGGGGCCGGACCGGTCGGTCTGGCCCTGGCCCTCGCCCTCGCCCGGCACGAGGTGCCGACCATCGTCCTGGACGAGGGCTCCGGGCTCTGCCCCGAAGGCCCGCGCAGCCTCGTCGTCGGCGCCGACACCGCCGCCTTCCTGACCCGGATCGGCTACCCGCGGGCGGTCTCCGACTCCGCCCTCTGGGACTCCTTCACCATCTGGCGGCGCCGCCAGGAAGTGCTGCGGATCGACCTCACCGACTCGCCCACCTTCCACCTCCCCCAGCACCGCCTCCAGCGCGGCCTGCGCGACGCCCTGACCGGCACCCCGCTGATCAAGCTGGTCCCGCTCAACCGGGTCGTCGAGCTCGAACAGGACCGGGACGGCGTCAGCATCCGCACCGTGGGCACCCAGAACGGCGCCGCCACCTGGTGGCGCGGCAGCCACCTGGTCGGCTGCGACGGCGCGAGATCCACCGTCCGCAAGCTCCTCAAGATCCGCTTCCCGGGCCGGCCCGCGGTCGACCGCAACGCCGTCGCCACCGTCCGGGTCGACCTGCCCTTCGACGGCGCCCGGCTGCACCGCGAGCCCCCGTGGCGCGGCGACCGCGAGGCCTCCGCCCGTCCACTGCCGGACGGCATCTGGCGGCTCGACTGGCGGCTGCCCCCGGGCCGCCCCGCCCCCACCGAGACGGTCGACCCGCACGCCACCTGGCCGGGCATCGTCACCGGCGACACCCTTCTCACCCGGGTCACCGCCACCCTCACCGGCTGGTGCGGCGAACTCCCCCGCTTCGAGCTGCTCGCCGCCGCCGACCACACCGCCCAGCAGCGCCTCGCCGCCCGCTTCCGGGTCGGCCGCTGCTTCCTGGCCGGCGACGCCGCCCACCTGCACGGCGCGCTCGGCATGCAGAACCTCACGGACGGGCTGCGCGACGCCGACAACCTCGCCTGGCGGCTCGCCCTCGCCTGGCACCTCCACTCCGGCGGCCCGCAGCCCGGCGGCTCTCTGCTGGACGGCTACGAGGCCGAACGGCGCGGCGCGGTCGGCGCCCGGCTGCGCGCCGTCGACCAGTCCATGCCGCTGCTGCGCCCACTGCGCGGCTGGCAGCAGACCCGGCGCTCGCTGCTGGTCGGCGGCTTCCGCAAGCACGCCCCGCTGCTCGCCGACGGCCAGCTCGGCACCGGCCGCTTCGGCGGCGCGCCCGCCTACCCGGCGGCGCCCTCCGGTGTTCCCGGGAGGGTCCCGGTGCAGCGCGGCTCGCGCGGCACCACCTCGCTCAGCGAGCTGCTGCCCGCCACCGCCCCCGGCGTGCTCGTCCCGGACCTGCCGGTGCTCGCCACCGACGGCACCCCCGACCACCTGCACGCCCGGCTCGGCGCCACCTTCCTGCTGCTGCTGGTCGCCCCCGGCACCGCCGTCTGGTCGTCCGAGCACTGGCTCGGCGCCGGGCTGATGCCCCGGCTCGCCGAGGTCGCCGCCGCCCTGCCGGTCCCCGCCGAGGTGCTGGTCACCGAGGACTACCCGGGCGCCGGCCCGCACACCGTCCTGCTGATCCGCCCCGACGGCCACCTCGTCGGCGTCACCCAGGGTGCCGTCGCCGAGGACCTCCTCGCCCTCGCCGACCGCGCCCGCGGCGGCCCGGCGACCCTCGGGCCGGCCCCGGAGCCCGAGGCCGAACCCGAGCCCCGGTCCGACCTCGAAGCCCGGTCCGACCGCGAGCCCCGGTCCGACCTCGAACCCCGGCTCGCCGACCGGCACGCCCCGCAGCAGGTCGACAGCCCGAGCTAGTGCCGCCGTCGGCCCCGGCCCGCGGCGGTCCGACGCCCCGACGGCGGACGACGGGGACCGACCGTCCGGGAGTCGACCGTCCGGGGACCGACCGCTTGCGCACCGACCGCTTCGGCACCGACCGCCCGGGCAACGACCGCCCCGGCCCGCCGACCCGTCAGCTCGCCACCGCCGTCGCGCGGCTCTCGCGGACCACGGTCACCCGGATCTGCCCCGGGTAGGTCAGCTCGGCCGAGACCTGCCGGGCGACCTCGCGGGCGATCAGCTCCGCACCGAGGTCGTCCACCGCGTCCGGACGGACCATCACCCGGACCTCGCGGCCGGCCTGCATCGCGTAGACGTCGGCCACGCCCGGGTGCGAGCGCGCGATCTCCTCCAGCCGCGCCAGCCGACGGACGTACAGCTCCAGCGACTCCTTGCGCGCCCCGGGCCGACCGCCCGAGCAGGCGTCCGCGGCCTGGGTCAGCACGGCCGTGACGGTCTCGGGCTCCACCTCGTTGTGGTGCGCGGCGATCGCGTGCACCACTTCCGGGGACTCGCCGTGGCGCCGCGCGAGTGAGGCGCCGACCGCCGCGTGGCTGCCCTCGACCTCGTGGGTGAGCGCCTTGCCGATGTCGTGCAGCAGTGCGGCGCGGCGCACCGGCTCCGGGTCCACGCCGAGTTCGGCGGCCATCATCCCGGCCAGGTGCGCGGACTCCAGCAGGTGCCCGAGCACGTTCTGCCCGTACGAGACCCGGTAGCGCAACGAGCCCAGGGTGCGGACGAGTTCGGGGTGCATCGCGCCGACCCGGGCGTCCAGCAGGGCGTCCTCGCCGGCCCGGACGCAGCTCAGCTCGATCTCCGCGCGACTGCGCTCGTGGAGCTGCTCGATCCGGGTCGGGTGGATCCGTCCGTCCTCGACCAGCTGCTGCAGGGTGAGCCGGGCGGTCTCCCGGCGGACCGGGTCGAAGCAGGACAGCTGCACCGACTCCGGGGTGTCGTCGACGATCAGGTTCACTCCGGTGACGGCCTCGAAGGCGCGGATGTTGCGGCCCTCACGGCCGATGATCCGGCCCTTCATCTCCTCGTTCGGCAGCCGCAGGACACTGACGGCGCTCTCCGCGGTCTGCTCCGTCGCCAGCCGCTGGATGGCGACGGCGAGGACGGACCGCGCCCGGCGCTCGCCCTCCTCCTTGGCCTCGCGCTCGATCTCCCGGACGGTGACCGCGGCCGCCAACCGGGCCGAGGCCTCGGCCTCGTGCAGGAGTTCGGCGCGGGCCTGCTCGGCGGAGAGCCCGGCGGCCCGCTCCAGGGCGGCAGCCCGGCGGGTCACCAGCGCCTCTGCCTCGACCCGGGAGCGCTCCGACTCGGCCGCGCGTTCGGCCAGTTCGTCCTCGCGTCGGCGGAGCCTGCGCAGCTCCTCGGCCAACTGCTCCTCGCGGCGGGTGAGTTCGGCCTGCTGCCGGGCGGTCTGCTGTTCGGCCCGGTGCCGGGCCCGCTCGGCCTCGGCCAGCGCGCCGCGCCGGTCCGCCCGCAGCCGTTTGATGACCAGCCCGGCGAACACCACGAGCACGGCCAGGAGGAGAGCCGCCGAACCGGCGATCGCCGGCAGCGCGCCGCTCGGTCCGGCGCCCACCGACATCGTCATGCCGCCCACTCCTCGTCCCCTGCGCGGGCCGCCGTCCGGAGGCGCCCCGGGCACTGAAGGCGAGGCTAGGTGGGGGTCACGAAATGGTCAAGACTTGGCCTGGTCACCACCAAGAAGCCCACGAAACCGCCACTACTCCCACTCCGTTTCCGACGGGCCGCCAGGCTCCTCGTCCAACGCGGCGCGCACCACCCGGAACGCCAGCCCCTCGGAGTAGCCGCGCCGGGCCAGCATGCCGACCAGCCGCCGGGTGCGGACCTGCCGGTCCAGGCCGCGGGTGGACCGCAGCTTGCGCTCGACCAGGGCCCGGGCCGCGTCCGTCTCGTCGTCGTGGTCGACCTGGGCGACGGCCTGCTCGACCAGGTCGGCGGCCACCCCCTTGGTGCGCAGCTCCTGGGCCAGCGCCCGCCGGGACAGGCCCCGGACGGCGTGCCGGGACTCCACCCAGGCGGCGGCGAAGGCGCCGTCGTCGATCAGCCCGACCTCTTCGAGCCGGGTGAGCACCTCGTCGGCGACCTCGTCCGGGATCTCCCGCTTGCGCAGGGCGTCGGCGAGCTGCTTGCGGGTCTTGGCGGCGCCGGTCAGCAGCCGCAGGCAGATGTCCCGGGCGCGGGTCTCCGGATCGACCGCTTCCTCGGCCTGCTTCCGGGAGGCACGACCGGCGCGCTCCAGCCCGCCGGCCGGCAGCCCGCCACCCGCAGGACCCTCGTCCGGCAGTCCGTCATCCGGCAGTCCCTCGGCGGAACGCCCGCGCCGGGTACGGCCCCGGCGGGCACCGGAGCGGGGGGGCGAGGCGGCCGCACCCCCGTGACCGGCCGCCTCGTCCTCGCCCCAGCCGTGGTCCGTGCCCGTCGACGCGGGGCCGGGCAGGCCCGCTCCGGGCTCCTCGGCCGCCAGGGCCGAGCGCCGGCGACGGCGGCCGGAGGGCAGTTCGGAGGCCGAGACCAGCCCGAGCGCCTCGACCGAAGCCTCCGCCGGCCCCGGCCCGGGCGCCGCGCCGCGCACCGCCCGGGCCGGGGCCCGGTCGAACTCCGGCTCCCGGCCGGATGTCCTCTGCACGGTGAACGGCCGCTCCCGCCGCCCCCGGCGGGGGCGCGACGGCGCGGGAGGCTCCGGCGCGGGCTCCGGCTCCTCCGCGACCGCGGCGAACCAGTCCGGCGGCCCGTGGTCGTCGTCCTCCGGGCCCGCCGGGCCGCCGCCCACCGTGTCGTACTGCGTCAACGGCTCAGGCCTTGGCCGCCGCGGTCTTCTTCGCCGCGGCCGCCTTGGCGACGGTCGTGGTGATCGGCTTCGCGGTTGCGTCCGCGGCGGTGTCCGCCTCGCCCGCAGCCGGCTCCTCGGTCTTCGGGCCGATGCCGAGCTTGCCCTTGATCTTCCGCTCGATCTCGTCGGCGAGCTGCGGGTTGTCCCGCAGGAAGTTGCGGGCGTTCTCCTTGCCCTGGCCGAGCTGGTCGCCCTCGTAGGTGTACCAGGCTCCCGACTTGCGGATGAAGCCGTGCTCGACGCCCATGTCGATCAGGCCGCCCTCGCGGCTGATGCCGACGCCGTAGAGGATGTCGAACTCGGCCTGCTTGAACGGCGCGGCGACCTTGTTCTTGACCACCTTGACGCGGGTGCGGTTGCCGACCGCCTCGGTGCCGTCCTTCAGGGTCTCGATCCGGCGGATGTCCAGCCGGACCGAGGCGTAGAACTTCAGCGCCCGGCCACCGGTCGTGGTCTCCGGCGAACCGAACATCACGCCGATCTTCTCGCGCAGCTGGTTGATGAAGATCGCGGTGGTGTTCGACTGGTTCAGCGCACCGGCGATCTTGCGCAGCGCCTGGCTCATCAGGCGGGCCTGCAGACCGACGTGCGAGTCACCCATCTCGCCCTCGATCTCCGCGCGCGGGACGAGCGCCGCGACCGAGTCGATGATCACCAGGTCGATCGCGCCGGAGCGGATCAGCATGTCGGTGATCTCCAGGGCCTGCTCACCGGTGTCCGGCTGGCTGACCAGCAGGGCGTCGGTGTCCACGCCGAGCTTCTTGGCGTACTCCGGGTCGAGCGCGTGCTCCGCGTCGACGAAGGCGACCGTGCCGCCGGCCTTCTGGGCGTTGGCCGCCAGGTGCAGGGTCAGGGTCGTCTTGCCGGAGGACTCGGGGCCGTAGATCTCGATCACTCGGCCGCGCGGGATGCCGCCGACCCCGAGGGCGACGTCCAGGGCGGTCGACCCGGTGGAGATCACCTCGACGGGCTCATTGGCCTTCTCGCCGAGGCGCATCACCGAGCCCTTGCCGAACTGCCGCTCGATCTGGGCGAGCGCGGTTTCCAGGGCCTTCTCGCGGTCCGTACCTGCCATGGCTTTTTCCCTCGGGTTCTGTGCTGTGCGCTTCATCGTCATCGACGCTAGCGCGTCCCACTGACAAACGAGTCCGACCGGGCTCGGCCTGTGGAAAACTCTTCGCCGGAGAGTACAAAGAACATCTGTTCGATTCAAGCGTCGCACGTCGGCGCGGTGGCGCCCCGGGTCCCGCCCCGGGGCGCCGCCCTCGCCTCACTCCCCGTCCCCTCCGACCATCCGCCGCAGCCGCCGCGCCGCCTCCCGGCGCAGCTCCCGCCGGGCCCGCCGCTGCTCGCCCCGGTCGATCCGGGGGTCGGTGGCCACCTCGTAGCGCCGCACGTACGTCCCCACGAAGCCCTGCAGGGTCGCCGCCGCCGGGATCGCGATCAGCGCGCCCACCGCACCGAGCAGCGCCGCGCCCGCGATCACCGCGCCGAAGGCCACCGCCGGGTGCACGTCCACGGTCCGCGCGGTGATCCTCGGGTGCAGCAGGTAGTTCTCGACCTGCTGGTAGACCACCACGAAGACCAGCACCCAGAGCGCGTCCACCGGCTCCACGGTCAGCGCCACCAGCACCGGCAGCGCACCGGCCAGGTACGTCCCGATGGTCGGCACGAACTGCGACATGACGCCCACCCAGATCGCCAGCGCCACCGCGTACGGCAGGTCCAGCAGCGCGAACATCACCCAGTGCCCGGCGGCCGACACCACCGCGAGCAGCGCCCGGGAGTAGAGGTAGCCGCCGGTCTTGGCCAGCGCGATCTCCCAGGCCCGCAGCACCTCGCCCTGCCTGGCGGGCGGCAGCAGCGAGCAGACCGTCCGGCGCACCCGCGGTCCCTCGGCGGTGAAGTAGAAGGTGAACAGCCCGACCGTGAAGGCCTGGAAGAGCCCGCCGATCACGGAGGAGGAGACGCCCCAGACGTTGTCGGCGGCCTGCTGGGCGTAGTTCTCGATGGTGCCGGAGTCCTTGAGCAGCCGCTTCTGCAGCTCGTCCAGCGAGAGGTCCTGGTGGAAGGTCCGGTTGACCCAGCCGATCAGGTTGTCGACCAGGTGCGGCAGGTCTCCCGCGATCTTGCCCACCTGGTCGACCAGCAGCGTGCCGAGCGCGGCGAGGAACCCGGCCACCGCGACCCCGACGGCGACGAACACCAGGAAGGTGCCGACCCCCCGGCGCACCCCGCGCGCCGCCATCCGGTCGACGGCCGGCTCCAGCGCGAGCGAGAGGAAGAAGGCCACCAGCAGCATCACGAAGAGGTCGATCAGCTGCCGGAAGGCCCAGTCCGCGAGCTGGAACAGTCCGACCAGGACGAGGAACAGCGCCATCGCCCTGGGCAGCCAGCGCGGCATCCCGCCGCCCCACAGGGCGCCGCCGCCCTCCCGCGCGCGACCGCTCCGGGCGTCGTCGGCGGGCCCTCCGGCGGCCCGCACGCCGTCACCGGCCCGCGCACCCCCGGCGACCCGCACCGCCCTGTCCGAATTCTTCTGTTCTGCGCTGCTTGTCACCGGGACAGTCTGTCCCATGCCCGGAGGCCCGGAGCGGACCCCGGAGGTCAGCGCAGCAGCGTCGAGACCCCCTGGGTCTCGCAGACCACCCGCCAGACGTCCTTGGCCTCCCAGCCCGCCTCCAGCGCCTGGCGCACGGTCCGCCCGCCCAGCTCGCTCATCACGTGGTCGCTCGCGAACGACTCCGCGTACGTCTCCCCGAAGTGCGCGTGCATCCGTCGCCAGAACTCCGTCAGCCTCATGCCCCAAGTATCCCGGACCGACCACCCGCGCCCCGGACCGGCCACCACCCGGCCGCCGGCGCACACCCGACCCCACGCGGTCCGGCCCGTCTCCGCCCGGCCCCGGACCCCGCCCGGCCCGGGACCCCGTGCGTCCCCGGGCTCACCGCGGCAGTGCCAGCAGCCCCGCCCCGAAGAACTGCCGGTCCCCGCAGGCGTACGGTCCGGGCGGGCAGCCCGCCGCCGCCGTGTTCGCGAGCAGCGCCGCCAACGCGTCCGAGTCGAAGTCCGGGTGCAGTGCGGCCGCCACCGCCACCGCGCCGGTCACGTGCGCGGCCGCCATCGAGGTGCCGGCCAGCGCCGCGTACTGGCCCCCGGGCCAGTCGGAGACGATCGCGTTCTGCGGCCCGCCGTCCGGGTCGCCGCCGGGGGCGGCCAGCGAGACCCGGCCGCGCCCGAAGTTGGTGTAGGCGGACGGGTGGCCGTCCCGGTTGACGGCGGTGACGGTGACGACGCCGGGCAGCTCGCCGGGCAGCCGGACGCACTCGGTGCCCAGGTAGCGGGTCTGCGCCGGGCCGGAGACCCGGTCGTTGGGGCTGCGCTCGTCGGTCCGGGGGGCGCCGAGGTCCTGCGCGTCGTTGCCCGCCGAGGCGACCACCACCGCGCCCTTGCTCCGGGCGTACCCGGCGGCCCGTCCGACGGCGGCGGTCAGCGCGGCCTGGTCCCGGTCCTCGGGGCAGTTGTACTTCCACGGGTCCGCGAAGTAGCTGTTGTTGACCGCCTTGGCGCCGTGGTCGGCGGCCCAGAGCAGCCCGCAGACCATGTTCTCGGCGTAGTACTGCCCGAGCGGTCCGAGCAGCCGGACGGCGGCGATCCGCACGCCCGGCGCGACCCCGGTGACGCCGCGGCCGTCCCGGGCGGCGCCGACGATCCCGGCGACGTGGGTGCCGTGGCCGCTCTCCCCCACTCCGGGGTCGGGCCGCCAGGCTCCGGTGCGGGCGTCGGGCCGGCCGTCGGCGCAGGAGGCGGAGGCCTTCGGGTCGACCGCTGCGCGCAGGTCGGGGTGGGTGTCGTCCACGCCGGAGTCCAGCACGGCGACCAGCACCCGGTGCAGCGCCTCGGGGTCCGGCACGACGCCCGCGGGGGCGCTGTTCGGTGCCGGGGAGGCGTCGCCGGTGCGGAGCGCGGTCGCGCCGAGCATGGCGAGGTTCCAGGCGCCGCCCTCGGCGGGGTCGGGCACGGTGGCGGTGCCCGACCCGGCCGCCCGGTCGTCCCCGGCGCGGACCGCGCGGACCGCGCCGAGGGCGTCCGCACCGACGGCCCCGTGCCCGCCCCGGTCCGCGCCCACCGTGAAGTCCCCGGCCCCGTCCACCGCCCGGGGCGGCGCCACCACCGGCGCGGTGCGGGTCGCGCCGACGGCGGCGATCCCGGGCCGGCTGCGCACCTTGTCCGCGAACCTGCCGGTCGCGTACGTCAGGACGGCCCCGATCTGCGGGTACTCCTGCACCACCTGGCCACCCGCCGCCCGGCTCTCGGCCCCGGCCCGGGCCGCCCCGGACGCGTCCTCCCGCTCGGCCAGCACCAGGTAGCTGAGGTAGGACCGCCCGGGCCCGGACACAGACGGGACGGCCCCACCCAGCACGAGGGCCGTGAGCAGCATCGCGAGCAACGCCCGGACGGGCCCGCGGACCCGGCGGCGCCGGGCGGCGCGGGCGGGCCTGCCCGGCGGGTGCGCCTGCGCCATCGCACGGTCTCCGCTCGTCGTTCCGGTGGGTCACGAATGGATCAAGCTTCCGAATCATCACCATATGAGCGGATTGTCGTTTCTGCCCCCTGGCTTGCACCCCCCGCCTCCCGGGACGGCCCGGCCGCACCTTGCCGCCCCGGACGCTCCCGCCCGCCGGCCCCGCCCCGCGCCCGGTTGTCGGTCCCACCCGGCACCATGGGGGCATGGCGCCCCAGCACCCGACCCCGCCCGCCCACGACCCGCTCGCCGGCTTCGCCCCGACCACCCGGGCCTGGTTCACCGGCGCCTTCTCCGCCCCCACCACCGCCCAGGCCGAGGCCTGGCGCGCCATCGGACGGGACACCGACGTCCTGGTGGTCGCCCCCACCGGCTCCGGCAAGACGCTCGCCGCCTTCCTCTCCGCCCTGGACCGGCTCAGCAGCACCCCGCCGCCGGCCGAGAGCAAGCGCCGCTGCCGCGTCCTCTACGTCTCCCCGCTCAAGGCCCTCGCGGTGGACGTCGAACGGAACCTGCGCGCCCCGCTGACCGGCCTGCGCCAGGCCGCCGTCCGGCTCGGCCTGCCCGAGCCCGAGGTCCAGGTCGCCATCCGCTCCGGCGACACCCCGGCCGCCGACCGCCGCCGCTTCGCGACCCACCCGCCGGACATCCTGATCACCACCCCCGAGTCACTGTTCCTGCTGCTCACCTCCGCCTCCCGGGAGGCCCTGCGCGGGGTGGACACGGTGATCCTGGACGAGGTGCACGCCGTCGCCGGCACCAAGCGCGGCGCCCACCTCGCGCTCACCCTGGAGCGGCTGGACGAGCTGCTGGACCGCCCGGCACGCCGGATCGGCCTGTCCGCGACGGTCCGCCCGGTCGAGGAGGTCGCCCGCTTCCTGAGCCCGCAGCGCGGCGCCGTCGTCGTCCAGCCCCCCGCCGACAAGGACTTCGACCTCTCGGTGGTCGTCCCCGTCCCCGACCTGGACGACCTGCCCGCCGCACCGGCCACCGGCGGCGCAGCCGACAGCGACCCCCAGCGCCAGAGCTCGATCTGGCCGCACGTCGAGGAGCGGATCGTCGACCTGGTCGAGGCGCACCGCTCGACCATCGTCTTCGCCAACTCCCGCCGCCTCGCCGAGCGCCTGTGCAACCGGCTGAACGAGATCGCCCACGAGCGCGCCACCGGCACCGTCACCCCCGGGGCGCACGCCCCGGCCCAGCTGATGGGCGGCTCCGGCGCCGCCAAGGGCGCGCCCGCGGTCATCGCCCGGGCCCACCACGGCTCCGTCTCCAAGGAACAGCGCTCCCTGGTCGAGGAGGAGCTGAAGGCCGGCCGGCTGCCGGCCGTGGTCGCCACCTCCAGCCTGGAGCTGGGCATCGACATGGGCGCCGTGGAACTCGTCGTCCAGGTCGAGTCCCCGCCCTCGGTCGCCTCCGGCCTGCAGCGGGTCGGCCGGGCCGGCCACCAGGTCGGCGCCGTCTCCACCGGCGTCTTCTTCCCCAAGTACCGGGGCGACCTCGTGCAGTCGGCGGTGGTCACCGAGCGGATGCGGGCCGGCCGGATCGAGGCGCTGCGCATCCCGCGCAACCCGCTGGACGTGCTCGCCCAGCAGCTGGTCGCGATGACGGCCATGGACGCCTGGCCGGTGGACGACCTGCTCGCCGTGGTCCGCCGCGCCGCGCCCTTCGCGACCCTCCCGCAGTCCGCCTTCGACGCCGTCCTCGACATGCTGGCCGGCCGCTACCCCTCGGACGCCTTCGCCGAGCTGCGCCCGCGCGTGGTGTGGGACCGGGTGGCCGGCACCGTGACCGGCCGCCCCGGCGCCCAGCGCCTGGCCGTCACCTCCGGCGGCACCATCCCCGACCGCGGCCTGTTCGGCGTGTTCATCGCCGGCACCACTGCGTCCGACTCGAAAACGGGCAAGAAGGGCGGCGGCCGGGTCGGCGAGCTCGACGAGGAGATGGTCTACGAGTCCCGCGTCGGCGACGTGTTCACCCTCGGCACCACCTCCTGGCGGATCGAGGAGATCACCCACGACAAGGTGCTCGTCACCCCCGCTCCCGGCATCCCCGGCCGGCTCCCGTTCTGGAAGGGCGACACCCTCGGCCGCCCGCTCGAACTCGGCCGCGCCCTCGGCGCGTTCACCCGCGAACTGGGGGCGCTGCTGCCCGAGGCCGCCACGGAACGCCTCAAGCGGGCCGGGCTGGACGACTGGGCCGCCGCCAACCTGCTCGACTACCTCGCCGAACAGCGCGCCGCCTGCGGCCACCTCCCGGACGACCGCACCATCGTGGTCGAGCGCTTCCGGGACGAACTCGGCGACTGGCGGATCGTCATCCACTCCCCCTTCGGCGCCCAGGTGCACGCGCCCTGGGCCCTCGCCCTCGGCGCCCGGCTGCGCGAGAAGCACGGCCTGGACCCGCAGGTCATGCACGCCGACGACGGCATCGTGCTCCGCCTGCCCGACGCCGACCTGCTCTCCCCCGACTTCGACTTCGCCGCCCCCGCCGCCCCGGCCGCCCGGCCCGGTGCGGACGAGGCCCCGGTCGGCGCCGACGCCGCCCTGTTCGAGCCCGGCGAGATCGAGCAGCTGGTCACCGACCAGGTCGGCGGCTCCGCCCTGTTCGCCTCCCGCTTCCGCGAGTGCGCCGGCCGCGCCCTGCTGCTGCCCCGCCGCAACCCCGGCCGCCGCACCCCGCTGTGGCAGCAGCGCCAGCGCGCCGCCCAACTCCTCGAAGTCGCCTCCGAGTACGGTTCGTTCCCGATCGTCCTGGAGGCCGTCCGGGAGTGTCTGCAGGACGTCTTCGACGTCCCCGGCCTGGTCGAGCTGATGGGCGACCTCGAATCCCGCGCCGTCAGGCTGGTCGAGGTCACCACCCCCGAACCCTCTCCCTTCGCCCGCTCGCTGCTCTTCGGCTACGTCGCCCAGTTCCTCTACGAGGGCGACTCCCCGCTCGCCGAGCGCCGCGCCGCCGCCCTCTCGCTGGACTCCCGGCTGCTGTCCGAACTCCTCGGCCAGGCCGAGCTGAGCGAACTGCTCGACCCCCGGGTGCTCGCCGAGCTGGAGGCCGAACTCCAGCGCCTCACCCCGGAGCGCCGGATCAAGGACGCCGAGGGCGTCGCCGACGCCCTGCGCCTGCTCGGCCCGCTCACCGAGGCCGAGTTGACCGCCCGCGGCGCCGAACCGCTCTGGGCGCTGGAGCTGGAGGCCGCCCGCCGGGTGATCCAGGTCCGGATCGCCGGCGACCAGCGCTGGGCCGCGATCGAGGACGCCGGGCGGCTGCGCGACGCACTCGGCACCCCGCTGCCCGTCGGCGTCCCCGAGGCCTTCACCGAGCCGGTCAAGGACCCGCTGGGCGATCTGATCGCCCGCCACGCCCGGACCCACGGCCCGTTCACCGCCGCCGGGGCCGCTGCCCGCTACGGCCTGGGCAGCGCCGTCGTGACCGGCGCGCTGCACCGCCTCACCGCCGCCGGCCGCCTGGTCCAGGGCCAGTTCCTCCCGCCCACCGCCCGTCTGCACCCTTCGCCGGAAGCGCTCGGCGCCGCCCCCGTCGACCACACCGCACCGGAGTGGTGCGACGCCGAGGTCCTGCGCAGGCTGCGCCGCCGCTCGCTGGCCGCCCTGCGCCAGGAGGTCGAGCCGGTCCCGCCGCGCGCGCTGGCCGCCTTCCTCCCGCAGTGGCAGCACCTGGCCGGCCACCGGCTGCGCGGCCCGGACGGTCTGCTCCGAGTGGTCGAACAGCTGCAGGGCACCGCGCTGCCCGCCTCCGCCCTGGAGAAGCTGGTCCTCCCGGCCCGGCTCGCCGACTACTCCCCCGGCCTGCTGGACGAGTTGACGGCGGCCGGCGAGATCGGCTGGTGCGGCGCCGGGGCGCTGCCCGGCAAGGACGGCTGGCTCAGCCTCCACCTCACCGAGAACGCCCACCTGCTGCGGCCCGAGCCCGTCCCGCCCGCGCTCACCCCGCTGCACAGCGCCCTGATGTCGGCGCTGGCGGGCGGCTACGGCCTGTTCTTCCGCCAACTCGTCCAGCAGCTGCCGGAGGAGACCCCGGAGCCCGCGGTCGTAGAAGCCCTCTGGGACCTGGTCTGGGCCGGTTACGTCACCAACGACACCCTCGCCCCGCTGCGCGCCCTGCTCGGCTCCGGCCGGACGGCGGGCGCCACCGCCCACCGCGCGCCCCGGTCCACCCCGCGCGGCCGCTACGGCACCGCGGGCCGCGCCCTGGGCCGCCCCGGCGGCGCCCTGCGCAGCGGCCCGCCGACGGTGGCCGGGCGCTGGTCGCTGCTGCCCGCCCTCGCCGCCGACCCGACGGTCCGGGCCACCGCGCAGGCGCAGAACCTGCTGGACCGGCACGGTCTGCTCACCAGGGGGGCGGTCGCGGCCGAGCGGGTGCCCGGCGGCTTCGCCGGGGTCTACCGGGTGCTGGCGGCGATGGAGGAGCGCGGCCGGGCCCGTCGGGGCTACTTCGTCGAGGGCCTGGGCGGCGCCCAGTTCGCCATGGAGGGCGCGGCCGACCGGCTGCGCTCGGTCAACGGCCGGTTGGAGCGCACCGCGGCCACCGAGTGGCCGGCCGCCCCGGCCGCCGAGCCGCCGCAGACGCTGGTGCTGGCCGCCGCCGACCCGGCGAACGCCTACGGCGCCGCCCTGCCCTGGCCCGAGCCGCCCACCGCCCCCGGCGGCAAGGAGTCCACGGCCCACCGTCCGGGCCGCAAGGCGGGCGCCCTGGTGGTCCTGGTGGACGGCGAGCTGGCGCTGTACGTCGAGCGCGGCGGCAAGTCCCTGCTGGCCTGGCCGGAGGACGGGGGCACCCGGGCGCTCGCGGCGGGAGCACTGGCCGCCGCCGTCCGCGGGGGCGCGCTCGGCACCGTCACGGTGGAGCGGGCCAACGGCGAGCCCGCTCTCGGTTCGGAGCTCGGCCGCGCCCTGGAGGAGGCGGGCTTCCACGCCACCCCCCGCGGCCTGCGCCTGCGGCCGTAGTCCGTCGGCGCACCCGCCCCCGGACACGGCGGAGGCCGCGGGGTCCGGGACCCCGCGGCCTCCGGCCACGTCGAATCACCCGATCGGCGGCGGCTGTGCCTCCACCGGTCGTACCGCCTCAGTGCTCCGGCGACGGGCCGGTCCGGTCGCGTTCCGGTCAGCGTGGACCGGGATGAGGCCGAGGCCCCAGCCTCCGGCCGCGAGCAGCCCCAGCGCCGCACCGTCGACCGCCTGCCCCCGGACGACCAGGAGCCACCAGGCGAGCCCGGCCGCCACTGCCGCCAGGACCCACCGCACCGGACGCCGTTTCCGGAGCAACAACCGCGCCCGCGCCCGTATTCGGGCTGCCGGGCGCATCATCGCGTCTCTCCGCACGATCGCCCTCCCTTCGCTCGCCCCGGGCGGCGATGCCCGGGTCGAGGCCGGGATCAGGCGGCGACCACGTCCATCGCGGCGGCCTTGGGCGACATGTTCGCCCGGTCGGTGCCGGGGGCGGGAAGCGGAACCGGTTCGAGTACCGGCCTCAGCAGATCACCTTCGGAGAGGGTGGCCATCGCCGCAAGTTCGGCGAGCGACAGTTCGTCGCTGACCTCGCGCATGACCTCGGACATCCGGACGTCGAGTGCGTCGCAGATGGCGGAGAGCAGCTCCGAGGAGGCCTCCTTCTGTCCCCGCTCGACCTCGGAGAGGTACCCGAGCGAAACCCTGGCGGCCGCCGACACCTCGCGGAGTGTGCGGCCCTGGCGCTGGCGCTGCCGACGCAGTACATCGCCCAGTAGGCGACGGAGCAGGATCATCGGTGCCTCCCTCCTCGGACTGCGGATCGAGATGTCACGCCCCCACCGTACCGCCTTGCCCGCTTCGCGTGCGGGGACCCTGGTCGTGTTCACTCTGGGCTGCAAGGCTGTCCCCCTCCTCGTTCCGGTGTCGTACCCGGGTTCGCGGGCCCCTCGTGGTACCCGACGCGGCCCACCCGGCCACCGTCACGCAACTCGTTCGCCACCTGGTTTCTGCCCAACCAGGCTGTTGGATGTAACACGATCCTCCAGCTGAGCCGTACCCGGGCGCCAGATCGGCAGATCTCGGTTCGGTGGAGATCCGTCGGAGGGGCCCCTACTGTGCGAGCCGGCCGACGAGCAGCTCCAGTGCGGCGGTCACCGCTCCGTGACGGATTGTGGCACGGCCGCCCGACAGCAGGGGCGAACTGACCAGAGTTCCCCCCGGGCCGGCGACCGCCAGGTGTACGGTGCCCACCGGCTGTCCGTCCTGCGGGTCCGGACCGGCCACCCCGGTCGTCGCGAGCCCGTACGTGGCCCCCAGCAGCCCCCGCACGCCCTCGGCCATCTGCCGGGCCACCACCGGGTGGACGGGCCCGTGGACGTCCAGCAGGCCCTCGTCCACACCGAGCACGGAGGCCTTGAGCTCGGTCGCGTACGCGGTGACGGAGCCCCGGAAGGTCGCGGAGGCCCCGGGGACGTCCACCAGCGCGGCGGCCAGCAGACCGCCGGTCAGCGACTCGGCGACGGCCAGCGTGCCGCCCTCGGCCCGCAGCGCGGCGTGCGCGCGCTCCGCCAGCCGGTAGTCGTGCTCCGCCACCCGGTCCCCCTGTCGCTCAACGGCCCGCGCGTTCCGCGGCCTGTCCCTCGCGGCGCAGGCGCAGCGCCTGTCCGACGTAGTCCAGCGCGGTGCCGACGGTCAGCAGCACCGCCAGTCCCATCAGCACGGCCCGCCCGGTGGCCAGCCACCCGGTCAGGGCCAGGACGTACATGCCGACCGCGGTGCCCTGGGTCAGCGTCTTGAGCTTGCCGCCGCGGCTGGCCGGGATGACCCCGTAGCGGATCACCCAGAACCGCATCAGCGTGATGCCCAGCTCCCGGGCCAGGATCACCACGGTGACCCACCAGGGCAGGTCGCCGAGCAGCGAGAGGCCGATCAGCGCGGAGCCCATGATCGCCTTGTCCGCGATCGGGTCGGCGATCTTCCCGAAGTCGGTGACCAGGCCCTTGCGGCGGGCCAGTTCCCCGTCGAACAGGTCGGTGATCATCGCGATGGCGAACGCGGCCCAGGCGACCGAGCGCCACTTGGGGTTGTGCCCGCCGTCGGCGAACAGCAGCAGCACGAAGACCGGGACCAGCAGCACCCGGACCATCGTGAGCACGTTGGCGATGTTCCAGATCCCCGGGGTCGCCGGCGCCGCGGCCACCGGTCTGCCCGGGTGGGCCGCGGCCGGGGCGCCGGGCCCCTTGGTCATTCCCCGGCTCCCGGGACCGAACGGACCCGCACCTGCTCCAGCGCCTCGGCGATCAGGTCGACGCCCTCGCTGGCGACCACCCTGGCCCGCCAGAACTGCCCGACCTCGGGGGCCTCGACGCCCTCCAGGGTGGTCAGGCCGTCGGTCTCCGGGGCCTGGTGGCCGGCCCGGCCCTCGACCACGCCGTCCTCGATCGACTCGATCAGCACCTCGACCTCGGTGCCGATCCGCTGCTCGGCCCGCTGGGCGGTCATCTCCTCGGCCAGCCGGCTCAGCCGGTCCAGCCGCTCGGCGATCACGTCGGCGTCGAGCTTGCCGTCGTAGGTCGCGGCCTCGGTGCCGTCCTCGTCGGAGTAGCCGAAGACGCCGATCGCGTCCAGCCCGGCGTGGGTGACGAAGCGCTCCAGCTCCGCGAAGTCCTCCGCGGTCTCACCGGGGAAGCCGACGATGAAGTTGGACCGGGCGCCGGCCTGCGGGGCCTTGTCGCGGATGGTGCCCAGCAGCTCCAGGAACTGGTCGGTGGAGCCGAAGCGGCGCATCCGGCGAAGTACGGCGGGCGCCGAGTGCTGGAAGGACAGGTCGAAGTAGGGCACCACGTCGGTGGTGCCGGTCATCGCGTCGATCAGGCCCGGACGCATCTCGGCCGGCTGCAGGTAGGACACCCGCACCCGCTCGACGCCCTCGATCGCGGAGATCTCGCCGAGCAGCGTCTCCAGCAGCCGGATGTCGCCGAGGTCCTTGCCGTACGAGGTGTTGTTCTCGCTGACCAGGACGATCTCGCGGACGCCCTGCCCGGCCAGCCACTGGGCCTCGTGCAGCACGTCGGAGGGGCGGCGGGAGATGAACGAGCCGCGGAAGGCCGGGATGGCGCAGAAGGAGCACCGGCGGTCGCAGCCGGAGGCGAGCTTGACCGAGGCGACCGGGTTGTCGTCCAGCCGCTTGCGCAGGGTGCGCGGGCCGGAGGCCGGGGCGAGGCCCTCGGGCAGGTCGGCGATCGGCTCGGCGGCGGCCTCGGCGCCGTGGCCGGGCAGCGCGACGGCCTCGGCGGCCGTCTGCCGCTCGGCGGGGCTGATCGGCAGCAGCTTGCGGCGGTCGCGCGGGATGTGCGGGGCGTGGTGGCCGCCGGAGAGGATGGTCTGCAGGCGGTCGGAGATGTCGGCGTAGTCGTCGAAGCCGAGGACACCGTCCGCCTCGGGCAGCGCGTCGGCGAGCTCCTTGCCGTACCGCTCGGCCATGCAGCCGACCGCGACGACGGCCTGGGTCCGGCCGTGCCCCTTGAGGTCGTTGGCCTCCAGCAGGGCGTCCACGGAGTCCTTCTTGGCGGCCTCGACGAAGCCGCAGGTGTTGACGACGGCGACGTCCGCTTCGGCGGCGTCATCGACCAGCGACCAGCCGTCGGCCTCCAGTCGCCCGGCGAGTTCCTCGGAGTCCACCTCGTTGCGGGCGCATCCGAGCGTGACAAGGGCGACAGTACGGCGTTCAGGCATAGGCCCAAGATTAACGCGCGGCCTCCGGTGCCGTTCCCCCCGGAGGCCGCGCGCCTCGATTCGGCCGGCCGTCACCGGCCCTCGCCGACCCCTGTGGTCAGCCCGCCTGCGGGTCTCCGGGGGTGTACGTGACGTGCACCACCTGCCCGTCCTTGCCGAGGAGACCGAGGTCCTTGCCGTTGACGTACGCGTGCACGGCCCCGCCGTTCCCCAGCACCAGCTTGATCTGCTTGGGGTCGGTGAAGGTCTGGTCCTGGCCGTCGTTGATGTTGTTCTGGAACAGCGACTTGCCGCTGCCGTCCATCGCCGAGACCCAGCTGGTGCCCTCGGCGACCAGCTTCACGGTGACCTTGTCGGCCGGGACGGCGGCGATCGCGGCGGCGCTCGGCGCGGGCGCCGGCGGCTGGACGGCGGGCGTCGCGGCGGGGGCGACCGATCCGGTGCCGGAGCCGCTGGGCAGCGGCGCGCTGGCGGAGCCGGTGGTGCCGTGCCCGTCCTTGCCGCTGACCAGGTTGAAGCCGATCAGGGCGACCACCGCCACGATCGCGGCGACCATGGCGGCCGCCCAGTTCGGCCGGCCGCGGCTGGGCACCTTGATCGGGCCGCTGTCGATCAGCTGGCCCGCCGGGCGCTTGGCGGCGGGCGGGCCGCCGTGCGCGGCGTCGTAGCGGGCCACCAGCCCGTCGCCGTCCACGCCGACGGCGCGGGCGATCAAGCGGATGTGTCCGCGGGCGTAGAAGTCACCCCCGCAGCGGCCGAAGTCGTCCTCCTCGACGGCATGGACGATCGGCACCCGGATGCGGGTGGCGGTACTCACCTGGTCCACCGTGAGGCCCGCGTCGATCCGGGCGGCGGACAGCACCCGGCCGATGCTCGGGGCATCGGCCGCCTGCGCCGCGTCGTCGGTCGGTTCGACGGACGACGGGGCGTTCTCGCGATCGGAGGACTTGCCGATGGTCACGGGGCACGCCTTTCGAGCGGATGGCCACCTGCTGGGGAACAGTCTAGGGGCGTGGGCGGATCGTTTCTCAAGCGGAACGGGACCGAATGCGTGCACCCGCCCCGGCCGGGGTCCGGCAGCCCGTTGACCGGTCGTCAACGGAGCCGCACGCGGGCTCCCCGGGGTTCGCTTTCCGGCCTGTGACGCGGTGTGCGGGCGTTCGGTTCCCCACAGCGCGCCTACCCTCCTCCGAACGAGTGACACCCCGTCCGGGGCAGGGGGACTCCGGCGCCCCGGACAGCCCCGGACCGCCCGGCCGCGCACCCGTCCGGCGCGCGGGGCGCCGGACGGCACGGCCCGTCAGCCCCGCAGGGTCACCAGCACCCCGTCCAGCTCGTCCGGCTTCACCAGGACGTCGCGGGCCTTGGAGCCTTCGCTGGGGCCGACGATCCCGCGCGACTCCATCAGGTCCATCAGCCGGCCCGCCTTGGCGAAGCCGACCCGGAGCTTGCGCTGGAGCATCGAGGTCGAGCCGAACTGGGTGGAGACCACCAGCTCGGCCGCCTGGATCAGCAGGTCCAGGTCGTCGCCGATCTCCTCGTCGATCTCCTTCTTCGGCCCGCCGCCGACCGTCACGTCGTCCCGGTAGACGGCGGACAGCTGGTCCTTGCAGTGCTGCACCACCTTGGCGATCTCCGCCTCGGTGACGAACGCGCCCTGCATGCGGATCGGCTTGCTCGCGCCCATCGGCAGGAAGAGGGCGTCGCCCTTGCCGATCAGCTTCTCCGCGCCGGGCTGGTCCAGGATGACCCGGGAGTCGGCCATCGCAGAGGTCGCGAAGGCCAGCCGGGACGGCACGTTGGCCTTGATCAGACCGGTGACCACGTCCACCGAGGGCCGCTGGGTGGCGAGCACCAGGTGGATGCCGGCCGCGCGGGCCAGCTGGGTGATCCGGACGACGGAGTCCTCGACGTCGCGCGGAGCGACCATCATCAGGTCCGCCAGCTCGTCGACGATCACCAGCAGGTACGGGTACGGCCGGAGCTCCCGCTCGCTGCCCAGGGGTGGGGTGACCTTGCCGGCCCGCACCGCCGCGTTGAAGTCGTCCACGTGCCGGAAGCCGTACGCCGCGAGGTCGTCGTAGCGCATGTCCATCTCGCGGACCACCCACTGGAGGGCCTCGGCGGCCTTCTTGGGGTTGGTGATGATCGGCGTGATCAGGTGCGGGATGCCCTCGTACGCCGTCAGCTCGACCCGCTTGGGGTCGACCAGCACCATCCGCACCTCGTCCGGGGTGGCCCGCGCGAGGATCGAGGTGATCAGGCAGTTGATGCAGGACGACTTGCCCGCACCGGTCGCGCCGGCCACCAGGATGTGCGGCATCTTGGCGAGGTTGGCCATCACGGTGTGGCCCTCGACGTCCTTGCCCATGCCGACGACCATCGGGTGCGAGTCCTCGGCGGCCGTGCGGGAGCGCAGCAGGTCGCCGAGGTTGACCATCTCGCGGTCCCGGTTGGGGATCTCGATGCCGACCGCGGACTTGCCCGGGATCGGGCTGATGATCCGCACGTCCGGGCTGGCCACCGCGTACGCGATGTTCTTGGCGAGGGCGGTGATCCGCTCCACCTTGACGGCCGGGCCGAGCTCGACCTCGTATCGGGTGACCGTCGGGCCGCGGGTGAAGCCGGTGACCCGGGCGTCCACCTTGAACTCGCTGAAGGTGCCGGTGAGCTGGGCGACCACCTCGTCGTTGAGCGCGCTGCGGGCCTTCGCGGGGCCGCCGCGCTCCAGCAGGTCGAGGGAGGGCAGCGCGTAGCCGATGCCCTCGCCGAGCTGGAGCTGCTCCATCCGCACCGGCGCCGCGCCGTGCTCCTCGGGGGCGCCCGGGCCGCCGCTGCGGGCGGCCGGGACGGCGGGCTCCTCGGGCGGTGCGGTGTAGTCCTGCACCTGGTGCATCATGTCCGCCACCGCGGAGGAGGCGGGCACGCCGTAGACCAGCGCGCCGTCCAGGTCGGCGGCCGCGCCGGCGGCGAGGTCGCGGGTGGCGTACGGGTCCGGCGGCTCCTTGTCGAGGGAGACCCGCACGGCCTCCGCCGGGTCGTCCGGGTCGGCCTGCCTGCGTCGGCGGCGGCGCCGGCGGGCGGCGACCTCGTCCGTCGGGTCGTCAGCACCGCTGTCCACGGTGAACGGCAGCGCGTCGGGGTCGGCGTCCTCCGGCGGCTCGGTGGACAGCTCACGCCCCGGCGCACGCCCCCTGCGCACCTCGTCCTCCGGCCCGGGCTCGACCACGCCGAGCCGCATGCCCATCCACCGCACCCGCTCACCGATCCGGTTGACGGGCGTGGCGGTGACCACCAGCAGGCCGAAGAAGGCCAGCAGCAGGAGCAGCGGCACGGCGAGCGCGGGCCCCGCGGCGGCCATCATCGGGGTGGACGCGGCCCAGCCGATGATGCCGCCGGCCCCCCTTATCCGGGAGGCGCCGCTGCCCATCATGGGCGCGCCGCAGCCGATGTGGACCAGACCGAGGACGCCGACCAGCAGCGTGCTCAGCCCGATCACGATCCGGCCGTTGGCCTCCGGCAGCTCCGGGTGGCGCCAGAGCCGGATCGCAATCGCGGCCAGCAGGAACGGCACCAGCACGTCGAGCCGGCCGAACAGCCCGGACACCACGGCGGTCGCCGCCTCGCCCAGCCAGCCCTGCGGGCTGAACCAGGTGCCGGCGCCGGTCACCAGCGCGAGCGCGAACAGCAGCAGGCCGACGCCGTCCTTGCGGTGGGCCGGGTCGAGGTTCTTGGCACCGTCGCCGAAGCCGCGGAAGATCGCGGCGATCGGACTGGCGATCGCGTTGAGGGCGCCCATCAGCACCGACCTGGACGGCGGTGCCGGCGGCGGGGCCGACTTGGCCGCGGCCTTCTTCGCGGGAGCCGCCTTCTTCGCCGCCGCCTTCTTCGCGGGCGGCTTGCCCGGGGCTTTCGCCGCGGCCTTCTTGGACGGTCCCGGACTCGTCTTACGTGCTGCGTTTCCGGGCGTGCGAGTGGCCATGGGTCAGCAGCCTACCGGGGTGGACCACCGGTGCACATGTGCCCGAGCCGGGCCTCCCCGACGTGTCGCAGACACACCGTCACGCTGACCGGGATTCACCCGGACGCCGCACGGGCCCACCCTGACGGGTGAACGCGGGGCAGCGGATCAGGAGCTTCCGGGGCGCATCGCGTCGAGCGCCCGGCGCAGCGCCACCAGTTTGCGCTCCAGGTGCGCGGCGGTCGCCGCGACGCCCGCGTCCTCGCCCCCGTCCAACTGCTTGCCGAGCGCTTCCGCCTGCTCCTCGACCGCCGCCAGCCGCGCGGACAGCTCGCCCAGCAGCGCCCCGCCGAGGACCGGCTCGCCGCCGCCCGCCTCCAGCTGCAGCCGCAGCAGCGCGGCCTGCTCCTTCAGCTGGCAGTTCTTCACGTACAGGTCGACGAAGACGGAGACCTTGGCGCGCAGCACCCACGGGTCGAAGGGCTTGGAGATGTAGTCCACCGCGCCGGCCGCGTAGCCGCGGAAGGTGTGGTGCGGGCCGTGGTTGATCGCGGTCAGGAAGATGATCGGGATGTCCCGGGTGCGCTCGCGGCGCTTGATGTGGGCGGCGGTCTCGAAGCCGTCCATCCCGGGCATCTGGACGTCCAGCAGGATCACCGCGAAGTCGTCGGTGAGCAGCGCCTTGAGCGCCTCCTCACCGGACGCGGCGCGCACCAGCGTCTGGTCCAGGGCCGAGAGGATCGCCTCCAGCGCCAGCAGGTTCTCCGGTCGGTCGTCGACCAGGAGGATCTTCGCCTTCTGCATCAGGGCTCGCCCTCCTGTCGCCTGCCTGCCGCCCGGTGCAGGCACCCGCGTACTGCCCACCGCTACCCCGGTCATGCTAGCCGCACCCCCTCGCCCGGCACATCGCCCCGTCGTGACCGATCCGGAGCGGCGCACAGCCAGTGCCCCGGCGCACGCTCAGCAGGGCGTCGTCATCCGGTCACTGTTCGCAACGATCGGTGACCCTACCGGGTTCCCGGGCCGGTCCGCCAGCAAACCGGCCGCCCGGGAGGCGTGAACCCCGGGGCCCGCGACGGCGTTCACGCCGTCCCCGGCCCCCGCGCACCCGCCGGGGCGCCCCCGCACGGCCGGGAGCACCCACCACCCGCTCAGCCGCGGTCGCCGCTCAGCCACTCGCTCATCACCGTCAGCAGGTGGTCGGTCTCCACCGGCTTGGTGATGTGGTCGGTGGCGCCCGCCTCCAGGGACTTCTCCCGGTCGCCCTTCATCGCCTTGGCGGTCAGCGCGATGATCGGCAGACCGGCGAACTGGGGCATCCGCCGGATCGCCTCGGTGGTCGCGTAGCCGTCCATCTCCGGCATCATGATGTCCATCAGGACCAGCGCCACGTTCTCGTGCTGCTCCAGCATCTCGATGCCCTCGCGACCGTTCTCGGCGTACAGGACGGTCAGGCCGTGCTGCTCCAGCACGCTGGTCAGGGCGAACACGTTGCGCACGTCGTCGTCCACGATCAGCACCTGCTGGCCGTCGAAGCGCCGGTCGCCGTTGACCGGCCGGAGCGGCACGGGCTCCACCGCCCGCGGCCCGGCGGCGCTCTCCAGGGCGGCGCTGCGCCGGCGCTCCACGGCGCCGCGGCGGCGCTCCTCGGCCAGCTCGCGGACCTCCTGGGCCCAGTGGTCGGCGGGGTTCTCGCCGACCGGCACCGGCAGGCCCACCGGGGTGACGCCGACCGAGGCGCGCGGCGCCTGGGCACCCGCCGCGGACTGGCGCTCGCCCGGGCGCGGCTCCCCGGTGGTCTCCGGGGCCTCGGTGCGCAGCGGCAGGTAGAGCGTGAACGTGGAGCCCGCCCCCAGCTCGCTCTCGGCGTGGATCTCGCCGCCGAGCAGCCGGGCGATCTCGCGGCTGATCGACAGCCCCAGGCCGGTGCCGCCGTACTTGCGGCTGGTGGTGCCGTCGGCCTGCTTGAAGGCCTCGAAGATCTCCCGCAGCTTGTTGCCGGGGATGCCGATGCCGGTGTCGGAGACGGCGAAGGCGATCAGGGCGTCGTCCGGGTCCTGGATCGATCCGGACTCCAGCAGCCGCTCGCGCACGTGCGGCGGGACGCCCGGACCGGCCAGGCTGATCTCGAAGTCCACGGCGCCGGCGTCGGTGAACTTGACCGCGTTGGAGATCAGGTTGCGCAGCACCTGCTGGAGCCGCTGCTCGTCGGTGTGCAGGGTGACGGGCAGGGCGGGCGAGACCCGGACGGCGAAGTCCAGGTTCTTGTCCAGCGCGACCGGCTGGAAGGTCGCCTCCACGTAGTCGACCAGCTGGACCAGGGCGATCCGGGCCGGGCGGACGTCCATCTTGCCGGCCTCGACCTTGGACAGGTCGAGGATGTCGTTGATCAGCTGGAGCAGGTCGGAGCCGGCGCCGTGGATGGTGTCGGCGAACTCGACCTGCTTGGGCGAGAGGTTGCCCTCGTTGTTGTCGGAGAGCAGCTTGGCCAGGATCAGCAGCGAGTTGAGCGGGGTGCGCAGCTCGTGCGACATGTTGGCGAGGAACTCGCTCTTGTACCGGGAGGCCAGGGCGAGCTGTTCGGCGCGCTCCTCCAGGACCTGGCGGGCCTCCTCGATCTCGCTGTTCTTGATCTCGATGTCGCGGTTCTGCTGGGCGAGTTGCTCGGCCTTCTCCTGCAACTCCTCGTTGGTGCGCTCCAGTTCTTCCTGACGCGCCTCCAACTCCGCCGACCGCATGGACAGTTCGGCGGTGAGGCGCTGGGACTCCAGCAGCAGGCCCTCGGTCTTGGTGTTGACGCTGATGGTGTTGACCGTGACGCCGATCAGGTCGGCGATCTGGTTCAGGAAGTCCAGCGCGACGGTGGTGAAGGAGCTGAAGGTGGCCAGCTCGATCACCCCGAGCAGCCGGCCCTCGAACAGCACCGGCAGCACCACGATGTGGGCCGGGGAGGCCTCGCCGAGGCCGGAGGCGATCTTGAGGTACCCGGGGGGCGCCTCCTTGAGGATGATCGCCCGCTTCTCCACCGCGGCCTGACCGATCAGCGACTCGCCGGGGCGGAAGGTGGTCGGCATCGCACGCCGCTGGTAGCCGTAGCTGCCGATCAGGCGCAGCACGGTGTCGTTCTCGTCGTCGTCCTCGGTGATCAGCTCGGCGGTGCGGCCGGCCGGCTGGGCGAGGAAGAAGGCGCCGTGCTGGGCGGAGACCACCGGGGTCAGCTCGGTCATGATCAGCGAGGCGACCGCCTCCAGGTCCCGGCGGCCCTGGAGCAGGCCGGAGATCCGGGCCAGGTTGGTCTTCAGCCAGTCCTGCTCCTGGTTGGTTCGGGTGGTCTCGCGCAGGTTGGCGATCATCTGGTTGATGTTGTCCTTGAGCTCGTCGAGCTCGCCCGCCGCGTCCACGTCGATCCGCAGGCTCAGGTCGCCCCTGGTCACGGCGGTGGCGACCTGGGCGATCGCGCGCACCTGCCGGGTCAGGTTGTTGGCCAGTTCGTTCACCGACTCGGTCAGGTCCTGCCAGGTGCCGTCCACCCCCGGCACCCGGGCCTGGCCGCCGAGCCGCCCGTCGGTGCCCACCTCGCGGGCGACCCGGGTGACCTCGTCGGCGAACGCGGAGAGCTGGTCGACCATGGTGTTGATGCTGGTCTTGAGCTGGAGGATCTCGCCGCGCGCGTCGACGTCGATCTTCTGCGAGAGGTCGCCGCGGGCGACCGCGGTGATCACCAGCGCGATGTTCCGCACCTGGCCGGTGAGGTTGTTGGCCATCAGGTTGACGTTGTCGGTCAGGTCCTTCCAGATGCCGGCCACCCCCGGCACGCTGGCCTGGCCGCCCAGGGTGCCGTCGGTGCCAACCTCGCGGGCCACCCGGGTCACCTCGACCGCGAACGAGGAGAGCTGGTCGACCATGGTGTTGAGGGTCGCGGCGAGCGCGGCCACCTCGCCCTGCGCGTCGATGGAGATCTTCTTGGAGAGGTCCCCGCGGGCCACCGCACCGGCGACCTCGGCGATGTTGCGCACCTGACCGGTCAGGTTGGACGCCATGAAGTTGACGTTGTCGGTCAGGTCCTTCCAGATGCCCGACACCCCGCGCACCCGCGCCTGGCCGCCCAGGATCCCCTCGGTGCCCACCTCGCGGGCCACCCGGGTCACCTCGTCGGCGAACGCCGACAGCTGGTCGACCATGGTGTTGACGGTGGTCACCAGCTCCAGGATCTCGCCCCGGGCGTCGACGGTGATCTTCTTCGACACGTCGCCGCGCGCCACCGCCGTGGTCACCTCGGCGATGTTGCGGACCTGGCTGGTCAGGTTGTTGGCCATCAGGTTGACGGAGTTGGTCAGGTCCTTCCAGATGCCGGCCACGCCGGGCACGCTGGCCTGCCCGCCGAGGATGCCCTCGGTGCCGACGTCCCGGGCGACCCGGGTCACCTCGTCCGCGAAGGCGCCCAGCTGGTCCACCATCGTGTTGATGGTGTTCTTCAGCTCCAGGATCTCCCCGCGCGCGTCCACCTGGATCTTCTGCGACAGGTCGCCCTTGGCGACCGCGGTGGTCACCTGGGCGATGTTGCGGACCTGGTCCGTGAGGTTGTTCGCCATGAAGTTGACGTTGTCCGTGAGGTCCCGCCACACCCCGGCCGCCCAGGGCACCTGCGCCTGACCGCCCAGCCGGCCCTCGGTGCCCACCTGACGGGCCACCCGGGTCACCTGCTCGGCGAAGCCGGAGAGCTGGTCGACCATCGTGTTGATGGTGTTCTTCAGCTCCAGCATCTCGCCGCGCGCGTCCACCTCGATCTTCTGCGAGAGGTCGCCCCGCGCCACCGCCGTCGTCACCTGGGCGATGTTGCGGACCTGGCCGGTCAGGTTGTCGGCCATGAAGTTCACCGAGTCGGTGAGGTCCCGCCAGACCCCGGCCACGCCCGGCACCTGGGCCTGACCGCCCAGCCGCCCCTCCGTCCCCACGTCCCGGGCCACCGCGGTGACCTGCGCGGCGAAGCCGTTCAGCTGGTCCACCATGGTGTTGACGGTGTTCTTCAGCTCCAGCATCTCGCCGGCCACCTCGACGGTGACCTTGCGGGACAGGTCGCCCTTGGCGACCGCGGTCGTCACCTGGGCGATGTTGCGCACCTGCGCGGTCAGCCGGCCGGCCATGGTGTTGACCGAGTCCGCCAGGTCCTTCCAACTGCCCGACACGCTACGGACCTTGGCCTGGCCGCCGAGCTTGCCCTCGGTGCCCACCTCGCGGGCCACCCGGGTCACCTCGTCGGTGAACTCCGAGAGCTGGTCCACCAGCCCGTTGACGGTCCGCCCGATCTTCAGGTACTCGCCGCGCAGCGGGTGGCTCACCCCGTTGCTGTGCAGCGAGCGCAGCTCCATCTTCTGGTCCAGGTCGCCCTCGGCGATCGAGGTCAGCACCCGGCCGACCTCGGCCATCGGGCGGGCCAGATCGTCGATCAGCGCGTTGCAGTTGTCGACCGCCGCCATCCAGGCGCCCTCGCCCGCACCGGTCTCCAGCCGCTCGTTCAGCCGGCCCTCGCGGCCCACCGCCCTCCGGACCCGGGCCAGTTCACCGGTCAGGTGCTGGTTGCGCTCGGCGACCTCGTTGAACACCGCCGCGATCTCCGCCAGCGGCCCGTCGCCCGGAATCGTCAACCGGCGGCGGAAGTTGCCGTCCCGCATCGCGGTCAGCGCGGACAGCAGCTTGCGCAACTCGGCGGGCTCCGCGCCGCGGTTGTGGCTCGCTCGCCGGCCGGCCGCGTTCCGCGGCGCGGTCCCGGAGCGGCCGCCGCGCTGGGCGGGCGGCGTCGTACCGGTTGCGTCCTTGGTGGCCGAACTCAACGGGCCCCTCCCACATCGTGAACTGTCCGGTGACCGCCCGTGCCGGTGCGGCACGCGTCCGGGCACCGGCCCGGCTGGGCTGCGTACCGGCGGCCTACGGCGCACCGGCACCCACACGACCGTACTGCTCGTACCGGTCATCGCGGACCCCCCAGTCTGGCAGCACCGGCACCCGGTGCACGGCCGGTTGCGCACGGTTGGTGCCGCACCGTCCGAAACAGGTGGGCAGAATCACCCTCTGGTGCCTGTTTCGGCTCCCCGCCCCCACGGGGAACCAAGCGGAAAGTAGGGTGGAGCGCTGCACCGGGCCACGACCCGACCCAGCGCCGCCGCTCACCCCGACGGCGCGCACGGGGAAAGTCGGCGCCGCACCCCGGACAGCCAGGGCAAGAGCAGCAGAGGAGAAGTGGCAACGTGGTCACCGCGCGCGCAGCCGCCACCTTCGACCCCGACGGCCGGTCCGCGGCCGCCGCCCGGGGGTTCGTCCGGGACGCGCTGCTCGGCTGGGGCCTGCCGGAGGTCGTCGACGACGCCATCGTGCTGGTCAGCGAGCTGGTCACGAACGCCGTCGTGCACGCCGGCACCGCCGCCGAGGTCTGCTGCCTGCGCGAGGAGGAGACCGTCCGGATCGAGGTCACCGACCACCACCCGGAACGCGGCCTGCCCTCCCTCGGCGACGGACCCGTCACCGCCTCCGACCGCTACGCCGACCCCGACGGCGAGGGCGGCCGCGGCCTGCTGATGTGCTCCGCCCTCGCCGAACGGTGGGGCGTCGAGTACGCGGCCGGCCGGAAGACCGTCTGGTTCCGCCTCCAGCTGCCCGCACACGTGCTCGGCACCCGCTACGCCGTGCCAGCCACCCCCGGCAGCGACCTGCCGAGCAGCGCCGGCCCGGTGCACGTCGCCGTCGTCCAGATCGACGAGGACGGCCGCGTCCTGGCCTGGAACCCGGACGCCGAGGCCCTCTTCCGCTACCCCGCCGGCACCGTCCTCGGCCGCCCCTGGGCCGACCTCGCCGTCTGGCCGCAAGCCCCGGACCGCGGCCTGAGCCTGACCGACACGCTGCGGCTGGCCCGTTGGGAGGGCGGCTACGGGATCCGCCGCCAGGACGGCCGCGAGGTCGAGGTGTACGGCGTCCAGGTGCGCGTGCGGGACACCGAGGGCGTCCCCTCCACCCTCTGTCTGCTCGTCCTCGAACCCGACCGCGCCGTCCTGCGCTCCCCCGCCCGCGCCCTGCCCGGCGAGCGCCCCGACCAGACCGGCCCCCGGCTCGACCTGCTGGCCGGCCCGGTCGCCACCGACGACCTCGACACCCTGCTGCAGCGCACCGTCGAACGCGCCCGCGACCTGCTCGACGGCGACGCCGCGTACCTGCTGCTGACCACCGAGGACGAGACGGAGTTCGAGGTCCGCGCCGCCACCGGCCTCACCACCGGGCACCGGCGGCACGCCCGCTTCCCCGTCGAGACCGGCAACCGCTACGACTCCGCCCGACTGCCCTCCGTCCACGAGGACCTCACCGCCCGTCCCACCGGCCTGCCCCTGCTCTCCGACAGCGGCATGCGCTCCCTGCTCACCGTCCCGCTCAAGGTCGAGGGCCGCCTGATCGGCTCCCTCGGCATCGCCGCCACCGCGCCCGGCCGCTACGACAACGAGGACGCGATGCGCCTCCAGTTCGCCGCCGACCGGGTCGCCCTGGCCGTCGAGAGCACCCGGCTGACCGAGCTCGAACGGCTGCGCCGCGGCTCGCTCTCCTTCCTGGTCGAAGCCTCCGACCTGCTGGCCGGCACGCTCGAACACGAGCAGACCCTGGCGCTGATGGCCCAGATGGCCGTCCCCACACTCGCCTCCTGGTGCGCCGTCTACACCACCGCCGACCACACCTCCCCGGCCCGGCTCGCCTTCGTCCTGCACGAGGACGAGGACCGCATCGACCCCCTGCGCGACCTCCTCGACAAGGCCCCCGTCCCCGAGGCCGGCCCCACCCACGGCGTCCGGTTCTGGACGGCGCCCGCCGAGACCGCCGCGGTCGGCGGCCTGGCCGACAGCCCGGAACTCGCCGGTCTGCTGGGCGAGACCGTCGTCATCGCACTGACCGCCCGCAACCGCGTCATCGGCCTGCTGGCGCTCGGCGTCCCGACCGGCGTCCGGTTCCGCCAGGAGATCCTCGAACTCGCCGAGGACCTCTCCCGCCGCGCCGCGCTCGCCCTCGACAACTCCCGCCTCTACTCCGAGCGCACCGCCACCAGCCAGGCCCTGCAGCGCAGCCTGCTGCCGCCGGACCTGCCCGAGATCCCGGGCGTCGAGGTGGACGTGTACTACCAGGCCGCCGGCGAGGGCAACGAGGTCGGCGGGGACTTCTACGACCTGTTCACCATCCGCGAGGGCACCTACGGCTTCGCCATCGGCGACGTCTGCGGCACCGGCCCCGAGGCCGCCTCGGTCACCGGCCTGGCGCGGCACTCGCTGCGGCTGCTCGCCCGCGAGGGCCTGGACGCCCCGCAGGTGCTCCGCCGCCTCAACGCCGCCATCCTGGACGAGGGTTCGCGCAGCCGCTTCCTGACCCTGCTCTACGGCGAGCTGACGCCCCGTCCGGACGGCAGCACCGAGCTCTCCCTGGTCTGCGCAGGCCACCCGCTGCCGCTGCGGCTGCGCACCGACGGCCGGGTCGACCGCGCCGCCACCCCGCAGCCGCTGCTCGGTGTCATGGACGACCTCGACCTGACCGCGGAGACCCTGGTACTCGCCCCCGGCGAGGTCCTGCTGTGCGTCACCGACGGTGTCACCGAACGCCGCGAGGGGCGGCGGATGCTGGGCGACGACGGTCTCGCCGAGGTGCTCACCGGCTGCACCGGCCTGACCGCCGGCGCCGTGGCCGCCCGCGTCCAGCGCGCGGTCGAGCGGTTCGCCCCCGAGCCGCCGTCCGACGACATGGCGATCCTGACCCTGCGGGTGCCCAACCAGCGCCAGCCGTGAGCCTCCCCGGCCGGCGCTGCAACTCGCGCGGTGCCCGACGCGGTAGCCGGCGCGGCAACTGGCGCGGTAACTGACGCAGTCACAAATTGTTATCTTCACAAGGGTACAAGCGCCTGCTGCCGGGTAGACCGATCTCACCGGGGAATCCACCCGGAGGGGACGTGACCAGCGGGCTCTCCGCTGGCCCATCATTCTGACCGCAGCCCGCGCACGCCCACAGCCGTGCGCCCTCGGCGCGGTCGCGCGCATCCACTCGTCGAAACCACACCACAGCGTCACTGCGCCCTGCGCGCGCCCAGAGTGAAAGGAGCCTCCGGTGAGCAACGACGCTACCGGGGCAACGAACGCCCGTTCCACCGGAGCCGACGCGGGTAACCTCGGCTACCTCGCCCTCGGCCTGACACTTCTCGCCTACGGTCTGCTCTCCACCGGCATCCTGCACGGCGCCGGCGCCGGGGACGCGGCCCACCTCGCCCACCTGCTCGGCGGCGTCACCCTCTTCATCGCGGGCCTCTGGCAGCTCCGCGGGGGAGAGGGCTTCACCGGCACCGCCTTCACCAGCCTCGGCGCCTTCTGGGCGACCTGGTCGGCGGCCGGCGGGGCGGGCAAGAACGCCGCCGGTCTGTTCCTGCTGCTGTGGGCCCTGCTCGCGCTCACCCTCACCGCGGCCGGCTGGGGCGGTGGGCAGCTCAGCCGTGCCGTCTACGGCCTGCTGACGCTCTCCCTGCTGCTCTCCGCCATCGCCACCTTCGGCGGCTACGGCGGCCTGGGCAAGCTCGCCGGCTGGGTCGCCGCCCTCTCCGGGCTCGCCGCCTGGTACTGGGCCACCTCCGCCCTGAGCAACGGCTCCTGGGGGAAGGTCGCCCTGCCGGTCAAGTGACCTGCCGGGCAGATCCTTCGGGCAACCGACCGAATCCCTGACCGGGCTTCCGGCCGGTTGCCCGGTCAGGGGAGCCCGAGACGGCTCAACGGACCTGCTCCAACCGCCCCTCGGCGGAGCGACGGGGTCGGGCCTCCGTTCCGGCGGAGACCCGACCCCGTCGGCGTGCCGCCAACGCCAGCACGGCGTAGGCGAAGAGGAGGATCACGACGGCGACGATCCCGTCCGCCCAGAAGTGGTTGGCCGTCACGACGACCACCGCGACCGTCAGCACCGGGTGCAGCACCATGACCCACCGCAGCGAACTGCGCGACACCCGGATCACCGCGACCGCGGCCAGCACGCACCAGGCCACGTGCACCGAGGGCATCGCCGACAACTGGTCGGCCACCACGACACCACCGACCGCGCCCCCGTACACCGACTGCCCGTACACCGCGGCCACGTCGACGAAGCCGCTCTCGGGCAGCATCCGGGGCGGTGCCACCGGGATGAACTGCACCAGCAGGCAGACCGCGGTCGTGATCACCACCGTGTTCCGCACCCACGCGTACCGCTCGCGGTGACGCACGAACACCCAGAGCAGCACGCCGAGCATCACCGCGAAGTGCATCACCGCGTAGTAGTAGTTCGCCAGCCGCACCAGCACCGGGTACGGCGTGATCGCCGCCTGCCAGGAGGCCTCGTCCGGCAACCCGACCACCTGCTCGGCGTGGTGGATCCAGCTCGCCCGGTCCAACGCGTGGTCCGCGCTCATCACCGACAGGTGCCCGACCAGCTGCCAGAGCGCGAACAGCGCCAGCAGCGTGCCGGCCTCCCGCAGCAGCGCCGACAGCGACGGCTTCCGGACCCTCGACGCGACGTACGCGCCAGCGTAGAGGCCGGCGGCGGCGCCCCCGGCGGACTGCCAGGTCAGGGTCAGGTTCTGCATTGGCAGAGGGTAACGCAAAAAGCCCCCCTCCCGGATGGGAAGGGGGCTTTTTGGAATGATTGTTCGGCGGCGTCCTACTCTCCCACAGGGTCCCCCCTGCAGTACCATCGGCGCTGTGAGGCTTAGCTTCCGGGTTCGGAATGT
>NZ_JBVJYK010000016.1:142094-186250 GCF_055600605.1 Kitasatospora sp. NPDC038210 | reverse complement strand
CACCCCCCAGGTCATGCGATCGACAGGGGGCAACAGTCATGCCGGACCCGGAGGCCAGGAGCCCCGTTTCAGGGCCACGAAGAAGGTAACGGGGGGTTCGGTCAGCCGCCGTCGGTGAGTTGCCGCCCGGAGAGGTACCGGAGGTGCCGGGTGAAGACGGCCTCGGGGTCGGCGCCGGTGCGGGCGATGAGGATCAGGGCGGTCACAGCCGCGTCGCAGGCCTCGGCGTGGACCTGCTCCAGGGTGTGGGAATGGCCCTTGCGGGGGTTCATCCCGAGCACGCCGATGACGGCCTCGGCGACTTCGCCGCTCTCCTCCGCGAGCTTCAGCGCCTGTCCGAGCATCACCTGTTCGGGCGGGCAGTCCGAGAGTGAACTCAGGCTTTCGGCAAGGGACTTGATGATCATCCAGGTGTCCGTCACGGCGTTGGATCCTGCCCCTGTTCGATCGGCTCGTTCAACCCCGGAGGTTCCGGGCGAGCCCGGGGCGAACAGCCCGTTTTCGATTCCGGGGGGAGCGGTGAGGGGCCACTGTCCGCGCCCGGGCAGGAACCGTCCGGGCGGTTGGCGTCCCATCCACAAGAGGTCGGACAGCGATCGAAAAATTAAGTGTCACCGATCAGTTCGAGACTGGTAGCGTCCCCGACGTGGCAAAGCTGAACCAGATCATCGCCGTTGAAAAGGGCGTCAAGTCCAAGTCCTTCCAGGAGCTGACGCAGGCCCACCAGGACCTGCAGAAGCCCGCGCTGCTGGCCGGCATCTCCCGGACCTACCAGCCCAAGGACGAGGAGGGCGAGCAGCTGCCGCCGGAGTCGACCCGGGTGCAGCTGAAGGCCGAGGACATCCTGCGATCCACCGCGCAGACCCTCACCCGGCTGTTCGACGTGACGGCCACCAAGGACTGGGCCAACATCGGGGCCAGTGCGGACGTCGTGGTGGACGGCCAGGTGCTCCTCGCCCGGGTGCCGGTGCCGTACCTTCTCTTCCTGGAGAAGCAGCTCACCGACCTGTTCACCTTCGTGAAGAAGCTCCCGGTGCTGGACGCCTCCGAGTCCTGGAACCTGGACCCGTCCACCGACTCCTGGAAGACGGAACCGGTGCGCACCATCCGGACCAAGAAGGTGCCGCGCAACCACGTCAAGGCCGAGGCCACCGAGAAGCACCCGGCCCAGGTCGAGGTCTACTACGAGGACATCGCGGTCGGCTACTGGACCACGGTCAAGTTCTCCGGTGCGCTGCCGGCCCGCCGGGTGAACGAGCTCGCCGAGCGGGTCGAGAAGCTCCAGCAGGCGGTCAAGTTCGCCCGCGAGGAGGCCAACGCCGTCGAGGTCACCGACCAGCGGGTGGGTGACGCCGTCTTCGGCTACCTGTTCCGGTAGCCCCATGATCGCCCGCCCGGGGAGCCGGGCGGGTGCGCCGGGCACGTCACCTCGTCCGCGGAGTCGGACGGGTGCGTTGCACGACGCGAAAAGCTGACACTGATGTTGAAGCTGACCCAGGGGTCACAGTGGAGGTTCGAATCCTTCCCCCGGCGCCACAAGCCGGGGTAGCCCAAGCGGCAGAGGCAGGCCCCCTGAATCTCAGACTCTCGCTCCAGTCTCAGCATTCGCTGCCGAACACCGGATCGACCGGGTGCGGACGAATATCGACGAATGCGGGTTCAAGTCCCGTCTGTGCCGCTCCGTGGCACGGTAGTTCAAAGGCAGAACGCGTCGGTTTCAATCTGATCCGCGACCCTTAAACGTGCCGGTGTGAACAATTGGGCGGCACACAGGGGCCCGGGAGCAGGCTACGCTCCCGGGTCCTCTAGCTTTCCGTGATCACGACGGCCCGTCACCTATGGTGACGGGGTGAGCGGCCGGGCCCCCGAGGTCGTCGCCGACGCGCCCTCGGCCACCACGACGGCCGAGCCCGGCGAAGGAGTCCTCTTCGACTGCCGCAACTTCCACCGGGTGCAGGACTTCGAAGGCGGCCGCCGGATCACCCTCTCCTTCTTCCTGGGATTCACCATGTCCGGCGAGCTGGTCGCCTGGTCCTGACGCCCACCGCCCCGGGCCCGACGGCCGCCGTCCCCGGCGGTCGGCGGGGACGGCGGAGGGCAGGGTGCCCGTGTCGGTCACTCGAAGCGCGTCGGGTCGCCGGCGCCGATGCGGACGATCTCGGCCGTACCGCCGGAGAAGTCGACGACCGTCGTCGGCTCCGTCCCGCAGTCGCCGGAGTCGACCACGGCGTCCAGCACGTGGTCCAGCCGCTCCTTGATCTCCCAGCCCTGGGTCATCGGCTCGTCCTCGCCGGGGAGGGTCAGGGTGCTGGAGAGGAGCGGCTCGCCGAGTTCGGCGAGCAGGGCCCGGGTGACGACGTGGTCGGGGATCCGGACGCCGACCGTCTTCTTCTTCGGGTGCAGCAGACGGCGCGGCACCTCCTTGGTGGCGGGGAGGATGAAGGTGTAGTTGCCCGGGGTCGCCGCCTTGACGGCGCGGAAGACGTTGTTGTCGATCTGGACGAACTGCCCCAGCTGCGCGAAGTTCTCGCACATCAGGGTGAAGTGGTGACGGTCGTCGAGCCGCCGGATCGTCCGGATCCGTTCGACGCCCTCGTGGTTGCCCATCTGGCAGCCCAGGGCGAAACAGGAGTCGGTCGGGTACGCGATGAGGGCCCCGGAGCGGAGGCTGTCGGCCACGGTGCTGATGGTGCGGGCCTGGGGGGTCTGCGGGTGCACGTCGAAGTACTTCGCCATCCGCCGACCCTACGGGATCCACCCGGCCGCGGTACCGCATCGCGCCACCGGTGCGGTGTCGGGCGGCCGGGCGCACCGACCGTTCGGGGTCGGCCCGGTGGCGGGCGCACCGCACCCGGGGCCCTCCGACCGGGCTCAGATCCGGGCGACCACGGCGTAGCGTTCGTCGTCCACCGGGCCGCCCCACAGGTCCGCGTTCCCGCTGAGCGGCTCGATCCGCAGATCGGCGACCAGCGGACGCAGCACGGACGCCAGGTGCTCCGCGGTCACCCCGCCGTTCCACGGCAGGAGTTCCGTCCCGGCCGCGTACGGGACGCCGGCTTGCCCGGATTCGCGCCACCGGCCCTCGACCAGCACCAGCCGGCCGCCGGGCCGCAGCCGGTGCACCCACTCCCGCAGAGCGGCCTCGGGGTCGGGCAGCGTCCACACCAGATGACGCGACAGCACGACGTCGAAGGCCTCACCGCCGGTCGGCGGCGCAGCCGCCTCACCCACCAGGAAGCGGCCGGACACGCCGGCACCGGACAGCTTCCTCCCGGCCTGCTCGACCATCCGCGGCGCCAGGTCCACGCCGGTCACCCGGTGCCCGGCCTCTGCCAGGAGGAGGGACAGCGAACCGGTTCCACACCCCACGTCGAGGACGTCGAGCGGGCCCGACGGCACCCACGTCCGCAGCAGCCGCGCCCACGCGGAACGCGTGTGCCCGGCCCTCAGCCCGTGATCGGGCTCCTCGTCGAATCCCGCCGCGGCGGCGTCCCAGTACTCGGCGATGGCGGCGCGCGGGTGCCGACCGGCGTGGTCACTCATGACGGGCATCCTCGCACCCGGCACTGACACACCGTCGGGCCCCGGGCCCGGTGCCTCCGCCCACTGCGGCACCGGCCGCCGGCGAACGGCGCCGCCGGTGGTCGGTGTCGTCAGTGGACCTGTTCCGTGGCGCCGCTCGCGGCGGCGCGTTCGATGGCTGCGAGCAGCCGGTGGTGGGCGGCGGCCGTGTGGAAGTCGGGGCGGGGCGGGCGTCCTTCGGCGATCGACCGGGCGATCTCCTCGTAGACGGCCGCGACGTTGGCGACCGGACCGGCGGCGGGGTCGAAGGGGACGGTCCGGTAGCCGGCGGGCACCTCGACCTGCTCGCCCTCGATCCGGATGTCCCAGTCGGTCCAGTGCATGTACGTGCCGGGCCGGGTGGGAGTCGCCGTCAACGTGCCCTCGGAGCCGACGAGTTTGACGAGGAAGCCGTCCGGGCTCCCGCTGCCTCCGTGCACCGCGACGGACGCCGTGGCGCCGTTCTCCCGGACGCCGTGGACCAGCACCTGCGCGGGCACCCCGTTGGGCACCGTCCGCCCCGTTCCCTCGACTTCGACGCGGTCGTGCGGGCGGGGCAGCCTCGCGGAGACCTCGACCAGCCGGCCCGCCATGCGGTCCAGTGCGGCCAGGAAGTGGCCGGCCATGACGGTCAGGAGCGAGGTGCCCGCGGCCGGGTCGGTGGTCCACGCCAGGTCCGGTGCGATGCGCGCGCCGCCCAACGGGGCGCCCGAGGCGATCGGTACGGCCGATTCGAGCCGGCCGATCCTGCCTGCGGCGACCAGGTCGGCCACGTGGCGGGCGTCGGGGGCACAAGTCGCTGTCGCGTACGGTTCGTCCACGCCCCGTTGTCCTGAACGGCGCGTGCCGGGCCCGCCCCGGCGCGCCTAGGTTCACCGCCATCCGCACGACCGGCGACCTCAGGAGCGATCCACGTGAACTGGCTGATCCACGACTACCGCGAGGACGACCTGGCCGCCGTCGTCCATCTGATCGACAGCACCGCCGGGCTCGGGCAGGAGTCCGTGTTCTCGCTCGCCGAGTGCATCGCCGCGCTCACCGCGCGCCAGCCCGCGGTCGTCGCGGTGCACGACGGCGCGCCGATCGGGGCGGCGCTCGCGCAGGTCGCGGCGGCGGGCGAGCGGGCCTGGGTGATGCGCGTGGCGATCGCCCCGGCCTGGCGCGGGCGCGGCCTGGCCAGCGCGCTGCTGCGGGAGCTGGAGCGCAGGCTGGTCGAGGCCCGCGTGCGGCGGATCGCCTACGTGCTGCCGGAGGAGGAACTGATCGGCGAGGGGCTGCGCAACGCCGGGTACGAACGGCGGCCCGCCGCCGCGTACTTCGAGAAGACCGAGCCCGCCGCGGGGCCCGCCGCCGGCACCCTGGACGAACTCGGGGGGCGCGTGCTGAGCGGGGACCTGTGGGACCGGGTGGCCGGGATGACCGCCGAGAAGGAACTGATCGAGCGGCGGGTCGTCCTGCCGCTCGCGCAGCCCGAGCGCGCGGCCCGGCACGGCGTCCGGCCGCCGCGCGCGATCACCCTCTTCGGGCCGCCCGGCACCGGCAAGACGACCTTCGCCCGCGCCATCGCCTCCCGCCTCGGCTGGCCGTTCGTCGAGCTGCTTCCCTCCCGCCTCGCCGACGAGGGCAACCTCGCCGCCGCGCTGCGCAGCGCGTTCGCCCGGATCGGCGAGCTGGAGCGGGTGCTGGTCTTCATCGACGAGGTGGAGGAGATCGCCCCCGTGCGCGGCGGGGCCGGTTCGGCCGGCGCGATGCACGGGGTGACCAACGAACTGCTCAAGCTGATCCCCGGCTTCCGCGAGCGGGACGGTCGGCTGCTGGTCTGCGCGACCAACTCCGTGCGCTCGCTCGACCCGGCGTTCCTGCGCACCGGCCGGTTCGACTACGTCATCCCGATCGGCACCCCGGACCCGGACGCCCGCGCCGCGATCTGGTCGCGTCACGCCCTCGACACCGACCGCCTCGACGTGGACGTCCCCGCCCTGGTGGCCGCGAGCGAGCGCTTCTCTCCCGCCGACATCGAACACGCCGCACGCCTGGCGGCCCAGACCGCCTTCGAGCGCGACGACGCCGTCCCGGGGGCGACCACCGCCGACCACCTCGCCGCGATCGGTGCCAGCCGCCCGACGGTCACGGCCGCCATGATCGAGGACTTCCACACCGACATCGGCACGCACGCCCGCCTGTGACCCCGGCCGGGGCCGGAAGGAGCCGGGTCAGTCCTGCGGCTCGGGGCCGTCGGGGTCGCCGGGGCCGCCCGGTTCGGACGGCGGCCGGCCGGCCGGAGCGGGCATGGGCGCGGGCATGGACGTCGATGTGAACGGCCCGGCGGACCGGGGCGGCGCCTGGCCGGGCGGGGCGATCGGCCCGTCCGGGATCCTCACCTCGGCCACCTCGTCCAGCGGGGCGACGGTCAGGGCGACGCCCTCGTCGTGGACGAGCGCGCCGAGCTCGTCCGCCGCCAGCCGGTAGGCCACCTCGTCGCCGACGGTGTGCTGGTAGCCGAGGACGTCAGTCAACTGCCGTGCCCGCTCGGCACGTTCGTCCCCGAGGTGCTGCCACAGGTCCGGCGGCAGCAGGACCTTGGACTTGGCGAACCGCTGCCCGATGTCCACGAAGTTCCGGATGCAGGCGTCGCGCTTGTCGTAGAGGTCCTGGGGGTAGCGGTACTCGCGGCCGCTGAACTCGATCCACGTCCGGTCGTCCGCCGCGCCGAACGACGTCGACACCGTCGCCGCCACGTCCAACTGGTACGTCTCGTCGTCCGGCCGGTTGGTCAGGCGCAGGCGCGACCCGGCGGCGATGGGTTCGATCGCGTAGGACACCACGACCTTGCGCGCGGCCGTCCGCAGGTCGAGCCGGGGGTTCGCCACCTCCACCACCTCGGTGAAGGTGTGCTGCCCGGACGCTCCCGTGAGCGGCACACCGTCCACGGTCCAGGTCACCGTCACGGGAACGCCGCCGGGCGGGTAGGTCGCTTCGAGGACGGCCTGCTGCCGCCGCGCCAGCTCGCGGTACTCCCAGGTGCCCTCGACGCACAGCTTCTGGCCCGGCCCCCAGGTGGTCGCGCCCGTGCTGCGCAACTCCTCGCCCACGGTGTCCGTGCGGTCGGTGAACCCGATCGACACCGGGCCGACCCTCCCCGGGCGCAGCCGGACCGTCACCGTGTGGTCCTCGGGGGACCGGCCGACCACCTCCATCCCGAAACCCGGTCCGTTGTAGACGCTGCCCCAGGCGCCGAAGGCGACCGGCAGTCGGAGCAGCCCCAGGTAGGTCGTAGCGAAGGTGCCCGGGTGGCGCGTGTCGCCACTGCTGCCGCGGCCCTGGGCGACGATCAGGGCGGGCGACCCCTGGCCCCGGTCCCAGTCGGCGTCCTCCCGGTACTCGATGACGTAGTTCGTCCCGTCGGCCGCCAGCACCTCCACCGCCTGTGGCGCCGTCCGGGGGACCCTGCCGAGCCAGTGCCTGCTGCGCAGGGTGAACTCGGCGGGGCCGGAGGCCGCGGGCAGGTTGTAGGTGTCCGCCTGGATCCAGCCGCGGCCCAGCGCCGTGGTCGCGTTCAGGCTCGGGCCGAGCGCCGAGTACTCGGGTCGGCCGTCGCGCGGGGCGGCCGGGAAGTAGGGGCCGCCGATGTTGCCGTAGGCCATCGCACTCATGATGCAGTACGGGTGCGCGTAGCCCCCGTAGTCCTCCCCGGGGTCCTTGAACGCCGGGTCGCCGAACGAGTGGGACAGGCCCAGGGCGTGGCCCAACTCGTGTGCCAGGAAGTCGAACCGGTCGCCCGCACTGATCACGATCCCGTGGTGCTTGCGGTGCCGCGAGGTGGCCCCGGTCGACCCGCCGTCGGCGGGATGGCCTTTCGGCAGGCCCAGCACCACGACGACCACGTCGAAGGACGAGAAGTCGATGTTCCGGTCGTCCTCCATGGCCCGGATCACCGTGTCGACCGTCCTCGTCCGGTTGGACAGGTCGGGCGCCGGGTCCTCGAAGACGGCCCAGTCGAAGACCTGTCCGTCGAGCAGCATGTCGTTGTCGGTCTGCTTGAGCCAGTACGCCGCCTGCCCGTGCGTCGGGCTGAAGAGGTAGGAGACGTACCAAGGGGCGTCACCCGGCACGTTGATCGGCTGTCCGGCCGGGAACGCGGCGAGCAGGACGGCGGTTCGGACGACGGGCACGATCGCTCTCCCTCATGCGCGGGACGGCCGCGGCCGACGCCGGCGCTCTCGGTCCTCGCGGCTGCAGGGCTTCGCGGTTGCACGGCTTCGTGGCTTCGTGGCCTCGCGGCCCTCACGAACGAGCGCAACTGTCGCACGGGCGGGGGCCACGGCTTCGCACCGGACCGTCCGGCGTGTTGCAGGGTGGAGGGCCCGGCCGGGGGAGTCCGTCCGGGCCGTCCGGGTGTCGGCCGTCCTGCAGGGCTCTCCCCGCCGTCGACCGGGCCGGGCACCGGGCGTGGTGCCCGGCCGTTGTCGGGGTGGTTCAGCGGGCGCTGCCGAGGTTTCGGTCGCCGTCGGTGCCCTGGAGCATGAGGGTGGTCTCCTCTATGCGGCGGAAGCGGCCGTCGGGGGCGAACTCGCCGAAGAGGTAGACCTCCATGCGGACGGTGGTTCCGTCGGTCTTGACGACGGTCATGGTGTGGCGGTCGGCGTAGCGGTTTCCGGCGGTGAGTTCGTCGTGGACCTCGACGGAGCCGTCGGCGACGACGGTGCGCAGGTGGGCGATGTGGTCGAGGAACTCGGCGCGGTCGGCCCACTCGCCGTCGGTGCGCTGGCGGTAGTCGGGGGCGAAGTGCCGGTCGGCGGCTTCGTCGAGGTCGAGGCCGGGGGTGAGGAGCAGGTCGGTGAGGGCGGCGCGGACGTCGGTGTGGGTCACGGGGATTCCTTGGGTTGGGTGCGGGGGTGTCCCGCTGTGGGTCGAGCAAAGATGCGTGCCTGAAGCACGCTTATGACCGTAGCGGAAAAGCGTGCTCGGTGCACGCTAATCTGGTGGGGTGAAGCACTCGCCCTCGCACTCGACCGGACACGACATCGCCGACGCCCTCGGGCTGCTCCTGCGGCGCAGCACCCGCGCCCGCCTCCACACCCAGCTGACCGAGGGGCTGGGGGAGGCGATCGACGACCTCACCTACCCCGTCCTCAGCGGTCTGGCCCGCACCGGCCCGTGCAGCGCCGCCGACCTCGGCCGCGAGATCGGGCTCGACCGCACCACCGTCACCCGCCGCGCCGACCGCCTGGAACAGGCCGGCCTGCTCCGGCGCCGGCCCGACCCGGCCGACGGCCGCGTCACCCTGCTCGACCTCACCGACGACGGCCGCGCCGTCATCGAGGCGACGAGGCAGCGGCTCGCCGCCGGCATCGAGGACGCCCTCGCCGGCTGGCCGCAGGACGACGCCCGGACCTTCGCCCGCCTGCTGCGCCGCTTCGTCGACGAGGGGCCCTTCGCCGGGGACCACGACTGACCGGCCGTTCCGGTTCCCCCGGTCTTCCGCCCACCGTGGAACGGCTTTCTTCGCCACGCCGAATCGCCGGGCCCGTCGCAATGCGCAGACCTGAGGTTTCGCTCTCGGGGGACAGCCGGAGGCGACCTCCTGGGCCGCGGGAACGATCACTCTGCTGATTGGATGTCGCCGCTACTCCTGCTCGTTGGCAGCTGCGTCCGTCATGCCGGCGCGGAGCAGTTGGCGCGCGAGTTCGGCAAGGGCGCGACCAGCGGCGTACTCGTCGCCGATCTCCGGGACGGGTGGGTCTTGGGGGTTGCGCCGGGCGGTGGTGCGGGCTTCCAGGGTGTTGTCCCCGGTGTCGAGGACGGCGTGGACCTTGGTGGTGTCGTCCTCCTCGAAGAGGTCGAGGCGGAGGGTCCACTGCTTGGTGCGCATTCGTGCCGGGGTCTTGGTGGTCATGTCCGGGCCTCCGGATCGGGTGGGCCCGGGGCAGCGGGCCCCGGGCTTGCGGGTGACGGAGATCAGCTTCGGGTGATGTCGATCGTGCGGGCGGGCTTCTTGGCCTCGCCGACGGGTGCGCGTACGGTCAGGACCCATGGTCGGGGGGAACTCCTGAGCAGTTCGCCGGCCATGACGGCCACCAAGGGGCGGCGTTGTGGTGGTTCCAGCGTCGCGCGGTGGCCGCGGTGGGCGGGAGGACGGCCGGACCCCACTGGCTGGGCCGACCGGCCCTGCGTGGCGCGGTCGCCGTGGTTCCCCGCGGGGTGCCGTGCCAGGTCGGCTCGGCAGGTCGTCCACGGGACGGCGGCCGGGCAGCGGGGCCGGTCGGATCGCAGTGGCCGGGCGGTGTCTCCAACCGGGCGAAGCCTCCGTCGGCCACGGCACGTGCGGTTCCGCGGTCATCGGGTGCGCCCCTCCCCGATGACCGGCGGCCCGTTCGGGCGGATGATCCGGCCGGAGATGCCGGTGGGCCGGATGCGCATCCAGGTGTCCCGGGTGCCGCCTGCCCAGGGGCGGGGGTCGGCGTGCCGCCGGAGCCGGCGCACGGCGTCCTCGTCGGAGACCGTCGAGGCGGTGCCGTTGACCAGGACGCTCCATCCGGTGGCGAACAGCTCGTCCAACTGGTCCACCTCGAAGGCGACTTCGCTGTCGGCGGTCCCGGCGAGGGTGCCCTCCGATCCGGTGCGGTAGAGGATGGTGGAGTCCAGTACCCGGTAGTTGACGGGCAACGCCACCAGGCCGTGCGGTGCGGTGAGGATCACCCGGCCGATGCCGCAGGCGGTGAGTTTGGCCCAGCACCCTGCCGGGTCCAACGTCTCCAGCACAACGTGGGCGTTGGCGCGGGCCCGGCCGGACAGGACGCCGCGCCCGCCACCGAGCAGGTCGGTGACCGTGGTGTCGAGAGCGTCCGCAAGCCGGGTGAGCGTGCCCACGCCGACCACGACGGGATGTGTTTCCAGGTGCTCCAGGAACCCCGGATCCAGGCTGGCACGCTCCGCCACCAGTTCGCGGGTGAGGCCGAGTTGGGTACGGCGTCGGGCGGCTCGTCGGCCGAGGTCGCCGGGGTCCGCCGTGTCGGTGCGTTCGTTCGTGGTCTTCATGACGACCTCCGGGGTCAGGCCGTGGCGCGGTCCGGCACGATCACCAGCGGCACGGTGCAGCGGTGCACCAGGGCGCGGCCGGTGGAGCCGAACAGCAGGCCGCGGAAGCCGCCGAGGCCCCGGCTGCCGATCACCAAGCAGTGGGAGCGGGTCGCGACGGCGGCCAGCATGGGGGCGGGGGATCCGGTGAGCACCTCGTGCCGCACCCGGATGTCCGGGTACTTCTCGTGCCACCCGGCCAGCGCCTCGGACAGGTTCACCAGGGATTCCTCGATCAGATCGGGCAGGCCCGCCCCGGCCGGGCGCCGGACCTCCACCGCCAGTACGTCGGTCCTGGCCATCGAGGCTTCCTCGAAGGCCAGGCCGACCGCCTCGTGGGAGGCCCGGGAGCCGTCCACCCCGACCACGACCGGCCCGGGGCCGGAGACGCCTCCGGCGGGACCGGAGATGCCTTCGGCGGGACCGGAGATGCCCTCGGCGGGTTCGGGGACGAGCGTGAGAGGGCAGTTCAGGTGGCCGGCCAGCGAGGCGCCCCGGGAGCCGATCGGCAGCGCGGAGCGTACCTCGCTCAACCGGCGGACACCGAGCACGAGTTGCGAGGCCTCGTCGGCCGCCTCACGCAGGACCCGCACGGGCCGGCCCTCGGCCAGCTCGGACGTGATATCCAGCCCGGGGTGCCGCTGGTCGGCCAGCAGCCGTGCGGCGCCCAGCACCGCCTCCCCGGCGGCCCGCAGGCCGGTCTCCCAGGGGTGGCCCGCTTCACCGGCGGTTCGTCCGGTCGGCCACTCCTGCGCGTGCAGCAGCCGCAACGGCAGGTGGCGCCCCGCCGCCTCGTCCGACGCCCAGCGCACGGCCCACCGGCTCGCCTCGGAGCGATCGACTCCCACGATCACGGGGCGGCGCGTCTCGAAGCCGTCCATCACAGACTCCTTCGTGGCCCCGGCCGGTCCCGTCACCGGCCCTGTGCGGAGCCTCGGTCACCCTCATCGTCGGCCGCCGCCGACCGACCGGGGCAGGGCCGGTCGGGCCAGAGCCGCGAGCCGTTGGGCCCCGACGGCCCGAGCGGTTCCCGGCCGTCTTCCGCGGCGGGGTGATCATGGTCAGCGACTGCGGCCGGGTCCCTGCTGCCCGGGCGCCGTCCCAGGGAGGCGGACGCAGGCCCGCCCGGCCTGCGCGGGGTGAGTGGACGCGAGGACCCTCGAAGCCAGGTCGTCCGGCGTACCGGGCGACCTGACGGTTCTCCTGCGGTGCGGTGAGCTCGGCCGTCACTGCTCAGGAAGGTGCGAAGGGGTCCAGGTAGGCGTGGAGGTTGGAGCGGAAGCGCAGCCACCTCGATCCGTCCGTGGAAACCGGCGGACGCAGCGGGACGTCCACCTCCACGTCCACGGTTCGGACCTGTAGCTGCTGCTCCAGCTCGTACTCCAGCCGAGCGGGCCGGGGGTGCAGCATCTGGCGCTTGGACCTGACCGCCTGGAATTCCTCGACGAGCGCCTGGAGGTGGTCGTCGGAGGGGCTTCGTCCTGTCTCCACCGCATGGCGCGCGTCCATCAGACGTCCGTACAGCCGCCCGTAGTCGGCATTGAGTCGGGCCGCGTCCACCGCACCGCGGGAGTAGTTCCGGGCCCGTGGGTAGGCTGCGGCCAATGCCGTCAGCAGGGACACGACCGCGACGAGCACCACGGCCCAGGTCGCCCTGTTCGACGAGATCAGTGTCCAGGCGGCGCCGCTCGTCACGGCGCTCAGGGCGACCGCCGAGACCTGGAAGAAATCGGCCTTGGCCTGGAGCTTCGCGCTGTAGTTCCCGAGGTGCTCCGCCCAGTACTCCGCGTCGTGGAGGCAGATGTCCAATCGCTCCTCACACACGGGAATCCCGATCTGCGGTGCTACGTAGACGATTTGCGCAGACATGTTCATCAGCCCGTCTCGTTCGGGTCCCTCTGCTCTCACCACCCAGCCTTCCGTGGACGCAGTGGTGGCAGGAGGGCCGAACGGTCCTCGGCCGTGCGGCAACGGTCGCGCTGTGAGGCGCCCTGCTTGCGGAGCGACGCTGGAGGTGTTGCGAACGTCGAGCGTGCCCGTTCGGCCGGTAGGGAGTGGGGGCCGGCTCATGACGGGCGTGGGGACCGCATCGCGGAGGTGCTCCGGATGAAGGCGAACGGGGTTCTGGACCGGGTCGCGGATCCCCGGGAGGCGCTGGACTTCCCCGCCTCAGTGAGGGGGATCCGGGTGCGGGCCGGTGGCTCGCCGCTCGGCGTCGGTGTGCGTGTCGTCGACCTCGAAGGCGAGCGACTGGCGGACGGCGACCACCCCGTCCAGTGAACGGCACATGCCCTCGATGACGGGGATGAGACTCTTGCGTGCCACCCTGCCCGTCAACGTCACGACGCCGTCGTCGACGGTGGCCTCCACCGCCTCGGCCGGCACCCACAGGGTGCTGAGGAGGACGTCGTCGGCGATCTCCTCGCGGATCGAGTCGTCGTCCCGGAGGAAGGGGCGGAGGAGATCGCTGCGGCTGACGATCCCGGTCAGCCTTCCGTCCCGGTCGATCACGGGTAGCCGTTTGAGCTTCTTGCGGTGCATCACCCGGGCGGCTTCCACGAGGGTCCACTCGGCGTGTGCGGTGACGACGGGGCTGGTCATCATCCCTTCGGCGGTCTCCGCCTCGGCGCGATGGCGCTCGTGCGGACGGATCCAACGGGACACCGGGCGGTCCTCGCCCAGCAGAGCCGCTTCCCTGCGGATCAGGTCGGCTTCGGAGACGATCCCGACCGGGTGGCGACGGTCGTCGACGACCGGTACGGCGGTGATGTCGTTGCGGTGGAGGAGGCCGACGATCTCCTTGAACGTGGTCCCGGGACGGGCGGTGACGACCGCGCGCGTCATGACGTCCCCGACGGTTCGGTACTGCACTGCCTGCTCTCCTTCCGGCGCTCTGCCGGTTCCTGCTCCCCTTCCGGCGCTCTGCCGGTTCGCGGGCGCCGTTCACCCGGTTGCGGGCCCGGTGCTGTGCGGCACCACCACGACGGGCAGGTGGGCGTGGTGGACGATCTCGGTGCTGGTCGAACCGAGTGAGAGCCGGCCCCAGAGGCCGGCGCCGCGGGATCCCACCACCAGCAGGGCGGCGTCCTGGCTCGCGTCCAGCAGGACCTGGGCGGGTCGGCCGCGGTCACAACGCACCTCGATCTCCACGTACGGCTCGCCGACCTGCTGTCGAAGTTCCTCGACCGCGTCCGTCACGTCACGGGCGACGGCGTTCTCCAGGTTCGGTGACGGTTCACCGCTCGAAGCCCAGCCCGTCATGGCACGCGTCCCGGGCTCGGCGTGTTTGCCGCCGAAGGCACAGACGACCCGCACACCGACCCCGCGCAGCTGCGCCTCGCGAAGTGCGAAGAGCACGGCCCTGCGGGCGGGCTCGGAGCCGTCCGTGCCGACGACGATCGGTCCGGCGGGGCCTGGTGCGGCAGTGGTGTTCACGGAGACCTCCAGGGCGTGCGACCCCGAGTACGACCTGACGGCGGACTGCCCGGCCCGGCCCCGCAGGTTCGGGGAGGCCCGGTGCGGGTCGGTTCGCTGATCTTCATGATCCTCCGGGAAGCGCGCGGCGGCACGTCCGTCCGCGTCCCGAGTGCCCGGGAGGCGGTTGCTCCGCGACGGGGACGGGCCGAGTCTGGAGGAGCGGGGTACGGTCCGCGGGCGCACGAACGGAGGTGGCCCCCGGAGGATGACGCTCACGGTGGCTCTGGCCGGCGACACGATGCTCGGGCGTGCCGTCGCCGAGGAGATCCGGCGTTCGCCGACGCCGGGGACGCTGCTCTCCACCGAGGTGCGGGAGGCACTGGCGGCCGTCGATCTGGTCGTGCTCAACCTGGAGTGCTGCGTCTCGGACCGCGGTGAGCGGTGGCCGGACGCGGACAAGCCGTTCTTCTTCCGAGCCCCGCCCCAGGCTGCCGCCGTCCTCGCGGAGCTGGGGGTGGACTGCGTGACGCTGGCCAACAACCACGCGCTGGACTACGGCGCCGACGCGCTCGCCGACACCGGCACCCTGCTGGAACGCGCCGGTGTCCGGGCGGTCGGCGCCGGGCGGGACGGGGCGGCAGCGCGGGAGTTCGCCGTGCTGGAGGCCCGTGGAGTACGGCTGGCGGTGGTCGGGGTCACCGACCACCCGGCGGACTACGCGGCCGGGGTGCGCCGCCCCGGGGTGGCGTGGGCCGACCTGTGGACGGGAGTGCCCGACTGGCTGACCGCGCTGGTCGCCCGGGCCGCCCGGGCGGCCGACGCGGTGCTCGTCACCCCGCACTGGGGCCCCAACATGACCTCACGGCCGCCACCGCACGTACGCGAGGCGGCCCCGCGGCTGCTGGCGGCCGGGGCGACCCTGGTCGCCGGGCACTCCGCCCACGTGTTCCACGGCGTCGCCGACCGCGTCCTGTACGACATGGGCGGCTTCGTCGACGACTACGCGGTCGACCCGGTGCTGCGCAACGATCTCGGGTTGCTCTTCCTGGTGACGCTGGACGGCCCTGACCGCGCGCACCTGGCGCCGGTCCGACTGGAAGCCCTGCCGCTGGCCCTCGGGTTCTGCCGCACCCGCCCCGCCCGGGGAGCCGAGTGGGAGTGGATCCGCCGACGGTTCACCACCGCCTGCGCCGAGTTCGGCACCGAGGTGGGCGAGCGGGACGGCCGGCTGACGGTCGACTGGACCTGAGGACCGGGAACAGGTCCGCAGGTTACCGAGGCCGCTCCCGATCGGTCACGGCGCCCGGTGCCCGTGCTGCGCGGAGATCCGGTGGGCGTGCGCGACGATCTCGGCGGCCGCGTGCTCCCCGACGCCCAGGGCGTGGGTGAGCCGGTGGGCGCTCCAGCCGTGCCGGGCGAGCAGGACGGGCACCGGGTGGTGCGGGGTCTCCTCGGCCGCGGCCGAGGAGACCCGCGCGGGCGGGACAGCGGGCGTCGGCGCGGCCGTGCGGCGCCTGACGACCGCGCGGCGCAGTTCGTCCGCTCCCCAGACCAGGAACGGGAACGGTGCCACGGTGAACAACTGGGCGGGGGACAGGGATGCCGTGCCGAACACCCTGTGCAGTGCGGGCAGGTAGACGACCGCAGTGGCGAACGCGAGCGAGAAGCCGATGCCTCCGAGCAGCTGCGGATTGCTGAACACACCGATGGCGCGCAGCGGCGCCCGGTCGGTCCGGGCGGCGAAGGCGGTGCCGATCTGGCAGGCGACGATGCCCAGCCAGGCGACGGTCGTGGCCTGTTGGTACGGCAGGTGGAGGGCGGTGCCCGGACCGGTCGGATCTCCGGGGTGCCAGCCCTCGACGCCGAGGGTGAGGAAGAAGCCGCCCATGACCAGCGCGGCGGAGATCAGGCCGAGGAAGCCCCAGGCCCGGGCGAGCATGGCCGGCCGGATCACCTTCTCGGAGCGGGGCCGGGGCGGCCGGTCCATGAGGCCCGGTTCGGCGCGCTCGCGGCCGAGGGCGAGGGCCGGGAGGGTGTCGGTGCCGAGGTCGATGGCGAGGATCTGCATCACCGTCAGGGGGAGTGGCACGGCGCCGCCGGCGAGCGCGAAGACCAGGAAGGGGACGACCTCGGGAACGGCGTGGGTGAAGATGTAGACGATGAACTTGCGGATGTTGTCGTAGGTGCGTCGCCCTTCCTCGACGGCCGCGATGATCGTGGCGAAGTTGTCGTCGGTGAGCACCATCGTGGCGGCTTCCCGGGCGACCTCGGTGCCGGAGCGACCCATGGCGACGCCGATGTCCGCGCAGCGCAGGGCGGGCGCGTCGTTGACGCCGTCGCCGGTCATGGCGACGGTGTGGCCCTCGGCCCGCAGCGCGTCGGCGATCCGCAGCTTGGCCTCGGGTGAGGTGCGGGCGAAGATCACCTCCTCGCCGCGGGCCAGGAGGGCGTCCAGGCGGTCCTCGCCCATCGCGTCGAGCTCGGTGCCGGTGACGATGCGCATGCCGCGGTGGCCGATGCCGACCTGCTCGGCGATGGCGGCCGCCGTCAGTCCGTTGTCGCCGGTGACGACGTGCACGGTGACGCCGGCCCGGTGGGCCTGCCGGATGGCCTCCGCCACCTCGGGTCTGGGCGGGTCGGCCATGGCGACCAGGCCGAGGAGACAGAGGTCCCGCTCGGCCTCCTCGCGGCGGTCCGGGGGCGATTGCCCGGGCGGGAGCGGCCGGCGCGCCACGGCGAGGACGCGCAGCCCGCACGCCGCCAGGCGGCCCACGACGCGCACCACGTCGGTCCGGTCAGCCGGGGTGAGGGGTCGTGCGGTGCCGTGCTCCAGCAGGTGGGTGGCGTGGGTGAGCACCTCCTCCGGGGCCCCCTTGGTGTGCAGGACGGCCGTGCCGTCGCGGGCGTCGACGGTGGTCATGAGCTTGACGCGCGGGTCGAAGCGGAACACCGCCCGACGCTCTCCGTCCCTGCGGGCGGGCGTGCGGCCGGAACCGAGGCGGGCCGCCAGGTCGAGGAGCGCGAGCTCGGTCGGGTCACCGTGGCCCGCCGCGGGGTCGGCGGTGGTGCAGGTGGCAGCGGCGTCGGCGAGCGACCGGGCCTCTTCACCGGTTTCGGCGGCCCCGTCTGCTCCGCTCTCGCCCCCTCCGGCACCCGGAGTCCACACCTCGGTGACCCGCATCCGGTTCTCGGTCAGCGTGCCGGTCTTGTCGGTACAGATCACGGTCGTCGAGCCGAGGGTCTCCACGGCGGACAGCCGCTTCACCACCGCGCCGCGCCCGGCGAGGTCACGCACCCCGGAGGCGAGCGCGAGGGTGATCGTCGGCAGCAGGCCCTCGGGCACGTTGGCGACCAGCAGACCGATGGCGAAGGCCACCGCGGCGGTCAGCGAGAGCCCCGCCGCCAGACCCATCGGCAGGAACGCCAGCCCCACGCCGACCGCGATCACGGCGATCAGCCGGGCCACCCGCTTGACCTGGTACTCCAGCGGACTCTCCTCGCGCCGGGTGCGCTGGCTGAGCGCGGCGATCCGGCCGAGCTCGGTGCGCATACCCGTCGCCGTCACCACCGCCCGGGCTTGGCCTCCGGTGCACGCGGAGCCGGAGAACAGCAGGTCGCGGGCGTCCAGCAGCGGGCCGGAGCAGTCGATGAACTCGGTGGAGCGGAACACCGGCACGGACTCGCCGGTCAGCGCGGAGAGGTCGACTTCCACCCCGCCCGCCAGCAGCCGGGCGTCCGCCGGGACCCGGTCGCCCTCCTCCACCAGCAGGACGTCGCCGGGCACGAGCTCGGTCGCCTCCACCGTCCGGCGGCGGCCGCCCCGGACCACCGCCGCCTCCTCGGGCAGGAAGCCCGCCAGCGCCTCCACCGCGCGTTCGGCCTGCCGCTCCTGCCCGAAGGCGAGCAGGGCGTTCAGCACGATCACCGCCACGATCGCGCCCGCCAGGTTGAGAGCCCCGCTCACGGCCGCCAGTACCGCTGCGAACGCCAGCAGCAGCGCCAGGGGGTGGGTGAACTGGCGGGCCAGCTCGCGCGGCCAGCGACGGCCCTCCCGGCGTTCGAGCGTGTTGGGCCCGTAGACGGTCTGCCGCCGGGCCGCCTCGCGTTCGGTGATCCCGTTCGTGGACGTCCTCAGGTCCCGGAAGAGCAGGCCGAGGGGCTCACGCGGGTCGGGGACCTCACCGTCGGCAACCGGTGGCGCCGACTGCAGGGCCGCCCGGGCGTCGGCGGTCACGGTCGGCTCCGGTCGTCCGTCGGGCCGGGCCCGGAGGCGTCGGTTCCGAGGACAGGTGCCAGGTGTTCACCGGCGGTCGTCATCACATCCTCCACCGGGTCGTGCGGACTGCCCCGGACACCACCGTAGGGACGGGACCCGGGCCGGAAGCAGGGCCGATCGGCCCCCTCGGCCGGGGCCGGTCCGCACGCCGCAAGCCCCCGGCCGGACCGCCGGACGGTGTCCCACGGCCCCTGCCCGAACGATGCCGTCGCGACGAGAGTGGGCAGCGAGCCCGTTCTCCGAGGAGGTGGCCGAGATGATCCGCGTCAATGTCCTCACCCGGCCCGCCCGCCCGCAGCAGCCCCCGCCGCCGGACCTGCGCACCCCGTCCGGCCGCCCGCTGCCGTACTGACACCTGGAAACGCCGTGAACGCCCACCGGCCGCTGCTGACCGCGACCGACGTCCGCAAGGTCTACCGGACCGGAACCGTCGAAGTGACGGCCCTGCGCGATCTCGACCTCACCGTCGAGCACGGGGAGTTGGTCGGCGTGATGGGTCCGTCGGGCTCCGGGAAGACGACCCTGCTCAACTGCCTCTCCGGCCTGGACGACATCGACGCCGGCCGGGTCGAGGTGGACGGCCGGGACCTGTTCGCGATGTCCGACGCCGAACGCACCGAACACCGGGCCCGCGCCATGGGCTTCGTCTTCCAGGCCTTCAACCTCATTCCCGTCTTCACCGCCGCCGAGAACGTCGAACTCCCCCTGCTGCTCACCGGAACCCCGCCGCACGAGGCACGCGCCCGTGCGATCGGCATGCTGGAACGGGTCGGCCTCACGGACCGCGTGACGCACCGCCCGAGCGAGCTGTCCGGCGGCGAGCAGCAGCGGGTGACCATCGCCCGGGCGCTGGTCGCCCGCCCGGCCGTGGTCTGGGCCGACGAACCCACCGGGAACCTGGACAGCACGATGGCCGCCCAGGTGATGGACCTGCTGACGGCGCTGAACCGCGACGAGGGGCAGACCATCGTGCTGGTCACCCACGACGAGGCGATCGGCCGCCGGCTCCCGCGGCTGGTCCGGATGCGCGACGGCCGACTGGTCTCCGACCACCGGCAGGCCGCCCTGCAGGACGCGGGCTGAGCGATGTACCCGAACCTCCTGGTCCCGGTGGTCGGGTCGGTGCTCGCAGCCCTGCTGGTCCTGCTCGTGGTCGCCGTACGGCAGCCGGTGGCCCGGCGGCTCGCGCTGCGCCAGGTCGCCCGCCGTCGCACCGAGGCGGCCCTGGTCGTGACCGGTTCCGTGCTGGGCACGGCCATCATCGTGGCGTCCCTCGTCGTCGGCGACACGCTGAACTTCTCGGTCCGGCAGCAGGCCTACCAGACGCTCGGCCCGGTCGACGAACGGGTCGTCACCACCGACGCCGCCACCGGACGGGCCGTGGCGGACCGGCTGCGGCCGCTCGCGGCCGACCCGGCGGTCGACGGAGTCCTCACCGCCCAGGTCGCCCAGGCGTCCGCCGTGAACCGCAGCGGCCCCCGGCCGGTGGCCGAACCCCGGGTGCTCGCGTGGCAGACGGACCTCGACGCGGCCGGCCGCTTCGGCGCGGCAGGAGGGGACCCCGGGCTGCACGGCCCGGCACCGAACCCCGGCCAGGTGGTGCTCAACGAACCGCTCGCCCGGTCGCTCCGGACGGGCAGCGGGCAGATGATCACGCTCTACCTGTACGGTCGGCCGGTCGACTACCGGGTGGAGCGGGTGGTGCCGCAGCAGGGCCTGGCCGGAGCCGGCCTGGGCGGCCGCGTGAACCGCGACGTCTTCCTGCCGCCGGGTGCCCTGGACGCCGCGAGCGCCGCCGCGGGCACGCAGCCCCTGTCGGTGACGATGGTCTCCAACCGGGGCGGTGTGGAGGGCGGGGAGAAACTCACCGACCCCGTCACCGCGAAGATCCGCACCGCCCTCGGCCCCGACGCGAGCCGGGCCCTGGTCGACGCCCCCAAGCACACCGTGCTCCAGGAGGCGAAGCGGACCGGCGACGTCCTCGGGGCACTGTTCCTCATGATCGGCAGCTTCAGCATCATCGCGGGCGCGCTGCTCCTGGTGAACATCTTCGTGATGCTCGCCGAGGAACGGAAGCCGCAGCTGGGCATGTTGCGGGCGGTCGGCCTCAAACGCTCCCGCCTGGTCGGCTCCTTCACCCTGGAGGGCGCGGTGTACGCCCTCGCCGCCACGGTGCCCGGGGTGGCGATCGGCGTCGGCGTGGGCTGGGGAGTCGCCCTGGTCGCCGCCCGGATCTTCCGCGGCTGGTCGGCGGACGGCGGCGGGCTCTCCATCGTCTTCGCCGTCACGCCCACGAGCCTGCTGAACGGGGCCGCGATAGGACTGGTGATCGCTCTCACCGCGATAGCCGCCACCAGCACCCGGATCAGCCGCTTCAACGTCATCGCGGCCATCCGTGAACAGCCCGCCGGGACCGGGCGCGGGCCCCGCCGCCGACTCCTGGTGGTCTCCACCGTGCTGGCCGCGCTGTGCGCCGTGGCCGCCGTTCCGGCGATCGCCCGCAGCCAGGCGGAGCAGACCTACCTGCTGCCGGCCCTGGCCGTCGCCCTCGCCGTCCCCGCCGCCCGGCGAGCATGGCCGCGCCGCGCCGTCGTCAGCGCCGCCGCCGGCCTCGTCCTGGTCTGGTCCCTGACGGCCAGCGTGGTGCGTCCGCGCGTGTTCGACACCCCGTCGATGGCCGTGTACGTGATCCTCGGCAGCCTCGCCGCCTTCTCCGCGGTGATCCTCGTCAGTGAGAACCAGCAGGTCCTGTTCCGGCCGCTGCGCCGGATCATGGCACGCCCCACCCAGCAGGGCCTCGCCCTGCGGCTGGCCGTCGCCTATCCGCTCTCCAAGCGCTTCCGCACCGGCTCCACCCTGGTGATGTACACCCTCATCGCACTGGTCCTGGTGCTGCTCACCGAGATCTCCGGCCTGGTCAACGCCAGCGTCGGCCAGGCGACCCGGGACGCGACCGCCGGCTACACCCTGCGGCTCGACTACAACCCGCAGGCGGTCGGCGGCGACCCGCTCACCGCGCTGCGGCCCGGGCAGCCGGCCTCCCGGGTGACTGCCGTGACCCCGCTCCTCACCGCACGCGGGCAGGCGACCGACCCCGGTCACCGCACGACACGCCCGTTGGACACGGCGGTCGTCGGCGTCCCGGACGGTGCGATCAGGAACATCGCCTTCCGGGACCGCCTGCCCGGCCTCGCCGACGATCCGGCCGTCTGGCAGGCGCTCGCCACCGACCCCCAGTACGTCGTCGTGGACGGCTTCTTCGGCTCCACCGGAGGCCCCCAGGGCAAGTTCTTCGCTCCCGGCGACACCCTCACCCTCACCGATCCGGGAAGCGGGCGTTCCGAACAGAAGGTGATAGCCGGCGTGCTGAAGAGCGGCCTCGCGTTCTACCCGGCCGACGGGAACAGCGCCACCAGCTACCCGCTGATCTCCGGTGATCAGGGCGTGGCCCGGCAGTTCGGCGCCGATGCGAGGACGGCCGCCGCCCTGGTCCGCACGGCCCCCGGGGTCTCCCCGGACGACCTGGCCGGGCAACTCCAGGGCGAGCACCTCTCGGCCGGCCTGGTGGCCAGCCCGATCGCCTCCGACGTGCACCGCCTGTTCGCCGCCGACACCGCCTTCTTCCAGCTGATGCAGGGCTTCCTCGCCCTCGGCCTGCTGATCGGGATCACCGGTCTCGGCGTCGTCATGGTCCGGGCGGTCCGCGAACGCCGCCGTACCATCGGCGTGCTGCGCGCGCTGGGTTGTCAGGCCCGGACCGTCGAGCACTCCTTCCTCTGGGAGGGCGGCTTCGTGGCACTGGAGGGAGTCCTGCTCGGCAGTGTCCTGGGCGTGCTCACCACCTGGCTGATGTACCAGAAGAGTTCCGCCTTCACCGGGCTCGAAGGCGGCTTCCCGATCGAGTGGGGCCCCGTCCTCGGCCTGGCCGGTGCCACCCTGCTGGCGTCCCTGCTGGCCGCACTCGGCCCGGCCCGGCACGCTGCCCGGATCCGGCCGGCCCTGGCGGTCCGCCTGTCGGACTGAACGGGCAGGCTGCGGGCCTCCGTTGCCCGCCGGGGGCCGTCGTCGAGGGCCCCGTGCAGGTAGCAGCCCGCGACTTCGACGCCCGGTGGCGGTCTTGCCGGCGCTCCGCCCGCTTCCGGCCGGGATGGTCGCCGACGCGCCGTGGCACCGGCTCCCGCTGCGGCGGCACTGACGAACCCGCTCCTGCCACTCGGGAAGTGCAACGCCGCCCGTCGGGACCTATCGGATCAGTACCCGCTCGCCCGATCGGGGCACCACGGCCGTGAAGCCGAGTTCGCGGTCCATCCGGTCGCGCAGCGCCTCAGAGCCTTCGGGCTCGCCGTGGACGAGGTAGACGGCGCTGGGCGGCGGGGCGTTGCGGAGCCAGTCGATGATCTCCGTGGCGTCGGCGTGTGCGGAGAAAGCGGGGACGTTGACGACCTCGGCACGCACCGGGACGTAGGTGCCGTACATCTTCAGCGTGCGGGCGCCGTCGACCAGGTCGCGGGCGCGGGTGCCCGCGGCGGCGTAGCCGACCACGATCACGGTGTTGCGGGCGTCGGGCAGCAGGCGGGCGAGGTGGTGGACGACGCGGCCGCCGGTGGCCATGCCGGAGGCGGAGACGATGACGGCGGGGCCGTGGGCGTGGTCCAGGGCGAGCGACTCCTGGAGCGAGTGGATCAGGGTGAACGGTTCCGGGTCCAGCGCGGTGGGGCCTTCGGCGAGGACGTCGGGGCGCAGCTGGTCGGAGCCCGCTGCGAAGGCCTCCCGGTAGATCTGCAGGGTCGCCAGCGCCATGGGACTGTCCACGTACACGGGCACGTTGGCGGGCAGTCGGCCGGCCCGCCGCAGTTCGCCGAGCTGGTGCAGCACGACCTCGGTGCGGTCGACGGCGAAGGACGGGATGACGACGGTGCCGCCGCGGGCGAGAGTCCGTTCCAGTGCGCGGGCGAACCACTCGCGGGCGGCCGTCTCCTCGTGGTGCCGGTGACCGTAGGTGGACTCCATCAGGAGCACGTCGGCGCCGGTGAAGGGTTCGGGCGGGCGCAGCAGGGGGTGGACGGGACGGCCGAGGTCGCCGCTGGCGGCGATGGTGTGGCCGTCTTCGAGTACCAGGTGGGCCCAGGCGGAGCCGAGGATGTGTCCGGCGCGGTGCAGCCGCAGGACGATGCCGGCGGTGATTTCGACGTCGGTGTCCAGCGGGACGGGGTCGAACATCCGCAGCGCGTTCTCGACGTCCTCGTCGTCGTAGAGCGGTTGTGCCGGGCGGTGCTTGGACCAGCCGTGTTCGTTCGCGTGATCCGCCTCCTCGCGCAGCAGGTGGGCACTGTCACGAAGGATGAGTTCGGCGATCCGGGCGGTGTCCGGGGTGGTGAGCACCGGTCCGCGGAAGCCGTCACGGACGAGGCGTGGCAGGTAGCCGCAGTGGTCCAGGTGGGCGTGGGTGAGGACGACGGCCCGTACGTCCGCGGGGTCGAGCGGAAGCGGGCGGCGGTTGCGGCGGCGCAGCTCGGCCAGGCCCTGGAAGAGGCCGCAGTCGATCATCAACCGGGCGTGGTCGGTCTCGATCAAGAACTTGCTGCCGGTGACGGTGCCCACGCCGCCGAGGAAGGTCAGTAGTCCGGGCCTCGGAGGCGGACCGGATCCGCCGGTGTCGGTCGTCGTGGTGTCCGTCCTCATGGCCGCCTCCCATGGAGCGTGAGGTCACTCCCATCGTCCCGCCGCCCGGCTGCGCCGTCCTGGGCCGGAACGGCCCGTCGGCAGGGACCGTCCGGCCCTGTCCGCCGGCCTCGGGGGGGCGGACAGTGAAGGCGGGACCACCCGAGGAGGAGTGAGGACGATGCAGCACCGCAGCGTCAATGACGTGATGACCCACGAGGTCGTCACCGCCCGGCCCGACACACCGGTCAAGGAGGTCGCGGCGCTGTTCCACCGCAACGACATCACCGCGATCCCCGTCGTCGACGACCAGGGACGACCGCTGGGCATGGTCTCCGAAGCCGACCTGATCCGCAAGGAGGCCGTCCTGCCGGACCCGGAGGGACGCTACCCCGGCCGCTGGCTGGACGCGAAGGACCGTGCCCGCGCCGAGGCCGAGACGGCCGGCGGGCTGATGACCAGCCCCGCCGTCACCGCCCGCCCCGGCTGGTCCGTGCCCGAAGCCGCGCGGGCCATGGACAAGCACCGGGTCAAGCGGCTGCCCGTGGTCGACGAGGTCGGCCGACTGGTCGGCATCGTCAGCCGCCGGGACCTGCTGCAGGTCTTCCTGCGGCACGACGCGGCCATTCGCGACGAGATCAACCACGACGTGCTCGGCCAGACCCTCTGGGTGGCGCCCGGCGACATCCGGGTCGCGGTGCAAGACGGCGTGGTCACCCTGGAGGGGCGGCTGCCGCGCCGCAGCCTGATCGCCGTCACCGAACGGCTCTGCCGCGCCGTGGACGGTGTGGTGGCCGTCCACGCCACCCTGGACTGGACCGAGGACGACACCGAGCAGCCCCTGGAACACCCCCGCGCATACCGCGCGGCGTCGTAGGAGGCCACGATGACCCTCACACCGAGTACCGTCGCCGACGTGATGACCCACGCCGTGGTCGCGGTCGGCCGCGACGCGGACTTCCGCGAGATCGCCGACACCCTGCAGCGCTGGCGGGTCAGCGCACTCCCGGTGCTGACCGGGGACGGCCGGGTCGTCGGAGTGGTCTCCGAGGCCGACCTGCTCACCGCCCGGGACCGTGACGGCGAGCGCGCCGAGGCTCTGACGGCCGGGCGGATGATGTCCGTCCCGGCGGTCACCGTGCACCCCGGCAGCCCGCTGAACGAGGCCGCCCGGGCGATGGCCCGCGGCCACCTGAAACGGCTCCCGGTCGTGGACGAGGAGGACTACCTGGTCGGCATCGTCAGCCGCGGCGATCTGCTGAAGGTGTACCTCGGCGACGACCGCGAACTCGCCGACCGGGTCCGCTTCGAACTCGTTGCCACTCTCGGCCCCGGCGCGGCAGTGGACACCGACGTCCGCTCCGAGAGGGGACGGATCACGCTGACCGGAGGCCTTCCCGACACCGTCTCCGCCGGAATCCTGGAACGCCTGGTGAGTTCCGTGCCCGGCGTCGTCGGCGTCGAACTACGGCTCGCCACGCCGGCCTGATCGTGGCGGTACTCGCCGCTGTCGACGGTTCGCCGGAGAGCCTTGCCGCCGCCCGCTGGGCCGCCGACGAGGCGGTCCGGCGCGGCACTCGGCTGCGGTTGGTGTACGCCTGGCCCCGGCCGCAGCACGCGGTGCCGGGGCTGCCCGGTGTGAGCGAGGTGCGTGGCCGGGCGCTCGGCATGCTCGCCGACGCCGCCGAGTGGGTGCGGGCGAACCACCCCCAGCTGGGGGTCGACACCGAGTTGCTGCACGAGCACGCGCCCGCCGGGGTCACGGCCGCAGCGGAATCGGCCGAGCTGGTGGCACTCGGTTCCGCCGCGCGTCACGGCCCGCTCGGGTCGGTGGGGCTCGCCGTCGCGGCCCACGCGCCCTGTCCCGTCGTCCTGGTCCGGGCGAACCCGGGTACGGCCGGGTCTCGGGAGGTGGTCGTGGGCGTCGACGCCCACGACCCGGCGGGGGCTGTCCTCGCCTTTGCCCGAAAGGCTGCCATGACGGCGGGCGTCCCGCTCCGGGTCGTCCACGCGTGGACTCCGCCCGCGGCTTGGAGGGCCCGCTCGGCCACTGACCGGGCTCTGCTCGCGGAGGCGGAGGAGGGCGCCCTGGTCGAGCTGCTGGTGCGCGACCCGGAGCCGATCGCCGTCCCGGACGTCAGGCGCGCCTGGCCCGCTGACGCACTGACGGACGCCGCCCGATCCGCGGGCCTGCTCGTGCTCGGCCGCACCGGGAACCACCTGGGACCGGTCACCCGGGCGGTGGTCCACCGCGCCCGCTGTCCGGTCGCCGTCGTACCGCGCTGACGACCCGGGCGGCAGGAAGCTGCGCCGGGCGGTCCGAACGCGGAGTATCGATTGTGCCGATGTCCGCGCACCCCCACGGAGCAGGCCATGGACACGCCCGGGCCCGTACGCGTCTTCCTGCTGGACGACCACGAGGTGGTCCGGCGCGGGGTGCGTGACCTCCTGGAGGCCGAGCCGGACCTGGAGGTCGTCGGGGAGGCCGGCAGCTGCGCGCAGGCCCTCGCCCGGGTGCCGGCGCTGCGCCCGGACGTCGCCGTGCTGGACGTGCGGCTCCCGGACGGTGACGGCGTGAGCGTCTGCCGGGAGCTCCGGGACGGGCTGCCCGGCCTCGCCTGCCTGATGCTGACCTCCTTCGACGACGACGACGCCCTGCTCGACGCCGCCCACGCCGACCCCGAGCAGCACCACCAGCGCCCGCACTGACCAGGTGGGCCCGGAGGTAGAGCCGAACGGCCCAAGCGGCTTGCCCCTGCCCGGACGCACGGTGGAGGTGACGAACCTCCCGCCACGGCCGAGGAGACGGCGATGATGTACTGGAACGACGGTGGTATGAACGGTTGGGGAATCGGCCTGATGACCGTGACCATGCTGCTCTTCTGGGCGCTCGTGATCCTCGGTGTGATGGCCCTGGTCCGACACCTGGGGCGGACGACCCCGGGCAACCCGGTGGCGCCGGTTCCGCCGACCGCGCCGTCACCGCAGCGGCAGACCCCGGAGCAACTGCTCGCCGAACGCCTCGCCCGCGGCGAGATCGACCCCGACGAGTACCGCACCCGTTTGGACGTCCTGCGCGGTGGCGATCCGTCCGCCTGCGGCTGACCCGGGCCGACGACCCACCCTGGAGGCGGTCATGCCCACCCTCGCCCTCGACGCCCGCGCGCTGGAGAAGCTGGTCTCCGCCGCGGTGGCGGCACCCTCGATCCACAACAGCCAGCCCTGGCGCTTCCGGCTCCAGCCGGACACCTCGACGCTGGAGGTCCGGGCCGACCGCAGCCGGGCCGTCCCGACCGTCGACCCGCAGGGCCGGGCGCTGCACATCTCCGTCGGCGCGGCCGTCCTCAACCTGAGGGTCGCCGCCCGCCACCTCGGCTGGGCGCCCGAGGTGAGGCTGCTGCCCGACCCCGCCGAACCGGACCTCCTGGCGGCCGTCGAACTCGATGCTTCGGCCCCCGTGCCCGCCCCGGGTACGGAGAAGCTGTACGAGGCGATCTGGCACCGGCACTCGATCCGCACCCCGTTCACCGGCGAGCCGGTTCCCCCGGCCGTCCTGGAGGAACTGGCCACCGCCGCCCGGTCCGAGGACGCCCTGCTCCACCTGCCCGACCACGCGGAGACCGAACGGCTGCTGCACCTCACGGCCGAGGCCGAGCGCCGCAACACCACCGACGAAGCCCAGCGCACCGAGAGCCGCAACTGGACCCGCACCGGCGAGGTACCGCCGTACGGCATCCCGGCCACTGCGCTCGGCCCCCAGGACGCGGCCGGCCACCTGCCGATGCGCGACTTCTCCGCCATCCACGCCGCCGAACACCACTCTCCGACACTGTTCGAACGCGAGCCGTGCATCGCCGTCCTCGCCACCGAGCACGACGGCCCACGGGACTGGCTGCAGGCCGGCCTCGCCCTGGAACACGTCCTGCTCGCCGCCACCGTCCACGGGGTCCGCGCCTCCCTGCTCGACCAGGCCATGGAGTGGCCCTACCTGCGCCGGGAGGCCCGCGACCCGCACCGCGGCCCCGGCCACGTCCAGATCCTGATCCGCCTCGGCTACGGCCCCGAGGGCACGCCCACGCCTCGTCTGACGGCCGGTGACGTATGGGACCCGACCTGACCGGTCAGGGGACGGGGAGACAGGATTCGCCCCGGCAGAACCAGCTGTCCCCGGCGACGGCGTCGAAGGACGCCTAATCGTCGGGCAGTGGTACCTGCCAGACCAGCTCGGTGCCGCCCTCGGGGCGAGCCCGCGCGGTGAAGGTGCCGCCCAGGGCGGTGGCGCGGTCGGCGAGGTTGGTCAGGCCGCTGCGGCGGCCGCGCTCGGGCAGGCCGACGCCGTCGTCGGTCACGGTGACGGTCAGGTCCGTCCCGGCGGTGACCGAGGCCTCGACGGCGCCGGCGTTCGCGTGACGCGCCACGTTGGACAGCGCCTCCTCCAGGACCGCCACCGCGGCGTCCGCGATCTCGGCGGGGACGGCTACGTCGAGCAGGCCGGTCATCCGCAGGGCCGGGGTGAATCCCAGGACGAGGGCCGCGCGGTCGACCACGTCGACGAGCCGGGTGCGCAGGCCCGTCGCCGCCGGGCCCCTCTCGCGGACCCGGAGGCCGAAGATGGTGCTGCGGATCGTCTTCGCGGTCTCGTCCAGGTCGTCGATCGCCCGCAGCACCCGGTCGGTCGCCTCGGGGTGGTCGATGAAGCGGGTCGCGCCCTGCAGGGTCATCCCGGTGGCGAAGAGCCGCTGGACGGCCAGGTCGTGCAGGTCGCGCGCGATCCGGTCGCGTTCCCGCAGCAGAGCGACCTGTTCGGAGTCCCGGCGCCGCTGGGCGAGCTCCATGGCCACCGCCGCCTGTCCCGCGAAGCCCAGCAGGGGCCCGGACTCGCCCTCGTCGAACAGCGGTGCGCCGGCCGCCCTGGCCAGCAGCAGCACCCCGCGGATGCCGCGCTCGGCGGTGCCGACGGGGACGGCGACGGCCGGGCCCAGGCCCTCCCAGCGCGGCGGCCCGGCGGTGATCCTCGGGTCGTGCCGGACGTCGGGGCTCACCACGAGCCCGCCGGTGTGGAAGGCCGCGCCCATGAAAGAGCCCTCGACCGGGAGCACCAGACCGCGGTGTTCCTGCGCGCCGAGGCCGACGGCGATCCGTACTTCCAGCTCGCCGGTGTCCGGCAGTGGTACGGCGACGACGGAGAGGTCCGCGCCGGCGATGTCGGCCGCCCGGGCGAGCAGCAGGTCCAGCACCTCCTGCTCCGCGCTGCCCGAGAGCAGGCTGCTGGTCACCTCGGCACTGGCCTCCAGCCAGCGCTGCCGCTGCCGGGCCCGGGCGTACAGCCGGGCGTTGTCGATGGCCACGCCGGCGGCGACGGCGAGGGTGGCGAGCACCGCCTCGTCCTCGGCGTCGAAGTCGCCGCCGCCGCGCTTCTCGGTGAGGTAGAGGTTGCCGAACACCTTGTCGCGGATCCGGATCGGCACCCCCAGGAAGGTCCGCATGGGTGGGTGGTCGGCCGGGAAGCCGTAGGAGGCGGGGTGGTCGGAGAGCCGGGAGAGCCGCAGCGGCTCGGGGTGGCGGATCAGCTCGCCGAGGATGCCGTGCCCGGACGGCAGGGCGCCGATGATCTTGACCTGTTCGTCGGTGACCCCGACCGGGATGAACTGCGAGAGGCGCTGGTCCTCGCCGATCACCCCGAGCGCGCCGTACTCGGCGTCCACCAGGGTGACGGCCGCCTCCACGATGTGCTGCAGCACCTGGGTCAGCTCCAGGTCGCGCCCGACCGCGAGCACCGCCTCCAGCAGGCTGTGGACGCGGTCGCGGGTGCCGCGGGCGGCGTCCAGCCGGGCCTGGAGTTCGTCCAGGAGCTCGTCCAGCCGCAACTTCGGCACGGGGGCGCCCGGCTCCGTTGCGCTGGACTGTGAAGCGCTGTCCAAGGGAACCTCCACGGCTCGCCCCTCGATGCCCACGGACCAGCGTAGGCGCGCCCGCCGCAGATCGTCGGGCGCGGGGGTCCCGTGGCGGCCGTCGCGAATCGCCGGGAAGGTGCCGGCGCCGCTTTCGGCCCGGTCGGCTTCCGTCTCCTCGGCTGCGCCACCTGCAGCACCCCGTGGACCGAGGCGTTCACCTCCTCGGACCGACGGCGGCGGTGGCAGGACGTCACCGCGGGCCCCGATCGAGCCGTACGGCCCATTGCCGCGGTCTGTCCGGCCCATGACCCGCCGCGGGGCCGGGCCTACGGTGAATACGGGGGATTCCGGTCCGGTTCACCCCTTCGAACGACATCTCGGGTGGTCGTCATGCAAGCCGACCTACTCCACACCAGGACCGGGCTGTGCGACGGCACCGCCGTGGTGTCGCTGGAAGGCGAACTCGACGTCACCACCGCGCAGCCGGTCATCCACGCCGTGGCCTGGGCCCTGCGGGAGCGCCCGGAGCAGTTGGACCTGGACGTCACGAAGCTCGACTTCTGCGATGCCGCCGGACTTCGAGCCCTTCTCCGGGCCCGCAGGATGGCGAACGTCCAGCACGTCGAGTTCCGCCTCGCGGGGGCCGGGCCGCAGCTTCGGCACCTTCTCGTTCTTCTCCGGGCCACCAGCCTCCTCCTGCCCTCGCCGCCGCTCACGGCGCCGCACGCGTCGGCCGGGGGTGCAGCGCGGGAGCCACCGCGCCGGTAGGCCGGTCCCGTCCGGGCGGGGCGTTCGCGCCCACCGGTGCTCGTCGGTGTCCCGCCCGACGCACGACCTCAGCGGTGGCCGTCGCGACCGCTCGCCTGCCTACGCTCCTGCCACCACGCCGCGACTCCGGTCTTCGCGTTGAAGGCGGTGGTCACGGCGCGCTCGGCCATCGAGCCCCGGTGCGGCAGCAGCCCGAGCTGGCGGGCCCACTGGGCGCCGTCGAAGGCTATCCGGTCGTGTCGGATCCGACCGTCTTCGATCTCCATGAAGTCGATGCCCTGGATGTCGAACTCGCGTCCGTTCGGCCTGAACCCCTGGAACGGCGCGCCGTCGAACGTGCCGCGGATCCGCCACTCCACGGCCGCGTGCCGTCCGTCCCCCATGACCGCCTCCGCGGAGAACGACAGGTCCGGCAATGCCCCTCGGAGTTCCTCGAAGAACCCGCGGACCGCGACACGACCGCGTTGCTCCCCGAAGGGAAGGACCTCGAAGACGGCGTCCTCGTGAACCAGCTCGCTGTACCGGTCCAGATCGCCTGCTCCGAGGGCGTCCGCCGCGCTGCGGGCGACATCCGCGGGTGCGAGTGGTGACGTGGGCGCGCTCATGGGGCCCTCCTGGCAAAGAATGGTCCGCCGACGGACTGCGGGCATCTCTTCCCAGCCTCGCCTGGCACCCATGACCGTGCCATTCGGTCGGTCCGCCGGCGTCCCACCCCCGCGGTCCGGCACGACCGCCCGGCCCGTCCGACATGAGCATTGTGCTGCCCGTCCTCGTCGCGGCCGGATGCCCGGCGTGCTCGCCGACGCCGCCGGGCGGGCGCACGATCCGACGGTATGCCGTGGAGGTCGGTACCGGGGCGGCACCGGCCCGTGACCGCCTGCCGAGGGTTCGAGGGGGTGAGGTCGGTCAGGTCTCCCGCAGCGCGCTGCGGGAGACCGGGATCAGCACGTCGAGGAGCCGCTGGACGACGTCGCGGAGCAGGTCGTCGACGGTGAGCATGCCGACCGGGCGGCCGCCGTCGATCACGGGCAGGCGGCGGACGCCGGTGTTGCGGAAGGTGCGGTAGGCCGTGTCGAGGTCGTCGTCGACGTCCAGGGTGACGACGCGGACGGTCATGAGGTCGGTGACGGGCCGCTCCGGGCTTCCGTCGTGGGCCATGCCACGGACGGTCAGGTCGCGGTCGGTGAGGATGCCGAGCAGCCGGTCGCCCTCCGTGACCAGGACGCAGCCGACCGCCCCCTCTTCCATCCGTCGGGCCGCTCCCACGGCCGTCGCGGTGGGGCCGACCGTCACCGGAGGTGACGTCATCAGGTCCGAGGCCTTCACGGCGCGGTGGCCTTCCGGGTGCTGCTCACCGAGACCGTGACGTCCGGCGGCCGGTCGAGCGTGTTCTTCACCGTGCAGTGGCGGACGACCGCCAGTAGGCCGGGCGCTCGTCCGGGTGGCAGACCCGGTGCGGTGACCTCGATGGACACGGAGGCGATCCGGGCCGGGCGGTCCTGGGACATGGTGTAGTCGCCGGTGACGTGCAGGCCGTCGCGGCTCAGCCCGTGCCGGTCGAGGTAACCGCCGGCGTAGTGGGCGGCGCAGGAGGCCAGGGCGGCGGCACACAGCTCGACCGGGGTCGGTGCGGAGTCGGTGCCGCCCGCGTCGAGCGGCTGGTCGACGGCCAGCACGTGGGACCGGATGCCGATGGCATAGAGGTCCCCGGCGACCGGGTCCACGTCGATCCGTCCGGGCCGAAGCGCCCGGGGCCGTTCGACGGCGGCGGCGTGGCGGAGCAGTGTTCCGGCCAGGCGCCTGGCCTCGGCCGGGGTGAGCGAGATCCGCAGCCGGTCGGTGTCGTGCGGCTCGCGGGCCGTGTCGAGGACGACGTGACCGGTGTCCGGCGGGGCCGCCGGGGTGTGGCGGGACACGGAGACGGTCCGTCCGGCGGCGGTGTGCAGCAACTGCTGGGTGGCGGTGCGGGATTCGTCGGTCAGCACGGTCGGTGCCTCCGCTCGTCAGGGCCCGGAACGGGGAGCGGGCCTCCATGTCCAGCAGACCGCCGCCGGGAACGGGTCGGCAGGGTCGTTTGGCCCGCCACCCGGCCCCAGCCGCCGGGTTCCGGTCCTGAGGACTCCGGCCGCGGCGTCGTCCGTCCGGCGCAGTGCCTCGACCGCCCGTCGTCGGCCGTCGCCGAGCAGGCGGAGCAGGGCCGGTCGGGCCCGTTCGCAGGCCGGGGGGCCTTGGTCCGTGGACCAGGACCGACCGGCCCATGCGGAAAACCGGCGGGCGGCCGACAGTGGAATGACGGGGACCGCCACCCGGGCGGCGTCGGGAAGCAGGCCGAGGAGGGCGCAATGGGGACGACGGCACCGCTCGTGGAACTGGACGAAGCAGGCCTCGCCGCACTGGTCGCGGCCCTGCGGCAGCGGGGACACACCGTGATCGGGCCCACGGTCCGGGACGGCGCGATCGTGCTCGCCGAACTGGCCTCGGCACAGGAGCTGCCGTACGGCTGGGGGATCGAGGCCGAGGCCGGCACCTACCGGCTGCACCGGCGCGAGGACCGGGCGGCGTTCGCCCACTCCGCCGGGCCGCAGTCCTGGAAGACCTTCCTGCACCCGCCGCGGGCCAGGCTCTGGCAGGCCGACCGGGCCGGGGACGGCACCGTCACCGTCCGGGAGGGGGAGGACGGCCCGTCGCCGCGCTACGCCTTCCTCGGCGTGCGCCCCTGCGACCTGCGCGCGATCGCGGTGCAGGACCGGGTGCTGACGGGCGGCGCGTACGCGGATCCGGTCTACGGTCGGCGGCGCGCCGGCGTGTTCATCGTGGTGGCCGAGTGCACCGAGCCCAGCGGGGTCTGCTTCTGCGCCTCGATGGGCACCGGCCCGGGCGTGCCCGGGGGCGCGTCCTACGACCTGGCGCTGACCGAGACCGTCGAACCGGACGGGCCGCACTACCTGGTCCGCGTCGGCAGCCCCGACGGCGAGGAGGTCCTCGCCGCGATCCCCAGCCGTCCCACCGACGGCGAGCACGCCCGCACGGCCGTCGCCGAGGCCGCCGGTCGGATGGGCCGGAGCATGGACCCGACCGACCTGCGCGCACTGATGGCCGGCACGATGAACGCCGAGCGCTGGAACCAGGTCGCAGACCGTTGCCTGACCTGCGGCAACTGCACCATGGTCTGCCCCACCTGCTTCTGTACCACCACCGAGGAGGTCACCGACCTCACCGGTGACCACGCCGAGCGGTGGCGACGCTGGGACTCCTGCTTCGACCTCGACTTCTCCTACCTGCACGGCACCGGTCCGGTCCGCACCTCCGCCCGCAGCCGATACCGCCAGTGGCTCACCCACAAGCTCGGCACCTGGCACGACCAGTTCGGCTCCTCGGGCTGCGTCGGCTGCGGGCGCTGCATCGCCTGGTGCCCGGTCGGCATCGACATCACCGAGGAGGTCACCGCCCTGCGGGCCGAGGCGACGACCACCGGGGGTGCGTCATGACGCACCCGACCACGCCCGTGCCGTACCGGGTGCTGGGCCGCCGCCGTGAGACCGCCGACACCGTCACCCTCGACCTGGCACCGGCGGCCGCGCCGCTGCGGCCGTTCCGCCCCGGGCAGTACGCGATGCTGTACGCCTTCGGGACGGGCGAGATCCCGCTCTCCACCAGTCGGATCGACGGCGCGGTGCTGAGCCACACCGTCCGTGCGGTCGGCAAGGTCAGCGAGGCACTGTGCCGGGCCGAGCGCGGCGACTGGATCGGCTCCCGCGGACCGTACGGCACGGCGTGGCAGACCCCGCCCGCCGGCAGCGACGTGCTGATCGTCTCCGGCGGCGTCGGACTCGCCCCGCTGCGCCCGCTGATCGAGGAGGTCCTCGCGAGGGCCGAGGCGTACGGGACGGTCTCGGTGCTCGCCGGGTACCGCGATCCCGGTGAGCAGCTGTTCCTCGACGACCTGCCGCGCTGGCGCTCCCGCGCGCACGTGGAGGTCACCGTGGATCGCCCCGAGCCCGGCTGGTGCGGGGCGACCGGCCTGGTCACCGCCCTGCTGGCCGACGCCGTCTTCCGGCCCGACCACTGTTCGGCGTACCTCTGCGGCCCCGAGGTGATGATGCGTGCCACCGCCCGCGAGCTGTCGCGCCGAGGCGTCCCCGCGGACCGGATCCGGGTCTCGCTGGAACGCAACATGCGCTGCGCCACCGGCTGGTGCGGGCACTGCCAGCTCGGCCCCGTACTCGTCTGCCGGGACGGTCCGGTCCTCGGCTGGGACCTGGTCGACGGCCTGCTGGACACGCCGGAGAGGTGAGCGCCATGGGCACCCCGCGCCTGGCGGTGTGGAAGTTCTCCTCCTGCGACGGCTGCCAGCTGACCCTGCTCGACTGCGAGGACGAACTCCTGGAGCTTGCCGGGACGATCGAGATCGGTTACTTCCTGGAGGCCTCCAGCCGTGAGCTGCCACCGCCGTACGACCTCTCCCTGGTCGAGGGCTCCATCGCGACGGCCGCGGACCTGGACCGCATCCGGCGGGTCCGCGAGCAGTCCCGCCACCTGGTGACCATCGGCGCCTGTGCCACCGCCGGCGGAGTCCAGGCCCTGCGCAACCTGGCGGGCCTGCCCGAGTACCAGGCCGTCGTCTACGCCCGGCCCGAGTACGTCGACAGCCTCGACGACTCCACCCCGGTCTCCGCCCACGTGCCGGTCGACCTCGAACTGCGCGGCTGCCCGATCGACAAGCGGCAACTGTTGGAGGTGATCACGGCGTACCTGGCCGACCGCAAGCCCGACATCCCCACCCACAGTGTCTGCTTCGAGTGCAAGATGCGCGGCACCACCTGTGTCACCGTCGCCCACGGCACCCCCTGCCTCGGCCCGGTCACCCAGGCCGGCTGCGGTGCGATCTGCCCGGCGTACGGGCGCGGCTGCTACGGCTGCTTCGGGCCCATGGAGACGCCCAACACCCGCGCGCTGCTGCCGCTGCTGCGCCGCGACGGCGTGGCGGAGGCGGACGCCGCCCGGCTCTACCGTACGTTCAACGCCGAGGCTCCCGGCTTCGCGGAGGCGGCCCGACAGGCGACGGAGGACACCGGATGACCCATCGCACCCGACGCTTGCTGACCGTCGGTGCGCTGGCCCGCGTCGAGGGGGAGGGCGCGCTGCACGTCTCCGTCCGAGGGGAGGAGGTGGAGAGCGTCCGGCTGGCGATCTACGAGCCCCCGCGCTACTTCGAGGCGCTGCTGCGCGGTCGCCGGTACACCGAGCCGCCCGACCTCACCTCCCGGATCTGCGGGATCTGCCCGGTGGCGTACCAGATGAGCGCCTGCCAGGCGGTGGAGGACGCCTGCGGGGTCCGGGTGGACGGCCAACTCGCTCAGCTGAGGCGGCTGTTGTACTGCGGGGAGTGGATCGAGAGCCACACGCTGCACATCTACCTGCTGCACGCCCCCGACTTCCTGCGCCTGCCGGACGCGCTGGCGCTGGCCCGTACCGACGCGGTCCTGCTGCAGCGCGGGTTGCGGCTGAAGAAAGCCGGGAACGAGATCGTCGAAACGCTCGGCGGGCGGGCGATCCACCCGGTCAACGTCCGGCTCGGCGGCTTCCACCGGCTCCCGACCCGGGCCGAACTCGACCACCTGGCAGCGGTGTTGCGCCGGGCGCGGACCGACGCCGAGGACACCCTCGGCTGGGTGTCCGGGTTCGAGTTCCCGGCGCTGACCGTCCGGCACGAACTCCTCGCCCTCACCGAGCCCGACGGCTACGCCATCGACTCCGGCACGCCCACCGGAGCCCTGGCCGGCCTGTTCGGCGTGGCGGAGTTCGAACAACGCGTCCGCGAGCACCAGGTGCCGCACTCCACCGCCCTGCACGCCACACTCGACGGCCGGCCGCACCTCACCGGGCCGATCGCCCGCTGGAACCTCGGCAGCGGACGCCTGCCCACCGCCGTCCGGGCCCTCGCGGCCGAGGCCGGACTCGGCCCGCACTGCGACAACCCCTTCCGCGGCATCGTGATCCGCGCCGTCGAAGTCCTGTGGGCCGTCACCGAGGCACAACGGATCATCGAGCAGTACGAGCCGCCGCCCGGCCCGGCCGTACCCGTCCCGCCGAAGACCGGCACCGGGTACGGCGCCACCGAAGCGCCGCGCGGGCTGCTCTACCACCGGTACGACATCGACGCGGACGGACTCGTCCGGCAGGCCGTCATCGTCCCGCCCACCGCACAGAACCAGACCGCGATCGAAGCCGACCTGCGAGCCTTCATCGAACCCCGGTTGCACCTGGACGACGCCGAGTTGACCCGGCAGTGCGAGCGGGTGATCCGCAGCTACGACCCGTGCATCTCCTGCGCGGCGCACTTCCTCGCCCTCACCGTGGAGCGGAGTTGACGGACTCGGGCAGGGGACGGGTCGTCGTCATCGGCGTCGGCAACGAGTACCGCCGTGACGACGGTGTCGCCGTGGCCGTCGTCGCGGAACTCGCGACCGCAGGCCCGGCCGTCGATCGGCTGGCCCTGTGCGACGGCGAGCCCACCAGGCTGATGGAGCTGTGGGACGGTGCCGACCTCGCCGTCGTCGTCGACGCGGTGCGCCTGGACCCCGGTGAGCCGGGCCTGATCCACCTCATCGCCGTCGACGCCGGTCGCCCGCCCGCCGATTCCCCGGCGGACGAGGCGGCGGCCGGTACGCACGGCCTGGGTTTGGGCCACGGTGTCGCGCTGGCGGCCGCCCTGGGGAAGCTGCCGCGCGAGCTGCTGATCGTCGCGGTCGAGGGCCGGGACTTCTCGATCGGCGAGGGCCTGAGCCGGGCCGTCGCCGATGCGGTGCCGCACCTCGTCGCCGAGGTCCAGAGGGCTGTGGAGGCGTACCGGGGGCATCGGGCCCGGCCGTGAGGGCCGCACCCACACCAGCGGGCCCGGACCGGTGACGCCGACCGGCCCGGGGTGGTCCACCACCCAGCCCTTGGTCTCCGTCGGACGCGGTTCCGTCGTGGTCATCGCCCTCTCCTGCCGTTCGACCCACGGCGTGCTCGTCCGGGTCAGGCCTGCTGCTCCGCGGCCGCCACCGCGTGCTTCACCGCGGCGAAGCTGTCCGGGGTGACGGAGATCGAGTCGATCCCGGCCTGCACCAGGAAGCGGGTGAAGCCGGGGTCGTTGCTGGGGCGTTGGCCGCAGAGGCCGGCGTGGCGGCCGGCCGCGTGGGCGGTGGCGATCAGGGACTCGATGCTGCGGGTGACGGCCGGGTCGCGCTCGTCGAAGAGGTGGGCGAGCAGGCCGGAGTCGCGGTCGACGCCGAGGGTGAGCTGGGTGAGGTCGTTGCTGCCGATCGAGAAGCCGTCGAAGCGCTCGGCGAACTGCTCGGCGAGCAGGATGTTGGCAGGGATCTCGGCCATGACGTACACCCGCAGGCCGTTCGCGCCCCGGGCGAGGCCGTTGTCGGCCATCACCGAGAGGACCTGGTCGGCCTCCCGCGGGGTGCGGCAGAACGGGATCATCACCACGATGTTGGTCAGCCCGAGTTCGTCCCGGGCCCGGCGCAGCGCCTGGCATTCCAGGGCGAAACCCTCGCGGTAGCCGGGGTCGTAGTAGCGGCTCGCGCCGCGCCAGCCGATCATCGGGTTGGCCTCGACCGGCTCGAAGGGCGCGCCGCCGACGAGCCGGGCGTACTCGTTCGTCTTGAAGTCGCTGGTGCGCACCACCACCGGGTCCGGCCAGCGGGAGGCGGCGATCCGGGCGACGCCATGGGCGAGGCGGTCCACGAAGTAGTCGGTCCGGTCCGGGTAGCCGTACGTCAGTTCGTCGACCAGGCGGCGGTCCTCGGGCGAGAGCCGTCCGGGGTGGACCAGCGCCATGGGGTGGACGCGGACCTGGTGGGCGACCACGAACTCGGTTCGGGCCAGACCCACACCGTCCGCCGGCAGCCGCCACCAGCGGAACGCGGCTCCGGGGTCGGCCAGGTTGAGCATCACCTTCGTCCGAGTGCCCGGGAGCGAGCCGAGGTCGGTCTCGGTCGCCTCGTACGCGACGCGGCCCGCGTAGACGTGGCCCTCCGCACCCTCGGCACAGGAGACGGTGACCTCCTGCCCCTCGGCGAGCACCGTGGTCGCCGAGCCGGTGCCGACGAGTGCGGGCACACCGAGCTCGCGGCTGACGATCGCCGCGTGCGAGGTCCGGCCGCCGTGGTCGGTGACGATCGCGGCGGCCCGCTTCATGAGCGGCTCCCAGTCGGGGTCGGTGATCTCCGTGACCAGGACGGCGCCCTGCGGGAAGCGCTCCAGCCCGACCGGTTCGGCCAGCGCGCACACCGGCCCGGCGCCGATCGCCTCGCCGACGGCGATGCCGTCCACCAGCCGCTCGCCGGTGCCGGTCAGCCGGAAGCGGCGCAGCACCTCGCCGTGGCGGCGGGACTGCACGGTTTCCGGACGGGCCTGGACGAGGAACAGCCGGCCGGTGATGCCGTCCTTCGCCCACTCCAGGTCCATCGGGCAGCCGTAGTGCTCCTCGACGGCCACCGCCCACTCGGCGAGCGTGCGGATGTCGCCCTCGCCGAGCACGGGCCGGGAACGCTCCCGGGCGTCGGTGTCGATGGTCGTGGTCGAGCCGTCCCCGGCGTACACGGCCTTGCGGCGCTTGGCGCCGAGCTGCACCTGGACGACGGGGTCGAGGTGGTGGTCCTTGAGCACGGGCTTGAACACCGTGTACTCGTCCGGGTCCACCTGGCCGCTGACCACCGTCTCGCCCAGCCCCCAGGCCGCACTGATCACCACCACACCGGGGAAGCCGGTCTCCGTGTCCAGGGTGAACACCACGCCCGCGCCCGCCAGGTCGGAGCGCACCATCAGCTGCACCCCGACCGACAGCGCGAGGGAGAGGTGGTCGAAGCCCATCCGCTCCCGGTAGTCGATCGCCCGGTCGGTGAACAGCGAGGCGTAGCAGCGCCGGCAGGAATCCAACAGAGCGGCAGGCCCCCGGACGTTGAGGAAGGTCTCCTGCTGACCGGCGAAGCTCGCCTCCGGCAGGTCCTCGGCGGTCGCGCTGCTGCGCACCGCGACGTCCGGGTCCGTCCGACCGGCCTCGCGTGCGAGCTGCCCGTAGGCCTCCACGACCTCGCGTTCCAGGGCCGGCGGAAGTGGGGTGGCGAGGACGGCGGACCGGATGGCGGCGCCGACCTCGGGCAGCGGGGCGCCCCCGTGCAGCCGGTCGACCTGACCGGCGATCCGCTCGCGCAAACCTCCCGCGTCGAGCAGCTCCCGGTAGGCGTCCGCCGTGGTGGCGAAGCCGTCGGGCACCCGGACCCCAGCCGGGCCCAGGCCGTTGATCAGCTCGCCGAGCGAGGCGTTCTTGCCACCGACCAGGCCGACGTCTTCCCGGCCGAGGTCGCGGAAGCGGATGACACGGCGCATGGCTGCCTCCAGGCGCGCTGGCTGGGCGTCCCGACGGCGCTGCGGCCGCGGGCTCCGTACGTTCCCACAGTGCTCCTGCGGCAACGGGCGGGGAAGGCGCAGTGGGTCCCGGGTGACGGGACCGGTCGGCGGCGACGGCAGGGCCGGTCGGCCCGGTTCGCATGCCGGGCAGTGGTGGAAGGCCGGCCCGATGACGCGAACCGGCGTGTGGTGTCAGGTGCCGTAGCCGCCGCCACCCGGCGTGCGGATCTCCAGGGTGTCCCCGGCCGCGACCTCGGCGCTGCCGCAGCCCGGCAGGTCCTCGACGGTGCCGTCGGCGCGCAGGACGCGGTTGGCGCCGAGGGCGCCGGGCGAGCCGCCGGCGAGGCCGTACGGGGGGACGCGGCGGTGGCCGGTGAGCAGGCTGACGGTCATCGGCTCGCGGAAGCGCAGACGCCGAAAGGCGCCGTCGCCACCGTGGTGACGCCCGGAGCCGCCGCTGCCGGGGCGGACGGCGAACTCCTCGACGAGGACCGGGAGGCGCCATTCCAGGACCTCGGGGTCGGTGAGGCGGGAGTTGGTCATGTGGGTCTGGACGGCGGCCGCCCCGGCGAATCCCGGGCCGGCGCCGGAACCGGACGCGATGGTCTCGTAGTACTGGTGCTCCGCGTTGCCGAAGCTGAGGTTGTTCATCGTGCCGGAACCCTCCGCCTGCACCCCGAGCGCGGCGTAGAGGGCGCCGACGATGGCCTGGGAGGTCTCCACGTTCCCCGCGGCGACGGCGGCGGGGTACTCGGGGGCGAGCATGGAGCCGGACGGCACGACGATCCGCAGCGGGCGCAGGCAGCCGTCGTTGAGCGGGATGTCGTCGGCGACGAGCGTGCGGAAGACGTACAGGACGGCGGCGGTGACCACGGCGGAGGGCGCGTTGAGGTTGGTGTCGAGCTGGGGGGACGTGCCGGTGAAGTCGATGACGGCGCTGCGGTCCCGGCGGTCGACCCGCACCGAGACGGCGATCACCGCACCGGAGTCGGTCTCGTAGCGGTACGTGCCGTCGGCCAGGCCGTCGACGGCGCGGCGCACCGCCTGTTCGGCATTGTCCTGGACGTGCCGCATGTAGGCCTGGACGACGTCGAGTCCGAAGTGGTCGACCATCGCTTCGACCTCGTCGACGCCCTTGCGGTTGGCGGCGATCTGGGCGCGCAGGTCGGCGAGGTTGGTGTCCGGGTCGCGGGACGGGTACGGCGCCTCGGTGAGCAGCCGGACGGTCTCCTCCTCGCGCAACCGCCCGCCCACCACCAGCGGCCAGTTGTCGAAGAGCACGCCCTCCTGGTGGATCTCCCGGCTGTCGGCGGGCATCGAGCCGGGGGCGGTGCCGCCGATCTCGGCGTGGTGGCCGCGGGAGGCGACGAAGAACAGCACGTCCTGCCCGTCCTGGTCGAAGACCGGGGTCACCACGGTGATGTCGGGCAGGTGGGTGCCGCCGTGGTACGGGTCGTTGACGGCGTAGGTGTCGCCGGGGCGCATCCCCCGGCCGCGGCGGCGGATCACCTCCTTGACCGTGGTGCCCATCGAGCCGAGGTGGACGGGGATGTGCGGGGCGTTGGCGACGAGGTTGCCGTCCGGGTCGAAGAGCGCGCAGGAGAAGTCCAGCCGCTCCTTGATGTTGACCGACTGTGCGGTGGACTCCAGCCGGGCGCCCATCTGCTGGGCGATCGCCATGAAGAGGTTGTTGAAGACCTCCAGCAGGACCGGGTCGGCGGCGGTCGGGACGGCCTCCTCGGCGGTGGCCCCGAGCTGCTCGACCAACAGGTGCCCGGCCGGTGTGACGACGGCCCTCCAGCCGGCGTCCACCACCGTGGTGGCGTTGGCCTCGGCGATCACGGCCGGGCCGGTGACGGTTTCGTCGGGGTGCATCGATCGCCGCTCCAGCAACGGGACCTGCCGCCACCCGCCACCGGTGTACAGGCGGACGGCGACGGGATCGGCGCGAGCGCCGGTGGGGGAGAGGGCGTCGAGCCGGGGCTGCTCGGTCAGGCCGGTGCCCTCCACGGCGAGGGCTTCGACCACGAGCGGGCGGTCCATCAGGAACGAGTAGGTGGCCCGGTGCCGTTCCTCGAACTCGGCCCGCATGCGGGCCGGTTCGCCCAGGGGGACACCGATGGTGGTGTCGGTGCCCTGGTAGCGCAGCCGGGCCCGGCGGGTCCGCCGGATCCGTCCGGGCGGGACGCCCTGGTCGAGCAGATCGCGGGTGGCCGTCTCGGCGAGATCGTCGGCGAGAGCCCGTACCGCACCCATCTCCTCCTCGGCCAGCGGCCGTTCGACGGCCTGCTCGCGCAGGACGACAGTGTCGGCCAGGCCGATGCCGAGGGCCGACAGCACCCCGGCCATGGGCGGCACCAGCACGGTGCGGATGCCCAGCGCCTCGGCCACCGGGCAGGCGACCTGGCCGCCCGCGCCACCGAAGGTGGTCAGGGCGTAGCGGGTGACGTCGTGGCCCTGCTGGACGGAGATCCGCTTGATCGCGTTGGCGATGTTGCCCACCGCGATCCGCAGGAAGCCCTCTGCCGCCTCCTCGGCCGAAAGACCGCCGATCTCGTCGGACAGTTCGGTGAACCGGCGCCGGGTCAGAGCGGAGTCGAGCGGCTGGTCGCCGTCCGGCCCGAAGACGTGCGGGAAGTGCTCGGCCTGGATGCGGCCGAGCAGCAGGTTGGCATCGGTGACGGTCAGTGGTCCGCCGTTGCGGTAGCAGGCCGGGCCCGGGTCGGCACCGGCCGAGTCCGGTCCGACCCGAAGGCGTTCGCCGTCGAAGCGCAGGACCGAGCCGCCGCCCGCCGCGACGGTGTGGATGGCCAGCATCGGCGCTCGCAGCCGCACCCCGGCGACCTGGGTGGTCACGACCCGTTCGTACTCGCCCGCGTAGTGCGACACGTCGGTGGAGGTACCGCCCATGTCGAAGCCGATCACCCGGTCGTGGCCCGCGAGTTCCGACATCCGCACCATGCCGACGATGCCGCCGGCCGGGCCGGAGAGGATCGCGTCCTTGCCCCGGAAGTGGCCGGCCTCTGCGAGGCCGCCGTTGGACTGCATGAACATCAGCCGGACACCGGCCAGTTCCTCCGCGACCTGCCGGACGTAGCGGCGCAGGCCCGGGTCGAGATAGGCGTCGACCACGGCGGTGTCCCCGCGCGGAACGACCTTCATCAGCGGGCTCGCCTCGCTGGACAGCGACACCTGGTCGAAGCCGAGCCGCTCGGCGAGCCGGCCGATCTCCCGTTCGTGGGCGGGGTGCAGGTAGCTGTGCAGGCAGACCACCGCGACCGAGCGCAGGCCCTCGTCCAGGCACCCGCGCAGGTCCTCGGCGAGGCGGTCGAGGTCGGGCGGGCGCAGGACCTCGCCGTCGGCGGTGACCCGTTCGTCCACCTCGACCACCCGGGCGTAGAGCGGCTCGGGCAGGACGATCTCGCGGGCGAAGATCTGCGGACGGTTCTGGTAGCCGATCCGCAACGCGTCCGCGAAGCCGCGGGTGATGCACAGGACGGTCGGCTCCCCGGTGCGCTCCAGCAGGGCGTTGGTGGCCACCGTGGTGCCCATCCGGACGGAGTCGACGTGCACGTCGAGATCGGCGTCGGGCGGCAGCAGGGCCCGGATCCCGGCGACGGCCGGGTCCCGGTGGCGGACCGGGTCGTGCGAGAGCAGCTTGTGGGTCAGCAGTCGGCCGTCCGGAGTCAGTGCGACCACGTCGGTGAAGGTCCCGCCCCGGTCCACCCAGAACTGCCAGCCCCTGGCTGCCATGACCGGCTCCCTCCGCCGTGCCGTGTGGCGTTCCACGCGCGAGTGGCCCCGCGCACGAGTATCCGACCGGGCGAACCACCCGGGCAAACGGAACATACTGGGCGGAAAGGTCGACCCTGGAGGCAGCGATGACGGCCACGACGGTGGGGGTGCTGCGCGAGACCGTACCCGGGGAGCGCCGGGTGGCACTGGTGCCCGACCTGGTGACGGCCGTCAATCGGCTCGGCGTGGCCGTCCTGGTCGAGTCCGGCGCCGGACTCGACCACCAAAGAGCACCCCACGCAACACCCCGCGCCTCCAGGGGCCCAGTGGGCCCAGGTGCCCGACCACGCTCTTCCCCCGGC
>NZ_JBVJYK010000016.1:0-142084 GCF_055600605.1 Kitasatospora sp. NPDC038210 | reverse complement strand
TTGCGCCGCGAACCTGGCCCTGGGAAATACGGGGTGAAATGTTCCCCCAACTGGGCAAGGACCGCCAGCGGGCCAGGCGTCCCCGTCCTGGTCGAGTCCGGCGCCGGACTCGACCAGGACGGCCACCACGACGCCGACTACCGGGCCGCGGGCGCCGCGGTGACCGAGCGCGCCGAACTGCTGCGCCGCTCGGACGTCCTGCTCGGGATCCACCCGCCGAACGTCGACCCGGCGCACGAGCTGCGCCCCGGCCAGGTGCTGGCGGCGCTGCTGCGGCCGCAGCGGATCCCGTACCTGGTCCGGCAGTGGGCGGACCGCGGCGTGACGGCGATCGGCCTCGACCTGGCGCCCGACCTGCCCGCCGCCCGCCCGTTGGACGCCGGGGCCTCCCAGGCCAGGGTGGACGGGTACCGGGCGGTGCTGCTCGCCGCCGAGCGCCTGGACCGCTGCCTGCCGCCCTGGGGCACGGCGGACGGCCTGTTCGACCCGGTCCGGGTGCTCGTGATCGGTGCCGGAGCCGCAGGTCTCCAGGCGATCGACACCGCCTGCCGGCTCGGCGCGACGGTCCACGCGGTCGAACCGCGCCACCGCGAGCGCGCGGCGGTCGCCGCCCTGGGCGCGGACCTGCTGGACCTGCCCGCGTTGCGCCCGATGGCGGACGGCCGGGAGCTGGAGGACTCACTCGACCGGGAGCGTCCGGTCTGGGTGGCGGGGCTGGCCGAGGCCGTCGTGCGGTACGACGTCATCGTGACGGCCCTGGCCGTGCCGGGCCGGCTGCCGCCCGTCCTGCTGCCCGGGGCGACGCTGGCCGGGCTCCGGCGCGGCTCGGTGCTGGTGGACCTGACGGCCGGCCCGGCGGGCGGCACCGTCGAGGGTGTCCTGCCCGACACGACGACGGTGACCGGGGGCGGGGGCACGGTGATCGGTGCGGGCGAACTCGCGGCGCAGGTGCCCGGGACGGCCTCGCGGGCGTACGCCCACAGCGTGTTGGCGCTGCTCGAACGCCTGATGCGCACCGGTTCGCCGGGGGCGGATCCCGTCCTCGGCCCGATGCTGGTGACCGATCGGGGCGCCGTGCGGCACGAACCCACCGCGCTGCTGCTGAGGGAGGCGACCGCCGTTGCCGGCCTTCCGTAGGGCCTTCTTCCGTAGGGCCTCACCCGGCCGTGTGCGCGAGCAGCCCGGCGTGCCGGGCGATCGCCGCGGCCCGGTCGGCGCACTGCTGGTAGCAGCAGGACAGCAGTACGAGGTCGGTGACATCGACCGGATCGGTCCCCTGCCCGCGGATCAGCAGCTCGTACAGCAGACGTTGCCGCTGTCCGACCTCGTGGAGCCGGGTCAACACGTCCGTGACGTCCTCGGGCGCCCCGGACTCCAGGGCGTCGGCAGAGCGGGCGACGAGGTCCAACGCGGTGTCGGCAATCCCGCTCAGGGGTGCCCGCAGCCGTTCGCCGAACGGCGCCCGCTCCTGGCGCGCCCAGGCCGCCTCCAGAAGCCGCCGAGCCAGCCACGCGAGGGCCTCGACCTCGCATCCCACGTGGACGCTCACCACGATTCCGGGCCGCCCACCGGGCGTTGTGGCAGCGTCCTCCTCGATCCGGGTCAGCAGCTCCGCCAGGGCCTTCTCCGCGGCGGGAACCGCGGTGCCGCCGTCGGCCGGGTGCGTGATCAGGGTCGTCGCACCGCCCAGGGCGGTGTTCGCCAGTCGCACCAAGCCGGCCAGCTCGCCGACCAGGCCTCGGTGTCCGGTGCCCACGCCGTCCGACATCCCGTTCCCTCCTGTCCGGCCCCTCGATCCAGTCTCGCTCCGATGCGGCGAGGACGCCTCGGCCACGACCGGTCACGGCGGCGGGAAGCGAGCGGGCCTCGTGGCCCCCGGGTTCAGACCAGGCTCGCGCCCCAGGAGCGGGCACGGTCGAGTTCTCCGGTGCGCAGGGGACCGTCGCCGCCCTCCACGATGAAGCCCTCGGGCTCGACGATCACGTCGTAGCGGTGGTGGGAGAGCCGGTGGGCGATGCCCTTGGCGGCGCCTCCGGAGCCGGGTGTGTCGCCCCGGGTGTCGAACGCGGCGGCGTGGGTACCGGACTCGGTTTCCGGAAGATCATGGAACCAGGCTCGCAGACCCTGCCCCTCGACGGCCTCCCGGGCTTCGGCCGCCTTCTCCTCCTGGCCGCTCCTGTGCTCCTCGGCCGCCGCGGCCATCCGGCGGCTGAGCCCGGAGGACATGCCGTGCATGTGGGTCGGGCCGCCGACCACCAGCAGGTCCGCGGTCCGGGTGATGTCGGCACCGGCCTCGGCCACCGGGAGGCAGTCGACGGCCGCCCCGGGATCGGCCTGGTGCACACCTTCGGCGATCGCCTCGGCGATCTCCCGGGTGTTGCCGTACATGCTCTCGTACACGATCACGGTGTGCATGGTCTCCACCTTTCGTCATCTCCAGCCTTGCCCCGCAACTGAACTGCCGAGATGGGCCGTTCGGTCCCGATCGTCCCGCCGGGCGGGCACCTCCACTAGGGACGGCCGGGCACCGTGACGACCGGGCAGTGCGCGTGGTGCAGCAGGCCGTGAGGTACGGAGCCCAGCCGCATGCCGGTGAAGCCGCCGTTGCCGCGGCGCCCGACGACCACGGCGAGGGCGTGCTCGGAGGCCAGCGCGAGCTCCTCCACGGGGTGACCGCGGACCAGTTCGTGGGTCACGGTGACGTCGGGGTGACGGTCGTGGCGGCCGGCGGTGGACTCGAAGAGCAGCCGGCGCAGGATCTGCTCGGTGGCCTGTTCGTCGAGGTTGCCGACCGGTGGGCGCTGCCAGACCCAGAGCACGCGCAGTGCAGCCCGGCGCTCGCCCGCCAGGTCGAAGGCGAAATCGACAGCAGGCTCCGAGGACGGGCTGCCGTCCACGCCCAGCACGATGTAGGGCGGGTCCTGGGTGGTGTGCTCGGGGTCGCGGACGACGACGACCGGGCAGTGGGCCTGGGCGCTCACCGGGACCGCCACCGAGTAGGCGCTCAGGGCCTCCTCGACCCGGCCCAGCCGCCGGGAGCCGAGGACGACGAGCGCGGCACGGCGGGACTCGCGGCACAGCGCGGGCGCCGGGACGTCCTCCGCCACGACGGTGGCCACGGCCAGCTGGGGATGCCGTTCCCTCGCCACTGCGGTGGCCCGGTCGAGGGCCTGGTCGGCCCGTTCGCGCAGGGCCTTGTGGTACCGGCCCTCGTCGAACGGACGGAACTCGCGGAACAGCGACGGGACGGCGTGCACCAGCCGCAGCGGCAGGCCCCGGCGGGCGGCCTCGTCGGAGGCCCAGGCGGCGGTCATCCGGCCGGTGTCGTGCGCGTCGACGCCGAGGACGACGGAGCCGGCGGAACTCTCCGAATTCGCGGATGTCATGGCGGTCCTCCCCGCTTCGGAGTTACAGGCCTGCCTCCACGCTAGGCGCGGTCCCGACCCGGCGGGGAGGGCCGACCGGCCCGGTGGCCGGAGGCCCCGAGGCCCCACCCGGGCCTCGGCGACCCGTCCGCGTCGTCGCCGTTTTCGCCGAGGCCGTGACGAGGGCGTTCGACACGGTTTCAGCATCCGGGCCTGCGCAGCCATGCGGCCGCGAAACCGACGACTCCGGCGGAGGCCGGCGCGGCGAGCGGTGGGAATAGGTTCGCACTGGTCGGCAGCCGTTCGCGCAGGCCCAGGGCGGCGCCGAGCCGGGCGGCCTCGGCGCCGGGCAGCCCACGGGTGCACGGATCGGCCGAGACGGTCACGAGGGCAGCCCGTCAGTCGGCGAACAGGTGCGGGTTCGGCAGGATGCGCTCCGGGGTCGCGGGTTCGTGGTCGAAGTGGTGGATCTGTGCGTCCGGCCCGGGGAAGTACTCGGTGACCCTGCCGTCGTCGGACCAGCGGACGTCGTACGGCGGGCTGCCGTCCGCGTGGTGCAGGCCGACGATCTCGCCGTCTCTGCGGGCCGCCCCCGGTCGGGTCCCCTGGACGATGATTCGGTCCCCCACGGCGGCTTTCATGTGCGCCTCCCTGGCTCGGTACGAGGCCCGGGCGCGTGGCCCCGGCTGTCCGTAGTCCCATCGCACCACCGAACGCGGGTTGCAGCAGGGGCCGGATGGTCCCCGGAGCTGGGCCCGGTCGGCCCCTGGGCACGACCCTGCCCCTTCGACGACGATGCGCGCGGACGAACCCGGTTCGCCGTCCGCGACGGGACGTCCTGCGGCCCCGTGGGACCGCTCCCCGGGGCTCGTCCGCGCTCGTCCTCGACCGGCGGGGCTGCCCGCGAAGGTGGCGGCCCCGCCGGTCGAGGACGAGCGACCCTGACGTGTGGCCCGCTCGGGTCCGGAACCGGGGCCGTCGGACCCTCGGAGGCCGGCGGCGGGCCCGGAAGACTGGTCGGCGAGACAGAGCCGCTCCGGCACCGAGGAGGCGTGTCATGTCCGCCGCAGCCGCCACGCACCGGCAGCCCGCCTCGCGCACGACCCTGCGCGGGCACCTCCGCCGGGCCGTCGGACGGGACCACAACCCGCTCTGCCGGCCGGTCGACCGGGCGTACAGCCGCCTGGTGGCTACGGCGGCGCTGCTGGCGTTGACCTCCTTCGTTCTGGCGGCGGTGGCGGCCCTGATCGTCCACCACGCGGAAACGGCCGCCGCCCAGGACGCCGCCCTCCACCAGCACGTCGTCACCGCCGTCACCACGGGTCCGGCCGAGTCGGTCGATCCCCGGGCGGGCAGCGTGCGGGAGCAGGCGCAGGCCCGCTGGACGTACCCGGTGGGGCCCGGAGCCGGCGCCGTCCCCGTGCCGGAGGGCACGCCGACCGGGACCGCCGTTCCGGTCAGACTGGGCGATGCCGGACAGCCGGTCGGCGCGCCCAGGTCGAGCGAACTGATCGCCACGGACGCCGTCCTGGCGGGCCTGGGCACGGTCTTCGTGCTCGGCCTCGGAACGGAGGGCGGGTTCGTGCTGCGCCGCCGCCGGCTGGACCGCCGGGCCGAGCACAGCTGGGAGTCCGACTGGGAGCGGGTGGAGCCGGGCTGGTCCGGGAGGCGGTGAGGGAGCCGGCTCCGAGGGCCCTCGGCGCTGAAGACGACCACGACCTCGGGCGATGCGACGTCGACGTCGTCGCGGATCGTGGCACGCGGCAGGGCGAAGAAGGCGAACAGGCCGGTCGGTTCACGGGACTTGTCGCGGGGGTAGATCGGTGGTCGAACCTCGGCGATCTCCGGAAATCCGGCGGTACTCGGGGCATGGGCATCAACGATGGGTCGACCGCGCGTCAGGGCTTCGTCAGGGAGGGCGAACGAGCTTGCCCCCGGCATCGGGGCAGGCTTTGATGGAGGACATGCACCGCTCGACGCGCCACCACGACCGCCCGCCGCATAGCCGGCCGCGGATCGTCGCTGTCGCGGTCGCCACCGCCGTCCGGTAGGACCGAGCTCCTTCCCGCTCGTCACCGGCCGACGTGCACGGGCCGGGTGCCGTTCGTCGGGCCCGTGCCGATCACCGCCGTCCGTCCCTCGCCCTGACCGGCTCCGAGGGCACGGGACGGACGAGCGTTCCCCTCGCATCACACCTTCTCGCACCGGCGGCCCCGGAGGCCCACGGCTTCGTGCCGCACTGCCTTCGCACCCCGCCGGTGCCCTTCCACCCTTGGATGGGTCATGTCCGACGCTGTTCTGTCCGCCCGCACCGCCCTCGTCACCGGCGCCTCCTCCGGGATCGGCTGGGAGACCGCCCGGCTGCTCGCCGGGCACGGCGCTACCGTGCTGGTGCACGCGCGCACCACCGGCGAGGCCGAGGCGGCCGTCGCCCGGCTGGTCGATGCGGGTGTCCGGCGGGACCAACTCGTCGAGCTGGCAGCCGACTTCACTCACCTGTCGGAGGTCGCCGTGCTCGCCGGCACGGTCGTCAAGCACTACCCGGCGCTGGACCTGCTGGTCAACAACGCCGCCGCGATGGCACCCGAGCGCTGCACCCTCACCGACGACGGCAACGAGGTCTCGCTGCAGGTCAACTTCCTCGCCGCGCGGCTGCTGGCGAAGCTGCTGCGGGCACCGCTCTCGGCTGCGGGCGACGCCCGCATCGTCAACGTGTCCTCCTCCCTGCACCGGACCGCCTCGATGAACTGGTCGGACCCGCACCGGGTGAAGAAGTACTCGCGGGTCGCCGCGTACGCGCAGTCTCAGCTCGCCCTCACCATGGCGACCGCCGACATGGCCCCGGCCGGCTCCGGCATCACCGCCGTCAGCCTCAACCCCGGCCTGTGCGACACCGCGCTGCTGCCGCTGTACGGGCGGGTCGGCGCACCGGCCGTGGAGGGCGCAGCGGAGGTGGTCCGGCTCTGCCTGCCGGAGACGGTCGTCGCCAACGGCGCCTACTTCGACGGTGGCGTCATTGCCCCGATGGCGCAGGCCGCCCAGGAGGAGCGCTCGCTGAAGCGCCTGGCCAAGCTCGCCGATCAGCTGGTCGGCCAGGCGGCCTGAACCGCACCACCCGATGCGTCAACCCGACGATCACGAGAAGGAACACGATGTCCAAGCGCGCTCGTAAGAAGAAGGCCCGGCGGAAGAAGAAGGCGAACCACGGCCGCAAGCCCGGGCGATAACCGACAGACCCACCCGGTGTCGCGTGCCACCGGCACCGGGTGCACCCCTTCGGCCCCCGAGGCGCCGCCGTCCGGCTGTGCGGACCGGCGGCGCCTCGGGGGCCGGAGCCGGACGGATTGCCAATGCCTCGTCAAGATTCAACACGGGCCTCACCCCCGGCCGGTCGAACGCCGACTTCGGCGTCCTCAGCGCAGCCCTGGACGACAACCAGGCCATCAACCAGCGCGCCTTCGAAGCGGCGGTCGCCGACAGCGACGACGATCTCGACACCACGACTGCGGGTGTCGGCGCGGCGGCCTTGGCGGTGGCGCTCGCCCTGACCGCGCCGGGGGTACGACCGCGCCTGCGCGAGTTCGCCTGACCGGGGCGACCGGGGCACGGGTGCCCGGCTCGTCGTTCGTGCCGCCGGTGCTCCGGTGTTCGGTGATTCGCCCCTGCCACTCCCGCTAATGCTCCGATAAGATGACCGCAGGTGTGCCGGGAAGCCTGGTCGGCGCGGGGGACGACTGCGGCGATCAGCGGTGGTGACCCCGATCTTGCGATGGGGTCCTTCCGCCGATGCACGTCGTGGCGATCGTTCTCGTCCTGGTGGTACTGGCCACGACCGTGGCCACCTTCGCCGGGCGCCTGCACGTTCCAGCGCCCTCGCTGCTCGTCCTGGCGGGCATCGGAGTGGCACTGATACCCGGCGTTCCCGCGCTGCACGTCCCGCCGCAGATCATCGGCATGGTGGTCCTGCCGCCCCTGCTGTACGCCTCCGCCGAGGAACTGTCGCTGCGCGACCTGCGCACCGTGTGGCGCCCGGTGACGATCCTCTCCTTCGGCCTCGTCTTCGCCTCCGCCGCAGCCGTCGGCTTCACCGCCGTCGCCGTCGCCGGCCTGCCGCCCGCGATGGCCTTCGTGCTCGGGGCCGTGCTGTCCAGCACCGATCCGGTGGCCGTCACCGCGCTCGGCCGCCGCCTCGCCCTGCCCGGGCGCCTCCAGGTCCTGGTGCAGGCCGAGAGCCTGTTCAACGACGCCACCTCGCTCGTCCTGTTCAAGGTCGCCGTCGGCATCGCGGTGGCCGTCGGAGCCTCGGTCAGCCTGCCCGCGGCGGGCGGCGAGTTCCTGCTGCTCGGCGGGGGCGGCAGCGCGGTCGGCGCCGCCGTCGCGGGCCTGGTCTGGCTGGTGCGCCGCCGCACCACCGACCCCGTCCTGGAGACCGTGATCGCCCTGGTCACCCCGTACGCGGCGTACGTGCTCGCGGAGTCCGCACACACCTCCGGCGTCACCTCGGTCGTGGTCGCCGGCGTGCTGCTCGGACGCTCCGGCCACCGGCTCACCGACGCCCACATCCGGCTGCAGCTGCACGCCGTGTACGCGGTGGTGGTGTTCCTGCTGGAGAGCGTCGTCTTCAGCATCGTCGGCCTGGAACTGCCCACCCTCGTGCGGGACCTGCCCGCCGGCACCGGCTGGTGGCCGCTGCAGGCGCTCGTTCTGGCCGCCGTACTGATCGCGGTGCGGGTCCTCTCCACGCTGCCGCTGACCCGCGCCGTCAAGCCCAGCCAGGGCCGGGGCCGGCTCTCCTGGCAGGTCGCCGGGGTGGTCACCTGGGCCGGAACCCGCGGCGTCATGCCGCTCGCCGCCGCACTGTCCGTCCCCCTGCTCGCCGACGACGGCACGAAGCTCACCGGACGACCCCTGGTGCTGGTGCTCACCACCGCCGTCGTCGTGTTCACCCTCGTCGGCCAGGGCCTCACCCTCGCCGCCGTCGTCAACCGCTCCGGCCTCGCCCTCGAACCCGAACACACCGCCCGCGAGGAGGACGACGCCCGCGACACCCTCAACCGCGCCGCCCTCGACCACGTGGACCACCTCGCCGAGCTGGAGGCCGTACCGGACACCGCCCTCGACCGGGTCCGCCGCGGCCTCACCGCCCGCCTCGACCGCAGCGCCGAGACACCCGACGGCACCACCGCCGACGACGCCTACCGCCAGTTGCGCCACGAGGTCATCGCGGTCCAGAGCACCGAACTGCACCGCCTCTACGACGAGCACCGCATCAGCGACACCACCCGCCGCCGCCTCCAGCACGACCTCGACCGGGAGGAAGCCGCGCTGGGCACCCCGTGACCCCGCCGACGCGGATCGGGCAACCCGGGAGGAGACCGCCGATGCCCGGCAGGGGGAGCCGCCCCGTGCGCAGCGCTCACCCGACGCCGGGTGCTGGAGGCGGCCGTCGAACTGGCCGACACCGGCGCGCCCCGGGTACGCCTACGGCGACGAGTTCACCTTCGGACTCGACCTCATCCTCGACGGCCTCCGGCGTCAGCAGACCGGGTGACGCGCCGCGGCGGCGTCCTCGCGGCTGTCCAGGCGGCGTCCGGCGGAAAACCGGGTGCACCGCGCAGACCGGCCGCACTACCCTGGGTGCCATGAACGTCACCGGCCTCGACACCACCACCGCGACCGCGCGAGCGACCAGCTCGCCGGTTGCCGCCGCCTGACGTCATTCCCGACTCCCCCCGGCGACCGGACACGGTCCGCCGGCGGTGGCCCGGAGGTGTTTCCTCCCCGGTTCCGACGATCGCGTGGGCCCGTTGTCCGGCGCCTCCCCGTCACACGCGAAGGAGCCACCCCGTGGACACGGACCAGATCGTCCGCACGTTCGTCGAGTACTTCGAGGACCGCGGCCACCGCCGGATCACCGGCTCGACCCTGCTGCCGCCGCCCGGCGACCCCGTGCTGTTCACCACCTCGGGCATGCACCCGCTCACCCCGTACCTGGAAGGACGCCCGCACCCCCTGGGCCGGCGGCTGGTCAACGTGCAGCGCTGCCTGCGCACCACCGACCTCGACGAGGTCGGCGACGCCACCCACCTGACTGTCTTCGAGATGCTCGGCACCTGGTCGCTCGGCGACTACGAGGGCCCGCAGAGCCTCGACTGGGGCTACGGCCTGCTCACCGAGGGCTTCGGCGTCGATCCCGGGCTGCTGCACGCCACCGTCTTCGGCGGCGACGACCGGACGGGCCCCGACACCGCCTCCCTGGAGCTGTGGCAGGGGCACGGGGTGCCGGTGGAACTCACCGTCGAGGACAACTGGTGGTCCAACGGGCCCACCGGCCCGTGCGGCCCCGACTCGGAGATCTTCCTGTGGACCGGCGACACCCCGCCCGAGTCGACACCCACCGGTGACGACCGCTGGGTGGAGGTCTGGAACCACGTGATGATGCGCCACCGACGGCTCGACGACGGCTCCCTGGTGTCCCTCCCGCAACGCAACGTCGACACCGGACTCGGCCTGGAACGGCTGGCCTCGCTGCTCCAGGGCCGACGGTCGGTGTTCGACTGCGACGTCTTCGACCCCTGGCGCCGGACCGTGCCCACCCTGTGGCACCTGGACGAACCGTCACTGCGGCTGGTCTGCGACCACCTGCGCTCGGCCGTCGTGGTGATCGGCGACGGCGTGCTCCCGTCCAACACCGGCCGCGGCTACGTGCTGCGCCGGCTCGTCCGGCGGGTGCTCACCGTGCTGCGCCGCGACCACCCGCAGGGCGGTCTCGTCGACCTGCCCGGCGAGCTGATCCGGCACACCCTCGACCACTTCCGCCAGGAGGGGGACCCGGACCTCGTCCGCCGGGTGCTGCTCGACGAGGAGCGCCGGTTCGTCCGCCTCCTGGAGCGCGGCCGCCAGGTGCTGGCCCGCCCCCGGTTCCGCGGCCCGCTGACCGAGGAGGACCTCCACTACCTCCACGACACCCACGGCCTCCCGCGCGACCTCGTCCTGAACCTGCGGCCGCAGTGACCGGGTTCGGCCCGCGCCGGCGGGGTCCGCCCCCGCCGGCGCGGGCCGGGCTGCAGCACCGCGCGGGCCCGCCGGTCGTGGTCGAGCGCGCTTCAGACGCCGCAGTCCTCCCGTTCGCCGAAGGTGGGGCGGGCGTGTTCGATGGCGGGCAGGTGTTCCTCGGCCCGGGCCACCAGGACGTCGACGGGGCGGCGCAGGGTCTTGCCGAGCGGGGTGATCCGGTAGGTGACCGCCACCGGACGGGTGGCGGTCACCTCGCGCTCGACCACGCCGTTGCGTTCCAGCCGGCGCACCGTCCCGTGGGCGGCGGGCGGCCCTCCCGCACTCTCGGGCCCTCCGGTACGGCCCCGTCAGACCGCGGAGAGGTGCAGCTTGAACGGTGCACCGTCGGACCTCGGCGTCCAGCCGTCCGACAGCGCGGCCCGGATGCCGGCGGCGACTTCGCGGGGCAGGACGAGCTCGGCGGGCACCGGGCTCGGTTCGAGGACGGCCCGCCGACCGGTCTCCACGACCAGCGTCGTTCCGGGCGAGGCCGCGTCCTCCACCCGGTAGCCCAGGGTGCCGCCGTCGTAGTCGCAGCACCAGTGCTTCCTGCTCACTCGCCAGCGGTACTCGACGCCGTCGACGACGATGCGGCGGGAACCCTTCTTCGCCAGTGCCACCCTTTCCCCTTCCCCGTTGTGCCTTCGGACTTCCACTGCCCGCGGATGTCTGCGGACGCCCGCCGATGTCTGCGGATGCCCGTCACCAGTCTCCCCGCACCGCACGCGTGCGTCACCGGGTTCGGCCCGGAGCTCAGGGGGCCGGCCTGCCGGTTCGGCGGACCGGGCGGGGCGCGTGTGGTTAGGGTGCCGGTCATGACCGGTGAGTTCCCGGGTGATGGTCCGGGTCGTGACGTTGTGTCGGTGAATGGGCGGTTGGCCGATCCGGAGTGGCTGGTGAACGGCGACCCGGAACAGGTCGTGGCGACCCTGGACGGCGCTGTGGGACGGGCGGAAGCCGCGGCGGCGGCCGTGTACCGGACGTCAGGGCATCTGCACCGTGAGTCCGGTGCGCAGCTGCGACGGCAGGTGCTGGCACTGGACGCCGCCCGCTACGGACAGCGGGAGTTGGCGCGGGGCATCGCCGCGGTGGCGGTCGGCCGGGACACCGGTGATCCGTGGGTCGTGCAGTGGGCGACCGGTACCGGCCTGGACTCCCGGCTGCGGTACGCGTTGCCCGCACCCGCCACGGTGGGTGCGGTGGCGACCGTGGTCGTGGCGGACCGCGGGCTCGCCGTCGCCGGCTGCGAGGACGGCACACTGCACTGGTGGGACCTCGCCACGGGCCGGAAGCTCGGCACGGCCGCAGTCGGCGACAGCGGCCCGGCCGCAGCCGGTGACAGCGGCGCGGTGCGGGCACTCGTGACGACGGTCCTGGACGGCCGTCCGGTCGCCGTCGCCGCGCACTCCGGCGGGTCGGTCCGGGTGTGGGAGCTCGTCGCGGGAGAGGGCGGAGGCGAGCCGGTCGTCCTGTACCCGGGTGAGGGCGGCTCCTGGATCAACTCGCTCGCCACCGTACCGATCGAGGGCCGGCCGGTGGTGGTCGGCGGCAGCGTCGACGGGAGGGTACGGGTGTGGGACCCGGCCGCCCCTACCGGCAGCGGAGAACTGCTGGGCATACGCACCGGCACCGTACGCGCGCTGGCGACGGCGGTGGTGGACGGCCGTCCCGTGGTCGTCACCGGCCACGGCTGGGGAACCGTCCGGCGGTGGGACCTGCTCACGGGCCGGGAGTCCAGCGCGGGGAGCGACCCGGTCGAGGAGTCCCACGCCGGCACCGATCCGTCGTCCGACCCCGGCCCTGCCCCCGGCTCCGACGCCGATTCCGACATCGCCGGCGGCCGCCAGTGCGCCACCATGGAGATCAACGCCATGACGCACGTCGTGGCGACGGACCCGGCGTTCGAGTCCCCGCTGGCGGTCAGCGCCAACGCCTACGAGACCTGCATCCGGGACCTGGCCACGGGCGAGCAGGTGGGTGAGCCCGGTCCGGGGTTCGTGGAGGCGGCCGCCGTGAGCGTACTGCGGGGCCGCCCCGTCGCCCTCCTCGCAGGCAGCGGCGGGCCGGTCCACGTGTGGGACCTGTCCGCCTCCCGGCACCTGCGTCCGCCGCTGATCGGCCACCGGGGGACGGTGCGGGCAGCGGCGACGGCCGTGGTGAAGGGCCGTCACTTCGCCGTGACCGGAGGTGACGACGAATCGGTCCGTGTCTGGGACCTCGACGGCGAGAGGGACGAGCGGGGCGCGAGCGGGGCGGGCCGCAGGCCGGCGGGTCATACCGGGCCCGTGCACCGGGTCACCACGGCCGTCGTGGACGGCCGTTCCGTCATCGTGACCAGTGCCGAGGACGGAACGGTCCGTGTCTGGGACCTCGACGGCGGGGAACAGCTCGGGGAGCCCCTGGCCGGGCACGCCGCCGCCGTGAGCCAGGTGACGGTGGGGACGGTCGAGGGGCGGCCCGTCCTCCTCACCCGCGACCGGACGAGGACGGTGCGGATCCTGGACCTCACGACCCGGGAAGAACTGCACGGGCGGTCGACGCAGGAGTACTCCAGCTCGTTCATCGACTTCTTCGGGGCGGTGGAGGACCGCTTCGTCGCCGTGACCTGGGAAGGACGCGTGTGGGACCTGACCGCGAGCGCGTGGATCGGCGTGCAGCCGAAGCAGCGCTGCGCCCTGGCCCTGGAATCACTCGAAGGCCGCCACGTCATCCTGACCGGGTGCGCGGGCGAACCGGTCCACCTGTGGGACATGGCCACGGGTGACCGGATCGGTCCGTCCTTCGTGGGACTGACCGGCCGGGTGCGGGCGGGGGCGGCAGGGCTGCTGGACGGTCGCCCCGTCGTCGCCGCGGGAGGGGACGACGGCACCGCGCGGGTGTGGGACGCCACCACGGGACGGCAGATCGGCGCGTACGCGTTCCCCGCCGATGTCCGTGGACTGGCCGTGACCCCCGACGGGCGGCTGGTGGTCGCCTTCGGCACGGACCTCGCGGTCCTGGCCCACCGCAAGCCCCCTTGCGGTCCCTCGGGGTGCTGACGGCCAGTCAGTCATCGGTGACAGAACCCGTTGTGTGGGCTGCCGTGACAGGAGTAAGAACAATCAGGGGCAAGAACGAACGGCACGTTCTGGTGCGGATCGCCTCTCAGCCCTCGTCTCCGAGGCCTCGGTCGGGTGCGCTCATGTCGCCGGTCCGGGGGGTGCCGTCGGCGAGCCCGTAGAGCAGGCGCACGGTGCCCCGGGGGCCGGCTGCCGGGGGCTGGAGGAGGGTGAGGTTGGTGGGCACCGCGCCGCCGTCGAACACCTTCTTCCCGACGCCCAGCGTGATCGCGTGCACCCAGAGGTCGAGGCGGTCGAAGAGCTTCTCGCGCAGGAGGGTCTGGACGAGGTCGAGGCTTCCGACGACCTTCACCTGCTCGTGCCGGTCCCGGATCCCGCGCACCGCGGCGGGCAGGTCCGGACCGAGCTGCGTGGAGCCGGCCCACGGCAGCTCGGGCGTGCCGCGGGAGGCCACGTACTTCGGCACCCGGTTGAACAGTTCGGCGATCTCGCCGTCCTTCTGGTGCGGCCAGTAGGCGGCGAAGATGTCGTACGTCCGCCGCCCGAGCAGCAGGGCGTCCGTGCCCTCGTACGCGGCGAGGATCTGCGCCCCGGTGACCTCGTCGATCAGCGGCGCCTGCCAGCCGCCGAAGGGGAACCCCACCGGGTCCTCGTCGGGGCCGCCGGGCGCCTGCCCGACGAGGTCGAGGGTGGTGAACAGCTCGATGTCGATGAGGCCCATGGCCGACTCCCGTGCGTGCGTCGATTGTCTCCGTCAAGAGATAGACCCGCCGTGGCCCGAAAACTCATCGCCACGACGGAATCGGGTTTCCCCACCCGGACGGACGACCCCGGCCCCCGCACCGCCGTACCGATCCCGCCGTCAAGCGGGCTTCGTGGGCTCTGCGACCTTCGTGGGCCCGACGCGCAGCAGTGCGTCCGCGAGTTGTCGGGGGCGGCTGAGTGCGGCCAGGTGGCCGCCGGGGATCTCCTCGACCTCCAGGCCCAGCCGGTCACGGGCGATCCTGCGCTGGAACTCCAGCGGGAAGAAACGGTCGTCCCGCCCCTGGAGGAACCGCGTCGGCACGTCCGGCCAGCGGGTCAGTGGCCACGGCTGCGCGAACAGCGCGGAGGGCGGCTGCGAGGCGCCCAGGGCGAACGCCTCCTCGGTGACCTCGGGCGGGACGTCGTGGAAGAAGTCGGCCCGCAGGTCGAACTCGGGATCGGCGCCACGCCCGGTGGCGGCCGCGTGGTCCGACCGGGCCTCGGCCTGGCCGGTGTTCTCCCACCACTGCCCGGCGGTCTCCCCGGGCGCCGGGACCATCGCGTTGAGCAGGACCAGCTCGGCGACCGGCACCGACAGCCGCCCGCACACCAGCGGAGCCGAGAAGCCCCCGAGCGACTGCGCCACCAGGACCAGCGGCCCGCTGAGCTCGGCACGCCGTTCCACCGCTGAGACGACGGCCTGCGCCGTCTCCTCCAGACCGGCGGAATCGTCGCTCGGCAGGTCCATCGTGACCACGTCGTGCCCCCGGGCCCGCAGCTCGGGCTCCAGCCGGTGCCAGAACCAGGCCCGGCCGTCGGCACCGGGAACGAGCGTGAAGGTCGCCATCCTCGTCCTCCCTCTGCGGGTTGCCGCCCACGTTTCCTCTCCGCGCCCTCCGACGCCAGCGGGTGGCACTGACACTCCGCGCCCGGGAGGCGAGGGCCAGGGCCCTCTGGAATCCTGACGGCGAAGCAACCGCCGGGAACCCCGCGAGGAGCCGTCGTGTCCGGACAGTTCGAGGCCGCTGTGGAGGTCGACTGCCCCGTCGAGGAGGTCTTCGCGTACCTCGCCGACGGTCGCCACGACCCCGAGTTCAGCCCTCGGGTCCTGGAGATCACGAAGACTCCGGACGGCCCGACCGCCGTCGGAACGGTCTTCCGGAGCACGGTGGAGGACGCCGGGATGAAGACCGCCGCCGAGCGGTCCTGTGTCACGCGGAAGGGCCAGTGACGCCGTGACGCGGTGACCCGCGGCCGGCCCGCCGGCCGTGCCGCCGCCTTGATGCCGGCGCTCCGGGAACAGCACCGCAGTACCGCAGTACCGCAGTACCGCAGTACCGCAGTCCGCCCGCCGCACCACCGAGGAGTCTCCGATGGACCTGCGTCTCTCGGGCAAGGTCGCCGTCGTCACCGGGGCCGGCAAGGGAATCGGTCTCGCCGTGACGCAGGCGCTCGCCGCCGAGGGCGTGAACGTGGTCGCGGTGGCGCGCGGGATCACGGGCGCCCTGACGGACCTCGCCCCGCAGGTGCATCCGGTGGCCGTCGATCTCGCGACCGCGGACGGCCCCGCATCCGCGGTCGAACGTGCGGTCTCCCGGTTCGGCGGACTGGACATCCTCGTCAACAACGTCGGCGCGGTGCGTCCTCGGCTGACCGGTTTCCTGTCCGTCACCGACGACGACTGGATCCGGGGGCTGACGGTCAACCTCCTCGCCGCCGTCCGCACCACCCGGGCGGCCCTGCCCCACCTGATCGACCGCGGCTCCGCCTCGATCGTGACCGTCAGCTCGGTCAACGCCTTCCTGCCGGACCCGACGATCATCGACTACTGCGCGGGGAAAGCAGCGCTCACCAACTTCTGCAAGGCCCTCTCCAAGGAGGTCGGGCCGCAGGGCGTGCGCGTCAACACGGTCAGTCCGGGGCCGGTCTCCACGTCGCTGTGGCTCGGCGACGACGGCGTCGCCGCGACGGTCGCGAAGGCGGCGGGCGGTACGCCGGAGGACGTCGCCCGGAGCGCCGTCGCACCGTCCGCGACCGGTCGCTTCAGCCTCCCGCAGGAGGTCGCCGACCTCGTTCTGCTGCTGGCCAGCGACCGGACGGCCAACGTCACCGGGAGCGACTTCGTCATCGACGGCGGTCTCGTCCAGACCCTGTGACGGCTGACGGCTGACGGCGACGGAACTGCCGGAGGGCCCGTGCCGGTGTTGCCGGTTGCGGCCGTTGCGGAAGGAGCGGTGATGACCCGGGTGATGACCCAGCCGGCGGTCCAGGTGGCGGTGTGCGGGCCCGCGGAGTGCAGTGCGGCCGAGGCGGCGGCGGCCCGGGAGGTCGGTGCCCTGCTGGCGCGCTCGGGTGCGGTCGTGCTCTGCGGGGGCTACGGCGGTGTCATGGCGGCCGCCGCGCAGGGAGCGGCAGGGGCCGGCGGCCTCGTCATCGGCATCCTGTCGGGTGCGGACCGGTCCGGGGCCTCGCCCCACCTGATGGCTGCCGTCGCGACCGGCATGGGCCAGGCCCGGAACAGCGTCCTGGTCGGTTCCGCGGACGCGGTCGTGGTCGTCGGCGGGTCGTGGGGGACGCTCTCCGAGGTGGCGATGGCCGTACGACAGGGCGGCAAGCCGGTGGTGGGACTGGGTACCTGGCAGATCGTCGACGCGCGGGGCGAAGCCGTCCCGGGCGTCCTCGTGGCGGACGATCCTGCCACCGCCGTGGCGCTCGCCCTGGAAGGCCGCGACTGACCCGCCGGGGGCCTGCATCCCGAGCCTGGTGGGCCGGCAGTTGACGGCGCACCGGCCGGCGCCGGTGACGGCGTTGATCGGATGTCTACGCGCGCCTGGTGCACTGTGAGCCGCGGTCCCACCGGCCGCAATCACCGATCACCCACCACGTCGTCAGGGCTCGACCATGATTCCCACGCAGATACATCCGCTCACGACACTCCCGGTGCTGGAGACCGCGCGCGTCCGCCTCCGGGACCACCGTGCCGACGACCTCGACGCCATGCGCCCGGTCTGGGGCGACGAGGACGGCATGCGCCACCTCTCGACGGGCGTCATGGACGACACCCGGATCCGGCGCAGGCTCGACGAGGCCGTGGCGACCGCCGCCGCGGTACCGCGCCGCCACTACCAGCTGGCCGCATGTCTCCGGGGCGACGACCGCCCCGTCGGCGGCATCCGCCTCGACGTCGAGGACGCCACCACCGGGTACTCCGGCGTCTTCACCATGGCCCGGCACCTGCGCGGCTCCGGCTGCGCGCCCGACATCGGCTGGCTGATGCTCAAGCTCGCCTTCGCCGAACTCGGCCTCACCCGGGTGTGGAGCATGACGTCCGTGGCGAACACCGACGCGGTCCGCGCGATCACCCGCTTCGGCTTCACCCCCACCGGCGAGACCGAGCGCTACTTCGCCGAGGCCGGCACCACCATGCGCCTGGTGACCATGGAGGTCCTTGCGGACACCTGGCGCGCGATGCCCGTCCCGGCCGGCCCCGGCCCCGCCTGACTCCGGCGGTCGTGTTCGCGGTCGCGGTCCGCCCCCCCGGCCGAGGGGAGCCGAGGCCGCCGGGTGATGTGACAGTGCGTTTGAGTACAGCGTAAGCTTACGGTGTACTCAAACGTGAAAGCCCATGACCCACAGGGGGGACGCTCCATGCGCACGATCGCCGTCACCGTGCCGCTCGTCTGGCTGGCCTGGCTGGTACTCACCGAGTGGGTGCCGCTGTTCCCGCTCAACGACCTGAGAAGCGACAACCGCCGGGAACGCCTCGGCGACGCGGCGGTCAACTACCCGATCCCGCTGCTCATCGCCGGCGGCGTCGCCCTGGACCACCCGGTCTCGCGGATCGCCGCCCTGGTGCTGTGCCTGCTGGTCCTCGTCGGTCACGTGGCCAGCTGGTGGCTGCCGTACGCAGGGATCAGCTCGGCGGCGCAACGGGAGTCCTACGCCCGGGACTACGCCCGCACGCTGAAGGTCCTGCCCACGCAGGGGCGCGCGGTGGTGCCCGACGTCCAGCACATGGTGGTCGGCGCCCTGAGCCTGGCCATGGCGGGCAGCACCCTGGCCGTCACGCTGACCGGGTGAGTCTGACAATCTGAGGGCATGAAGCAGGCATCACGACCCGGCCGCGGAGGTCGCCCCGCCCAGATCAGTGTCGAGCAGATCACGGCCGCAGCCGTCGACCTGCTCGACCGCGAGGGGCTGGAGGCGCTGACGATGCGACGGATCGGCGCGCACCTCGGGGTGGCCGCGATGTCGCTGTACCGTCACCTTCCCGGTCGTGACGCCATCCTGTCCACGGTGGCCAACCACCTGTTCGCCACCGCGCTCGCCGATCTGGACGCCGGACCGACCTGGACCGGGGCGCTGACCCGGTTCGCGGTCGCCTACCGCCGGATGCTGCTCGACCACCCGAACGCGGTGCCCCTCCTGGCCACGCACCCGGTCGACCCCGACACGGCCGTCCCGGTCCTGGCCGGGCTGCTGGAGAGCCTCACCGCCGCGGGCGTCGACCAGGACGACGCACTGATCCGGATCCAGTCCGTCGGGGTCTTCACGCTGGGCCACGCCCTGGCCCAGGTGGGAGCGCACCCGGGTGCCGACGCGGATGCAGATGCCGATTCCGGCGCCGCCGGGCAGGATTCCGACGCTCTCGACTACTACCAGCGGTGGTTCGACGCCGGCCTGCAGGCGCTGGTGACCGGCTTCGAGCGCCGCGACGCGCCCGTGTAGCGGCGGCCCGCGGCCTGCGCGGCCGACCGAGGCGGTCGTCACCGTCCGGATGCTCACACGGAAGCGGGGCCCGTACCGCGCGAACGGTACGGGCCCCGTCCCTTGCCCGGGGTCCGCCGAGGTCAAGGGCGACGCACGATCAGTGGTCGGGGTGGGTCAGGACTTGGTCGGGAGGACCGAGTAGCAGTACGGGTCGCTCTGGTGGAGGTGGGCCCAGTACAGCAGGTCGCCGGTCTGCGGGCCGACGACACCGTCGGGGTCGAGGTTCTGGGCGGCCTGGTAGGCCTTCAGCACCCGCAGGGTCTCGCCGCCGAACTGCCCGTCCACGTCCAGGGCCATCTCGGGGTGCGGCATGCCGCTGCGGTGGGAGGTCCAGTGGTTGAGCGCGAGCTGGACGCACGTCACGGCCGAGCCGCGGTTGCCGTAGCGGACGTAGCTCGCGCCGGGCTGGGCGCTCGCCGCCGTGGCGCCGATGCCCACCAGCAGGAGGGCGGCGGAGACGGTGGCCGCGCCCCTGCGCAGGGCCGCCTTGGTGTTCAGCTTCATGGTGCGTTTCCCAACTTCTCGTACAGGTGTGACGAGCGCCGGACCGCGGGACCGACGCGTCGTCAACCGTAGGCGCAGGCAAACCCGTCGAACGCCGGTGAGACGCGGCCGGAGCCGTCCCACAGCTGTCTCACGGCGCTGGTCTGGGCTTTGGGAGAGTCGGGAGCGGCACTTTGGAGACGATCCGTCGGCTTCCGCCGCGCGCGGGCCGGGGTTCCGCCCGCTCCACCGGGGTTCTACCGGGCGTCGGACGGGCCCGATCCGGCCGCCGACCAGTCGATCGGGTGAATCGGGCGACGGCCACGCGCCGGGCGACGTCCTCGCCCCCGGATGCCCCTGCCACCGCCTCGTACCCCGAGGCGCCGAGGCTCTCGAACGGGCGCTCGCCGCCTGCGCACTGGGCTCCGCCGCATCCGCCGGGCGTGTCCTCGCCCGGCCGGTGACTGCCCCCGGCGGGATCTGAGTGTGCCAGGAAAGTCCCTCTTTGCCCCGGGATCGCCTGGAGGTAATCCACTTGAACGCCGCATTCGAACAGCACCATCATCGGACGCCGCTGACCCGAAACGCCGTGGCCAACTCGCCTGGGAACAAGGCTATTTGAAGCTTTTTGCGAGCCCGGTTCGGCGCTTCCGCACGTCCGCGCGCCGTTCTGCCCGCTCTGACCGTTCTGCGTCTGGAGGATCTGTGGCCTGTCACCCCGCCCCGGAGGCCCGCGTGCCGCACGAGGAGGCGCACGCATGAGCGCCGCGACGACGTCGGCCGAGAGTGCCGACGAGGAACTGCAGTGGCTCGCCGACGGGCGCCGCATCGAGGCGATCGAGGCGATCAGCGTCAGTGCGATGGCCCGCCGCCTGCCCGCGCTCGTCGTCCGCGCCTTCCGCCTCGGCTGGGGCATCGACCGCGCCTCCGTCGCGCTGCTCCTGGCCTGCCAGGCCGTGTCCGCCGTGCTCGGCGCGGCCGGCCTGCTCGCGACCACCGGCACGATCTCGGCCCTGTTCGCTCCCGGCCGGGTGGGTGACAAGCTCGCCCACGCAGCGCCGTCCATCCTCCTGATCGCGACGGCGGCCGGGGCCCGTTCGCTGCTCGGCATCACCATCCGGACCATCACCGTCCACTTGTCTCCGCGCATCTCCCGGGCGGCTGAGGCCGCGGTGCTGCGTGCCACGGTCGCGGCCGAGCTGACCGCCTACGACCACGCGGGCTACAACGACGAGCTGGAGGCCGCCGACCGCGGCGCCGAGGTGTGCGTCGACATCGTCGGGGAGGCGCAGAACCTGCTGGCCTCGCTCGCCTCCCTCGTCGGTGCGGCCGGCGTGCTCACCGTGCTGCACCCGGCCCTCCTCCCCCTGCTGGTGTCGGCCGCGCTCCCCCAGGGGATCGCCTCGGTGCACGCCGCCCGGGTCCAGTTCCTGGCCAACCGGGCGGCGGTCGGCGACCGCCGGATCATGGCGAACCTGCGCTGGTACATCCACCTCAAGCGCAACGCCGACCAGGTCCGCTCCGACACGATGGGCGGCTTCCTGCTCGACAAGTACGAGCAGGTCGGCCGGCGACTCGACCACACGTCGCGGCGGGCGGCGATGCAGAGCGCCCGGGTGTCGGTGATCGGGGCCGCCGCGTCCGGCCTCGGCACCGCGCTGGTGTGGGCGGCGATGCTGTGGCTGGTCGGCACCGGCCGGATGAGCCTGCCGCGCGGCGGTGCGGCGGTGTTCGCGCTCGGCGCGGTCGGCACGAGCCTGCGCGGCATCGTCGGCTACGGCGCGGACCTCTTCCGCACCGGCATGTACCTGGACGACTGGTCGAGCTTCCTGGACACCGCCGGCGGCCACCGGCCGAAACGCGGCACCGAAACGCCGCCCCCGCCCGGGCGGATCAGCGTGGAGGACCTCAGCTACGCCTACCCGGCCTCCGAGCGGAAGGCCCTCGACGGAGTGAACCTGCACGTCGACCGCGGCGAGATCCTGGCCCTGGTCGGCGAGAACGGCTCCGGCAAGACCACCCTCTCGAAGCTCCTGGCGGGGCTCTACCTGCCCGACGGCGGATCGGTGCGGTGGGACTCGCGCGACACCCGCGACCTGGACCCGCACGCCCTGTGGCGGCAGGTCGCGGTCGTGCCCCAGGACTACGCGCGCTGGCCGCTGACCTGCCGGGAGAACATCACGCTGGGCCAGCCCACCCGCGACGGCGACGAGGCGGTGATGCGCGCCGCCGAGGCCTCCGGCGCGGCCGACGTCGTCGCCAAGCTCCGCCGCGGCCTGTCCACCCTGCTGGCGGTGGAGTGGATGGGCGGCGAGGAACTGTCCGGCGGCCAGTGGCAACGCCTGGCCATCGCCCGGGCCTTCCACCGCGAGGCCGGCCTGCTCGTCCTGGACGAGCCAACGGCGGCCCTGGACCCGCGGGCCGAGCACCGGATCTTCCGGAACCTGCGCGCCGTCGCGCGGGAGCGGGCGGTCGTCCTGGTCACCCACCGGCTCACCAACGTGGCCGTCGCCGACCGGATCGTCGTCCTCGAAGACGGCAGGGTCCTCCAGGAGGGCACGTTCGCCGAGCTGGTGGCCGACGAGGGCGGCCGGTTCAGGGAGTTGTGGGACCTGCAGAATGAACGGACCGGCGTCCCCGCCCAGCGGACCCCGGCCGCGGAGCAGAACGAGGACACCGGCCCGTGACCGCCTCCGACGTGCCGACCCGGGCGCGGCTTCCGGCGCTCGGGCCGTGGCTCCGGCCCCTCCGCCGGTTCACGGTGCTCGGACGACGCGGTGCTGCAGCGTTGCCGAGCTGGGCTCGAAGTTGGCGTCTCCCGCATAGGTGAGGACGATCTCGTGGTCGCCTGCCGCGAGGGCCGTGGTGCTGAAGGACGCCGTGCCGCTTCCGTCGAGCTGCGCGCTGCCCAGGACGGTCGCCCCGTCGGTGAACGCCAACGTGCCTTGTGGCATGCCCGCTCCGGGCGGCGCGGGCCGGACGCAGGCCCGGAGGGTCACCTCCTGCCCGGCCGTCGAGGGGTTCGGTGAGGCCGAGAGTGCCAGGACGTAGCCGCCGGGCGTCGGCGACTGCGCGGTGACGGTGCCGTCCTGCTGGAGCTGGAATCCGTAGCCGTCGTCGAAGGTCCCGTTCGCGGTCTGGGGGTAGTAGCCCAACCCGTGGACAGTGCTGTCCCTTGCGGGAAGCAGGACGGCGAGGAGGGATCGTCGGCTGAGTCGCGTCACTCCGGGTGGGCCTGAGGTCGACAAGAGGTTGTTGATGCCCACCAGGTCGCTGTCCGCCTGGGTGGCGTCGAGCACGAGCGGGTAGCCGTGGATGACGAGGGTGTCCCCCTCGGCCGTGGCGAAGCCGGTGCAGGCGGGATCGAGGATCACGCGTCCGTCCTGGCCGATGCCGAAGAGGATTGCTGATTGCGAAGTGTCCGACGTCGGTTCCAGTACGAATCCGTCGTCGAGTGGGACGGGGATGGCCGTCAGTGCGTTCACCTGCGTACGCGGCAGTTGCTTGTCCCCGTTCGGTTGGAAGAAGTTGACCGTCCGCAGGTCGTGGGACAGCGCCGTGCCGTCGATGCGGATCGTCTTGGGGCGGAGGATCAAGGTGCTGCCGCTGGCGGTGGCGCATCCGCGGAACTCCGGGTCCACGACCACCTTGCCGTCCGGGGTGATGCGGAAGCGTACGTCGGCGACGATGCACGGACCGGCGAGGAAGCCGTAGCCGGTGCTGGGGTAAGCGGAGACGGGTACCGCGGTGAACGGAGTGGTCTCGTAGGGCGGGAACTCCTTGGCAGGCCCCTCAAGCAACTGCAGTTTGTGCGGGAGGGCGGTGCAGTCGATGTGGACGGTGTGGCCCTTGACGGTCAGCGTGGTGCCGTCTGCCCTGGCGAACCCGTCGTATCGGGGGTCGAGGCTGACCTGGCCGTCCGCGGTGATGCCGAAGGTCCAGTCGAGGATGAAGCCAGAGCCCGGTACGAATGTGTATCCGTCGGCCGGGAGGGCCGTGAGACGGTTGACCCCGTGGGGTAGCGGCAGGGGGAACCCGGCGGGCTGAAGCGATTGGTCGAGCCCGGCGCTGTCGACGGTGATGGTGCGTCCGGAGACGGTCAGCACGTTGACGCCGGTCTGCTGGTCGACGTCGGTCTTCGTGAGTTCGATGACGTCGGGGCCGACCAGGACGGTGCCGTCGGCCGTCAGGCGGAAGTCGAGGGAGCCGCTGGCCACGCCGTCGAGCCGGTAGGCCGGCGCGGGCGGCAGTCGGAGGTCGTGCTGCTGGTGCGACTCGAAGACTGTCCCGCTGATACGGAGCCGGAGCCAGTGGCCGACCTGGACGTCCAGCCGTACCGGCAGCCCTCGCACTGTCAGGCTGTGTTGTCCGCGCCCGTCGAGGAAGCGGTCGCACGACGGGTCGTAGGCGACGGTGCCGTCCGCGGCGACCGTGAAGGTGAAGTCGGCCACCGAGACGCTGTCCGGGCCCCCGTCGCCCAACTGCAGGTGGCACGGCGTGGCGACGGGCAGCGCCACGGTGGGCGGCGGTGAGGTGGAGCCGTCGAACACCGTGGGCCCGGCCTCGGGGACGCTGAACCGGTGGCACGTCAGGTTCGAGGTGTCGATCCGGATCTCGGTGGCGGGCATCAGGTGCTTCCCGGTGGCTTGACGAAGGGGGTCGTGCCGTGGATCTCCAGGCGGGGTGTGACGCAGACCCGGGTCGCGGCCCGGGCCACGAGCTGGGCGGCGGTGCCGTGTCCTGGGCCGAGGCGGGTGCTGCCGCCGTACGTGCAGGTGAGGTCGTGGGTGCCTGCCGTCAGGTCGGTCACGGTGAGCACCGCCCCGTTGCCGCGCAGCGGCACCCGGCCCAGCGGCCGGGTGCCGTCGGCGAAGGTGACGTGCCCGACGCCGGCCTCGGCGCCCCGTATCGTGGCCGTGACCGTCACCGGCTGGCCGTGGACCGAGGGGTTCGGCGACGAGGTGACGGTCAGGTCGGCGGGCGGCCCGGCCGGGCCGAGGTCGGCCAGCTCCAGCGTGTCGGCGTAGAGCAGGCGCGGGGGTTGGGACGGGTCGTCGGCCGGCACGGTGTCGTGCTCCTCCACCAGGAGGCGGAAGTCGGCGGGGTCCCGGTCCTCGGGGAGGGTGACGGTTCCGCACCACAGGATGGCATCGGGGACCGTCGGACCGGGCGCGCCGGCGTCGATGCCGGCCTCCGGGCCGGGGATCCACGCCAGTTCGTCCGACAGGCCGGGCTGCCGCTCCTGCACGGACACCGTGACGGAAGCCGGGCCGACGCCCTCCGCCGTCCCCTGGTAGCTCTCGCCCGAGACCACCACCCGGAGCCGTTCCGGGGCCCCGATGGCACGGGTGACCAGCACCGACCGGTCCGCGGACAGTTGGACGAAGTCGGCGAGGACCACGCGGGAGAGTTTGACGTCGCGTGAGGCGCCGGCGACGGCGGGGTCGTGGACGACGACGGAGTGCGGTTGGTAGCGGGCCAGCGCCAGGCGCACGAACGGTTCGAACGCCGGTGCGTCGCCGGTCCGGGCCAACTCGATGTCGCAGTACCACAGGTGCCGCTGGTCGTCGTAGGCGGCGTCGTAGCCGTGGACGTGGACCCGGTTGGCCGGTGCGGGATCCAACTCGTCCAGGGTCAGGCCCTCGGGGCCCTGCGGTGTCGCGCGGCCGGCGTCCGGCGTCCCGGTGAAGGTCAGGTCCGTCGTACCGGGCCGCGGGCCGTCGTAGCTCCGCAGCGGGTCGTCGGCGGCGCGGGTCACGTAGCCGGCCAGCGGCTCCGGCGGCTCGCCCCCCGAAGGGACCACCAGGACGCCCAGTTGTTCGCCCTCGCCCGACGAGAACCACGGCCCGTCCAGGTAGACCCGCAGGCAGTGGCCGCGCCGGTGGCTGGCCATGACGTTGGTGCCGGTCTGACGGCGCCACTCGAAGACGGGCACGACGTACCGCACCCGCGGTGCGGCCGGGCGGGCCGAGCTGGGCACGTGGACGACGACGTCCTCGCCGGCTCGGGTCACCGGTGGAAGGAAGTCGACGCGTACCGCCTGCCCGTCCTGGATGCCGCTGTGCTCGGTGCGGGCGATGGTGCCCGCCCCGTAGTCCATCGTGTAGTCGCCGACGCCGTCCTTGACCGGGGCGTACGTGGTGGCGCCGTCCGCGCTGCGCACGGTCTCCGCGTGCGGGGCGAGGCCCGCCGCTTCGAGCGGGACGGCGGTCGTGCCGTGGAGCTCGAAACGGGCCCGTCGGACGAAGTGTTCGGCGAAGCGGCTGCTCGCGACGGCGCGGTAGCGCACCACGCGGTGCCCGGTGTCCGGGAACCGGTGCCGGGGGCACCGGTCGGTGCGGGACAGGATGGTTCCGGTCGACGGGTCGTAGTCGGCCACGATCCGCCCGCCCAGCGTGATCGGGCCGGGCAGGCCGCTGCTGATCGGGCCGTGGTCCAGGTGCAGCTCGTCGGCGGCGGACTCGGCGGGCGTCGGCGCGGCTCCGGAGCCCGACACCTCGTTCCAGGCGCCGAGCAGGTCGACCCGGCCCGTGCTGGAGTGGTGCACCCGGATGGTGCCTTCGAGCCCCGCGTCGGTGTCGCCGATCGCCCGGGTGGCGACCAGGGCGTCGATGGACGGCCGGCCCAGCGGCTGCTGCACGGCGTGCACGAGCAGCAGGGGGCGGGCCGGGGTGAGGGCCCAGTGGCCGCCCGACGCCGCCCACTGGGCGAGCCGGCCGGCCTCCTCGCAGAGCGCCTGGAGTTCGGCCGGCCGCTGAAGGGCCTGTGCGCTGTCGTCGACCTGTCGGCGCATCCAGTCCCAGACGCCCAGGAGGGCGAGGTCGGCGGGATCCGGCCAGGAGCTGAGCGCGACCTTCGCCACCTCGCCCTTGGGCAGCGAGACGGTGAGGGTCCGCCGCTGCGCGTCCCAGTCGGGGGGCTGCGTCCCCTCGCGCAGCACCAGCCGGAACGGCTGCACGGCCGGCCAGTCCGTGGCGGGCCCGAAGCGGATCAGGGTGACCGAGGCACGGTGGTCGTCGTCCATCGGGAAGTCCGTCGGCCGGTAGCACAGGTGGCCGGTGGCATCGACGGTGCCGGTCGTGCCGTCGGGCGTGTCCGGCAGGCCGCGCAGTGCGGCTCCCCGGGCGAGGACGTCCGGCAGGTAGGGCACCACCCACTGCTCGGCCGACGCCACCGGGACGGTCCCGTCGTGGTCCAGGTGGGCGGCGTCGCGGGTCTTGATCATCCGGTACGTGTCCGGGTCGCCGCGCACCCGGCCGTCGAGGCCGTCGAACGCTCCGTGGGCCTCGGCCAGGGCCACGGTGGTCCGCGGCGGGGCGATGTGACGATCGGTGCTGGCGGGGCTCGGTTCGGCGTCCTGGGCGCTGTCGGCGTTGGCGCTGCGGATGACCAGACGCTCCGGTGACGCGCCCGGATCGGTGTCCGGAGACAGCGCGGCGCGCGGCACGACGACGGGGGAGGGGACGGGTTCGTAGCGCAGGTACACCCGTCCGGGCGCCGTCGCGGGCAGCGCCGGGAGGTCGTCGGCCTCGGCCAGGGTCCGGCTGTTGCCGGCCAGGTCGACCACGCGTGCCCGCAGCCGGTAGCCGACGCCGAAGCGCAGCGCGGGGAGCGAACGGGTGACGGCCGCGAAGGAGGTCTGCAGCCGCAGCGCGGTGATCGCGGCGTCGTCCGCCGGGGTCGGGGCCGCCGTCGGGTCGGTGCCGGTGGCAAGGGCGAGGCCGGGCCGCGGCGCCACCAGGCTCCAGCCGCTCCAGCGCAGCAGGGACTCGGGCAGGTAGAGCACGGCCGGTACGGCGGGGTGCTCCGGCTCGGCGGGCACGCCCGCGGCGGACAGCTGGACGAAGCCCTCGTCGTCGAGGCTGAGAACGGTGCCCGTCCGCTCGAAGCGGTAGGTGCCGGAACGGGCGCACAGCGAGTGCCAGGTCTCCGACTGGGAGTCCCACACGTCCACCCGGTAGCCGCGGACCAGCTGTTCGGCGCTGAGGACGACGTCCTGGGGGCTGTCGCCGTCGAGTGTCGTCCGGTCGCGGCTCTGGTCGGCCAGCCGTGCGGCGAGCGCGTGCGCCCGGCCGTCCTGGACCAGCGAGAACCCGGCCGAACGCAGCGCGGGCAGGGCCGCGTTGTAGGGGCGGTCGGGGGCTGCCCGGGAGAGCGACGCGTGCAGGTTCCGCGCCAGGTTGACGAGCTTGTGGACGGCGCCGTCCACGTCGACGTCGATCAGGTCGAAGTCGGTCTCGTCCAGGTTCAGCAGGCCGTTGCGGATCGCGGGGGCGGTGGGACCGGGCGCGGCGAAGAAGTCGTCGCCGTCCCAGACCGCGCTCGTGGTGGGCGAGACGTCGACCGTCGGGTCCGATGGGTCGGCCGGCTGCCGACGGGGCAGCACGCGCAGTCGGCGAGCGGTCGACGCGTCGGGGATCCCGGCAGCCGGGAGTTCGAGGTCGATGATCAGGCCCAACCGGCGCATCAGCGCCGGGTAGTCGCCCAGGCAGGCCACGCACTGGTGGAAGTCCAGCAGCCCGGGCAGCTGGTCCGCCGACGGCAGCGGGGCGTCGGGGCGGGCCGGCCGGTCGTGGAAGTCTCGGAACGCGGCGACGGCATCGGCGGGCGCCGTGGGGGCCGTCGCCGCCGCCGTCGCCGCCGCCGTCGGCGCGCTCGGCCCCGGTTCGGCGGAGCGCAGAGCGATGCGCGGTTCCCGCTGCGGTTGCTCCGGCGGTGGCGACGGTGCCGGTGAGAAGCCGCAGGCGTCCAGGACCGGCAGCAGCCCGTTCGCTCCGTTGTCGGACACCGGCGGTGGCCCCGAGACCGAGTCGAGAGCGACATCCGTGTACAGCCGCCGGACCTGCTCCCGCAGCGCCCTGGCCGGGTACGAGCTCAGCCGGTGACCCGCGTAGTCGCGAAAGCCGGGGGTGGAGCTCACGGGCGTTTCGGGCGCGAACAGGGCGTCCCACAGGGCGGGTTGGAGCCGGCCGAGGGCCTTTAGGCCGTCGGCCACGACCGCGCCGTCGAGCTCCAGCGCGAAGGTGGTCGTCGTCAGACGGGACGGCCAGTTCTGCGCCCCCGTACCGCCGAGGTCGTGGAACGCGCCGAGTGTGCCGCGCGTTCCGTCCGCGGTGGTCAACCGGGGCGAGGCCACCACCGACAGGCGCAGCCGACGGTCGCCGCCCTCGCCGACGACGCCGTCGGGGACCGCGGTCCAGATCACTCGCTCGGGCACGGTGTGCCTCCTCACGCGAAGGCGTCGGCGTAGCTACGCCAGTCCGCTTCGGCGATCACGTCACCGAAGTCCGGGTCGCCCGCCGGGTCGGCGCCGCCGACGAGGACGCGTCGGACGGTGAGTTCCACCGACTCGCTGAACAGGGTGAGGTCGACCTTGATCGTGAGGGTGGCCGTGCCCTCCAGCCGGTCCGGGTTCGTCGCGTAGGTCAGGCCCAGGTAGAAGTCGATCGAGGCACTGACCAGGCCGAGGACCTCGACTTCGCCGCTCTGCCGCTGGTAGCCCGTCACCGAGGCCGCGCCGACCGGGGGAGCGTCGTAGCGGGCGTAGACGCCGATCATCATCGCGACGTTGCCGCCGGCCACCCCGAAGTCCAGGGCGACGGCCGCACCGACCTCCAGACTGGCCTCGACCGTCTCGATGCCGTCCAGCCCCAGGGCCAGTGCGAAGAAGCCTCCGCCGCCCAGGCCTTCGACGGTGACCAGGAACTCGTCGTGGCGGTCGCCGAAGGCGAACCGCAGGCTCGGCCGGTCGTCGGTGAAGGGCAGGTTCAGGCTGATGCCCAGTCGCACGTTCTCCAAGAGGAAGACGCCGAGGGGGACGGGTGGCAGCGGCAGGGAGTAGGAGGCCCGTACGCCCGCGGGGCTCACCTCGACGGCGGGTGCGGCGCCCACACCGCTGCCGCCGATGAGGTCTCCCAGGGCGGAGAAGAAGGAGAGTTCCGAGAACAGACGTACGGCGTGGTCCGGCAGTTCCACGCTCACGCCGGGCTTGCCGCCGTTCTCCGACCGGAACGTGAGGGCGTCGAACCGGACCTCCAGGACGCCCGCGAAGCCGACGGTGAAGTTGCGCAGTGTCGTGTGCACCGAGGTCCGGGGCGGGTCGGGGTTCGGCCCCAGTGACTGCTCGATCCGGGTGTGCAGCGAAAGGGAGATGGGTGCGCCGTCTTCCGACGGGCGCAGCAGCGGGCTCGTGCTCTCCACCTTCGGTTCCCAGTCCAGAGTGGTGACCACCGACGTGGCGGTGGTGCGGCTGAACATCTGCGGGAACTGCCGTGGTTCGAAGACGCCGGAGATCAGCCGGGCCAACGGCAGGGCGCCCATGAGCTTCGCGCTGTCGGCGAAGAACGCGGCCGGGTCGAACGTCCCGGCCGTGAGCGCGCCCGGGTCTCCGGCGACCGGACCGAGTGTCGACGACAGGCCAGTCACGGCCATGTTCGGTCTCGCCAGCACGGCCCCGCGCTCGGCGGGCAGCCGCACCTCCAGCGGCGGGGCGAGTTCGGCGAACAGGTGCGCGGGGTTGCCACCGGTGTCCGCCAGGAACGTCGGCGACGGCACGACGGTTGCCGGATCGGCGTTGCCGAGCAGCCGGTCGACCGCCGGGATCCGGACCTGCGCCGAGTCGAGGACCGGCAGGAACGGCGGCCGGCCGTGGCCGATGACCACGTCGAAGTCCAGCGAATCCGTGGTCAGCGTCGTGTCGCCGGGCCGGGCCGGGTCGCCCGGTGGCGCGAACGCGACCGGTGCGCCTCCGACGCGGGTGCGCCGCTGCACGGACGGGTCCGTCGGGTCACCGCTGCGGTAGTCGGCGCGGATCCTGGCCAGGGTGTCGGGGTCGTCGGCGAGTTCGAGGGGGACGAAGATCAGGGCCGCGTGGAAGTCGGTGTCGGTGTGCGTCCTGTCGGTCCCGATCAGGTGGAACGGGACGGTTCCCGGCGGTGTGGCATTCATGATCCAGAAGGGCGGGTCCGCGCTGTCGGGGGAGTCGCTGCGCCGGTCGATGTCGGGGAGCACCCGCGGGCTCGCCGGGGTGAACTGGGTCGCGATGCGCACGTCCGTGAACGGCATCTCCCTGCCGCCGTGGTCGTAGTCGTCGTCCGCGTAGTGCTTCACCGGTTCGCGGACCAGGAGGAAATGATGCTCCCGCAGCGCCGCCACAGGCCGGCCGGCGTTCTCGTCGATCGCACGGTCGGTGACGTCGATCCACGCGGCGCGGTGCCTGAACGGGAACAGCACTCCCTCCTGCGTGATGCGCACGAACTGGTCCCGCCCCAGGGTCGCCACGTGCTGCCACGTGCTGAGCGCGGGGTCGGGCCACTGCCCGTGCGCCCGGAGCCAGCCGCCCCGCGCGGAGAGCATCAGCTGGTCGATCTCGACGGGCGCGGTCACCGAGAGCCCGACGATGGTCCGGCGCTGGGCGGGCGTGGGCCGCAGGGCGGCGGCCAGGTCCGGCGGCGTGCCGGCCGGGTCTGGCGAGAACACCGCCCGCACGTAACGGTCCGCCGCCTGCTCCTCGTCGACGACCGGACGGCCGTCGGTGTCCACCGTCCTCACGCCGAGGCGGGTGTGCCACAACTCGGTGCGCCCGGCACGGGTGACCGGCTCGACGTCGTGGGCCCACCCACCGCCGGGGTGGGGGGAGAGCACCAGGTGGTACGGGAGTTCCAGCGCGGTCTCGGTCGGCTCCGGGGCAGCGGCACCGTGGTCGCCGGCCACGACGGCACCCCTCGGCTGCCGGGCCGCGGGAGGCAGGCTCGGCTCCAGGGACCGCCAGTCGAGCAGCGCCTCCAGCGTGAACGGGATCCGGTCGGTTCCCGGCGGCAGCCGGAAGGCGAGCCTGCTGGGCCCGGCGAGCCGGCCGAGCTGGGGTACCGGGAGCACCGCGCCGTCCGGGAGCACCGGCTCGGCCGCGTGCTGCGGCGGGAAGTGGACGACGACGAAGGCGTCCTGACCGGCCTGTTCCCGGACGAGCCACCCCGCCGACGGCCCGTCGGTCCGCAGCGTGAGATTGATCAGCTCGAACCGGACGGCCAGCAGGTCCCGGGAGCGCACCACGCTTCGTGAGAAGGGGGCCATGGGGTCCACCCCCGTCCGGGGGACGATTCCGAGTCGACAGCCCATTCGGAACGGCACGGCAGTTCCTGGGAAGAGGGCCGGTGTGCCGACGCACGGTTCCGCAGGCCCCGCGTCGACCCGGATGTCAGCCGACGGAGCGTGCGGCGGTGCTCACTCTCATGGTATCCACCGGCAGGCTTCGACGCACACGGGTGGACCGACGGCGGTGTCCTCCTTCCGCACCCGACCCCGCTCGGCCGCTCGGGTGTCAGCGGTGGGCGAGGGCGCGGGCGATGGCGCGGGCGATGGGTTGGCCGGTGTGGGACTCGAAGTAGGTGAAGGCCGGGCTGGGGTTGACCTCGAAGCAGTAGACGTCGCCGTCGTCGGTGAGCATCAGGTCGATGCCGGCCAGGTCCAGGCCCAGGGAGTCGGCCAGGCGCAGGCACCGGTGGGCCAGGTCCTCGGGCGGCTGCCAGGGGGAGAGTTCGGCGCGGCCGCCGTCGTGGTGGGCGTAGCGGTAGTCGACGCGGTCGGTGGTGATGCGGGTGGCGAACACCTCGTCGCCCACGGTGTGCACGCGGATGTCGGTACCGCGGACGCGCTGCTGGAACTGGACCGGGCAGGAGCGGATGAGGGGCAGTCGGGCGGTGGCCTCCCGGTCGAGGGCGTGCACGACGGACCGCTGGCAGCTGATCGACTTGTAGACCAGCTCGCCGTGGCGCTCCCCGAAGTCGTGGACCAGCTCGGGGTCGTTGGTGACCAGTGTCTCCGGCACCAGGAAGCCGGTCCGGCGGATCAGTTGGGCCTGGTGCGGTTTGGAGGCGTTCGACGCCGACGCGGCCGCCCGGTTCATCACCCGGCCGGGAGCGACTTCGATCCAGGTGCCCAACGCCTCGTGCCAGGCCCGGCACCGCTGCAGGACGTCCTCGTCCGGGCGGCGGGCCTCGGGGAGCCGCCGCCAGTCCATCAGCCGGGCGTAGATGCCGGTCACCTCGGCGCAGTCGACGGTTCCGCCGTCCGCCGTCAGCCGGCCCCGGACGCCCGCGTCGGTGGCTTCCAGCTCGAACGGCTGCTCCAGGAAACGCCGTTGGTGGAGGACGGTGTAGGGCAGGCCCAGGTCGTCGAGCGCGGCGATGACCCGGGCGATCGGCGTCTCGCTCGCGATGCCGCAGACGGCGATCATCGGGCCACCTCGGGGAGGGCGGGGAGCGCGGTGAGGTGGTCGAGCAGGCGGTCGAGGAACGGCTCGCCGCCGGAGCGGAGGTCGGGCAGTGGGCTCGCGCCGCCGAAGACCAGGCGGTGTCCGCCGTCCCGGTGCAGGTCGAGCCCGAGCAGGTCCGTGCCGGCGAGTCGTGCGAGGCGTACGCACGCCTGCTCGTCCTCGGCCGGGAGTGAGAGTGCACCGAAGACCCGGTCGCCGAGCACCAGGACAACGTCCGAGTCGGGCGCGGCCCGGTCCGGCTCGGGATCGGGGCTGCTGGAGATCCGCGCCGGCGGCACCGGCAGCCCGGCCCTCGCCGCGAGCACCGTCCACTCCGCCATCGAGCGCCAGGCTCCGCACAGGCCGGTCGCGCAGGGCCGGTTGACCGCGACCGGGGCGAGGCAGGTGAGCAGGCTGAGCAGCAGGGCGCTCAACTCCTCCTGGGCGTACAGCGCGTCGCCGTGCGTGTCGAAGGGCAGCAGCCCGAAGGGCGCCGCCGCCACCCGGTTGAGCACGCCCGAGACCTCCCGGCTGTCGAGGAGGCGGCCGTCCGGCAGGACGATCTCGAAGTCCGCCCCGCGCCGGCCGACGCGGTGCGCCGAGCGCGTGGAGCCGAGCAGCGCCTGCGGGGAGAGCAGCTCCAGCGGCTCCAGTCCGCGTTCGCACAGTCCCTCGTGGGCCCACAGCGCCGCCCGGTCGGCGGGGTCGCTGAGCACCAGCCACATGCGGGGCCTACCTCCGGCCCGGGTCGGCGTCGGGGTCCTCGTTCCCGAGGGCGCTGTCCGCGAGGTCGGGCCGCTGGTCGGCGGGGATGAAGTGTCCGGCGCCCGGACTGAACCCGGGAACGAAACCGCGACCGGACACCGGGTCGGATGGCGCGGGCGCGTGCGCCTCCAGTTCCTTGCCGACGTGGTCCTTGTGGCCGTCCTTGTCCTTGACGTCCTTCTCCTTGTCCTTGAAGTCCTTCCCTTCCTTCGTCACCTTCCGCCGTTCACGCGTGAGCTGGAACGTCTTGTCTCCCGCGACGGTGTCGTTGCAGTTCAGGGTGAAGGTCGCGGTCGCGGTGGGCGTGGCGAACTGGCCGCCGCCGGCGATCCTGATCACGATCCGGTCGCAGGTGTTGGTGGCCAGGCTGGCGGGGAAGCTGTGAAGCAGGAACCCGGCGCCCATGTCCGTGTCGGCCGATCCGCCGAACGTGAGCGTTCCCGGCCCGATGTTGGCGACGGGCACCACTTGGTCGGCCGTCGTCTCCAGGACGTTCACGTGCAGCGACGTGGCCATCTGGATCCGGGGCTGCCGGCCTTCGGCGTCGGACGGGGCCGAGGTCCAGACGAAGCCGAGCTCCTGCGGGTCGTTGTTGGTGATGCGCAGGTTCCAGGCGGAGACCCCGGGGTCGGAGACCTCCAGCTGCACCGTGAAGACGTCGGCGGCGTCCCTGGTCCAGGACGCGGTCGCGACGGTCTTGCCGGTCTCGTCGGGGACGGCCGCCTCGGCGGGTTTCTGCGGTACGGCCGTGATCAGCCCCTGGCCGGCCCGGAGTTCGATGTCCGGTGCCCTGCCGCGCAGCGGCTGGCAGTTCGGCCCGACGGCCACCACGTGCAGGAACCACGGTGACACCGTCGGGTCCACGTCGAAGGTGACCAGGCCGGTGGTGGCCTGCTTCGCGAGCCTGACCTGGCCGGTGTCGGGAAACATCTGGAATACCACCGTGATCGCCTTCTCTTGCTCTCTGACTGTCTGAAGCTCTGCGGCCCGGGGTGGCGACGGCGTCGGGCCGCTTCACCACGTGCCGAGCGGAACGATGTCGAGGAACACCGGTCGTCCGGTTCCGTCGCCGCCCGCCGGGACGGGCTGGGTCTCGAACTCCCGGACGACCAGGCGCTGTGGCCGTTGCCCGGTGTCGGGGAGGCTGACGGGGGCCGTGTGCCCGAGGACGGCCGTGGTCGTCAGGACGGTGGACCAGCCCGCGACGTCGGCCGTCGCCGGCACGCCCGCGTCCAGGACCTGGAGCTCGGTCCGGACGGTGTTCCCCGCGCCACCGGGGCCGAGGCCGTCCAGGACCACGGTGGCCTGCCCGGGGCTGCGGGTGACCGTCAGCCGCCGGTCGGGCGGCAGCTGGACGGGGTCGGTCAGGGCCACCTGCGACACGGCCGGCACATCGGTGACGGTGTGCGGCTGGTAGCGGGCCAGCGCGAGCCGGACGAACGGGAAGTAGGACGAGGACACCACCGGGGCGAGGTCGAGGTCGGCGTACCAGCGGTCCTCCTGGTCGTCGAACTCGACCTGGTACAGCCCGGCGTCGAGGACCCGCTGCAGCTCGGGGAGCGTCACCTGTGCCCACTGCGGTGCGTTGACCTGGGCGCGGGTGAGGGTGCCGGGCGGCGCCCCGGTGCCGCGGATCGGGTCGCGCCCGGCGACGCCGACGTAGCGCAGGGCCTCGGCGGGGGCCGGCGCGGTGGGGAAGGCGAGCAGTGCCAGGGCCTCGTCGTCGCCCGACGCGTACCAGGGCCGTTCGAGGAAGACCCGCAGACCGCCGCCGCGGCGCAGCCGGGTGAGCGAGCGCTGCCCGTCGACCGTCCGGCTCCAGCGGAACGTCGGCATGCCGTAGAGGAGTCGGGGTGCGGGGGGCCGGGCCGAGCTCGGCACGTCGGTGTCCGCGAGCGCACCGGTGGCGAGGCAGGCGAGGGGATCGGCCGCGAGCTGGCGCCCGAAGCAGTCCTCGAAGCGCGACACCGCCGTGACGGTGTAGCTCACCTTGTGGTGGCGGGTGTCGCCGAACTCCTGGCGGATCACCGGGAAAGCGTCCTTCGGCGGCAGGTGCTGGACCTCGTACGAGCCGACGTGCGCCATCCGTTCGTGCACCGCCGGCGGGGCGGGCGGGGCGTCGTCGTGGTCGGACCACTCGGCGTGGAGGTCGATCCGCCCGGTGCTGGGGATGTCGATCGCGAGGCCGCCCGTGCCGAGGACGGCGTCGTGGTCGCCGGGCTTGCGCTGGACGGTCAGCTGTCCGCCGGGGTCGGTCAGCGGCCGCTGCACCGCGTGGACCATGGTGACCGTGCGCGGCGGGGTGATCAGGCGGTTCTTCCCGTGCACGACGTCCTGGAAGGTGGCCGGGTTCACCGGGTCGACGCCCAGCCACAGGGCGATGCCGAGGTAGTTGACGTGCTCGTACGGCATGCAGGACGGGATGTCGAAGGTCACCTGCTCCGCGGGGCCGAGCCCGACCGAGAGGTGGCGGCGGTCGAGGTTCCGCACCGTGCAGCCGCTCGCGGCGGCCTCCAGCTTCACGGTCGCGGTCTGGCGGTCGGGCCAGTCGCCCTGCCAGACGGCGATCACCGACCGGTCGGAGGGGACGACGGGCCCGGGCTGCCCGTTGGGGCCCAGCGGCCGGGGCCGCGCGTTCAGGGCGATGAAGGCGCCGCTCGGGTCGGCCAGCCAGGGCAGCACCACGTCCGTCTCGGGCAGGGTGACGTACGGTGACGGAGCGCCGGATGCCGGGTCGGTTCCGACGGTCTGCGCACCCGGGACGTCGGTGAGCCCGCGGTCCGCCCGTTTGGCGGTCCCGAAGAGCCGGGTCACGTCGGCGGCGGACGCGGTGGGGCCGAGGGCCTGGTCGAAGGCGCCGTCGTACTGCAGGGCCAGGGCGAGCGAGCACTTCGGGGGCAGGAGGTGCCGCAGGTCGTAGGCGCGGTACCCGTGGTGGGCGGCGTAGTCGGCCACCGACACCCCGCGGTCGCTGCGGATGACCATGCGGTCCTGGCCGTCGCCGTCGTCGAACGCCCGGGTGGGCACGAGTTCCGGCGGGGGCAGCGGCTCGAAGCGCCGGTAGACGAGGTCGTCGCTCTGCTCCTCGACGGCGCCGACCTCCTCGGCGCGCAGGCCGCCTCCGGCCAGGTCGGCGATCCTGACCCGCAGCCGGTAGGAGCGGCCGAAGCGCAGCCGGGGCAGCGAGCCGAGGTCGCACGTCACGACCGCGTCGAGGGCCGGGGCGGCCGCCGCCGGCCGGGTGTCGCCGGTGGCCACGATCCGCTCGGGCCGCTGGGCGACCAGGCTCCAGCCGTCCCAGCGGGCCACCGTCTGGTGGAGGTACAGCACGTCGGCCGGGCCGGCGCCGGTGGCTGCCCCGCCGGGCCTGAGGTACCCCTCGTCCGGCAGCCCCGCCACGGTGGCGGGCCCGAGCGGCACGCCGCCGACGGTGTAGTGCACCCGGCGGCGGCACAGCGAGTGCCACGTCCTGCTGGTGCCGTCGTACACGTCCAGCCGGTAGCCGCCGAGGAGGGAGTCCGCCAGCAGCGCGGACGCCTGCAGGCCGGACGGCGTCGCCCGCTGCCGGGCCCGCTGGAGCTGCTTGCCGTGCTCCGTCTCGCGGCTCCGGTCGACGAGCGCGAACCCCATCGAGTGCAGGGCGGGCAGCGCGCCGGGCGGAGCGGTGTCGGCGACGGACGGCGGCGCGGACGCGGCGTCCGAGCGGGCGGCGCTCACCAGGCGCAGCGCGGCGCCGTCCACGTCGAAGGGCACGACCTCGAACCGGGCGTTCCCGGCGGGCGCGGCCTCGGCTCCGGTTCCCATGCCGGTTCCGGACAGGGGGAGCAGCCCCTGGCTGAAGCCGGTGGAGGTCGGCCCGTCGACGGAGGCCGGCAGGAAGCGCGCCCCGTTCAGCGTGTAGGCCGTGCGCGGCGACAGGTCGGTCTGGGTGGCGCCGGTCCAGCCCGGCGGCGGGTTCGGGTCCGGGCTCGGCCACCGCGGCACCGCCCGCAGCTCCGCCGGGTCGGCTCCGCCCAGCCGGGACGCCGGCACGGCGAGGTCCGTCAGCAGGCCGAGCGCACGCAGCACGACGGGGTGGTCGGCGAGGTGCGCGACGGTGTCGTGGAACTCGCGCTCGGGCGGCGCCGCGAGGCTCTCCGGTGGGCTGAACTCGGCGGCGCTGCGCCGGTAGAAGGCGTACGCCCGGGCGAGGGCCGGCTGGTCCTCGGCGGCGCGTGGCGCCCCGTCGCCGGGCGGCAGCAGGCCGGTCTGCCACAGGTCGGTGATCTCCCGCAGGTCGGCCCGGAGCCCGGCGTCGCGCTCCGGCGCCACGCCCCGGTGCACGGCGTGGGCCCGGGCGGTGGCGGTGTAGATGCCGCGCACCTCCGCGCCGGCCTCGCCGGTGGGGAACGCCCGGGTGTCCCGGCCGTCGTAGAAGGCGGCCCGGTACGGCTCGACCAGCGTGCCGCCGCCGAACAGCGCCTGCCAGGCGGCGAGTTGCTCGGCGGTCGAGAACCGCACGACCGTCCCGTCCAGCGCGGTGTACGGGACCGGCGACGCCGGTACGGACGTCCCGGCGCGGAACACGTCGAAGTGCAGGGCGGCGGACCGCTCCGGCCAGCGCTGCATCCCGAAGTCCGCCACCGTGAGCCGGGCCGTTCCCGGGCCGATCAGGCGCGGTGTCAGCAGCACCGAGAACACCGCCATCGGCTCGGACCCGCCGGCCGCCGGCGTCACCCGGCCGGCCGGGATCACCGTCCAGACGAACTGCCGCTCCAGGCCGGTCGACGACATGCGCTACTCCCCTGCGAACGCCTGGCAGTACGTCTGCCAGGGGAACGACGGCCCCTGCGGCCCGAGCGCCGCCTCGACCGACGACGGGTCCGGGCCGGCCGCCAGGGCCGGACCGGCGTGGGCCGCCGGGGCGGCGAGGTGCGGGGAGCCGCCGAAGCTCTTGTGGCACTCCAGCGTCACGGTCTTGGAGAAGAACGTCAGGTCCACCGTGATGACGAGCCTGGCCGAACCGCTCAGCACATTGGTGTCGGTGTCGTACGTCAGGCTGAGCGTCAGCTCGATCGACACGCTGATCAGCCCCAGCACGGAGACGCTGCCGCCGATCCGCAGGTAGCCGGTGATCTCGGTGTCGCGGCCGTTCTTGGCGAAGACGACGCCGCCGAAGACATGCACCTCCGCCGACGCGATGGCGAAGTCCATGGTGACGGCGGCGCCGAACTCGATCCCGCCGGTGAGCCGCTGCAGCCCGCTGTCCGGGCCACCGGCGCCGATTCCGAGTTCCAGGTACCCGCCGCCGCCGAAGCCGGAGACCGTGACCAGGAACGGCTTCTCCCGGGTGCCGAAGGCGAAGTCCACCGCGATCGGCCGGTTGGTCAGCGACAGCGTGACCGCGATCCGGATGGTGAGGTTCTGCAGACTGAACACCATCAGGCCGGCCGTCGGCACGGCCAGGGTGTACGACGCCGTGATCGCCGTGGCCGACACGTCGATCCGCGGGCCGCCGCGTCCCGCCTGCGGGATCAGGTCCTGCAGGGTGCGGAGGAACTTCAGCGTCCCGTCGAGTTCGACATCGGACAGGGTGACGTCGAGGTGCAGGCTCCGGCCGGCGTCGGCGGTGAAGACGACGGACGCGAAGGTGAGCGTGACGAGCGCGCCCGGGCCCTGCGCGGGGATCACCAGCCTGAACTTGTCGATCGTCCCGGTCGCGTGCATCTGCGGCTTGCCGCCGACCAGTTGCGCCAGCGCCTCGATGGACACCGACGACCCGGCGTCGGGGTAGAACGGCGCGACGGCCTTCTCCAGGGGCTGGCGCCAGGTGAGCTTCGCGGACGGGGTGTCCGTCCCCTCGCCGAGCCACAGCAGCTTCGGCTGGTCCTTGACGACGGCGATCAGGTCGCGCAGCGGGACGACGCCGAACAGCGTCGCGTCCGCGGCGAACAGCTTCGTGGGATCCTGCGGGAGCGCGTTTCCGACGGTGGGCCCGAGCGTGCGCGAGATCTGCGTCACGGTCATGTCGGGGGCGGCCAGCGACCCCGCGCGGGCCCCGGCGGCGCCGAAGTCGAGCGGCTTCGGGGTCACCAGGTCCAGCAGCGCGTCCGCCGGCGGCCGGCCCGGCGGGGTGTCGACGAGCGCCTTGGAGAGCGTCGCGGGCAGCGCCGGCGTCGGGCCCAGCAGTTGGCGGGCCGCCGGCAGCCCCACGGCCAGCTGGGTCACCTGCGGGTAGAAGCCCACCCCGGTGGGGGAGTGTCCCGCGCCGAGCCCGCCGAAGGTCATCGACTGCACCTCCTGCACCGCGCCCGCCGCGGCCTCGGTCCGCGACACCATGGCGAGCGGGATACGGCTGCCGACGTCCGAGACCGGCCGCCCCGGGCCCGCGAAGGCGCCCGTACCGGGACCGCCGCCGTAGATCCCGTCGAGGGCCGCGGCGTGCGCGGCGTCGGCGGCCGCGTCCTCCACGAACAGCAGCGGCAGGTGCAGTTCGACCTCCTGCTGCCCCGCGCCGGCCCGGAGGGTGAACACCACGGGTCCACCGCTGCGCCGCGGCCAGAAGCACCGCGGGGCGCCGGGCGACGCGCCCAGCGGGATCCAGGAGGCGTCGTCCAGCTCCGAGGCCTGACCGGGGTCGATCGTGACCCGCTGGAACGGGAAGCGCCGCTCGTGCGAGCCGCCCGCGCCGATGCCGTAGTCGTCGCGGACGGGCTCGGTGACGATCAGGAAGCTCTGTCGGTGCAGCGCGGCCACGGCGGGATCGGTGCCGTCGAACCGCCGGTCGGTGACCTCCACGTAGACCGCGCGGTGGCCGAACGGGAACAGCGCGCCCGTGGCGGCGACCTTGACGTGGAAGTCCCGGCCCAGCGCGGCGTCGTGGGCCCACTCCAGGTGGGGCCAGTGGGCGGAGGCGGAGAACCGGGCACCGTAGGCGCTCAGGATCAGCCGGTCGACCGCGACCGGGATGCCGGGGTTCTGGACCGCGGCCGCCACGATCTGGTCCAGCCAGGCGTCCAGGGGCGTGCCCAGGTTCGTAGCGCCGGGGACGGCGCGCAGGGGGCGCGCCGTCAGCCCGCCGGCCGGGTCGTGGACCCGGCTGTGCCAGAGCTCGGTGCCGCCACCGGTGCCGGTGGCTGGCCGGCTGCGGTGGGCGCAGCGCGGCTGCCCCTGCAGGGCGAGGACGAGGCGCCAGGGGAGTTCCAGTCGGGTCACCTCGTCCGCCGCCGAGGCCGCGGTGGTGACCAGGGGGAGGCGCTCCATCGCGTCGAGCAGGCCCTCCACGGTGAGGACGACCGGGTCCGGGCCGACGGCGAAGGACAGGGTGGACGGACCGGAGAGGTAGCCCTGGGGCGGCATGCCGGACTCCACCACGGTCTCGGCCAGGTGCTGCGGGGGCACCCCCACGATCAGGCGGCCGCCGCCCGGGTCGGGCACCAGCTGCACCGTGCCGTCGGGCCGGGTCTGCTCGTGCAGGCCCCGGCCCCGGAGGGTCAGGGTGACGAGGTCGTCCGGGCGCAGCACGGCGTAGCTGCTCGGGGCTGCGCTCGGCGCGGTGCCCGGGGCGGTGCCCGGTGTCGCGCCCGGTGTCGCGCCCGGCAGGTCGACCAGGTGCCACGCGGACCACGCGGTGTCGAACCGTCGGTGCATGAGGGCGGCCCCGGCCCAGACGGCGAGCACGTCGATCCGGCCGTCCCCGGACTCGACGGCGGTCAGCAGGGGGAGCCCGGTGCCGGGGGCGGAGAGGTCGCCGCCGAGGTGCTCCCAGCCGAGCCACGGGTCGAGGGCGGAGTGCCACAGGCCGCGGTCGCCGCCGAGGAAGACGTCGTGCTCCGTCGCGGCGATGCAGGTGGGGGAGTGGTCGAGCCCGTCGGGCAGGTCCCCGAGGCCCTCCCACGTCGGGGCTTCGTAGGCCGGGGCTTCGTCGGTCGGTGGTCCGTCGGCCGGTGGTTCGGTGACCGTGAAGTGGCCGCGGAGCAGGTGCCGTTCGCGGGTGTCCGCGACCAGGAGCACTCCCCGCGCGGCCTCCGCCACCGCTGCCTCCGCCACTGCGGCGACCAGCCCGGAGGCCCGGCCGCCGACGGGCAGCACGATCGCCCGGCCGGACGGCCGCCAGTGCACGACCTGCCGGTCCGGCGCGCCCGTCCACAGGAGGACGTGGACGTCGCTGCCCCCGGTCGTCACGACGGTGAATCCGGTCGGCGCGGAACCCTGGGGGAGCACACCACGGGGCAGTACGCCGCATGACGTCCACTCCGGCCGCTCCCCGCCCCGCCCCTCGCCGTCCAGGCGCAGGCGTAGCAGGTCGCCCTCGGCGCCGAGGGCGAAGACCTCGACCGCGCCGCCCTCGACCGCCGTCGCGTCCAACCAGCCGGATCCGAAGCCCGCGGGCGTCCCGGGAACCCCGGGACGCGGCTCCCCGGGCGAGGACCAGGGACTGCCGAGATCGCGCCACGCGCTCCAGGCGCCGTCGAACGTCCGGTGCCGCACCACGCCGTTCTGCGCGCCGACGAAGAGGTGCAGGTCGCCGTGCCCCGGGGAGCACAGGGCCAGGGCCCGCGCCGAGTGATCTCGCATGGGGTGCCCCCAGCATCCGACCGGCGACGGTCGGGGGTGCCGAACCTTCCGGCACCCGCCGGCCCTCGGTCTTTCCAGGCTATTCCTGCTTCGCCCACGCATCAATGTCGGTGACCGTGCGTAGGCTCCCCCCGCGATCGGCCCGTTCTTCCTGACAGACCGTAGTGGGACCGGCGTCGGTCGGGGGCGGACGGCCTCAGGTGCGGGTGTGGGTGCGGCCCCGGGCCGTGCCCGCCGGTGCCGTCCGCCCCCGTTCGGTGTACTCTCGCCCGAGAAGGAAACGGGGAGCATTCCCCGTTTCGTGTGGTCGGAGAGTCGGGGAGAGGAACGCCATGCGTGGGACGGCACTGGTACTTGGCGGCGGCGGACCGGTCGGCGGGGCGTGGCTGACCGGCGTCCTCGCGGGCCTCGCCGACGGCGGGATCGACCCGACCGCCGCCGACACCGTCATCGGCACCTCGGCCGGAGCCGTCTTCGGCGCCCGGCTCACCGGCGGCGAAGCCGCCCGCGAGCTGTACGAACGTCAACTGGCCCGGCTCGACCGGGTCGAGATGGGCGTCACCGTCGCGCAGACCCTGCGCTACCTGTGGGCGGCCCTCGGCACCCGCGACCCGGAACGCTCCGTACGGCGCCTCGGCCACGCCGCCCTGACCGCCCGGCCGGCCCCCGCCCACGACCTCCACGACACCGTGCGCACCCTGCTGCGCGACGCCACCGCCTGGCCCGCGCAGGCGCTGCGGATCACCGCCGTGGACGCGGAGACCGGACGCGTCGAGGCCTTCGACGCGCACTCCGGGCTCGACCTCGTGGAGGCCGTCGCCGCCAGCTGCGCCGTCCCCCTGGTCTGGCCGCCCGCAGCCGCCCTCGGGCGGCGGTGGATCGACGGCGGCACCCGATCCACCGGCAACCTCCAACTCGCCGCCGGCCACCGGCAGGTGCTGGCGCTCTCGCCCGTCCCCGCGGCCGTCGGGCCGCACCCCGGCGCCCGGCAACAGGCAGCGGAGCTCCGCGCCTCCGGCACCCATACCACCCTGATCACCCCGGACGCCGACGCCCGCCGCGCGATGGGACGCGACCTGACCGCCGACACCCGGCGCCCGGCCGCCGCCCGGGCCGGCCACCGGCAGGGCGCGGCCCTCGCCGCCGCGGTCGCCCGCACCTGGCCGGTGCAGGGCACGGCCGGAGGCTGAGCAGCGGTCAGGGGCGGGCCGTCACCCCTCTGTGCCCCACCCGCCCTGCCGTCGCCCACCCCACCCGCCCTGCCGTCGCCCACCCTGTCGCCGCCCGACCGTGATCGGCGAACCCAGCCGCCGTGTCGTCACCGACCGCCGTCGGTACCGGAAACCGGCCCGGGCCGTCCCCGGCACTGGGCAACGGCCCGGTGCTGCCCTACCGTCGGCCCCATGACGCCTCCCCTGCTCCACCGGCGCTGGCCGGAGCTGACCGGGACACTGCCGTACCTCCGGCTGGGCGACGCGCCGACTCCGGTGCGCCCGCTGGCCGGGCTCGGCTGCCGGTCCGCGGTGTGGCTGAAGGACGAGAGCGGGTACGGGCGCGGCGGCTGGGGCGGGAACAAGGTCCGCAAGCTGGAGTGGCTGCTGCCCGAGGCCCGCCGCCGGGGTGCCCGCACGGTCCTCACCGTCGGCGGGCTCGGCACCAACTGGGGCCTCGCGGCCGCCCTCTACGCCCGCGAACTGGGCCTCGACGTCGCCCTCGGCCTGATCGACCATCCGGTCGACGACCACGTCCGCGCCCAGCTGCGGCGGCTGCACGCCAGCGGCGCGAGGCTGCACTTCCTGCACACCAGGACCCGGCTGGTCCTCGCCGCGCCGTGGCTGTTCGTCCGGCACGCGCACGGCCTCACCCCGCCGTACTTCCTCCCGGCGGGCGGGTCCTCGCCGCTCGGGGCGCTCGGGTACGTCGAGTGCGCGCTCGAACTGGCCGAGCACGTGGCGGACGGCCTGCTGCCGGAGCCCGGGTGGATCGTGACGGCGGTCGGCTCGGGCGGTACCGCGGCCGGTCTGGCGCTGGGGCTGCGGCTGGCCGGTCTGCGCACCCGGGTGCTGGGCGTCGTGGTCAACGACACCCTCCGGCTGGACGGGCCGAGGCTCACCGCGCTGGCCCGGAAGTCGCTGGCGCTGCTCCGGGCCCGGGGCGCCCGCCTGCCGGGGTCGGAGCCCGGCCCGGCGGACGTGGTCACGGAGTACGGCTGGCTCGGCGCCGGCTACGCCCACCCCACCGCACCTGGGGCGGCGGCGCTCGACCGGGCGTCCGGGGCCGGCCTGGAACTGGAGCAGACGTACACCGCCAAGGCGCTGGCGGCGTTGTTGGAACTGGACGCCGCCGGGCGGTTCGGCGGGGGGCCCGTGGTCTTCCTCAACACCTTCGGCCCCAGGTGGCCGCCTGACGCCTGATGTCCGTCGGCACGGCGAAACGGCCGGCAGAACGCGGACGAGGCCCGGCACCCGTAGGGGCACCGGACCTCGTCCGACCGTGGAGCGCCAGGCCCGGGTCGCACGGACTCTTCCTACTGAAAGTAGGACGTGCTCTGGTAGCACCGCTGACGCCTGACGAGGAATGATCTCCCTCGCGACGAGAAGAACATTAGCAGGTCATCGGCCTTCTGATCGACCGCCACCGCCGCCGTCACCGCCGCCGTCACCGCCGCCGCCAGCCGGCTACAGGACGGCGGGCGCGAGCTCGTCGCCCAGCGGCCGGTCCCGGTCGATGTCGCCCATACGGCGGTCGGGTCGGCGCACGAGCAGGTACGCGAGACCGGCGAGGGTGACGGTGGCGACGCCCAGTGGTGCCGCCCAGACCTGGTACCAGGGCGCCCCGGCGGGGGCGAGGACGGCGCGCGGCCAGCAGATGTTGACCAGCTCGAAGCCGGTCCACAGCACCGCGAGCAGGTTGACGGGGGTGCCGAGGCGTCCGTACCCGACTGCGCCGGCGGGCGTCCAGGAGCCGCGCAGGCGGGCGGCCAGGGCGACGAGGCAGATCAGGAAGAACGGTGCGAAGATCGCCGCGCTGCCGAAGGTCATCAGGCTGCCGATGGCCGAGGTGCTCAGGCCCAGCGGCAGGGCGGCGCAGCTGATCAGCGTCGCCGCGACCAGGCCGCCGATCGGGGCCCGGCGCCCGTTGACCCTGCGGACCTGACGCGAGAACGGGAAGACGCCGTCCCGGGCGAGGGAGTAGAGCCCGCGCGCCGCGCCGCCCTGGGAGGCCATCAGGCACGCGGTGAAGCTGATCAGGACGACGAGGACGAAGGGCTTGTCGGCCCAGCCGCCGAACGCGTGGGTGACGGCGGTGGTCACCGGGTCCAGGTCCTGGCCGGAGACGACGTCGGCGGGGCTCGGGTGCGCGAGCTCGACCGAGACCGCGTTCAGGATGACGACGAGCCCGACGCTCAGCAGGGACCACCACATCGCCCGGGGCACCTGCCGGGCCGCGTCCTTGGTCTCCTCGGCCGTCGACACGCAGGCGTCGAACCCGACGAACGCCCACCCCGCGATGGCCAGGGCGGCGAGCAGTGCGCCGGTGCCGCCGATGCCGAGCCCGGTGGGCGCGTGCAGGAAGTCGGTCAGCAGCGAGAGGCCGTGCTGCCGGAAGACCAGCAGCAGGGTGAAGCCCACGAGGACGGAGGCGACCGCCTCGGCGGCGATGCCGAGGCTGACGAACCGGCGCAGGAGGTCGATGCCGTAGGCGTTGACGAGGGTGCAGAAGAGCACGAACCCGGCCGCGACGAGCACCTGCTCGGTGGGCGTCGGAACGGCGCCGAAGAGCGCGAAGAGCCAGGGCGAGGCGAGGTAGGCGACGGTGGTGTTGCCGAACATCACCGCGAACTGCCACATCCAGCCGGTCAGCCAGGCGAAGGCCGGGTTGGCCAGCCGCCGGCCCCACTGGTAGGCGCCGCCGGCCAGCGGCCACTGGGAGGCGAGCTCCGAGTAGACGGCCACGACCAGGCACTGCCCGAGCAGGCACAGCGGCAGCGCCCAGACCCAGGCGCCGCCGGCCACGCTCATGCCGACCTGCACGGCGGCGTACAGCCCGACGACGGGGCTGACCACGGCGAAGCCCATGGAGACGTTGCCGAGGACGCTCAGGCTGCGTCTGAGCTCCTGGCGGTAGCCGAGCGCGGCCAGCGTGTCGTCGTCGGACGGGGTGTTCTCGGCCATGCGGTGCGCCCTCCTGATAAAACTAACTTTGTTAGCAACTGTTGCTGGTCTGGCACGATAGCCGCAGGAAACGCAGAGCGGAAGAGGGGATTCCCCAGTGGGTCGACCGAGCAGGGCGCTGCTGACCGGCGAACGGATCGCACGGGCCGCGCTCCAGGTGGTGGACGAGGAGGGCCCCGACGGCCTGACCATGCGAGCGCTCGCGGAGCGGCTCGGAGTCAAGGCGGCCTCGCTCTACAACCACATCCAGAGCAAGGACGCCCTGGTCGACGCGGTCTCCGAACTGGTCAACGACGAGATCGACCACGTCCCGCTCGCCGACCCCGACTGGCGGGCCGGCCTCGCGGCGTACGCGCGCGGCTACCGCGCGGTCTTCCTGCGGCACCCCAACACCATCGCCCTGCTGGCCCGCCGCCGCGTCGAGGCCGACCGCGCGCTGCGCGGCTACGACACCCTGCTGGCCACACTCGGCCGGGCCGGCCTCGACCCGGCCGACGCGGCGGAGACCGCAGCCGCACTCGACTACCTGGTGCTGGGCTCCGCGCTGGAGACCTTCACCGCCGGCTTCACCCGGACACCGGACGCCTACCGGCCGGACTACCCCGCCCTCGCGGACTCCCTGGAAGCCTCCCGCGCCCGCGACGGCGCGTCGGAGCTGGACGACCGGGGCTTCGAACTCGGCCTCCGCCTCCTGCTCGACGGCGTCGAACACCGCGGACGCACCGCACCCGCCGGTACCGCACCTGCCGCCCGCATCCCGGACCCGACGGGCCGGTAGAGCCGGGCGGGCGGGACCGCCTGGCTGCCGGCGGTTGCTGTCAGGGGTGGTGGAGGGTGAGGTCGCCGTAGGCCCGCAGGGCGCCGGGCAGGTCCCCGGGTGCGGCCCGCAGCGTGGCGTCCAGGAAGGCCAGGGTGGCTCCGGCGACGACGCGCGGGCTCTCGGTGCGGCCCAGGGAGCCGACGATCGAGGGCACGGGCGGCAGGTACAGCGGGCCGTCCATGAAGGTGAGGTGGGCGGCGCCGGGGACGGTGAGCCGGTAGCTCGTCGCGGTGTCGGCGTCCAGGGCCGCGGTGAGCCGGGGCAGGTAGCGCGGGTCGGTTCCGGGGGTGACGGCCTGGGTGAGCGCGAGCGTCGGCTGGACGAGGGCGGGCGAGGCGGGGCCGTGGGGGAAGCCGTCCAGGTCGATGACGGCGTCGAACCGGTGGTCCTGCCGGGCCGCCTGCAGGGCGGCGGCGCCGCCCATGGAGTGGCCGGCCACCGCGACCCGGCCGGTGTCCAGGCGGCCGGTCAGCGGGTCGGCGTCCTCGCCCCGGTCGACGGCGTCCAGCCGGCTGAGGACGAAGCCGAGGTCGGCGGCCCGGACCGCCGTCCAGCCGGCCGCCAGTACCTCGTCCTCCTCCGTGTCACCGCTGGAGGCGGTCCCGCCGGTGATCGTCCGGCCGTCGGCGAGGACGACCGCGGCGGAGTCGTACGGGTGGTCGAGCGCGGCGACCACGTAGCCGTGGCTGGCCAGTTCCTCCGCCCAGGCGGTGTTCTGGGTGCGCACTCCACCCGACCCGGGAGAGAACAGGACGACCGGGAACCGGCCCCCGCCCCCGTCCACCGGGGCGTCGAAGACCGAGCGGCTGCGGGCACGGGGGACACCGTCGACCAGGAACCCCGGCAGACCGACGCCGCGGGCGAGGGCCTCGGAGACGGTGCGCGCCTCCTGCTCCGTGCGTCCGAGGTACCGGGCCCGCTCCGCGCCCGCCGGGCTCTTCTGCGCGGGGTACCAGAGCTGGACGACGACCGTGCGCAGGTCGGTCGGATCGGCGGTGAAGGTCTCGGGACGGCCGGGGTCGGTCCACTGCACCACGCGGGTGCCGACCGCGAAGCCGCCCGTCGGCTCGGGGAACACGGGTACGGGGAAGGTCCAGGCGGCCACCGGGCCCGTGGCGATCAGGCCGGCGCAGGCCACCGATCCCGGCAGCGCCAGCCACCAGCGGGCCCGCCACGCCGGCCGGCCGGTACGGCGGCGCAGCAGCGGAGCGAGGGCGAACGGCAGCGCGAGGGCGGCGCCCGCGAGGACGGGCAGCAGCTGCCAGCGGATCCCCGTCAGGCCGAGCACGATCGCCGACGGCACGAGAACCGCTCCCGCCGCGATCGTGACGCGCGGTCGGGCGGCGGGGGGAAGCCAGCGCGCCACCACCAGCGCGACGGCACCCAGCAGGGCGAGGATTTCCAGGGGGGACATCTGCGGTCCCTCGATGATCTCGGTCACCCGGTCATGCTCGGCGCCGGGCGTGCGCCGCCGCATCGGCCCCGGGTCGTCGCCGTGTGCGACCGCGGTCGCCATGCGTGGCGGCTCCGGTGCGACCGGAGCAGGGTTCGAGAGCGCCGGATCGGCGGCCGCGTTGCGACCCCGGGAGGTGGCGGGGCTCCTCCTGAGGTCGTATCCGGGCGTGGGGCGATCAGCCGGTGGGGGCATGCGCTCCCTGGGGCGCGCGGCCTACCGTGACCAGGCCGCGACGTGCCGCGGGTACGTGCCGGGCAGCGCGAGCGCGGGGCGTCGGTCCCGGACTCGACCCGGATCCGGTGGTACGCGGTGTCGGCCCCGTTCGGGGCCGGCCTGACGCCGGATCGACAGGGACGTGTGATGACCGAGGCGGCCGCGGAACCCGGCCAGGCCCGCCGGGTGCGGGTGCGGGTGCGGGAATGGGTGAGCGAGTGGGTGCGGTGGGCGGGGTCGGCCCCGCCGCCGGCGGGGTACGCCGGCTCGGCCTCCGCGCGAGCGGCCCGGCTGGTCAGGGCCGCCGGGCGCTGGAGCACCCGACTGCCGCCCGTGGTGTGGGACTCGCTGCTGCCGGCGCTCCTCCTCCTCAACGTCCTGACCACCCGCACACCGCGGGAGCTTCCGGTGGCCGGGGCCCTCACCGCCGCCCTCGCGCTGCCCCTGCTGTGGCGGCGCCGGGCCCCGCTGACGGTGTTCGCCGTCGTGGCCGCTGCGGCCTTCGTCCAGTGGCTGATGGACGTCCAACTGCCTGCGGACGTCGCCTTGTTGGTGGCCCTCTACACGGCGGCCGCGCATTCGGGCCGGCGCGGTGTGCTCGTCGCCGGTGCCGTCGTGGAGGCAGGGGTCCTGCTGGCCTGCCTGCGCTGGGCGGCGGACGGCGCCTTCCTGACCCCCTTCGTCGCGGTCACCGCGACGGCCGTGGCCGCCGCCGTCCTGGGGGTGAACGCGCGGACCACCCGGTCCTACCTCGCGGCCCTGGTGGAACGGGCCGCACGCCTGGAGCGGGAGCAGGAACAGCAGGCGCGACTGGCCGTCGCCGAGGAGAGGACGCGCATCGCCCGGGAGATGCACGACATCGTCACCCACAACCTGTCCGTCATGGTCGCGCTCACCGACGCCGCCGTCTATGCCCAGCACCGGTCGCCCGACCGGGCCACCGCCGCGATGCTCCAGATCTCCGAGACGGGCCGCCAGGCCCTGACCGACATGCGGCGCTCGTTGGGCATCCTGCGGACCGACGAACCGGACGCGGAGCGCCACCCGCTGCCCGGCCTCGCCCAACTGGACGCCCTCGCCGAGCAGATGTGCGCCACCGGGCTGCCGACCCGCCTCGACCTCCACGGCGGCCACGGCCACGTACCCGCCACCGCCCAACTCACCGTCTACCGCCTGGTACAGGAAGCGTTGACCAACACCCTCAAACACGCCCCCGCCGGCACGCGCGCGAACGTCCGGATCCACTGCGCGGCCGAGACCGTCACCGTGGACGTCACCGACAACGGCCCCTGGCCGCCGGCCCCCGGCGCCGCGCCGCTCGGTGCCGCGCCGCCCGGCCACGGCATCCCCGGCATGCGCGAGCGCGCGGCCGCCTACGGGGGGACGCTGCGGGCCGGACCGCTTCCGGGCGGTGGCTGGGGCGTGCACACCCGCCTGCTCCTCGGCAGCAGCGGAGCGGTGTCCGCATGACGATCCGCATCCTGATCGCCGACGACGAGGCGCTGCTCCGCATGGCCTTCGGCACGGTCCTGGACGCCCAGCCCGACATGACGCCGGTCGGCGAGGCGGCGGACGGCAGCCAGGCCGTACGCCTCGTCCGGGAGCTGCGCCCCGACGTCGTCCTCATGGACGTCCGGATGCCCGGGACCGACGGGATCGAGGCGACCCGACAGATCGTCAGGATCGCCCCGCAGAGCAAGGTGCTGATCCTCACCACCTTCGACCTGGACGAGTACGCCTTCGCCGGGCTCAACGCCGGCGCCTCGGGCTTCCTGCTGAAGAACACCAGGCCCGAGGAACTGCTCACCGCGATCCGCAACGTCGCCGCGGGCGACGCGGTGCTCTCCCCACGGATCACCCGCCGCCTGCTGGAGGACCTCCGGCCGCACATCCCCGACGGCGGCGGCACCCACCACGACGAGCGGCTGGAGCGGCTCAGCGGCCGCGAACGCGAGGTGCTCGTCCAGGTGGCCTGCGGCCTGTCCAACACCGAGATCGCGGCCACCCTGCACCTCGCCGAGGCGACCGTGAAGTCCCATCTGGGGCGGATCCTGCACAAGCTCGAACTCCGGGACCGGATCCAGGCCGTGATCTTCGCCTACGAGAACCGCCTCGTCCATCCGGCATGACCCCGTTCGCCCGGGACAGCGCCGGTCAACCGCGCCTCCCGGCAACGGCGTTGTCGGGGGTCCACCCCCGGAGGCCTCGACGGGAGGAGCACCGCGTGGCGGTCCGCCGTCCTTCCAGTGACATGTCCGCCCGGATCGCCCGTTTCCGTTCGGCGTGTCCACGCCGCCGGAATCCCTGTGCCACAAGAGGGCCGTTCCGCCGCCGTCAGGTGTCCTCCGGCGACGGCCCGGGGCCGGCCCCGGCGACGAGGTCCTCGATGTACCGCTTGAAGCGGCGCAGGTCGCCGCGGACCTGGACGCCGAGCACGCCGAGCTTGTCGGCGGCCTTCTCGGCGAAGCCGGTGGGCTGGAAGTCCATGGTCATCGTGACCCGGGTCCGGTCCGCGCCGAGCGCCTCGAAGTCGACCGTGCCGGTGTGCTTCACGCTCTCCCCGGTGGTCCGCCAGGCGACCCGTCCGTCGGGCACCCGCTCGATCACCTCGGTCTCGAACTCCCGGGACAGCCCGGCGATCCTGGTCCGCCAGTGCGCGTGGCGGTCGTCCAGCTGCCGGACCTCCTCCACGCCCTCCATGAACTTCGGGAAGTCCTCGAAGGTCGCCCACTGGTCGTAGACGACGCGGACGGGCACCTCCACGTCGATCGATTCCACCACCGTGCTCATCGGGCATCGCCTCTCCACGCCGTCCTGTCGGCCGACCCGCCGAGCGGCTGCCGAACGGCGGCGAACGCGCAGGCGGTGTCCCTGCCAATCTGGGCCGTGAGCCCGGTGGCGGCAACCGGCGCGCCGCCGGTCGCCCGGGCCGGGGTGCCCGGGCCGGGGCCGCGCGGGGGCGCCGGGACGCGCGGAAATCCGGTTGACCCGGGGGGAAGGATGGAACCGTGATCTCCGAGGAACGAGCGGTCGAGCTGGTCGAGTCCTACCTGGCGCGGGAGCTGCCGAACTGGTCGTGGGCGAGGCTGATTCCGGAGCTGGCCGTCTACGCCGTCGAGGAGCGGGCGGTCGGGTGGCTCGTCCACTGGACGTCGGCCGAGGGCGCCCGCGACCCCGCCAAGCGGGGGTTCCTCCACGGCGGCCCCTACCTGGTCGACCGGGAGGACGGGAGCATCCACTTCGTCCCCGGCTGCCTGTGGACCGACGACTGGGAAGAGGACTACCTCTGGGAGGTCAAGGGCTTCAGGGCGCCCGATCCCCTCGCCGCGGAAGTCCGCCGGCTCGCGAACACCGTCGGGCCCGCCGCCGCCATGCAGCACCTGCGCAGGCAGGCCCCGCGGGTGAGCCTGCAGGAGGCCAGGACCTATGTGACGGCCGTCCGGGACGGCGGCGAACCGTCCGAGGAGCTGGCGAGCCTCACCCGCCCGCCCAAGCAGGACGTGGGCCCGATCGAGACGCTGGCCGGCCCGGTCCGGTAGCAGCCCGGCCCGGCTGTCGCCCTCGCCGCGACGTCGCCCCGCCGCCGCCCCGCCGCGTCAGACGTCGGCGGTGCGGCCGGCGCTCACGGCCAGGTCGAGGTGGCGGGCGAGTTCGGGCAACTGCCGGACGGGGTCGCCAGCCGTGAGGGTGCGGGGCATCGCGAGGGCGATGGCGCCCACCGCCGCCAGGGCGAGACCCTCGCCGGCGGTCAGCCCGGGATCGTCGAGCAGCACCGCCCCGCTGAGCACCCGGGTGACCTCCTCGGGCACACCGCCGTCGAAGCCGTCCTCGTCGTCCAGGTCCCGGCCGCACGCGAGGACGGCGGCCGCGTACTCGGCCACCTGCCGTCGGCCGGTACGGGCGGCCAGCTCCGCCACCCACACCGCCGCGCGGCCGGCGGCCGCCGCCGCGATCACCGCCGCGGCCGCCACCTGTGCGCGCTGCCGCACCGCGGTGCGATCCGCCCCGGCACACTCCGCCGGGTCCTGCTGCGCACGGGCCACGCGGGCCGCCGCGTAGTCGGCCCGGTCGGCGGCGAACAGCACCAGCCCCGCGTCACCGCCGTCGCCGGGGCGCCTGCCGTCGTCGTGCGTGTCGTCATATTGCGTGTCGTCGTGCTGCCTGTCGTCGTGGTGCTCGTGGTCGTCGTCGTGCCGACCGCCGGGCAGGGGAGTCACATGCGTCATGCCAGGGTGAACTCACCAGCACCGTCGAGGTCACGCTCCGGCCGTTCGGACCAGTGGCGAACTGCCGTACGGCAGGTGGCTGGCGGGAGCCGGGTCGGGGGGCTCGCGGGCATCGCCGGCAGCAGCGGCCGGCGGCTGCTCAGGGCCGCGTGGAGGAGCCGCCCGAAAGCCGGGTCGCGGGAGATCTGGTCGACCGAAGCCGCGGCCAAGTCCCTTTCGCCCACGGTGACTTCCCCCCTCGTAGGCGTTCGCGGCGATCGTACGGAGCGGGGCCCGTACGCACCGGGGTGCGAGGCCCCCGGGCCGCCGAACCGTGCCCTACGCCGGGCCCGGCCCGCTGCCGGTCGGCTGGGCGGCCGGTTCCTCGGCGGTGGTCTCGGTCTGCACGCCCGGACGCAGGCCCACCACCGCCACCACGGCGGCGACCGCCATGATGACCGCCATCCAGTAGAGGACCGTCTGGGTGGCGTGGGCGAAGTCGACCCGGAAGAACTGGGGGATGTTCGCGGTGCTCCCGCCGCTCTGCGCCTGGGCCTGGGAGAGGTGGGCGGCGGTGGAGACCGCCTGGTCGTGCGGCAGGCCCTGGGCGACCAGGGAGTCGGTCAGCTGGGACCGCAGATCGGTGACCAGGACGGTGCCCAGGACGGCCAGCCCCAGGCTCGCCGCGTAGTTGCGGACCGTCTGGGTGATGCCGGTCGCCTCGCCGTAGGAGAGCCGTGATGCGCGGTTGACGGCGTCCGTGCTGGAGGGGCTGAGCATGAAGCCCATGCCCGCGCCGGCCAGCACGACGTCCCACTGCTGCTCGCTGAAGCTCAGCGTCGTCGCGTCGCCCGCCCACAGGTAGAACCCGAGCGCGGCCAGGACGCACCCGGTCACCACCGGCCGCTTCGCGCCGCCCCGGTCGAGCATGCGGCCGCCGATCTGCGAGGCGATCACGAACCCGATGAAGAAGTAGAGCAGGAAGACGCCGGCCTCCGAGGAGGAGTCGCCCAGCGCGATCTGCGCGTACTCGCTGGAGAAGAAGAACACCGGGACGAAGACCAGCATCGAGATGCCGAGCACCAGGTTCTGCACGGAGAACGCGCGGATGCGGAAGATGTCCACCTGGATCAGTGGCGAGGCGGTGCGCTTCTCGACGAGCACGAAGACGACCAGTAGCAGGACACCGGCCGCGATGCACAGGCCGATCGCCGGGTTCGACCAGCCCCAGACCTGCGACTGCTGGAACCCGAAGACGCTCAGCCCGACACCGCCGGCGATCAGGGCCAGGCCCCGGTAGTCCATGGGGGCCGGCCGGATGTCCGTCACCGGCTTGGAGATCGCGATCAGCACCAGCGCGATCGCCGCCACCGGCAGGTTCACCCAGAAGATGGCCCGCCAGGTCCATTCGGTCAGGTAGCCGCCGAGGACGGGGCCGATCGCGGTCAGACCGCCCGCGATGCCGAAGAACAGGGCCAGGGCCCGCCCCCGCTCGCGCAGCGCGAAGCTCTGCACCACGATGGCCAGCGCCGCCGGGAACATGATCGCGCCGCCGAGGCCCTGGACGGCGCGGAAGGTGACCAGCCACGCCTCGGCCGCGCTCCCGGTGGGGGTGAGGCCGCAGCAGGCCGAGGCGCCCGCGAAGACCAGCACGCCGAGGACCACCATCCTGCGGTGGCCGGCGGTGTCGGCGAGCCGGCCGCCGAAGGCGAAGAACGCGGCCAGGGTGAGCAGATAGGCGTTGACCGCCCACTGCACCCCGGTACTGGTCAGTCCCAGCTCGTGCTGGATGTTCGGCACGGCGATCGACACGATGGTCTGGTCGATGAAGGTCATCGCGACGGCGAAGATCATCGCCGCCAGCACCAGGTAGCGGGAGGATCCGCCGGCGGGAGCAGTCTTCACGGTTCGCTCTCCCTCCGGGGTGCGTCCGCGGCGGCTGCCGGCGGACCACCTGTGGGGCGGGCCCGCTCCCTGGGGGAGCAGGCCCGATTCCTGCCGTTCGTTCGGCGGCCCCATGCTAGCGACCGGTCCGGGAGCACGCCCGACGGCGCGCAGCACGGCCGCGTCCGCGATCGAATCGTCCTGCACACCCCGGGACCGCCGGGAGGCCGCGTCGCTACGCGGATCCCCGGCGTGCGAGGTGGACGACGACGTCGGCGTCGATCTCGACCGTCTCCGGCAGGGCCCGCGTGATCGCGTCGTAGGCCTGCTGCCGGGTCGACCGCGGCAGTTGGAGGTAGGCCGAGACGGTCGACAGGTAGCCGACGTACTCGGGGGCGCTCATCGTCAGGCGCCGTGGGACGACGGTCTGTCGGACGTCGACGAACAACGGGGAACGCTGCAGCTCGGTGCCCGGCCACTGCAGCTCCGCATCCGGCGCCGTCCCGTCGGGAGACGGTACGTCGTCGCTCTCCAGGAACGGCGCCCGGGCCGCACGCACGGACTCCTCGACGGCCGGGTCGGCGAGCTGGACCGGCCCGCCGAACGAGGCGAACACGCCCTCCGGTTCCAGCAGCGCGGCCACCCTGGACCACCGGCCCTCCGGGCGCGTCCAGTGCAGGGCCGCCGCCGCGTAGACCAGCCCGTACGCCTGACCCGGCCCCAGGTCCTCGAAGGAGGCCCGCACGGTCGTCACGTTCCCGGGCAGGTGCTTCCCCAGCTCGGCGAGCATGGCGGCGTCCGGCTCCGTCGCCGTGACCGCGACGCCGTGCCGGGCGAACAGCCGGGTCGCCTTGCCCGTTCCGGCACCGATCTCCAGCGCCGTCCGGACCGGGCCGCCCGCGTACGCCGTCACCACGTCGGCGAGCTCGTCGGGATACCCCGGTCGGTACCTCTCGTAGGCCTCCGCGATCGCGCCGAAGCTCAGTGCACGGGCAGCAGACATGCCGAGCATCCTGGCACGGCCGGGGCGGACGGCGCTCGGCAATGCCCTACGCAGGCTCCAGCAGGACGGCCGGCAGGGTGCCGTGCACGACCGTGTCCCGCGGCAGTGAGAGCCCGAAGAACGCGTCGACGACGCCCAGCGCGGTGCGGTGGACCTCCCGGCGGTTCCGCTCCGGGGCCGGCAGGCCGGCCGCGGTGAGCCGTTCCTGCAGCGGGGCGGCGGTTGCGGGGTCGCCGTCCACTTTCCGGTAGCCCCAGGAGCCGTCCAGGTGGAGGTTGAAGGCGCTCAGCAGCCGGCCGTCGTGGAAGGCCGCGAACTGCGGCGGGACCGGCTTGCCGTTCTCCTCCTCGTACTCCAGGACGAAGACGTGCGCGCCGTCGTGCGACACCGGGGCCGCTGAGTCGAACTCGCCCGGCCAGCCGCCGTACGCGACCGCGTACGTCCAGTCCTCGAACCGGCCGAGGCGCAGGCCGACGCCGTCGAATGTGCCGCCGTAGGTGTCCTCGATGAGGTCCAGGAGGGAGTCCCCCGTGTGCTCGCCGACCGCCACGGCGACGTGCTTCACGCCGTGCACGACCGCTGCGAGGCGGTCGGCGAGTTCCTCCACGGGGAGCCCGCGGGCGAGCACCACGTGGTAGCCCCCGAAGGCGATGGCCTGCGGAGCGGCGAGCCAGCTCGTTCCATCCGTCATGGCGCCCATCCTGCCCGGGCCCACTGACAAACCGGGCCCCGGTCCGCCGAGGCGGGCGTTCCCGTGCTCCCGGAACCCCGGCGGCGAGCGTTGCGCGCACCGTCACGCGGTGATGAGGTGGCGGGGTGACCGACCACCACGAGGACTCTGCCGTACGGCCGTTGACGCTGGCGTGGGCGCGTCGGCACCTGGAACCCGGTGAGCGGATCGTCGGGACCGCGGCGCTGCACGGCGGGATCACCGCCGAGGTGCGCAGGCTCACCGTCGGCACGCGGGACGGCGGCACCCGTCACCTGGTGCTGCGGAGCTTCGTCGGCCCGTCGTCCGCCGCGGGTGCCGAGGACTGGCTGAACCGGGAGGCCCGCGCCCTGACCCTGCTCGCGGGGACCGACGTGCCGGCCCCCGCGCTGGTCGCGGTCGATCCCACCGCCGAGCACTGCGAGCATCCGTCGCTCCTCATGACACGGCTGCCAGGCCGGACGGTCCTCGACGACGCCGGGGTGCGGACGCGCGTGGCGCTGCTGGCCCGCCAGTTGGTGGCGATCCACGCGGTGCGGCCCGCCGAGCGGCCCCGGGCGTACGTGGCGTTGACGACCGCCGAGACCGTCGTCGTCCCGACGGGCGCCGACGCAGCGGCGTGGGCCGCGGCGATCGACGTGATCCGCGGACCGGCGCCGTCGTACGAAGGGCGGTTCCTGCACCGGGACTTCCAGCCCGGCAACGTGCTGTTCGACGTGCCGCCCGGACGGCCGGAGGGCGCGCGGATCACCGGTGTCGTCGACTGGGCGACCGCCTCCTGGGGCCCGGCGGACCTCGATGTGTCGCACTGCTCCACCAACCTCGCGCTGCTGCACGGCCCGGCGTGGGGCCGGCGCTTCGCCGAGGCCTACCAGGAGGCCGGCGGCGTGTTGGCCGCGGCCGCGGGCGAGCGGCTGTACTGGCGGGTGCGGGACGCCCTGGCCTGCTCGGAGGAGGTGCGGGCGGTGGCACGGCCGTGGCGGGAGGCGGGCAGGACGGAGCTGACGACGCGAGCCGTGGAGGCGCGGCTGGACGCGTACGTCACCGCGCTGATGGACGGGTCGGGCTGAGCGGGAGGCGGTCCGGGGACCGGGTACCGGGGACCGCGCCGGCGGCGGCGGCGTTCCCCGGGGCGCCGGAAACGGGGGAGCGCCGGACCGGGCGGTCCGGCAGGATGGCCCGATGAGTTCTCACAGCCGGCACCGGCACTCCCGCTCGCGCCGCAGCGCGGGCGCCGTGGGGGCGTGACGCGTGCTGCCGTACGTCTACCAGGTCACCAAGTACGATCCCGCGGACCGCGACCAGCGGGGTTCCTACACCGGCGCGGAGGAGGCCGTCAGCGACCACGGGCCGGTCGAGGCCGCCTACCTGGAGGCGGTCGCCGCCTTCGCCGAGGACACCGGGGTGCGGCAGCTGGCCGTCCGCGAGCCCCAGGTCGCGCCCGGCTTCGTGCACTTCGGCCTGGAACCGGCGATCGAGGGCGGCGGCCTCGCGGGACTCTTCCCGTCCGACCTGACCGGCTACCACGACGGGGCACCCGTACCGCTGACGGTCGGCCTGGAACTGGTGCGGGCCATGCTCCGCGACAACGGCGCCTGGTGCCGCCTGGAGGTCGAGGACACCTTCGCGGTGCACGTCGGCTGGGACCAGTACGTGTACGTGGGCAGCGCCGTGCCCTGCGAGACGGCCCTCGCGCGCACCCGCGAACTGGGGCTCTTCCCCGAGCCGTTGGAGGCCTCCCCGTACGACGTGGAGCTCGACGAGTCCGGTGTGCAGCGCCCGGCCGACGACGACTTCTGGGCACGGGTGCGGGCGTGCGTGGCGACGGGCGAGGCGGCGCTCCTGGAGGAGATGCACCTCGACAACGCCTCCCGCTGGCACCGGCTCGGCGAGGGCTCCCTGGAGGCGGTGCGGGCGCGGCTGACCCCCCGCGCCCGGCTGGCGGTCTGGCCGGAGCTCTCCACCGACGTCGGCGCCGTCCTGGCCGCTCTCCCGGAGGACGGCCTGGTCGAGTTCGTCTGGGAGGAGCAGGACGGCCGGATCACCAGCGTGGTCGCCGACGAGGACGAGTTCCAGGCCGTGGCCGCCCGGGTCGCCGGTGCCCGGGCCGCCGCGCTCCTGTCGATGTACGTGGACGAGCGCACCCCGCTGTTCACGGCCGTCCTGCCCGACGACGACGGCGTCGTCCGCGCCCGGTGGGGGACCGAACCGACCCCGAGCGACCGGGCCTGGGCCTTCCTGAGGACCCTGCACCGCGGTCAGAGCGTGACCGGCACCGTCACCGGGATCGCCGACTCCGGCGTCACGTCCGTCGACATCGGCGGCTTCACCGCCACGATCGACCTTCCCGAGCTGTCCCGGCGCCCGGTCGACCACCCCGGCGACGTCGTCGCGGTCGGCCGGCAGGTCACCGCGGTGGTCCTCGACGTCGACCTGGTGCGGGAACGGGTGCCGCTGACGCTCAAGGCACTGCAGGAGGACCCGACGGGGCAGGACGCGCAGCAGGTGCGCCGTTCCGTCCCCGGAGGGGTCACCGGGCCCGGCCGTCCCGAATCCGAAGCACCAGCGTGGGATTGAGTTCCTCCGTGCCCGTGAAGCGCGGGGCCGGTGTCGTTCCGTTCCCCGGCGCGCCGTGCTCCGCCGGCGGGATCACCGGAGCGGGGACAGGGGCGGCCGGGCCGTCGGCGGTCCCCGGGGCCGCGAACACGGATGACGTGGCCATCGCGAGGTAGCCGGACCGGGTGCCTGCGACGAGAATGCCGCGGCCCTCCGCGAGTGCGCGCACTGCTGTCGCCAGGGGCAGGGTGCGCGCCGTCCGTGTGCCGGGGTTCCAGATCCGCACCGTCTGGTCGTCGGATCCGGTGGCCAGCCGCGGGGTGCCGTCGGGCGCTGTGAAGACCGCCATCGACCGCACCCCGCCCGTGTGGCCGGTGAGGGGTTCGCCGGCCTGGGTGCCGGTGGCCGGGTCCCAGATCCGTACCGTCCCGTCGTAACTGCCGGCGGTGGCCAGGCGCGGGGTGCCGTCGGGTGCCGTGAACGCCACCATCGACCGCACCCCGCTGGTGCGGCCGGTGACGGGCTCGCCGACCTGGGCTCCGGTGACGGGGTTCCAGATCCGCAACGAGCTGTCACCGGCGCTGGCCACGCGTGGGGTTCCGTCGGCTGCGGCGAACACCGCCACGGCGTACACCCAGCCGCCGTGGCCGGTGAGGGGCTCGTAGGCCTGGGTGCCGGTGGCCGGGTCCCAGATCCGTACCGTCCCGTCGAAGCTGCCGGCGGTGGCCAGGCGCGGGCTGCCGTCCGGCACCGTGAACGTCACCACCGATCGCACCGGTCCCTGGTGACCGGTGAGGGACTTGCCGATCTGGCTGCCGGTGGTGGGATCCCAGATCCGCACCGTTCCGTCGTCCGCGGCGGTGGCCAGGCGCGGGCGGCCGTCGGGTGCCGCGAACGCCACGACCGCGTTCACGGTGCTGCGGTGGTCGGCGAGGAGTTCGCAGTCCCAGGCGCCGTTGGTGGGGTTCCGGATCCACACCTTCTTGTCGTCGGCGGCGGTGGCCAGGCGCGGGGTTCCGTCGGCCGCGGTGAAGGCCACGACCGCGTTCACCGGGCTGTCGTGGTCGGTGACGGGATCGTTGGCGTGGGTGCCGGTGGCCGGGTCCCAGATCCGCACGGTTCCGTCCTCGCCGGCGGTGGCCAGGCGCGGGGTTCCGTCGGCCGCGGTGAAGGCCACGACCGCGTTCACCGGGCTGTCGTGGTCGGTGAAGGTCTCGCTGGCGTGGGTGCCGGTGGCCGGGTCCCAGATCCGCACGGTCCCGTCCTCGCCGGCGGTGGCCAGGCGCGCGGTGCCATCGGGTGCCGCGAACGCCACGACCGCGTTCACCAGGCTGCGGTGGCCGATGAGGAGTCCGCCGACCTGGGTGCCGGTGGCGGGGTCCCAGATCAGCACCGTCCTGTCGTCGGCCGCGGTGGCCAGGCACAGCGTGCCGTCGGGTGCCGTGAAGGCCATGACCGCGTGCACCGGACGGCTGTGCTTGGTGAGAAGTTCGCAGACCCGCGTGCCCGTGGTGGGGTCCCAGATCCGCACCGTCTTGTCCTCGCCGGCGATGGCCAGGCGCAGGGTGCCGTCGGCCGCCGCGAACGCCACGACCGCGTTCACCGGGCTGCGGTGGTCGGTGACGGGTCTGCCGGCCTCGGTGCCGGTGGCGGGGTCCCAGATCCGCACGGTCCTGTCGTCGCCGGTGGTGGCCAGCCGCGGGCTGCCGTCGGCCGCCGCGAACGCCACCACCCACCACACCGGGCCCTGGTGCCCGGCGAGGGGTTCGCCGGCCTGGAAGCCGGTGGTGGGGTCCCAGATCCGTACGGTCCCGTCGGCTCCGGCAGTGGCCAGCCGCCGGCTCCCGTCGGCCGCTGTGAAGACCATGACCGCGTTCACCGGACCCCGGTGTCCGGTGAGGGGTTCGCCGACCCGGGCGCCGGTGGCCGGGTCCCAGATGCGCACCGTCCCGTCGGCTCCGGCGGTGGCCAGCCGCAGGGTGCCGTCGGTTACGGCGAACACCACGACCGCGTTCACCGCGCCCTCGTGGCCGGCGAGTTGTAGGTGGAGCCGGCGCCGTTGCACGGCACCGGCGATCAGGACGGCGGCCGGATCGTGCCGTTTGCCGGGGCGTGTTTCGGCGGGGGGAGGGGTGCCCTGGATGTAGGTGGTCCCGAGCCTGCGCCACCACCGGCGCCACCCGGCGGCGCCGTCAGCCGGCTGGTCCGAGGTGGCGCTGCGGTGTGCCTCGTGCTGGTGCAGGACGGTTCCGGCGATGGCGGGCGGCAGTTCGTGCGTGGGCAGGCCGTGGCTGAGGGCGGCGGCGGTGATGCCGGCGAGGTCGAGGGAATCGAGGACGTCGGGGTGGTCGGCGAGGGTGCGGAAGGCTCCGTCGGCGTGGCCGAGGCGCGCGTGGGCGGCGAGGTGGTGGCGGACGTACGGGCTGAGGCCCGGCGACGGCGACGGGGTGTCGGTGCGGCCGTCGAGGGTGCGGCGGGCGTGGCGGGTGAGGGCGGTGGTCAGGAGGGCGTGGGCGTAGGCGCTGTCGGGGGCGCTGGTGAAGTGCTCGGTGAACGTTCGGTGCGCGAGGCGGTAGACGCTCTGGTCGTGTTCCTGGTCGAGGACGAGGTAGGGGGCGGCGTCGCGGAGCAGGGCGGGGATGCTGCCGCCGGTGTCGGCGGGGCCGGTGGCGAGGGCCGTGGCGGCGTGGGCCCAGATGCCGTCCTGGTCGGGGAGGCCGCGGCCCTGGGCGAGGCCGAGTGCGTGGAGCAGTGGGATGTACGCGGGGTCGGTGCGGTGGAGGCGTTCGAGGGCGCGGGCGAAGAGCTGGCGGTGGGTGCGGCCGACCAGGGGGGTGGGGTCGGTGATGAGCGCGGGGTCGTTCAGGAGTTCGTGGGCGGCGAGGCGGGCGTAGAGGAACTGCTGCGGTTCGGCGCCGCCGTGCTGGTGGTGGGTGACGAGGCGGTGGACGGCGCGGGTGATGTGCGCGTCGTCGGCGTGCAGGGTGCCCCGGCGTTTGGCGGTGTCGAGCTTGGCGCGCAGGTATCCGGCCAGGGCCTCCCGGTCCTGGCTGACCTCGATGCACTCGATGCGTCCTTCCGAGGCGGCTCCGGGGCCGGCCGGGCTGCTGCGGAGGGTGTCGAGGATGTCGGTGTCGGCGGGGGCGGGCCGGTCCGGCCCCTCCTGGGTGGAGCGGCGGGTGCCGATGACGACGCGGACCGCGGGCAGGGCCGCGAGGGGGCGCAGCAGGGTGCCGGCGATGGCGAGGGGCTGGTCGGCTTCGTCGAGCGCGTCGAACAGGAGGGTCAGCGGGGTCTGCCGGGTGCGCAGCCGCGCGATGAGTCGGGCGGCGAGGTCGGCGGGGGGCCGGCCGTCGCCGGCCTGCTCGGCGAGGTCGGTGAAGCCGGCTGCCTCGGCGACGAGTCTGAGCGTGCGGGGGAGGGTGAGGCCGGCGAGGTGGGTGACCAGGTCGAAGGGATCGTCGGGGCAGGGGGTTCCGTCCGGCAGGGGCCGGAGGTGGCCGTGGCGGATCAGGATGTCCCGCAGGTGGGTGCGGGTGTGCAGGAGGACGTGTCCGAGGAGGGCGGACTTGCCGGCGCCGGCCGGGCCGGTGACGACGAGGGCGCCGTGGTCGGTGGCGGTCAGCCAGTGGAGGATGCGGTCGCGTTCGATGGTGCGGCCGTGGAAGTACCAGGCGAGTTCGCCGAGTTCGGCGCCGGTGGCCTTGGGGAGGAAGTGACGCTGTTCGTCGGTGGGCAGCTGGTCGATGACCGCCTGGAGTTCGGCGAGCTGGTCCAGGGGCGCGGAGACGGCGGTGGCGATGTCGGGGGTGAGGCGTACGAGCTGGTCGTGGTGGTCGTCGGTCGTGTCGCCGCGGTAGCCGTCGAGGTCGTGGGCGAGCTGGAGGCCGAGCGTGGCGAGGCCGATGGCGGGCTGTCCGCGGAAGGTGACGGTCAGGGCCCGGTGGAGCGCGCGGGTGAAGGCGCCGAGTTCGGCGTAGCCCTCGGCGGCGGTGGACAGCAGCAGGTAGCGGCGGGCGTCCGGGTGCCGGGTGAGGAGTTCGGCGTGGACGGACTGGGCGAAGCGGCGGGAGAAGCAGGCGTCCAGGACGACGATCGCCCAGCTGCCCTCGGTAGCGGGGTGGAGCTGGCGGCTGCCGATGGCGTGGGCGACGTCGTGCGGGGAGACGCCGTTGCCGCTGCGGGCCGGGGTGCGGCAGTGGGCGAGGCTGTCGGCTCTGCCGTGGCCGACCCAGTAGAGCACCGTGTTGCCGCCGCTCGGGGTGCCGCCGTCTCCCGTCCAGGCGCCGAGCCGGTCCTCGACCGCCTGGCGGTCCCGCCCGTCCTCCGGGACGGCCCAGGCGTTGAGGCGCAGGCCGTAGGGTGCGAGCAGGTCGGCGACCGCCCGCACGTGGGTCTCGGTCTCCACGCGGGGCTGGTGCCGGTACGCGGTGAAGTTGACCGGGAACAGCTCGACGGCACGGTCGTCGTCGCCACCGGGCGGTGCCGGGTGCGGAGCGAAGGTGTGGGTGCGGGACGGGCCGGCCGGAGCACCGGGTGCGGTCATGGCGGGGCTTCCGGGTTCAGGCGTCGGGCGGGCTGACGAGGACGAGCTGGGACAGGGGAGCGTGCGCCCCGGTGTCCAGGACCACCCGGTACAGGTCGGGCGCCTCGGGGGTGAAGCGGGCGGTCAGCGTGCGGTCCGGGTCGCCCGGCCGGGTGGTGAGGGTGAGCGGGTGGCCGGGACGGCCGGTGGTGGCGCTGTGGACGGTGAGGCGCACGCCCGCCGGCGTGTCCAGGCCGGTGGCCCGCAGGACGAGGGGCTCGCCCCACGTCCCCCCGAGGCGGGGGGTGTCCAGGCCGGGCCCGTCCGCGTGGCCGTCGTCGGCGAGGTGGGCGCCCTGCGGGCGTTCCAGGGCGATGCGGCGCACCTGCCGCAGGACCTCGTCGTGACGCATCAGCATGCCGTGCTGGCCGAACACGTAGGTGACGGCCTCGGTGCCGACCCTGGCGGACGGCACGTGGACGGTGCCGTCGCCGGAGGCGTCGCGCCTGACCGGGATGCCGGTACGGGGATGGCGGAGGAGTTCGCGGTCGTCGCCGACGTCGAAGGCGTGCCGGCGGCCCACCGCGACCGCCCGGCCCGTGCGCGCGTCCTCGTCCAGGCTCTGCACGGTCGCCTGGGCCTCGCCGACGATCGCCCGGTGCCCGGGCAGCGCGAACCCGCTCGCGCGGTGGCGCGCGTGCTCGCCGAGGGAGCGCGCGGCCAGGTCCCCGTCGCCGCCGAACCGGGCGACGTCCGCCGGGGTGAGGCGGTCCACGTCCAGGCCGCGGTCCACGCACCGGTAGCCGGGCAGCAGGTCGTGGACGCCGGGCAGGGTCGCCGCCAGTGCGTGGACGCGCCGCACCATCCGGCCCGGCTTCGCCTCGGCCTGCAGGACGTTGAGCGCGAGGACCGCGTTCGCCGAGCCCAGGAACGGGGTCCCTACGGTGATCACCGCCCGGGTGTCGGCGGCCAGTTCCGGATCCTGCTCCAGCGCCGCCCGCACCACGAGCCCGCCCATCGAGTGGGCGGCGAACAGCAGCCGGGGCGAACGCTCGCCCGCTGCGCGCCACTCGGGCCGGGCGGCCACCTGCTCCCGCCACCGGGTGAGGTGCGCGCGGGCTGCACGGGCCAGCAGGGCCCCGTTGTAGGCGACGGCCAGGCGCCAGTCGTACGGGAACGGCGCCACCGCCTCCGGGGCCAGGGTGACGCCCTGCAGGGCCTTGCGCAGGTCGGTGTAGGGGTCGAGGCCCTGGAAGAACGGCAGCCAGCACGGCTTGGTCAGCAGTGCGGTGGCGCCGACGCGGGTCAGCGGGCCACGCCGGGCGGTGTCGGCGTCGGCGGCCCGCTCCCGGGGATCGGCGTGCAGCGCGGCCAGGCGCTCACCGCCCGTCAGCAGGTCGGTGAGCATCGCCGGGTCCACGCCCCACAGCGGGCGGCCCGTCGCGGTGTCCTGCAGGACGCTGCCCATGATGCCCGGCACGATGACGCACGCGTCCCTGGTCCGGTCGTCGAACACCGGCGGTGTCATGGCACGGCAGTACGGGTCGAAGCCGTCCCCCACAGTCCCCATGCCACCCGACCATAGAGCAGCACACCCGCCGCCCGCCGGGGCTTGGCGGAGAAAGCCCGTGGCGCCGCGGCCGACCGCGCGCGGTGCCGGCGAGCCCGGCCCGGGGGGCGGGGCGGTACACGCTGCGGACGGCGGCGACCAGGTGTCTGGCATGTTCTTGACGTTCTGTCGAGGTGACCCGCCCGGGCCGGGGTCGGCTGGGCGAGAATCGCTCTCCTTGGCACCGAGGTGCCATGTCGAAGCACCACTTGACTGACTGTTCACCACTGTGAAAGGCGAGGTTCAGAGATGAGTCTCAAGGCCAAGCTCGTTGCTGCCGCGACCCTGTCGGCCGCGGTCACCGCCGTTCTTGCCGCCCCGGCCGTCGCGGCCCCGGCTCCCGTTGCCCCGGTTGCTGCCGTTGCTCCCGTCGCTGCGGAGGCGAGCAGCAGCTCGGTGACCGAGGAGCAGTGGCTGGCCGACGTCGCCGCCGCGATCGCGCCCGCCCGCGCCTACGTCGAGCAGCGCGTCTCCCAGCCCTCGGGCGGGAAGCCGGCGATCGTCCTCGACATCGACAACACCAGCCTGGCGACGCACTTCCACCCGCTCGCGATGCCGGGCATGGCGCCGGTGGTGGAGCTCGCGCAGTACGCCCACTCGCGCGGGGTCGCGATCATCTTCGTCACCGCGCGGGTCGACTTCATGGAGGCCATCACCCGGTCCAGCCTGCAGAGCGCGGGCTACACCGTGGACGAGCTGCACGGGCGCGGCATCGGCGACCTCTTCAAGTCGGTGCAGCAGTACAAGACGGATGAGCGGATCAAGGTCGAGAACGAGGGCTACACGATCATCGCCAGCATCGGCAACAACTGGACGGACCTGAACGGCGGCCACGCCGAGCGGACCTTCAAGCTGCCGGACTACGACGGCCTGCTCTCCTGACCCACCTCGCCGGGGCGCTGCCCGGCCGGGGAGTGGGAAGTCGGCCCGGTCGACTTCCCACTCCAGGGCGCACGACGGGTCCGGGGCCCCGTGGTCCGGGCCGGCCGCGCCCTACTCGGCGACGCGCCTGATCCGGCGTACGTTCTCCCGCCCGCAGGTCGCGCAGACGATCCACTCGCACAGCCAGCCGTCCCAGGCGAAGGCCTCGCTCGCCCGGTTGCAGTCCTCCCAGCCGCAGAAGACGCAGTCCGCCTCCTCGCCCTCCGGGTACCGGAACGGGTGGAGGATCGGGCGCCCCCCGAGGTCGGGACGCCCCAGGAACCCGCAACCGGGGCACTTCCACCACTCGTTGGTGCCCCCGTACGCCCCGGCGCGGGTGGTCTCCCGGACCAGGTCCCGCGCGCACTGCGGGCAGGACCCGGGCAGGGCCTCGCCCGTCCGGTCCGTCCCGCCCGTTCCCTCCGACTCCCCGACTCCCACGCCGCTCTCCCCACCCCGGGCCGACACGTCCGCGGCACCAGCCTAGTCCGTGGGCGTCGCGGCGAGCCCGGTGCGGACGGGCTCATGTGCGGGCGGGGTGCACGGGCAGATGGGCGGACGGGCTCAGCGCCGCCAGCGGTAGACGGCGTCCCATTCCTCGGTGATCCAGGTGCCGTCGCCGACCGGCATCACGGTGTCGACCTCGGCCATCGGGTACTCGATGCGGCCGTGCAGGGCGCCGGTGGCGGGGTCGGCGAGCCAGTGGCTGTGCTCCCTCCAGCGCTCCTGGCCGAACACGTACACCGCGGCCTCGTCGTACGGGTTGTAGAGCGTCACCATCGCGGTGTCGTCGTCCACGAACCCGCTGAAGGTCGAGATCTGCGGGTCGTCGTGCACCGAGCAGTCGCCGGTGCCGGGGGCCGGGAAGTCGCTCAGGCCGAGCGTGGCGGTGACCCGGTACGAGGGGAGGCTGTGCCAGCTGACGTCCTGTCGCCTGCGGTCGACGGTCATGCAGCGGGCGTTCCGTGAGTCCGCGCCCAGGTACTCGCGCTCGTTCAGGAGCAGGTCGCCCCGGCCCGGTGGCAACTGCCGGCCCAGGACGATGCCACCGGACTCCCACCGCGCCTCGAAGTGCGTGGCCCCCGCCTGCCCGCCGGACACGGTGACGCCGCTGACCTCGTCGTTCTCGTCCCAGAGCAGGCTGACGAACCGCTCGTAGCCGCCGCACGGGAGCACACTCCGCGCCAGCACCGTTCCCGCGGCGTCCAGGGTGAGGATCAGGGTACTGTCGGACAGCCCGGAGGGGAGCCGCAACCAGATCCGGAGTTCCCGGTCGGCGCCGCCGGCCGAGCCGGAGAAGTCGAGGTAGCCCCAGCGGTTCACCTCCCACGTGCCGTACGGCTGTTGCCACAGCCCGGTGCCGTCCGGGGCGACCGCGACGTACTCCGTCCCGGCGCCGAAGACGGCGAACGAGAGGTCGGGAGCCACCCACTGCCGCGACCACCGGTTGGGCGTCGGGGCCGGGAACTCGGCTCTCAGCTCGGCCTGTTCCTGCAGTTCGTAGATGCGCAGCGACTCCGGGCTGCGGACCTCCAGCCGGGGAACGGGGCCGGTGGGGTCGAGGTAGCTGTGGGCACCGTCCCGGTCCGGGATCGCGTACTTGGCCACCAGCCGGGGTGTGATCGTCATACCCGAATCCTCTCGCGTCGGGCCGGTCTGATGACCGGCGCGCCCGCGTGAGCGCGGGTCCCGGGTCCCGGCGTCGGTCGACCGGTGCCGGACGGACACCGCCGCCCAGCTGTTCCACCCCTGGGCCCGAGCCGGTCCGGTGGGCTCTCCGTCGGCCGTCCGGACGGGGGCGTGGACGGCTCGCACGGGCCCTCCGGGTCGCCTACCACAGGCAAGGGACGCGTGGGTGGCGGGTGGTCGCGTGTCGGCGTTCGCGCGCCGGATGGCCCGGCAGGTGGCATGGTGGTGCGTCACAGGTGGGCGGTCCGCCGCGCCGGAGCGGTACCGTGTCGGCCGGTGGGTGGCACGACCTGCCCACCGGAAACGACTGTTGAGGAGAAGGCACCCCAGTGGCAACCGACTACGACGCCCCGCGAGACACCGGCGACGGAAGCAGCGACGAGAGCATCGAGGAGCTGAAGAGTCAGCGCGAGGACAAGCAGAGCTCCGTCGTCGACGTCGACACCGAGGGCGCCGAAGGCCTGGAGCTCCCGGGTGCCGACCTGTCCGGTGAGGAACTCACCGTCCGGGTCGTGCCCATCCAGCAGGACGAGTTCACCTGCATGACCTGCTTCCTGGTGCACCACCGCAACCAGCTCGCCGGCGAGGACAAGAACGGTCAGCCCATCTGCCGCGACTGCGCCTCCTGACGGCCGCCGGGCCCACGGGGCCCGGAGAGCCCGAAGAGGCCCGAGAGGGCCCCGTGAAGGCCGGTGAAGGCCCGAGGAGGCCCGTGAAGGCCCGTACGGGCCCGAGCGGCGGCCGCGGACAGCGGCATCGAAAACCGGACCGCCCGGGTGCCGACTCAGCAGAGTCGGCACCCGGGCGGTCCGGGGCGTACGCGGGGGTCCGGAGGCCGGACGCCCGCGTACGCGCGGTCAGGCGCTGACCCGTTCGGGCTGCTCCGCCCGGAGGCCGGCGGGCTGCTCGGCGGTGGCGGGGGTGTTCTCCCGGGGCGTGGGCAGCACGGCCATGATCAGGGCGGAGACCACGATGGTCGCGGCCCAGGCGAGCCCGTACTTGCCGACGAAGGTGTCGGACAGCGGGCCGGCGAACCAGTCGCAGCTGGTGAAGGCGAGGCCGATCAGCAGCGCGAGCACCCACGACACCATCGCCTGCCAGCAGAAGCCGCCGACGTACCAGTAGCGGCTGTTCCTGCTGGTGTCCATCAGCGCGTCGGCGTCGTAGCGCACCGCGCGCGACCGGCGCCGGAACATGTCGACGGCGTAGACGCCGATCCAGGCCGAGAAGGAGACGGCGAGCAGGATCAGGAAGGTGATGAAGGAGCCCAGGAAGCTCTTGGCGACCAGCATCAGCAGCAGGCCGCCGACCAGCGAGATCACGGCGTTGATGCTGACGGCCAGGGCGCGCGGGAGCTTGACGCCCATGGTCTGCGCGGTGAAGCCGGCCGAGTACATGGAGAGGCTGTTGATCAGCAGCATGCCCACGATCGCGGTCAGCAGGTAGGGCACGGCCAGCCAGGTCGGCAGCAGGTCACCGAGGAAGGAGACCGGGTCGGCGGCCTGCGCCAGGCCGGGGGAGGCCACCGCCATCACGGCGCCCATCAGCACCATCGGCACCATGACCAGGCCGGCGCCGGAGACCGTCACGCCGACGATCTTCTTGCCGGAGGCGGCGTGCGGCAGGTAGCGGGCGAAGTCCGGGCCGGTCGGGACCCAGCTGATGCCGCCGGCGGCGATGGTTCCGATGCCGGCGATCATCATCGCGGTGGTGCCGGCGGGCTTGGCGAAGACCTCGCTCCAGTCCATGGTCGCGACCAGGTAGCCCAGCACCAGGATGCTGAAGACGCCGAAGAGGTACGTCGACCAGGTGTTGCAGACGTTCAGCGCCTTGCGGCCCATGCCGGAGACCAGGAAGGTGCAGGCGACGAAGAGGAAGAGCGTGATGACGATCAGCGCGGTGTTGCTCTTCACCCCGAACATCAGGTCGAGGACGGTCAGCACGGCGTAGGCGCCGGTGACGGCGTTGATCGTCTCCCAGCCGAACCGGGCGATCCAGAGGATCGCGCCGGGGAAGAGGTTGCCGCGCACGCCGAAGGTGGCCCGCGAGAGGGTCGCGCCGGGCGCCCCGCCCCACTTCCCGGAGACCGACAGCACGCCGACCAGGCCGAACGAGACGAGCGCGGCGCACGCCGCGACGATCAGGACCTGCCAGAAGTTCAGCTGGTTGAGCACCACCAGGGCCGCGCCCATGGTGAGCAGCAGCACGCTGATGTTCGCGGCGACCCAGGTCGGGAAGAGCTCGCGGACTCTGCCCCGGCGCTCGTGGTCCGGGACGGGTTCGATACCGCGCGTCTCTATCGCGCCGTCGGCGGTGGCGGCGGTGGACGTGTTGTCCATGAGGGTGGCTCCGTGCGTGTGAAGCGGGAGATGAATCGGGCAAATGGAACATTTATGGAAGTCTCCGCGCGTAGCGCGGAAGTTGAGTTATCCTACCTTTGTTCTGGAGTGACCCGATTGATGCGGTTGCCCGCTAGGGATCGCACGCGATCGGGCAGGGGCGGCCCGCGATGCCGGCTCGGTGCCGGGGCCCCGGCCGGTGGCGTTCCGGGTGGCCGTGGGGCACTCCGTCCGACTGGCGGGATCTTGGCGACCTCAGGCGTTCACGCCACTCGTGGGGCGAGCCCGGGGACCGGAGGATGGAGCCGTCGCCGACCGGGGGAACCGGGTACGGCGCGCACCGGACCCCGTCCCGACCAGCCGGAACACGAGGTACTCGCATGTCCGCCACCGCTCCCGCCGTCGCCGCTTCCGTGGAGATCGCGTCCGCCGCCACCGCTTCCGCCGAGATCGGCGGCGCCGCGACCACCGGCGCCGTCCTGAGCGTGCCCGCCGCCGCCCCCGCCGAGGCCGCCGCCCACTTCGCCGCCCGGCTCGCCTTCGAGGCGGACGTCTCCGACGTCCACGCGGACCTGGTGTCCGGCGCGCCCGGCGTCGTGGTGGTCGACACCCGCAGCGACGCCGCCTGGGACCAGGGCCACATCCCCGGCGCCCTCCACATCCCCGCCGCGCGGATCGCCGAACTGGCGCCGCAGCTGATCGACCCGGCCCGGACCGTGGTCACCTACTGCTGGGGCCCCGGCTGCAACGGCGCGACCCGCGCCGCGCTCGCGTTCGCCCGCCTCGGCTACCGGGTCAAGGAGATGCTCGGCGGCTTCGAGTACTGGGCACGCGAGGGCTTCGCCTACGACTCCGCCACCGGCACCGAGCAGCGCCCCGTCGACGACCTGACCGCCCCGCGCTCGGGCATCTCCTGCGCATGCTGACGGACCCCGCCCGGCCGGCCGGCGCGATCCGCCCCGCCACCGTGGCCGACCTTCCGGCGGTGGCCCGGCTGTGCGCCGCCCACGCCGCTTTCGAGCGAGCCGAGCCGGTGCCCGCCGATCTCGCCGTCCGCCTGGAGCCCGTGCTGTTCTCGGCACGTCCGAGAGCGTGGTGCCTGGTCGTCGACCGGGGAGGTGAACTGATCGGCTACGCCACCTACTCCCTGGAGTTCTCCACCTGGCGGGCGGCCGACCACGTCCACCTGGACTGCCTGTTCGTCACCGAACCGCACCGGGGAGAGGGCTGGGGGAAGGCCCTGCTCGACGCCGTGCAGGACGCGGCAACGGTCCGCGGCGCGGCACACATCGAGTGGCAAACGCCCGACTGGAACGCCGACGCGATCCGCTTCTACGGCCGCGCGGGGGCGCGGGCCCGGCCCAAGGTCCGGTTCTCGCTGACCGCGGACCCGGCGGGCGTCCCGCCCCGGGCGTAGCCGTCGCCCGTAGCTCCGCCGACGGGTGCCGGGGCGTTGCCAGCGCACTGCCGGCGCTCTGCCAGCGGTCTGCCCGCGAGGTGCGGAACGGTCGGACGTGCCGGGCGGTACGCCGCGACCGAGGAGCGCGTTCGACCGCCCGGCCCGTTGACGAAAGGGCACCGGCATGACTCCTACCTCCCCTCCCCCCGGCCCCGCCGCAGGACCGCGCCCGCACCGGGCGTCCCGCACTGCGGCGCGGCGTACGGCAGCCGGGTGGCGGCTCGGCGCGGGCGCCGCCGCGGCCGCACTGCTGGCCGCGGTGTTCCCGGCGACGGCCCTGGCAGCGCCGGACACCGGGCCGGTGCCCCGCCTGACCTGGGAGAAGTGCGCGGACGGCTTCGAGTGCGCGACCGCCCGCGTCCCGCTCGACCACCACGACCCGCACGGCGCCGGGATCGACCTCGCTGTCATCCGGCACCCCGCGGAGGACCACGCGCACCGGATCGGCTCGCTGTTCTACAACCCCGGCGGCCCCGCCGTTTCCGGCACAAAGGCCCTGCCCGCGATGCTCGGCCGGTTCCCCGAAGAGGTGCGCAAGCGCTTCGACATCGTCAGCTTCGACCCGCGCGGCACCGGAGCCAGCACTCCCGTCCAGTGCTTCGACGACTCGCAGGACGAGCAGGCCCTGCTGGCGGGCACCGCCGCCGGCTACCCCGAGGGCGAGGACCAGCAGCAGGCCTGGAGCGCCGCCTACCGGCGGCTGGCCCGGCAGTGCGCGGACCGCAACCCCGCCCTGCTGCCGCACATCTCCACCGCGAACGTCGCCCGGGACATGGAGCGGCTGCGCCGGGCGGTCGGCGACCGGCAGCTCACCTACCTGGGCACCTCGTACGGCAGCTACCTCGGCGCCACCTACGCCAACCTGTTCCCCGGCCGGGTCCGCGCCATGATCCTCGACAGCGCACCGGACCCGGTCGCCTGGTCGACCGGCCGCGGCGGGCAGGGCGCCACCACGGGCACCCTGCTGCGCAACGGCAGCGACCTGGCCGCCGGCCGCGTCCTCGACGCGTTCCTCGACCAGTGCGGCCAGGCCGGCCCCCGGGTCTGCGCCTTCTCCGCGGGGACGGCCGCCGCCACCCGGGCCAGGTACGGCGAACTGCTCGCGCGGCTGCGCACCCGACCGGTCGCGCTCGGCGGGATGACCTTCACCGTCGGCTCGACCCTGGAGACCACGATCCTCTCCCTCTACGCCGCCGCCCCCGTCCCGGGTATCCCCGGGACCGGCTGGACCCAGCTCGGCGCGACGCTCGGCGCACTGTGGGCCGCCACCGAAGCGCCCGCCACGCCGACCGCACCACTGCCGCCCGTTGTCCACGAGTCGCCGGACCAGGTGCTCGCGGTGGCGTGCTCGGACAGCGCCGACCCGCCGGCCCGGGCCGACCACGCCGCCCTGGCCGCGCTCGCCCGAGCCCGCTCCGGCGAGGTCGGCCCGTACTTCGCCTGGGCCGACGAGCGCTGCGCCGACTGGCCCGCCCGGGACCGCGACCGGTACGACGGCCCCTGGAACCACCCGACCGCCCAGCCGGTCCTGGTCGTCGCCAACACCAGTGACCCGGCCATGCCGTACGAAGGCTCCCGCGCGATGGCTCGCTCGCTCGCCCGCGCCCGACTGCTGACCGTCGACGGCTACGGCCACACCGTGCTGGCCAACTCCAGCGACTGCGCCGCCCGGCACGAGACCCGCTACCTGGTCGAAGGTGTCCTGCCCGCCCCCGGGACGGTCTGTGCACCCGACCGGCAGCCCTTCGGCGGCTGACCGGGCACCGGCGCACTGGCTGACCGGGTTCCCGCCCGCTGGTTGACCGGGCACCCGCGCCCGCCGGCCGGCCGCTTACCCGCTCCGCCGGCTGGCCGCGCACCCGGCGGAGCGGGCGACGCGGCACGGCCGTGGTGGTCCGGAGGGTCCGTCAGCCCGCCTCCAGGACCAGCGACTCCGGCCGCGGCAACGCCAGGCCGCGCTCCCAGGCGGCCCGGAACCCGGCCTCCCCGAGGGCCTCGGCGCAGCCGTCCAGGACGGCCCGCAGCTCCGGATCGCCCGCGTCGTGGGCCCCGCGCAGGCCGTACGCCGCGCCCAGCGCGGCGGCCCCGCGCGCCGGGTCGCCGACGGCGAGGCAGTACTCGGCGTACCCCTCCAAGACGTCCGCCCGCACCGGCCGGTCGCCGCTGTCCGCGGCCAGCTCCAGGGCCCGCAGGTGCAGCGCTGCGGCCGCGTCCGGCGCGCCGCGCCGCCGGCGGGTCCGGGCCAGACCGGTGTGCAGCAGGGCGAGCAGGTGCAGCCGCGCCGGGGCGCCGGGACCGGTCGCGGGCAGCTGCTCCAGCCGCCGCAGCGTCTCCTGCAGGCCGTCCGCCGCCGCGTCCAAGTCGCCGGTCCGCCGGGCGAGTTCACCGAGTGCGTAGCGGGCGGCGGCCTGCAGGTGCGGGTCCCGGGCGCGGGCGGCGGCGGCCAGCGCGCGCTCCAGGTCCGCCCGGGCCGCCGCCGCCTCGCCGCCGCGCGCCCGCAACCGGCCCGACAGCAGCAGGAGCAGCGGCGCCTCGCCGCGACCGCCCATCTCGACGTCCCGTTCACCGGCCTCCGCGAGCGCCGCGAGTGCCTCGTCCGCCGCGCCGGTGACGGACAGCAGCGCGGCCAGCGTGACCAGGGCCATGGCCAGCCCCCAACGGTCGCCCAGGGCCCGGAAGTCGTCCACCGCGGTCCGCAGGCAGCGCTCGGCGCGCCCGATCCGGCCCGCGCCCAACTCGACCCGGCCGAGCACCAGTCGGGCGGCCGCCCGGACCCACTGGTCGGGATGCCCGCCGTACCGCTGCGCCGTCGCGCCCACCGCGCCCACCGCGCCCACCGCGCCCACCGCGCCCACCGCGCCCACCGCGCCCGGCGGGCTCGGCGCGTCCGGCGGGCTCGCCACGGCGAGCAGCAGCGAGGCGGCCAGGGCGACGGGGTGGTCGGACTGCTGCGCCGTGACCAGGGCCGCGCCCATCGCCTCGGGCGGGATCACGGCGTCGCCGGTCTCCCGGAGCGGCGCGGTGAGCTGCGCCAGGATCACGCACCGGGCGTGCACCTGCTCCAGGCCGGGCGGTGGGACGTAGCCGTGGGCGGCGAGGACGGCCGCCGTCCACTCGCCGGCCTCGCGGCCCTGGCCACGCATCAGCCACGGCCAGGCCCGTGCGGCCGTCAACCGCAGCGCGAACTCCGGTGGGCCGACGGCGACCGCCCGGCGCAGCGCCGCGTCCAGGTTGCCCTGTTCCGCGTCGAGCCGGGCCAGCAGGCCGGTCTGACCGGCCGTCCGCAGCCGGGGTTCGGCGTCCTCGGCGAGTTCCATGAAGCAGCGCAGGTGGGCGTCGCCGGTCCGGCCGTCCTCGCCGGCCTCGACGAGCCGTTCGGCCGTGTACGCGCGGACCGTCTCCAGCAGCCGGTAGCGCACCGGCCCGGTGCCCAGGCCGACGACCGTGGCCAGGGACTTGTCGACCAGGGACGCCAGCAGGTCCTCCACGGCCGTCGGGTCGGGCGCCGGCCCGCCCGGCCAGTGCCCGGCGCAGACCAGGTGCGCGTCCGGGAGGGTCGCCCCGCCGGCGAACACCGAGAGCCGGCGCAGCAGGACGCGCTCGTCCTCGTCGAGCAGCTCCCAGCTCCAGTCGATGACGGCGCGCAGCGTGCGGTGCCGGTCCGGAGCGGTGCGCGGGCCGCTGTCCAGCAGCCGGAGCCGGTCGTGCAGCCGCGCGGCGATCTGCCCGGGGCTCAGCGCCCGCAGCCGGGCCGCCGCCAGTTCGAGGGCCAGCGGGAGGCCGTCCAGCTCCCGGCAGATCCGGACGACCGGCTCGACGGTGTCCCGGTCCACGGCGAATCCGGGGCAGGCCGCGGCGGCCCGTTCGGCGAAGAGGGCGACGGCCGGGCACGCGAGCGCCTCCTGCACGGTGGCGCCGGGTTCGGGCACGGCGAGCGGCGGCACCGGCCACAGCACCTCGCCGGTCACGCCGAGCGGTTCGCGGCTGGTGGCCAGCACGGTGAGCCGGGGCGCGGCGGCCAACAGGCGATGGGTCAGCCGGGCGGCCTCCTCGATCAGGTGCTCGCAGTTGTCCAGGACGAGCAGGACGTCCCGGCCCTCCAGCGCCCGGACGATCCGGTCGACGGGGTCCCCGGCCGGCTCGCCGGTGGGCAGGCCGCCGGACAGCACCCCGGCGTCCGCCGGGTGGCAGACCGCCGTCAGCACGGCCTGGGCCGGCCCGTCCGGCCCGGCCGCGGCCGCGAGTTCGGCGACCCGTACGTCCGGTACGTCCGGTGCGCGGCGTGCGGCGTGTGCTGCCGGTACGGCGCCGGCGTGTGCAGCCTGTGCGGCCGTTGCGGCGGCGACGGCCAGCCGGGTCTTGCCCACGCCTCCAGGCCCCGTCAGCGTGACCAGGCGCGACCGGCGCAGCCGTTCCGCCACCGCCGTCAGTGCCTCGTCGCGGCCGACCAGGGCGGTGATCCACCCGGGCAGCGCAGTGCGCCCGGCCACGCTCGCGCCCGACGCCCCGGCCGGCCCCGGGGCGAGCGGCTGCGCGCCGGACAGCACACGCAGGTGGGCGTTCTTCAGTTCGGCGGACGGGTCGGCACCCAGCTCCTCCGCCAACGACCGCCGCGTCCGCTCGAACACCTCCAGCGCCGCCGCCTGCCGCCCGGTCGCGTGGAGCGCGCGCATCAGCCTGACGGCGGTCCGTTCGCGCAGCGGGTGGGCGACGCACAGTCCGGTGAGCTCGGCGACCAGGCGCGCGGGCGCGTCGGTCCCGCCGAGCGCGAGCAGGGCGTCGGCCCGGTCCTCGACCGCCGACAGCCGCAGCTCGGCCAGCCGGGCCGCCGGCGCCGCGGCGAACCCGACGCCTTCGGCGTCCGCGAACGGCGCCCCGCGCCAGAGTTCCAGCGCCCCGTCCAGCGACGCGACCGCCTCGGCGAACCCGCCCGCCGTCAGTGCCGCCCGTCCCGCCGCCGCCTTCTGCTCGAAGTCCCAGGCGTCCACGCTCCCGCGGGGCAGGTCGAGCAGGTACCCGGCGGGGTGCGAACCGATCACGGCCCGGTCGGCACCCAGCACCCGCCGGAGCCGGGAGACCAGGGACTGCAGGGCACCGGTCGGCTCCTCCGGCGGGGTGTCCCCCCAGAGGTCGTCCACCAGGCGCTCACGGGTGACCACGCGCCCGGGGTCGAGCGCCAGCCGGACCAGCAGCGACCGGAGCCGGGCCCCGCCGACCTCGAAAACCTCCCCGTCCGTACCCCGCACGACCTGAAGCGGCCCCAGAACGTTGATCCGCAAACCCGCCTGCCCCTCGTTCAGCACCGCCGACAACCAAGATCATTGTCCCGGTGGCCGACGGCAGTGACCCGACGGGGGTCCGACTCCCGCCCGGTGCCCGTTCGCGGGGACCGGTGTCACGCCTTCTCCCGGCGGACTGCCGACGTCGGCCGGCCGCGCAGAACTGCCGGGGGCGCCCCGATCGGCGGTCCGGGAAAACGGACTGCCGGGCAGTCCGGTGGGCACCTGTCATCGGCCCCGTGATGTCGAAGCCGCCAGGGTCGAATGCCGCGTCGGTCGCCGCGCTCTGTCAGCGCGCCTGTGACGCCTCGGTGGGCTGCGTGCTCGCCGCGGTCGGCTGTTCCTGCTGATAACGGGCGTTCTTCCCCGGCCAGTTCGGAGCGATGAACGGCGGGCGGTCGACCCGCTCGAAGCACCGCAGCAGGAACTCGGTGAACGGGCCGGCGGTTTCGAACCATTCGCCAGCTTCGCCCCAGACGATGATGCGCCAGTCGTCCGGATCCGCTTCCGAGGCCAGGAAGAAGTAACAGTCGGCGTCCTCGTCGCACCCCCACGCGATCAGACCGCCCTCCTCCGGGTGGAACGGCCACGGGAACAGCTCGGGATCCCGCTCGGCCGCCGCCCCCACCCCTGGCACCAGAGGCGCTCCGCCTCCTCCCGACTGCCGTCCAGCGGCCGGTCCACCTGCCCGTACCCGTCCACGGAGCCGGGCCCGTGGAGATCCAGAAAGGCCTTGAAGTCGGTCGGCAGGGCCAGCCCCAGGCACGCCTCCGACACCGACCACAGCTCGGGCCGCGCCCGCCCCCACCGCTCGGGCTCACCGAGCAGCTTCCTCAGCCTCTCCAACGCTGTGGCCGCCATGGCCTTTCCCCTCCGACGCGCGAACGATGCCGGGTGGCATCCTGCCCCCGGGGGCTGACACTCCCGCGATGGTCCTCGCCGTTCGGCGGCCCGCGCAGTGCGCAGCGATGGGCGGTCCGCATCGACGAATCCTCGTGTCCGCCAGCCAGTGGCTCGGCCCAGATCCTCGGCTCGGTATTTGATCTCCAGGGTGGGCCGGATCGCATTAGCCTGTCGGGGTGACTCGGACCGGTCGGTATCGATGGCGTACCCGTCTGCGCAGGTACCTGCCCTGGTACCTCGTCGAGCGAGGGCTCGGCGGCAAGGGCAGTAAGGATTGCGGAGCCCACGAGTGGTACAACCACGACGGTGCTGTGGCACTTTGCTACCACTGCGAGGTCGGTGAGCGTCCCTGGGCCGGAGCTTCCGGCAACGCCTGACCGCACTGGCGGGTCGACCGGGCGTGCGTCCGGGATCAGGCCGTTCCCAGGTTCTGATCTTGGAGGTGTTCGTGGGGCGGGCGTCGTCCACGAGTGTTCGTCCGGCTGGTGAGCCCGGAGGAGGGGCGGCGGCTTCAACGGATCGGCCGGACCATCGAGTTCGGGGCGCTTCGCTGCTTCGCGTTCGAGCCGGATGTCGCGGAGCGCTGCGCGGCCGCCCGGGCGTCAGGTCCGGGGCTGCAGCAGGGTGGGCCGGGGGATGCGGCTGATCACCGAGCCGATGAGGGTGCCGATGGAGACCCCGAAGACGGCCGACACGGCGGTGAGCAGGGCGTGCGCCCCGTTGGCGACCTCGATCTGTGCGGTGTTGAGCAGGCCGAAGGAACCCGGCACCACGACCCAGAACGCGGGCAGGTAGAGCACCTGCCAGGACGAGCCGCGCCGCAGCCAGTGCGCGACGGTGGCTGCCGCCGCGGCGGTGACCGCGCCGGCCAGACCGCCGATCGCCGCGCCGTTGGCGGAGGTCACGGTGACCTGGACGGCGGCCGTCACCGCGATCACCGCGACGATCCACGGGATGGCCGGCGGCGGGGTGTGCACGTTGATCACGACCCCGGCCACGGTGAGTGCCAGCCCCAGGCAGATCAGCCACCAACTCGGTGTGGCCACCTGGGTGTTGGCCAGGGCGGAGGCCGGAACGCCGGTGACGGTGCCGGCGGCCACCACGCCGGCGAGGAAGAGCGCCAGCTGCACGGAGCCGGACGCCAGCCGGGCGGTGCCGGCGCTGGCCGCACCCGCGGCGATCTCCGACAGTCCGGTCACCAGGAGGCTGCCCGGCAGCAGGATCGCCAGCGTCGCGACGATCGTGCGCAGCGGCCCGTCCAGCAGCGAGGCGCGGGCCGCACCCAGGACGAGGACGGAGACGAGGAAGCCGGCGGTGACCGGCAGCAGCGGCCGGAGCAGCGGCATCCGGCGGGCCGCCATGGTCAGGCCCACCACGATCAGGGAGCCGATCCCGGCGGCGACGACGTTCGCCGCCACGGGTTGCAGGTAGAGGCACAGCCCCACGCCGACCGGCAGCATCCCCAGGTCCGCGACCCAGCCGGGCCAGCGGGCCGGCGCCCGGCGGATCGCGTCCAGGTCGCGCAGCGCCCGGTGTCCGTCCAGGTCGCCCGCGCGCAGCCGGTGCACCACGTCGAGGAGGTCGGCCGTCTGCTCGAACCGCAGTGCGGGGCCGACGGGTTCGAACGCGGTCGCGTCGTCCGCGCTCAGCGAGACGAACAGCCCGGTGGTCAGGGCGGCCACCCGAACGTCGGGCGCGCCCAGCGCCCGTCCGAGACCGCGCAGCTCCTCCTCCACGTCGTGGACGGGCAGGCCGCCGCTCAACAGTCCTGCGCCGAGTTCGAGCAGGAGGCGTCGGCGCGGGTCGGCCGGGGCGTCGGCGCCCCGGCCGGGCGGAAATGTGCTGGACATGGCGGGTATGGTCGCATACCGCCCGCTTTCCGCCGCGTACGGGGGCGGCCGTGACGGTGGGGGCGGCCGTGACGGCACTGCGGACCCCGCGGTGGCGCAGCCGGCCCGAACGCCCGAGGCCTGGACCCCGGACGGCCTGGACGGCCGGTCCTGTCAGTGGCGGTTGTCGGCCTGCGGCGAGTCCGAGAGGTCGGCGAAGGGGAGGGTTCTGACGTGGGCGGAAACGGGTGGGCGGTGACCGGGCTGGGCTCCCGACGGCCGGCCCACGCGGGAGCAGTGGGACGCTTCGACATCGCAGCTGCTCGCCCCCGTCGGCCGCGCGATCGGCCGGTGCACGGTGCTGTACCGGGACGGCGAACCGGCCGAGGTCGCCTACTGGGGCTGCACCGCGGACTGGTGCAGCGCCGCGTTGATCCTTCGGGGGTCCATGCGGTTTCGAGTGGGCTGCCGTCGGAGGTCCGGCGGTAGGGCTTGGCGTCGTGTTCGTCGTGGGCCAGGACGAAGGCGGCGCTCGACGATGCCGACGAAGGGAACCTCGCGCCGCACGACATACTCCCGGCGGATTACTTCGGTACCTCGCGGGGGTGACGGACGACGCCGGAATGTTTGCACCCGCGGGCTGATTCGATGCGGAGCTGCGGAACCTAGCGTCTCCCCCATGAAACGCAATCGCCGTATCAGCGCCGTCGCGGCGCTGGCGCTCGCCGCCATCGTCACCGGAACCGGCGCCGGGTTCGCCGCCACGACCACACCGTCGGCCACACCGGTGGCCACGCACGCGTTCGACACCGCAGCGGCCACGGCCACGGCCACGGCCACGGCCACCGCGCCCACGCGGTCATTCCAGGGCGCGCTCCCCGCGCCGACGGGGCCCTACGCCGCGGGCGAGGACGTCATCCACCTCACCGACGCGAGCCGTCCCGACCCGTGGGTGCCGTCATCCGGCCCCCGTCAACTGACCGTCACGATGGTCTACCCGGCCGTCCCCGGGACCGGGACCCCGGCCCCGTACATGACCCTCGGCGAGGCAACCGGAGTCCTCCAGCGCCGGAAGCTGCCGGCGAGCTCCGGCGTCACCCCGCAGAACCTTTCCGGCGTCACCACGCACGCCTTCGACGGCGCGCGGCCGCAGAGCGGCAAGCATCCGCTGGTGGTCCTCTCAGCCGCGTACGAGAACCCGCGCATGACGCTCACCTCGCTCGCGACCGACCTGGCCAGTCACGGCTACGTCGTCGCGCTCGTCGGCCACACCTACGAGGACAGCGGCGAGACGCTGGCGAACGGCCAGACGTCGCCGTGCGCGATCTGCGATGGCCCGGCGGGGCTCGACTTCGACTCCGTCGCCGCCGGCCGTGCGCTGGACGTGTCCTTCGTGATCGACCGGTTGACGCACGGCAATAGCGCGTGGCGCCTGGCGCACCTCATCGACAAGCACGAGATCGGCATGGCCGGACACTCCATCGGCGGAGCGGCGGCCGCCGCCACGATGATCGCCGACCCGCGCGTACGGGCCGGAGTGAACATGGACGGCTCCTTCCACCCGGTCCCGACGCCCGGCCAGATCAACCGGCCGTTCCTCATGCTGGGCGCGGCCGACAACCTCTCGGCCGACGGCGACAACTGGGGGCACGCCTGGGCTGCCCTCGGCGGCTACAAGAAGTGGCTGGCGGTCGCCGGCGCCGACCACTTCAGCTTCAGCGACCTGGACCTGCTCCTGGAGGAGGCCGGGTTCCCGACGGCGCCCCTCTCCCCGGAACGCGGGGTGGTGATCACGCGCGAGTACGTGACGGCGTTCTTCGACCAGACGCTGAAGGGGATCCACGGTCCGCTGCTGGACGGACCCTCGCCGGACAATCCGGAAGTACTCTTCCAGCACTAGTGCGGCGCCGCGTTGGCACCGGCCTCGGGCGGCGCCCGGGGCCGGCTGCTCGATGCCCTCGGCGGTCAGCAGGGCCTCCGTCCATGCCACGGGCATGCGGGCGGAGGGAGCGCGACCGCCACCTCGTTGCCCCCGTCTCCAGGAGGGCGGTGGCGAGTCGTACGGTCAGCTGCTCAGGCCGGCCGGCGATCTCCAACGCTCCCCACGGCGTCCGCATCAGGCGGTGCAGGACGCGATCCGGAGCGGCCGGGTCGCGTGCCACCCCTTCGAGGATGTCGCGTCGGCCGCACCCGTGACCGCCGGTGGCTCCAGGACGCCGGACACTATCGGCCGGACGACGGCGCGTCGAGCTGCTCCGGACCGCCCTGTCGGGCGAGGGCCGCCGTCCACTGCGGGAACTGGGTCACCGGTACGGCGGACGGGGCGGTGGAGCCCGGGCGCTGCGCCGTGGCGGGGAGGAACGCGACGCGGCAGCGGCGGCACAACCAGGCTGCCCGCCACACCTGGTGGAGCTGTTGCCACTGCTCGTAGCTCTGCGGCCACCGGTCCGCCGTGGACGTGCGGCGGCTTCGGTGATCGAAGTGGACGGCGAGTCCGATGCCCAGCAGGACCGCCGCAACGAGCAGGGCGCCGTAGTGGTAGCCGACCCGGTACGCGGCGTCGGAGCCGGCGCCGTCGTCACCGGAGAGCAGGGTGCGCAGGCCCAACAGGCCGAAGAGGCCGGCCAGGACGAATAGGGTGATCGCGGCCCCGGTCGTGCCCCCGGGCTCGGGCGGCATCGACAGCAGCTCCCGGGTCGGCGGGTCGAGGGGCCGGTCGGCGTCCAGCAGGGCGTTCCGTACGGCGGCGGTTTCGTCCGCGGCCGCGCACGTCGGGCAGGTGGTGCTCATCGAGAGGTGGCTCCGGGGGTGAGGCGCGGCGTGCGGAGGGACACGTAGGACAGTATGGAGAACTGACTGATCATATGACCGGCCCCCGGGGCCTCGCCGCGCCCCGGCTCACCCGTCGGACGCCGGCGCCTCAGCCGGTGGCGCCGTCGGTGAGCTCACGGACGATGTCCAGGTGTCCCGCGTGACGGGCGTACTCCTGGAGGACGTGGAAGAGGATCCAGCCCAAGGTGGGCCGGGGGGTGCCGTCGTCCGGGAAACGGCCGCCGGCCGCGGCGACGGCCGACAGCGGCGTACCCGACACGATGGCCCGGGTGTGCTCGCCACCCGTGCGCAGCCCGGCGAGCAGGTCGGCGGCCGTCTCCTCGGGCCGGACGTGCCAGCGGCCCGCCGGGCCCCGGTCCCCCCAGGGCGCCTCGACCTGCTCGCCCCGGAAACCCCAGCGCAGCCAGCGCTGCTCCATGTGGACGAGGTGCTTCAGCAGTTCGAGCAGGGTCCACCCGGAGGGGAGCCGGCTGGTCCGCAGCTCCGGGTCGGACATGCCCTCGACCTTGGCGCTGATCACGGACCGGTAGTAGTCCAGGTAGTCCAGCAACAGTGTGGTCGGGTCGGACAGTTGCTTGTCGGGCTCGGGCAGCGAGAAGGTCATGGACCGAGTCTGCCACCGCGCCGGCCGGGCGCGCCGAGCGGCACCGTGGTGCGGAGTGGGCACCGGGTCGGGCGACGGCGCGCCGCCGCCGTCGTCCGCGAACGTGCGCGAACGTGCGCGAACGTCCGCGGAGCTCGGCGAGTTGCCGCGAAGGATAGGCTGCCGGGCATGACCCGGAACGCGACCGCTGCACCGACCCCAGGAGAACTGGTCCTCCTCGACTCCGCGGCGGTGGCCGAACGGGCGGTCACTGACGGGGAGTTCGCGGCCGCTGCGCACCGGATCCTGGCGGAGCTGGTGGCGGCGGGCGCCGCGCTGGGGTGGTTGGAGCCGCCGTCGGCGCAGGAGGTCGCGAGCCTGGTCGACCAGGTGCTGACGCGGTCGCGGGCCGGCGACGGAGCACTGCGGGCGGCCTACGTGGACGGGCAGTTGGCCGGGTTCGGCTACTGGCTGCGCCACCGGCGCCCGACCCACCGCCCGCACGCGGACCTGGAGAAGCTGGCGGTCTGCGCCGCCGCCCAGGGCCGCGGCATCGGGCGGGCGCTCACCGCGGCACTGATCGCGGACGCGCGGGCGGCGGGCATCGAGGTGCTCACCCTGGACGCCCGCGGCGACAACGCCGACGCGCTGCACCTCTACTTCTCCCTCGGCTTCACCGAGTACGGGCGGTTGCCGGACTACGTCGCCGTCGGGGAGCGCCGGTACGACAAGGTGTTCGCCATGCTGGACCTGCGTCACGCCTGACCCGTTGGGCCGACCGGTCAAGCCGCCCGGCCCCTCCCCGCCCGTGCGGGGGCGTCAGCCCCGCGGGTGGAGCGGTCCATCAGGCGGCCGGCGAACGGGGTGCAGACCATGGGCGCCGCGCCGACCAGGGCGATCGTTCCCACCGCCTGGGCGCCCAGCCCGTGGACGGGCCGGCGAGCAGGAGCGCCAGGCAGGTCCAGACCGCGGAGAACCCGACCAACACGGGGGTCCGCCTCCTTCGGGCCGGGGGGACCGGTTCCGGGTTCTGGACCGGAACCGGAGCCGGAACCGGAGTCGCCTCGGGCTCCGGCGCCGGTGCCGACACCGGTCCGGCCTCGGGTCAGCGGCCGAACAGCCGCCGCAGGCCGCGGCGTTCGGGCTTGTCCTGCCCGCGGCCGGTCGCGGCCGGGTGGGAGGCCGCGTGGACGGGCTCCGCTTCGGTCAGCAGCGTCACCACCGCGCTCAGGAATGCGGACAGGTCCGGTGCCGGGCCCGAACCGAGGTTGAGGTGGCTGCCGTTCGCCCACTCGCCGAGCACGGTGTAGGGCTCCCCGGTGAACGGGTTCATGGCGTGTTCGAGGGTGAAGTAGCGGCAGTGGTCCGCGCCGCCCGGCTGGACCACGGCGGTGTAGTACGCCTCCGCGGGTGCGATGGGCCGCGGCATGACGATCACCAGCAGCCGGTGCGGGCCCAGCGTGATCAGCTCCGCCTTCAGGCCGTCACCGGGCAGCTGCTGTCCGTCGGGCAGCCGCCCGCCGACGTCGTTCCAGAGGGAGGCGAACCCGGCGCTGAAGCCGTGGTCGGGTTCGTGGGCCAGCATCTTCGGCCCGAGGTCCCGGGCGAGGCCCGCGAGCACCCGGTGCGCGAACTGGTAGTGGTGCGGCCGGGGATCGTTCTCCACGATGTCCATGCGCGGAAGTATGCCGATCACACCGGGATCGGCGGAACCGCCTTTCCCGGTCCGTGATGCGGCGTCGCGCGAGGGGGCGGCCGCTGATCCGGGCGTCGGGAAAATCTTTTGCGCCGCCCCTGCAACCTCGCGGCCTGCCGCACGTCTTCGTTAGTGAGCGGTGGGGCCGACAGCCGGTTTCCCCCGTTCGCGTCGCAGTGCAGCCGCCCTGACGACGGTGCCCGGACGGCCGGGGCCGCCGGGGCGCGCTTCTCTTCCACAGTCATCGCCAGAGGTGGCTGCGGCATGCCCGCAGCCGTGTCCCGGGGGGAACCATGTCCGATCTCACCAGATCCTTCCCAGCTGACTCGGCTCAGCTGCATATGTAGATCACCTGCATATATAGTCACACGACACGAAGGTGCGTCCCGGCACGGGCCGCGCCGCGGTTCGGCACGCCTTCCGACGCCCCGGGTGCCGGGACGCCCGGGTGCCCGGGCATCCCGGCGGAGCCGAACCATCAGGGGAGGAAACAGAGTTCGATGCAGCAGCACAGCGCACCCAGCACGTCCGAACAGCCGAGCGGCGCTCCGGCCGCCACCGCCGTATCACCACCGACCACCCGCGCCGGACGACCCGTCGGCCGTCCCGTCGACAGCCCCACCGGCGGCCTCACCGACCGGCTCGCCGCCCGGGCAGTACGGCACTTCGGGGAGCTGCGCCTGCGCCCGTGGTTCTGGCCCGCCGCCCTGACCGCCGGGTACGTCGCCGAGCTGCTCTTCCGGCTCGTCCTCGCCCGGCACCTGAGCTACCCGTCCGTCCACCCCGACGAGGACTCCTACCTCGTCCTGGCCCGCGTCCTCGCCGGCCGGTCGACGACCGAGATCCCGGTCGGCGTGGTCATCCCCGGCGGCTACCCGCTGCTGATCTCACCCGCACTGCGCCTGGCCGACGACCCGGTGACCGCGTACCACCTGATCATGGGGATCAACGCCCTGATCAGCTCACTGGTCTTCCCGCTCGCGTACGTCGCCCTGCGCCGCCTCGGCCTGCGCCGGCAACTCTCCTATGCCTTCGGCGCGGTGACCGCGCTGCTGCCGCCGGTGGTCTTCTACTCGCAGTTCGTGCTGACCGACGCCGTCCTGCCCGCGCTGATCCTCGCCTGGCTGCTCTGCCTGCACGGCTGGCTCGCCGACGGCCCGCTGCGGCGCCGCGCCTGGCACGCCGTCGGGGCGGGCGCGGCCGCCGGCTACGCGATGGCCACGCACGACCGCGGCGGCGTGGTGGTCGCCCTGACCGCCGTGGTGTTCGTCGGGGTCCTCCTGCTGCGCTGGGCCCCGTGGCGCGCGACCGCGGCCGGCCTCGGGGCGCTCGGCCTCGGTGTACTGGGCGCCGAACTGCTGGCCGCCTGGCTGCACGCCCAGTTCACCGTCCAGAACAGCGACGTCGGCGGGTTCCTCTGGCGGGGCCTCACCGACCCGGAGGCCGCCCAGCGGACCCTCACCCGGACCGCGGGCCAGATCTGGTGCTTCATCGTCTCCACCTGGGGCATCGGCGGACTGGCCGTCACCGTCTGCCTGTTCGCGGTGTTCAGCCGTCGCTTCCCGCGGGCGCTGCGGATCACCGGCGGCGTGCTGGTGGCGCTGCTGGTCGGGACGGCGCTGGCGGCGGCGGCCGCTCTGCCGGACGACGGCCGCATCGACAACTGGGTCTACGCCCGCTACACCTCCTACCTCGTCCCGGCGGCCTTCGTCACCGGCTCCGCGGTCCTCGTCAGGTTCGGCCGCCGCGCCCTCGGCCGGACGGCGGCGGCGACGGCCGGGCTCACGCTGGTCCTCGCCGAGTTGGTGGTCCTGTCGGCCGGCAGCAAGCTGCGGACCCAGGTCTTCGTGCTCTGGGGCATGCCGGACGTCTCGTTCCTGTCCACCGACTGGGGCCGGCTCGCCCTGTTCCGGTCCAGCGCCGCCGCCCTCGTCATCCTCGGCGCGGTCGTGCTGATGCGGGCCACAGGGGGCCGCCCGGTGCTCTGGGCGATCGGCCTCTCGCTCGCCCTGTTCGCCGCCTTCGCCACCTCGACGATCACCGCCCAGGTCACCCAGCCGCACGCGAAGTGGCGCAAGGCCCAGGCCACCGGGTTCACCCGCGCCGCCGGACTGAAGCCGGACGACAACGTGGTGTTCGCCTGGGACCTCGACTGGTCGCTGCGCGCCACCCAGGCCTTCGAGGTCTACCGCGGCCGGGTCTGGTACCTCGACCCGCGGTGGCAGCCCGTCCCGGCGGAGGCGACCGTCGTGGTCACCCCGCTGCCGGCGCCGGGGCAGCAGCCCGAGGAGTACTGGCCCGGCCACCCGGCCGACTGGTACGTCGAGCGCGCCGACGCCGGACAGAACTGGGCGGTCTGGCACCGGCGTTGACCAGGTCGGCGGGCGGCCACCCGGCCACCCGGCCCGGCGCCCCGACCTGCGCGCAGGCGGGGGCAGTCCGGCCGGACCCGCCACCTCGCAGGCACGGTCGTAGTCGTCGTCCCCGTCGCCGATGACCATGCCCGACTCCGTGCAACCGTGCCACCGGGCCAGTGCGGACACCGGAACGGCTATCAGCGGGCCGCCCATCGACTCGACCCAGGTCAGCGGTTCGTGTGAGCCGGCGTCGTCGGCCTCAGCCTCAGCCTCAGCCTCAGCCTCAGCCTCAGCGTCGGCGGTGTCGTCGGCTTCAGGGGCGGAGGAGGAGAACGTCTTCACGACGCCAGTCTCCGCTCGGCCACTGACAACGAGCCTCCGCGGACGCTCACCGGCCCGACACCGGAGACCTGACACCGGAGACCTGGCACCTGCCGCCGAGGCGGCCCGTCCGCAGCCGTCCCGCTAATCGATGAGGTCGGGCCGCCAGGTGGTGGGCCGGTCGGGGTACACGTTCGCGGTGGGGGAGACGTTGTAGGCGGCGTCTGTGGCGTCGGCCGCGACCACCCGGCCGAGGCCCTGGTAGGCGAGGGGGACGGGCTCGCGCACGGTGGCGCAGTCGGCCGGCGGGGTGATCACGGTCGTCCCGGCGTCGAGGTCGATGACATGGGCGCCGGGCACTCCGGGGCAGGGGTAGATCTTCCCGGCGCGGGCGAACTCCAGCCGCACCTTGGCCCTGGTGGGCAGGCTCGCCCGGTTCGTCACCTTGAGGGCGATGGAGACGCGGTCGGCCTCCACCCGAACGCAGACCCGCCAGGTGACGACCCCGGGCCCCGGGAACGGGGCGCTGCAGCGGCTGTCCTCGCCCAGCGAGCCCTTCTCGACGCCGGGGCGCTCGGTCGGCGGCGCGGGTTGGCTCAGCGGCGGCTGCGAGGTCGGGTCGGTCGGCGGGCCGGCCGCAACGGGCGTGCCCGCTATGGCCGGTGTGCTCGGCAAGGGCGGGGCGCTCGCGGACGCCGTCGCGCTCGCGGAGGCCCTCGCACCGACTGGGGTTGATCCGCCGGCTGCGCCCCGCACGGCGGGCGGGCTCGCCGCGGTCCTCGTACTGGCGGCGTCGGCGGAGTCCTTCGCGGTGGTGGGGTCGATGCCGTTGCCGGCCAGGTAGACGGTGAGGGCGGCACAGGCCACCGCGATCGAGGCCAGCCCCGTGATCCGGCCGGCCGAGCGCCGGGCGCGCCCCGGGGTCGGCGCCGGCAGCTCCGCAGGGGCCGGATCCGGTTCGTCCTCCGGCGGCCCGCAGGGCCGGTCCTCCCCTCCTCCTTCCGGCCCGCGAGGCGCCGTCGTGCCGGAGCGCCGGGCGGTGTCGATCCGGTCCAGGCAGTCGGCGGCCCTCTCCCAGGCCACCACCAGTTCGCGGCGCTGCTCCGGCGTGAACCTGCCGCTGCCGACCATCAGATCGAGGACGGACGCCGAGGGCAGGGTGTGGCCGGACAGCACGCGGTGCCAGGTGCTCTTCCCGATCGGAGTACCGGCCTTGGCGGACCGGTTCTGCAGGGCGCGGCCCTGGAGGTCCAGTTCCGTCGTCAGGGTGGTCATCAGCTGCGTCCAGTCCTGGACGTCCGGCGGGTGCGGCACCGGGATGGCTCGCCCGCGCGTGGGCCTGGGGCCGGTCATCTGCCTCCTCCTCGGCAGCCCGGGCTGTCCCACAATCCCTGCGTTTCCGCAGGTCACGGGCGTGTGGGACAGCCCGTCGGGCAATGGGACAACTGGGACGGGCCCAGGCTACCGACGGGCCCGGACCGATGAGATCGTGATTGCCGTCGGCACTCGCCGACAGTCGCCAAGTTCCCAGCCCCGTCCGGGGTTTCCTCGTCATGCCCGGATCGGCGCATCATCCGAAGGAGTGAGCTCCCGTGAACCCGAGCCACCGCCGCGCCCTGCCCGTCGCCCCCGAGTCCCGCACTGCCCGCACCTCCTGGTCCCACGCGGCCGCCCGCACCGCCGCCGCGCTCACCGCCGCCCTCGTCGTCACCGGCGTCCTCGGCGCCGGCGCGGCCGGCGCGGCGACCCTCCCGTCCGCCGGCCAGCGCAGCGAACGGACCGTCGCCGACGCCCCCGCCACGCGGACCGCCGCCGCCCTCCGCGACCGGATCGTCTCGGTCGCCCGGGGTGAGATCGGGGTGCGGGAGGGCACTGCGGAGTGCAACAAGTACTTCCCGAACAAGAGCCACACCTGCAAGACCGGGTGGTGCGCGGCGTTCGTCGAGTGGACCTGGCGCGAGGCGGGAGTCAAGGAGGTGCCGAGCGACCTGACCGGCCGCGGTGTCGGCTACTGGGGCAAGCAGCACGGCCTGTGGCACCCCGTCGGCTCGGCCCACCCGCAGCCCGGTGACCTGGTGGTCTACGGGGAGCCGGCCAAGGAGACCCCGGGTGGCCACGTCGGCGTCGTGGTCGCCGTGCACGGCGACGGCACCCTCGACACCGTCGAGGGCAACTACAGCGACAAGGTCACCCTCCGCACCCACCTCAATCCCCGGACCGCCCGCGGCGGCGCCGACGACCTGCACGTCGCGGGCTACGTCACCCCGCCGAGCGCCTGACGGCCGTACCTCTGAACCTCTGACAGCCGTACCTCCCGCCCGGAGCCGCCACCACGGCGGCTCCGGGCTCCACCGCGTTCCGGGGGTCGCCGTCCCGCGGTCGTCGGGGTGGGTACGAACGGGCCGGGGGAAGGATCAGCGCACCGGCAGCGTCAGCGTGGCCGGGTCGGCCGTGGTGGAGCCGAAGGTCACCCGGGAGCCGAGGGGGGTCTCCCCGCCGTACAGGGCGTCCCGGGTGCCCAGCACCAGCGCCAGTCGGTGGCCGGCCGGCAGGTCGTAGGCGGTGGCGAAGAGCGGGACGTCCATCGTGAACGGCTGCCCGGGCGTGCGGTCGGACCAGCTCTGCGGCGCGTGCGAGATCAGCCGGCCGGCGCCGAGCGCGTCCACGTCGTAGAGGTAGGCGACGACCGTGCCCTGCGGGGCCGTCGCGGTGACCGTGGTGTGCACCCGGGCGACGCCGCGCAGCGACAGGCCCTGCGGGTACGGCCGGGACTGCCGGACCACGGCGGCCGGGCGGGCCAGCAGCGGGACGACCACGGTCGGCGGCTGGTGCACCGCCTGGTCGACCATCCCGGACAGCAGGGCGACCCCGCCGCTCGCGCCGGAGGGGGTGTTGCCGAGCACGGTGGTCCGCCAGTCCGCCGACACCTGGTCCCCGGCGGTGTCGGCCCCGAGGGTGTCGGCGCCGACCGTGAGGTGTTCGGTGCGGGAGCTGACGGACTGCCAGTCGGCGTGGTCCTCGGGTGTGCCGGAGGGGCGCACTTCGAGGTGGACCGGTTGCGTTCGGCTGCCCGGAGCCGTGCCCGGGGTGGTGTCCGGGGTGGTGTCCGGGGCCGGGGCTCCCTTGACGTACCGGTCGAGCCACGCGCGCGCGCTGTTCCAGGTGGCGTTGTCCAGGCCGAGCAGTCCGGTGAACTCCTGGCTGGCGTGGTCGCCCGGGCGCAGTTCGAGGCTCTTGGGGACGGTCAGCCGCTGGTAGAAGTCGGTGACCTGGCTGGGGTTGAAGAAGCTGTCGCCCCAGGCGTTGGCCATCAGGACGGCGGTCCCGTTCGCGTTGATCCGGTCCAGGTAGCGCGCCGGGGAGCGGGTGTCCGCCCAGCGGATGACCCCGGGGAGGTCGCGGTCGGCGAAGAGGTCGTCCAGGACCTTGGCGAACTCGGGGCTCTTGCGGCCGGTCGGGGCCTGGATGCCGGCGAGCACGGCCGCGGCCTGCAGGTGCCGGGTCTGCCCGCTGTAGAGCGAGTCGGTGAGGTCGGCCCAGCCGCTGAGCGAGGCGACGGCCTTGATCCGCGGGTCGGAGGCGGCGCCGAGCAGGGTCAGGCCGCCGCCCAGCGAGAGCCCCACCATGCCGATCCGGTCCGGGTCGGCCGGGGTGTGTGCGAGCGCCCAGTCGATCACCGCGGAGATGTCCGCGACGTCCTTGGGCCCGGCGACGTCGACCTCCCCGCCGGAGCCCCAGAAGCCCCGCACCGTGTAGGTGACGACGACGTACCCGTCGGCGGCGAGCGCACGGCCCTGGGCGACGTACTCCAGGTCGTTCTGCCCCCAGCTGGCCGGCTGCACCAGCAGCGGGTGGCGCCCCTGCGGACCGGCTCCCGGCGCGCCGGGAGCGGGTGTGAACACGTCGGCCTTGAGGACGACGCCGTCGCGCATCGGGACGTCGGCCAGGCAGAACGATCCCGTACCCGCTGCGGCCGAGGACGGCGCCCGGGCGACCGCGGGTCGTGCCACGGCGGGCTGTGCGACGGCGGCCCCGCCGACGGTGAGCGCCGCCGCGAGGACGGCACTCGCCGTCCGGCGTCCACGGCTGGGGGTGGGTCGTTCCATCACGTGCTCCATCTGTGCTCGAACTGCTCGACTGCCGGAGCGTAGCGATCTGATGAGCACTCAGAGGAGGTGGTGATCAGCCAAATTACCAGCCAGTAACACCCGTCGGGCCGTGGTGCGTGCGCGGGAGCGACAGGTCGCATCCGGCAGGGTCCGGCCAATCCTTCGGACTCCCGTGGACCGCTTGACCCATCCGAAGAGCGTGCTCGACAACGTGACGCACGAGCCGAGCGTGCTCACCGTCAGGTACTTCACGATCGCCGTCAATTGACACCCACCGCCGCACGTTCCGCGCCTGACGCGCCTGACGCGCCTGATGCGCCTGACGCTTCCGTGCGGAATCGCGGGAACCGCGGCCGGGACGAGCGGCGAAGCGCAGTACCATCCCAGGTCGGGACGGTGTGTGTGGCATCCGGAAGGGAAGGGCGGGCGCATGGCGGGCGGTGCGTGGCCGGAGCTCCTGTCGCACTCCGGGCAGTTGACCGCGCTGTACACCGAACTGCCGCCCCTGGAGGGGCTGGTCCTCCGGTCGGTGCAGCTGAACCCGCGCGGGGCCGGCGTCACCCTGCGGGTCGAGTTCCCCCGCTTTCCCGATCTCGCCCCGCACGCCTGGACGGACGCGGGGTGCGACCGGTTCGAGGCGCAGGTCGAGTTCATGGGCGTCGAGGAGGACCTGCGGATGCGGGGCGTTCCCGACGGCACCGTGGTCGACGTCGGGTTGAGCCCGTTCCTGCGGGAGTGGGAGCGGCGGATCGCGGTCGGGGTGAGCGGTCGCGGGTTCTCGCTGGACTTCACGGCGCACGCCGCGCTCAAGGTGGGGCACCTCAACGCCTACTGCTCCAGCGACGCCGAACCGTACGCGGCCGAGCGGTGGTTCGTGAGCCCGCTCGACCGGCGCCTGTACGGCAGCGCGCTGCCGCCCACGACCGCGAAGATGTTCTATGAGTGACCGCGACCGGCAGGGTGACCGTGACTGGTCCGCGGAGGTGGCGAACCCCGGGACGGTCCGCGAGGTGCTGGGCGCACCGCCGCCCCCGCTGAGCGACTACGACCTGGACTCCGTCCTCGTCGACGAACGCGAAGCGTCCGTCACCTTGAGGTTCTCCGCCTTCGCCGTCCCTGCGGGCGCCGCGGAGCTGTGGCGGGAGCGCGGCCACAACGCGGTCGAGTTCGTGCTGGTCTGCACCGGCGTGACGGACTTCGCGGTGGACGCGTGGTCGGGCTGGCCCACGACCCGCGCCACGCTCACGGGCAGGAGGGTCGTGCTCTCCGGGCGGGGCAAGCACGTGTCCTTCGCGGCGGCCGGGATCCGCGCCGAGCCGCCCGTCGGATGGCTCCGGAGCCGGTTCGAGTGAGATGCGGCGAGGGCCGAGGGGACGCCCCTCGGCGCTCGCCGTTTCGCACTCCTCAGTACTCAGGCCTCAGCCGTTGCCACCGGCCCCTCGGGAGCCGTCGCGGCGGGTCAGTGCCAGTTGCTGATCCTGACGTCGCGCGGCGCGGGCTCACCCGTGCCGGTCTCCAGCATGCCCTTGAGGCTCATCAGGAACGTGGCCCACTTGGTGCTGCAGTGGTACATGAACTCCACCGGCTCCCTCCAGCCCTCGTGCCGGAACAGCACGATGGTGAAGTCGTCCTCCTGCTTGAGGTCGAAACGGACCCGGGTGCCGATCCACTCCTCCGGGCCGTCGATGACCTCCCAGAGCACGTGGTGGCCGGGCTCGGCTTCCAGGACCTTCATGTCGAAGCCTCCGGGAGGGCCGAACCGGAACCGGACCACGCCGCCGACGCCGGCCTCGCCCTCCGTGTCCTCGGTCCACCAGCCCGTGAGTCCGTCGACGGTGGTCAGGGCCGTGTAGACGGCATCCGGGGACGCCGTGACTCCGATCCGGTGCAGGATGTCCGCCATGGCGGTACCCCTCTCTCGTACGGGCGCCCGTTCCCGGGCGCGTTCGTTCCTCGGTGCGTGCCTTTGTCCGTGCCTTCGTGCGTTCCTCGGCGCGTGCTTTCGTGCGTCCCGTCGTGCGTTCCTCGGTGCGTGCCGGCTCAGCTCTCCCGGCCGCTGTCCCGGTCGCGCTGGACGGCCTCGGCGATCCGCTTGATGCGGTGCAGCCGGGCATCCCAGGCGGCGCCGACCGACGACAGCTGTGCGACGGCGCGGGCGAGTTGGGCCTCGTCGACCTCGTACCGGCGCTCGCGTCCGGACGGCGTGCCGTGGACGAGCCCGACGCGGCCCAGTACGCCCAGGTGCTTGGCGACCGCCTGCCGGGTGACCGGGAGTTGGTCGCTGAGGGTGGTCGCCGTCCCGCCGCCGGTCAGGAGCAGGTCGAGCATTCGCCGCCGGATCGGGTCTCCGACCGCCGACCAGAGCTCGTCGTCGATGACGGGGCTCACGGCCGCGTCCCCATCCGGGCCGCGTACGTGACGAGGCGGGGCAGGAAGTGGTCCCAGCCGCGGGCGTGGTCGAGGTACGCCTCCTCCAGGACGGCTGCCTCCCAGCCCTGCTCCCGGAACCCCGTCTCGGTGAACCGCAGCAGCGTGCCGCCGTCCGACGGGACCAGGTCGAAGGTGACCAGGAACGAGTTGTCCGGCGTCGCGGGCTCGCCTTCGCCGTGGGCCCAGCGGAAGCTGAACCGCCGGGGCGGGTCGGCCTCCACCACCGTGAGTGGGACGACCTTCACGTCCGGTGTCCCCGCACCGAACGAGACGGACCCGGTGGCTCCCGGGACCGGCTTGACGTCCGCTTCGTCCGGCCACCACTCCTGCAGGTGCTCGGGCGTGCTGATGACCTCGTAGACCACCTCGGGTGTGGCCTCGACGCGGATCTCCCGCTCGATGCTGCCGTACTCCATCCCGCTCTCCTCTCCAGCGCTTTCGCAACCTTTGGTTGCGTATAACGGTAGGCCGCTTCGCCGAAATGTGCAACCTTTGGTTGCTCTATAAGAGCTCTGGGAGTCTGCCCGGACCCAGCCCGAGGCCGGCGCGGATATTCGACTGCCCGTTGTCGTGCTCCCGTTCTACGCCGGTGACGCGCAGGCGGCGGGCGTGGGCGAACCTCGGCGACCCGGTCGCGGCCGAGGAGGCCGCCCGCGCCGCCCTCGCCCTGCTGGACGTCCCGACGACGCCTGGGAGGAGCTGCTCGTCATTGCCAAGGCCCTGCGAGCCCGCGGCGCCGACGACGAACTCGCCGCCTTCCTGGCCGACCACGACCTGACGGAGGAGCACCTCGGCGACTGACGCACCGACCGGGCGGCGGCCCACCCCGGCCGCCGCCCGCCGCTCGCCGCACGTTGCCCGCCGCGCGCTGCACGTTGCCCGCCGCGCCGATGCCCGTCGTACTCCGCCGCGCACCCACGGCCTGAGTCCGTATCGGGCTGCGGCGGTCGGGCACGTCCGGCTGCGCGCGATCATCACATGTGACATCAGTCACACGTGTCACATTGAGGGACCATCAGCTTTCCTTTGCAAAACCCATACCTGCAGGCCACATTCGCAACGCGACGTCCCGAACGGGCCCGGGCGCCGTCGGAAACGATCTGGCTACCGGGCGAGGATTGGCCCTAGCCTGCCCGCCATGTCCCAGAACACGAACACTCCCGGCTTCCCCGGCCAGCCGGCCGCTCCGGCCGGCGACTCCGCCAGGATCCAGCGTCAGGTGCAGCAGCAGGCCGGCGTCGGACCGGTCTACGGTGGCGGCGGCACCCTCTTCTCCGAGCCGGTCCTGGTGGTGAACCAGAAGGCCAAGCTGATCGAGCTGACCAACGAGTACGCGGTCTTCGACCAGAACGGCGGCACGCTGGGCTCGGTGGTCCAGGTCGGTCAGAGCGGTCTGCGCAAGCTGATACGGCTGCTCACCTCCCTCGACCAGTACCTGACCCACAAGCTGGAGATCCGTGACGCGCAGGGCGCCCCGGTGCTGCTGCTGACCCGCCCGGCGAAGCTCATCAAGTCGCGGGTGATCGTGCAGCGTCCGGACGGCCAGGAGGTCGGCCAGATCATCCAGCAGAACGTCATCGGGAAGATCAACTTCGCGCTGGAGGTCGGCGGCCGGAAGGTCGGCGCCATCAAGGCGGAGAACTGGCGGGCCTGGAACTTCTCCATCGTCGACGAGACGGACACCGAGATCGCCCGGATCACCAAGACGTGGGAGGGCCTGGCGAAGACGATGTTCACCACGGCCGACAACTACGTGCTCCAGATCCACCGCCCGCTCGCCGACCCGCTGCTCAGCCTCGTCGTGGCGACCGCGCTGACCGTCGACACCGCGCTGAAGCAGGACGCCCGCGGCCTCGGCTAGCCGCAACCCGCACGGCTGCACCGCGTACGGCTGCAGCCCGCACGTCGTCCGGAGCCCCACCCCCGACCAGGCCGTTTCCTGGGGGCGGGGCCCTCCGGCCGCGCCCAAGCTCCCCTCACCCCCCAGCCAGGAAAGCAGTTCATGCTCTACGTGTTCCTCGCCGTGCTCGCGCTCGTCGCGGGCAAGGTCCTCGCCTCGCGGATCTCCCGGGCCCGGCGGACCCGCCGGGAGGCCGAGCTGCGGCGCAGCCTCGTCCCCCGCGACCAGCTGGTGCTGCACGGCGACGAGCCGTCCGCCGAGTTGGCGGCCGTGCTCGGTGCGGCCGGGGCCGGTGACTGGCGCCCGGTGGCCGCGTACCTGGCCGAGGCCGACGGTGACGGCGACGCGTACCGGCGCTGGATGCGGATGGCGCCGCTGAGCGCGGCGGCGGCGAAGGATGACCACTGGCTGCGGGCGTGGCGCGAGGAGGAGCCGCGCAACGCGACGGCCGTCCTGGTGCAGACCGACGCGCTGGTGCAGCTCGCCTGGGAGATCCGCTCCGACCTGTACGCCTCCGAGGTGTCGCAGGAGCAGGCGCGCGGGTTCCACCGGGTCCTGCGCGAGGCCGAGCAGGTCGCGCTGGAGGCCGTCGAGCTGGCGCCGGCCGGGGACCCCAACCCCTGGGTGGCGCAGATCGCCGTCGCCATGGGGCTGGGCCGGTCGCACGAGGACTTCCGCGCGCTCTGGGCCGAGGTGGTGGCGCGTGACCCGCACCACCTGCGGGCGCACGAGGGCGCGCTGCAGTACTGGTGCGCCAAGTGGCACGGCAGCCACGAGCTGATGCACGCCTTCGTCGACACCGCGATCGCCGACGCACCGGCCGGCAGCCTGCTGACCGTGCTGAAGGTGCGGGCGTGCTTCGAACAGATCACCCGCGACAAGACGGGGGCGGCCGCCTACCGGACCCCGGAGTTCACCGCGGCCGTGGACGCCCTGCTGGCCGACCTGGCGCAGGCCGACCCGGCGCACCCGCAGCTCCAGTCCGCCCGCGGCTGGGCAGCCTGGTCGCTGACCATGAACCTCCGGGTGGCGCAGGCGCTGGAGCTGTTCCGGCTGATGGGCCCCGAGGTGGCCGGTCCCTGGCGCTCCTACGACGATCCGCAGCAGGCCTTCGACCGGATGCGCGAGATCACCGTCCAGGCGATCGCCCGGGCGAAGACCTGACCCACCGCGCGGTCACCCGGTCGGCCCGGGGCCGGCGAGGCGCCGGCGAGGTGCTCGAAGAACTCGTCGAGCAGGCGGAAGAGTTCACTCATGGCGTTCTGGAACATCGAGGACTGCCACGCCGGATTGCGTCGGTCCGGTCGGGTCGATGACGCGGTCTCCCAGCCGTCCTCGGCGTCCGGTACGTCGATCAGTTCCGTCACGTCGGACAGTCGACCAGCAGTCGGCCGCCCGTCGCCCGCGGGTCGCTTCGTCGTCGAGCCCGGTCCGGTCCGGTCCGTTCACGGAACCCGGTCGGAGCGGTTCCTCACGGATCCGCCTGCACCGGGCCGGGTACGGGGTGCTAGAAATCCCTGGTGGACGATCACTCCGAGCCCTCGACCCTGCGCGTCTTCGTGGCGCTGGCTCCGCCCGACGACGCCAAGGACGAGTTGGCCCGCGTCCTGCAGCCCGCCTACCAGAGGTACCCGCGGCTGCGGTGGAACCGGATCGAGGACTGGCACATCACCCTGGCCTTCCTCGGCGAACTCCCGTCCACCGCAGTGCCGTTGCTGCGTTCGGTGCTGGTGGGCCGGGCCGCCTCTCACCCCGCCCTGCAGCTGAGCCTGTGCGGGGGCGGCCACTTCGACGACCGACTGCTGTGGAGCGGCATCGGCGGGGACCTGGAGGGACTGCACCTGCTCGCCGCGGACGTCCGGGAGCTGGTCCGGTCCTGCGGGATCGAGTTCGGCGGGCGCCCGCTGCGGCCCCATCTGACGCTCGCACGGGCCCGCCGCGACGATCCCACCAGCGTGCCCGAGGTCGCCGCCGGGCTCACCGACTTCGTGGGCCGACCGTGGCTCACCGAGCGTCTCCACCTGGTCGGCAGCAACATCGGCCGCGGGCCGGGGCCGATCCACTACCGCGACATCGAGTCGTGGCGGTTCGGCACCGCAGTCCGCCCCGGGGAGGACGGCGCCCCCGGCGAGCCGTAGCCCCGGGCGCCCTCGCCACACCCGGCTGGACCGCCGTCACGCCGCCGTCACACCGCCTCGGACCGTCGGCAACGGGAGCGTGTCGGCCCCCTCGTCCAGCATGGCGTGCAGCGCCTTCCTCGTATGGGCTTGTTGAAGGGCCCGGGGCCGGGAAGGCGCAGGACGGCCGGTACCAACTCCTATCTTGGGCCGGCCGTCCGTCCCCTCTTCTGCGACCGCTCCGTTCGGCACTCCGGCCGTCGGTCCTCCGAGTGATCCCCGGCACAGGGGCTCGCCTTCCCAGCGGTGGTGATGATCACTAAGGTGTGGAAGCTGTGAGCATGCGTGAATCCGGTGACGATCTGTGGGACGAGTTCGTCAAGGACTTCGAGAAGAACAAGGCCGCGCGGGAGCCGAGCGCCGCCGAACGGGCCCCGCAGCCGGAGCGTCGACGCTCGCGGCGTCGGCTGCTGCTTCCGGTGGCCGCCGTCCTGCTGGCTGCCGCCGGCGCCGCGGCGTACCTGCTCCGGCCGTCGGACCCGGCGTCGGCAGCGGCCGCACCCGCGCCTGCGCCCGCCCCGGTGTCGTCCGCGCCCTCGGCACCGGCGGTGACGCCGCCGACCGTTACCCCCTTGGCGGCGGCCTCGGCGGCGGCCGATGCTCCGGCCTCGGCCATCCCGCTGACCGTCTTCCCGGCGCAGGTGCAGGGGTACACGCTGGTGGCGGCCGTGGCGCACCCCACCTGCACCGGCGCGAACACCGTGGCGCCGACCCTCGCCGGGTGGATCACCCAGGGCCACGGCTGTCTCGGCGTCAATCTGGTGCTGTACAGGGACGCCGAGGGCAACCAGTACAACCTGGCGCTGTTCACCATGAAGGACCCGCTCGACAGCCTGCACCTGGTCACCCAGCTGGGCGCCCACCCCGAGGCTCGCGAAGTCGGTGTCCACATCCCGCCCAAGGACTCGGGCCTGCCCCGGCTGCCGGCCGACAGCGGCTTCGTGCAGGACTTCGCGTCCTACGGGCACGGCTTGCTCGTCGGCTCGGCCCAGTGGTCCGACGGCCGGACGGCGGACTTCGACAAACTGGTGCAGCAGCTCTCGCCGTTGACCGACGCCGTCATCAAGAACGTCCCCGCCTGACGGAGCACCATGTGAGCACCGTGGGCCACCCTGAAGGGCCTCGCAGCGCCCTGACCGCCTTGCCCGGGCCCTGGGCCGGGAATCAATCCCGGCCCAGAGCGAGCACCGTGACTGGTCGTCAGCCGTTTCGGTCGGCGCTGCGGTACGAGCCGGCAGCGATGGGCCATTCGTTGTGGTAGATCTTGAACGGCAGGTCCTTCTCCAGCAGCGGGGTGCCGAAGACGGCGATGCGCGCCATCAAGGCTCCGTTCACGTCGAGCCCGCCGTAGAGGCCGGCCGTACCCTCGACGACCGGCTTGGCGCCACTGCTGTCGACGGTGACCGAACCGTCCACCGACGCCCGCAGGTACGGCTCGACGCTGGCCTTCACGCCCACCGTGTCGTAGAGGGCGACCGAGCCCTCGGCGACCAGGCCGGCGCGGACGTCGGCCCGGCCGGAGAACGTGGCCTTGACCGGAGTGACCTTGGTGCTGACGGGCTCGGTGGTGCTGGTCCAGCCGCCCGCCCTGGTGTAGTCGGAGTGGACGGCCCACGCGCCGTCGATGCTCTGGGTGGTGTCGACGGTGACACTGCCGTCGGCGCTGATCGCGGCGTACACGGTGACGTTGAGGGTGATCACGACCGGGACCGGGCCGACCATCACGGTGGGGGCGGCGGTGAGTGTGGCGATCGGCATCCTGACCGGGCCGGTGGAGCCGGTGAGGCTCGCCGTGAGGTGCCAGTCCGCGTGCGCGCCGAGGTCGAAGCCGATCCTGGCCTGCTCGGGGCGGAGGATGCCCCGGGAGCCCTGGTAGGAGAACTCGACGCTGGGGTCGAGTTCGATCGAGCCGGTCAGGGCGGCCTTGGCCCCACCGGGCAGCGCGATGCTGTCGCTCGCGTTCAGTTGAAGTGCTGCTGAGGCCGAGCCCTGGCCGCCGTCGGCCTTCGGGACGTAGGAGGCCTTGAGGTCCTTGACCCGCGGGGTGACCTGGATCTTGCGCGGGTCGAGGGCGCTCTTGACGTTGGCCCAGGTGTCGCCGAGGAGTTCGGAGATGGTGGCCGGGCGGGTGCTGACCGCCACCTTCCCTGCGCCGACGGACTTGACCTCGGTGATCGCCAGCAGCGCACCCTGCGGCGCGGCGGCCGATGGCGGGCTGTCGATGACCTGGCCGACCCGGACGGCAGCTGTGGCGGCGGCACTGGCGCTCGGGCTCGGGGCGTTCCTACCGGTGTCGGCGACGGCGAGCACGGCCTTGCCGGTGCCCTTGTCGTAGGAGTCGAGCTTGAGGCCGGGCGCACCGTCCGCGCCGGCCGTACCGGCCACGACGGGTGCGCCGGCCGTACCGGCCACGACCGGCGTGCCGGCCGGGGACGGACTCGCGGGCGAAGGGACGGGCCCGTTCTGCGGCGAGACGCTCCTCGGCGCCGACTTCGGCGTGACCGGCGTGACCGGTGGGAGGGGTGCGGCCGGGGCGACCGACGGGCCCGCCGACGCGTGGTCGGCGGCCGGGGTCACCAGCGTGACCTTCGGGTCATCGGCGGGTGACGGGGAGAGCGGCGCGGCAGCCTCGGTCGGGGCGAGCAGGGCCGGGGCCGCCGCCGCGGCGGGGTCGGCGGGCGGGGCTGCCGGTGCCGTGTGGTCGCACGCGCTGAGCAGCAGCACGGCGGATGCGGTGAGTACGGGCAGGGTGCGGGTGCGCATGGACAAACGGAGGATCACCTTCGGCGTCAGGCGGACAGGGAGGACCGCGGGCATGCGCGGATCTCGGGCGCATGCCCTGGGTGGCGTCGGCAAGCTCCACCCGGACGGGACGACCCCGGCCGACTGCCGGCGGAGGTGGAGGGGGCCGGGCTGAAGAAGGTCGAGATCCGCCGTCGACCAGGCTTCAGGCCCCCGAAGTCGGAACCAGTGGATCTTGCCTGGCCAGAACGTACACCAGTCGGCATGTACAGCCCAAGTTCGGGAGGCTGACGAGGCGCCAGGGGCGGATTCGCGCGCTCCGGGGGCGCTCGTCCCCTCGGTGTCGTTCGCCGCGCACGCGCCCCCGCGCGCAGCTGGGCGGTGTGCAGGGGATTCCCGCCGTCCGCATTGCGCGACCCGTGCCGCCGGGTGTAAATACCCGTTACTTTGTAATTCACCGTCAGAAAACCGAAGGGGAGGGGACATTGACGCTCGACCTGAGACGTCAGGGGTCTGTCGAGGAGGACATGGTCTTCTTCGCGATGCCGTACGGCGACAAGGAGTTGCCCAACGGCAACACGGAGAACTTCGACGACCTGTACGAAGGACACTTCGAGGACTGGATCAGGAACTGGGACCTCCGCGCCGAGCGCGCCGACAAGGTCGCCGGGACCACCGAGAGTGCGATGGACGTCGCCTGGTCCGGGATCGACCGGGCCGGGATCGTGGTGGCCGACCTGTCCGTTCCGTCGACGTCCGTGGCCATGGAGCTGGCCTGGGCGCTGTGCCTGCGCAAGCGGTTGGTGGTGATCGCCCACAAGGGTGCCCTGGTCCCCAGCAACGCACTGGGGCAGTTCCGAGTGGTGTGGTACGAGTGGAGCGTGCGGGGCCTGTTCGAGCTGCGCACCAGCCTGCAGTCGGAGATCGAAGCCCTGCGCCGGCAGCGCCGTGAGCCGGAGATGGACCTGCGGCCGTACATGCCGGAGGACCGCCAGCGCGCCAGGGCCAAGGTCGAGGAGGTCGGCGAGGACCACATCAGGGTCCGCGACGTCCGCAACCCGCGCCGGATCGCCGAGATGCACAAGCGGGACGTCGGCTACCACGAGACCATTCCGGACCAGATGTCGCAGCGCTACCACGTCGGCCGGGACATCCCCGGCTTCTTCGTGTACCGGGACAACGTGCTGGTCTTCACCCAGCAGGAGGGCGAGGACCCCTGGGACACCTGGGAGCGGACCTACCAGCGCGGTTCCGTGTTCACCGCGCGGGTCCACCTGGTGAACAACGCGGGCGTCTGGGTCGAGTTGCCCGGCGGCGGCCGCTCCCGGCTGCGACAGCACGAAGCGGTCGGGCTGAAGGAGGGCGACGAGGTGCCCGTGGTGATCCGGTGGGTCGACCGGGTGCGCCAGCGGATCGAGATCGGTGCCGCGAACCAGCCCGCGACCCCTGCCGTTCCGGGGCCGACCCCGTCGCCGGACGACTACCCCAGGCCCGGAGAGCGACAGGGTGCCACCGTCGCCGTCGTCAACGAGTCCTTCGTTCTGGTGACGTTGGACGACCACCCCGAGCTGCCGACACTGGCCCTGCTGCACGTGCGGCGGATGTCGCCGTCGCTGCGCGAGGACCTGGAGGCGGGCCGGGTGACGGAGGGGCGCCGGGTCGTGGTCGACGTCGAGGAGGTCGGCCCTTCGCGCACCAAGCCGGGCCGGACCGACATCCGGGTCCGCGAGGTGGAGGGCGAACTGCCGCCGGAGAGCGGGACGGTCGCGGAGGCGGCGGCGTGGTGATCCCCGGCCAGGCGCCGTCCGTCGCCCCGACCCCGCTGGACGCGCGGCTGTGGAACAGCCGCGTCGGCGTGCAGGACTACGCTTCGGCGGGCGAGAAGTACCAGGCGGCCGTCCTGGAGCAGTACAAACTGTACGTGGAGATGGCGGACCGGATCAGTGCCCGCCGGAGCCTGACCAACACCTTCTTCCTGACCGTCAACGCGGCCCTGCTGACTGCGGTCGGCACCGTCCGCGTCAACGTCCTGCACGGGCTGCCGACCTGGGGGCTGGTGGTCGCCGGGCTGGTGGCAGTGGGCCAGTGTGCCGCCTGGATCCTCCTCATCGCCTCCTACCGGCAGCTCAACCGGGCCAAGTACCGCGTCATCGGGGCGCTGGAGCAGCGGCTTCCGGCCCGCGCCTACGATGCCGAGTGGGTGGAGCTCGGGGACGGGAAGACGATCCGGCAGTACCTCCCGCTCACGCTGGTGGAGCTGTGGATCCCGGTGCTGTTCCTGCTCTTCTACGTCACCGCCGGTGCCGTGGCGGTGAACCTGGCCTGACGGTGGGGCCGGGCGGCGGCGCGCCCGGGCCCGGGTCCGCTACCGTGCTGAAGTGGACACGATCCCGGGTCGGTACCATACGACGCATTCGAACGTGCAATCGTCTGGGCCTGGGAAGAGCGGGAAGATGAACACGCTGACGCGACGCGACCGGCTCCGCCTCCAGATGTCGGAGGACGTCAGGGCCGTTGCCCGGGACATCATTGCGACGCGAGGGGTGGACGCCCTGAGTCTCGCGGAGATCGCGCGACGGGTGAGCGTCACGCCGGCGGCGCTCTACCGGCACTTCGAGAACCTGGCGGACATCGTCCGGCACGCGGCCCGTGACATCGTCGCCGACCTCGCGCTCGATCTGCAGGCGGCGGTCGACGCGGAGTCCGAGACCGACTTCGCGGCCCGGCTGATCGCCCCCACCCGGGCTTTCCGCCACTGGGCCCTGGTCCACCGCCAGGAGTTCAACCTGCTGTTCGGGACGCCGACGGCCGCGGCTGCGGACGCGCAGACGGACATGAGCAGCGACTGGGTCCGTCGGCTCTCCGATGTCTGGGGCCCGGTGTTCGTGCAGCTCTGGAACGCCCGCCCCTATCCGGTCCTGGCCGACGACGAACTGGAGCCGCTGCTGCGGCAGCAGATGGCGGCGTACCGCGCGGCGACCGGAGTGGACATGCCGCTCGGCGCGCTGGTCGTGATGCTCTCCTGCTGGCGTTCGATCTACGGCCAGGTGGCGCTGGAGGTCTTCGCGCACTTCGCGCCGCTGATCGTCGATCAGGAGCCGATGTTCGAGATGCTGATGCGGGACCTGATGGACCGGATGGGCCTGGGGGCGGACTACCGGCCGCCGTCGTGACGGACGGACGCCCGCGCCCGGGGCCCGGTTCCGCAGGAACGGTCGAGGGGCCCGCTCCCGGCCGACCCGATCCGTGCTGAACTGCCTTGCCCCGGTGCTATGTTCAAGCTGTCCGGCTCGTAGTCCGCAGGAACCTCGGGGGCCACCCATGACCGACCGCGACACCGGCACCGACCGCGCCCGCGAGCAGGCCACCCGGGCCCTGCTCGCCGAATACGCCGCCGGAGCCCGCGAGTTCACCGGCCGGACGTTCACCGGGCTGCGCCTCGGCCAGGAGGACCTCAGCGACGCCGTCTTCGTCGACTGCGAGTTCGACGACTGCGTCCTCGCCCTGGGTGCCTTCGACCGCTGCGAGTTCCGGGGCTGCCGCCTGCGCCGCATCAACGCCATCCAGGCCTCCTTCGTCGAGGCCCGGTTCCTGCACTGCGACCTCGAAGAGGCGGCCTTCCGCGCCGCCGACTTCTTCAAGGCCACCTTCCGCGGCGGGAGCTTCGGCGGCAACTACCGCGAGGCCTTCTTCGTCCAGGCCGTCTTCGACGAGGTCACCTTCCTCGGCGCCCGGTTCGACGACGCCCACTTCGGGTTCAACGTCTTCTCCGATGCCAAACTCGTCGCCACCACCCTGGATCCGGTGGTCGTCGACGGGCTCTGCCGGATCGACGAGCGCACCATCTCCACCTCCTTCATCCTCAACAGCCGCGCCCTGGACGTGGCCCGCGAGCAACTCCACGACGACCGGGCGGTCCGGGAGCTGACGCGCGACCTCGCCGGGCTGGAACGGTTCTTCGTCCGGGCCGGGGCCGACCCGGACACCGTGCGCGCCTACCGCGACACCGCCCGCGGCGCCCGCGAGCCGGCCCGCCCCAGCGTCTTCATCAGCTACAGCGCGGCCGACGAGTCCTTCGCCACCGAGCTGCGCGACCAGCTGGAGGCCAACGGCGTGGACACCTGGTTCGCCCCGCACGACATCCGCGGCGGCCGCACGATCCTGGAGCAGGTCACCGAGGAGATCCAGCGGCGCGGTCGGATGATCCTCGTGCTGTCCGAGGCCAGCATGGCCAGCAACTGGGTGGCCACCGAGATCGGCCGGGCCGTACGGGCCGAGCGCGAGAGCGGGACCCGCAAGCTCTTCCCGATCCGCATCGTTCCCCACGAGCGGCTGCTGCGCTGGGAACTCTTCGACGCCGACGCCGGCTACGACGTGGCCCGCACCATCCGCGAGTACTACATCCCGGACTTCTGCGACGACGGCCTCGCCCTCCACCAGTCCGTCAGCCGCCTGGTCCGCGACCTGCGGGAAGGGTGAGGACGCTCCGAGCCCGCGGGAAACCCGTCGAACTCCACTGACAGCAGGTGTCAGGGGAGCGTCCCTAGCCTGCGACGCATGGACAACAGCACCGGCTTCGGCTTCCTCACCGGCACCTACGACGTCGTCAACCGTTGGCGCAAGGACTTCCTCGACCCTGCCGAGGGCGACGACCACTGGGAGGAGTTCCCGGGCCTCACCCGCGCCTCGGCCCACTTCGACGGGCGGGCCAGCTTCGATGAGATCGACTTCCCGACCAAGGGCTTCGCGGGGCTGACCCTGCGGCTGTACGACCCGGCCGCCGACGCGTGGTCCCTGTACTGGGCGAACGGGCGCGCCGGCGTCCTCTTCCCGCCCGTCACCGGCCGGTTCGGTCCGGACGGCACCGGCCTCTTCCACGGCGACGACGAGTACGCCGGCCGGAAGGTGAAGGTCCGCTTCGTCTGGTCCGGGATCACCGCCACCTCCGCCCACTGGGAGCAGGCGTTCTCCGTGGACGACGGCCGGACGTGGATCACCAACTGGCACATGCAGATGACCCGCCGCGAGGACTGACCGGCGCGCACGGCCCCGCCGCCGCAGCACACGGCCCCGCAGGGGCGGCACCGATGGCGCTCCGGGAACCGGTCCCGGGGGTGCCTAGCCGATCGCGATGACGGGGTGGTCGGCGGGGTCGATCCACTGCATCGTCCTGGCCATGAAGGCGGCGGGGACGGCGACGCAGCCGGCCGTGGCGCCGGCCTGCGGGCCGAGGTCGTGGAGGAAGATGCCGGCGCCGCGGCCCTTCACCACCGGGGCGGTGTTGAAGTCGATGACCAGGGCGTTGTCGTACTGGACGGGGTAGTTGACGAGGTGTTCGCTGCCGAGCGGCCCCTGTTCGGTGAGGTGGAAGCCGCCCTCGGTGTCGGTGCGCATGCGGTTGTAGTAGGCGGAGGACGGGTCCTGGACCCACCAGTCGTGCGGGGTGACGTGGTGGTAGGGCATCCTCGTGCCCGGGTCCGGCGCGATGCCGAAGGCCTGGGTCAGGGTGTACGTGCCGGTAGGTGTGGTCCCGGTCCCCTGGACACGGGTGGCTCCGTCGTGCAGGCCGCCGGAGCCGATGCGCGCGTCGGCGGTGGAGTCGAGGGCCCGCCAGAAGCCGCCCTGGCGGGCCCACAGGGTCACGGTGGCACGGGTGCCGTCCGCCTTGACCGTGATCACCTGGTCGGCCGGGCCGGTCGCCACCGGCACCGGGAACGGTCCGTTGCCCGTCCCGACCTGGGCGGGGCCGGCACCGGTCAGGGTGACGGCGGCGCCGAGCGCGAGGGCCACGCTCGTGCGACGGAGTGCCGAACGGCGGCGGTCGGCGGGGAGTGTCCGGGAGACGGCCATGGCGGGGCCCTTCTGGTGTGGACGGCACGGGCGGGCGGCGGGACGAGGCAGCGGACCCTCTGCGGGCGAAGGCGTCACTCCGGGTGGTCCCGACCACGCAGGGCCATGATCGGCTCGCGGGGGCACCCGCGCCAGCACCGACACCGGCGGGCCCGGGTGGCCGGGGCCCGACGGGCGGGACACAATCGTCGGGGCGGCGCGTGACCCGCCACGCCGCCGGTGGGACGACGTACTCGACCAGGAGGCGACAGTGACCGGTGTGACCAGCGCCGATCTACTCGTAGACGCGTTCGACCGGATCCGTGACACGGTTGCCGACGTGGTCGACGGCCTGACCCCCGAGCAGCTGGCGTTCCGGGTGCAGGACTCGGCCAACTCGATCGCCTGGCTGGTCTGGCACCTCACCCGGGTGCAGGACGACCACCTCGCCGACGCCACCGACCGCGAACAGGTGTGGACCGCCGACGGCTGGGCGGGCCGGTTCGAGCTGCCGTTCGCCGCGGCCTCCACCGGCTACGGGCACCGACCCGCACAGGTCGCGAAGGTCATCGCCACCGCCGACCTCCTCCTGGGCTACCACGAGGCCGTCCACGCACGGACCGTCGACTACGTGCGCGGCCTCGACAACCGCTCCCTCGTCCGGATCGTCGACGAGGCCTGGCAGCCCCCGGTCACCCTGGGGGTGCGTCTGATCAGCGTGATCTCCGACGACCTCCAGCACGTCGGCCAGGCGGCCTTCGTCCGCGGCCTGCTGCCCCGGCACTGAGCCCCGGTGCGGCAGCCCGGCGCCGACAGCCCGGGCGCGCGGCACAACCACCACCGACGGGCTCGGCCGAAGCGGTCACTCCTCGCCGGCCCCGGGGCGTGGTCGGTCCTCAGTGCCGGTCGGACTCCGGGCCGGCGAGCGGTACGGGCGGCCGGGGGCGACGGCGGGGCTGGGCTCGACGGCGGGGAGGGCCGAGAGCACGGGCTCGGCGGGTGCGAGGGGGCGGCGGGTACGGGGTCGGTCCCGGCTCGTCGAGGCCCGGGACGGGCGGTACGACGCGGAACGCGCCGGTGGCGAGTGCCTCGTCCGGCGCCCGGCTCGCGGTCCCGGTCCGCCGTGGTCGACGGCAAACGCGAAGACGGACCCGGCTGCCACGAGATCGTGGAACCGGGTCCGTGCGTCACGGCCCTGGGGCCGGCGGGTCAGCAGCCGCTGAGGATGTCGATCGCGACGACCTGCGAGCCCAGCGACCAGCCCTGACCGGGGTAGAGCCGGTCGATGAAGCCGGAGTTGTACTTCAGCAGGGCGCAGTCGTCGTGGCGGGCGTTGGTGACGTAGGCGGCGGACCGGGTCAGCGAGCTGGTGTTCTGCCAGCCCTGGTCCTTGTACATGGTGAGGATGTTGCCGTTGCCGTCCTCGAAGCACACGTACGGCCAGGGGCAGGAGGCCGCGGAGGCCGTCGGCGCGAGCGCGAGCGTGGAGGCAATGAGCGTTCCGGCGAGGCCGAGAGCGGCCGTGATCTTCTTCATCAGTTCTTCCTCATCGATGGGTACCGCTGCTGCTGGCCTTCGTCCGGCGCCGCCGGCCCGGGGAGTGGGGCGGCTGCCAGGGGTGTCGCCGATCGGGGTCGGGTACTGTGTGGCGCCCACGGGCTGTCATCATGTACACGTCTATCGATCGGGTGAAGGGGGAGGGCTCAGGCGGGGGGCTGTCGAACGTCTCGTCGGGTGTCCGTGTCGTGGTGCCGCGGACGGGCTGTCGAGATGGGCACAAATGTACGCGCGCGGGGCGCGGTTGATGCCGGCTCTGCTCGGCGCCCGGGCCCCGTAGACGGTGTCTCACGTCGACGACCTGCGGTTTGGGACGGCGGCGGACGTGAACTGGAGACGTCTCAAACCGTCGGCGCGGAGGCGTCGCCGGTACTGCGGTCGGGGCGGCCGACCGGGGCGGCATTCCCCCGCTCCGGCCGCGTCAGGGACGCTCGACGTACTGCAGGACACCGCCGAGGGAGAAGCAGAGCGCGCCGGTGAGGGTGCCCCAGTTGGCGATGTCGGAGTTGACCAGGCTGTCGGTGGCCGGGCGGGTGTAGGCGGCGAGTGCCGAGACCATGAACAGCACGGAGCCCAGCTGGTTCACGGCGACGATCCACCAGCCCAGGCTGCGGCGGCGGATGCAGGGCCGGCCGTGGCAGATCTCGGCGAAGGCGAGGTGGCCGGCGATCAGGAAGAGCAGGCAGCCGATGACGTCGGGCGTCCAGATCAGCCGGTTGACCTGCCGGACGCTCAGCCCCTGCAGGAAGGAGAAGACCAGGTTGACGCCGAACACGAGGGTGCCGGTGAACAGCACGAACGCGCTCAGCCAGTCGACCCGCGTCGGCTCGTAGCTCCACCAGCGCCACGGGCGGGTGACCAGCCGGCCCTCGCCGCCCGGCACGTGGCGGGGGGCGTTGACGACCTGGAGGAGCGAGACGAAGCCGCCGGTGTTGAAGAAGAGCCCGCCGGCGAAGTAGATCGAGGCGCAGGTGGTCGCGTCGCCGGAGCCGAACTGCGCGACGGCGGCGCCTGCGGCGAAGAGCGCGCCGCCGATGACGAAGGCGGTGGCGGCGATGACGTTGAGCCGGCGCAGCCGGGCGAGGGCGGTGTCGTCGGCGCTGGTGGGCCGGGGTGCGGCCGCGCCGGGCGGGTGGACGGCGAGGATGCCGCGGCGCCGTGCGGGCCGTGACTCCCACACGGCGGTGCCGCCGCCGGGCGGGTGCCAGGTGAGCCGGGTGGTGAACGGTCCCGCGCCTTCGGCGCGCTGCTCGGGCTGTCGTCCCACGAGCCGAGACTAGACGCCCGACGGACCGTCCGCCGAGCGCAACGCCGTACCGCGGACGGCCGTCCGCCGGGACCGGCAGCCGCAGCCGCAGCCCACGAGTCCGAGCGTGCCGCAGCCGGACGGATCCGCTCGCGCCCGCCATGATCGGAGGACGGATGCGCACCGGCCACCGGCCGCCGCTCGGCCCGGCCCGCGCCGCCACCAGACCCAGGCCCGTACGACCCGGACTTCCCGGGCGGGCCGGACCCCGAGGGGATGCCCATGCCGCCCGGACCGCCGACCGAGGACGCGGCAGCGCCGCAGAACCCCTACGAGATCGTCCGCAACCGCGGGTACGTGGCGGTGCTGGTGATCTCCGCACTGCTCGGTGTCCCGGTCTCGGCCGGCGCGTTCGGCTTCCTCGCGCTGGTCACCGAGCTCCAGTCGCTGGTCTACACCGACCTGCCGAAGAGTCTCGGCTTCGCCGGCACCCCCGACTGGTGGCCGATCCCGCTGCTCGCGGTGGCGGGCGTGCTGGTCGCCCTGACGATCCGCCACTTGCCGGGCGGCGGCGGCCACAGGCCGGCCGAAGGACTCAAGACCGGCGGCACGCCGTCGTTCGCCTCGGTGCCCGGAGTGCTGATCGCCGCGGTCGTCTCGCTCAGCCTGGGGGTCGTCCTCGGCCCGGAGGCCCCGCTGATCGCGCTAGGCGGCGGGCTCGCGGTCGGTGCCGTCCGTGCGCTGAAGCGGGACGCCCCGCCCAGCGCCGTCTCCGTGATCGGCGCGGCCGGCAGCTTCGCGGCCATCAGCGAACTGCTGGGCTCCCCCCTCATCGGCGCCTTCCTCCTGATGGAGGCGTCCGGGCTGGGCGGCCCGATGCTGGGCGTGGTGCTGGTCCCCGGCCTGCTCTCGGCGGGCATCGGGTCGCTGATCCTCACCGGACTCGGCAGCTGGACGGGCCTGGGCACGTACTCGCTGGCGCTGAACCAGGTGCCGGCCGCCGGCCGGCCGACCCTCGGGGAGTTCGCCTGGGCGGTCGTCGCGGGGGTGGCCGCCGCGCTGCTCGGCGAGGCGATCCGGCGTTCCGCGCTCACCCTGCAGGGCGTGGTGGACCGCCGCCGGCTGCCGCTCACCGTGCTGATGGGCGTCGCCGTCGGCGTGATCGCGTTCGCGTACGCGGAGATCACCGACCGGCCGGTCAGCGGTGTCCTGTTCTCCGGGCAGGACGCGCTCGGGCCGCTGCTGGACGGCGCCTCGGGCTACACGGCCGCGACCCTCGTCGTGCTGCTGCTGTGCAAGTCGCTGGCCTACTGCGCCTCCATGAGCGCCTTCCGCGGCGGCCCGGTCTTCCCGGCCGTCTTCGCGGGCGCGGTCGGCGGGCTCGCCCTCAGCCACCTTCCCGGCCTGGGCACCACCGCCGGATTCGCGGTGGGGATCGGCGCGATGACGGTGGCCATGCTGAAGCTGCCCATGACCGCCGTCCTGCTGGCCACGCTGCTGCTCGGCCAGGCCGGCCTGACCGTGATGCCGCTGGTGATCGTCGCGGTGGTGGTCTCGTACGTCGGCACGCTCCGGCTCGCCCGGCTCCCCGCCGCTCCGCCGCCGCCGCCGGACGTGCAGCCGCCGGCGCAGCCGAAGGCGCCCGCGGCCTGAGTCCTGACCGGGGGCGGGCGTTGCCCAGGGGATGCGGCGGGATGCGGCGGACGGCGTAGGCCCGCAGGCCGGGACCTCGGTTCTGCCCGTAGTGTCCGATTCGGAGGATCCGAGGACGATACGAGAGGTGACCGGTGGCTCTCCACAACGCACAGGAGCCGGCGTCCGATGCGGCCGTCGACATCTTCGCCTCACCACTGAGCGAACACCCCCTGCCCAAGCGGGCCATGCCGGACATCCCGGCGCCGCCGCAGGTGGTATTCCAGCTGCTGCGCAACGAGCTCCTGCTGGACGGCAACGCCGCGCAGAACCTCGCCACCTTCTGCACGACCTGGACGGACGACGAGGTCCGCCGGCTGATGGACCTCTGCCTGGACAAGAACATCGTCGACAAGGACGAGTACCCGCAGACCGCCGAGATCGAGTCGCGGTGCGTGAACATCCTCGCCGACCTCTGGCACGCCCCGGCCGGCTCCGGCGAGTCCAACGCGGTCGGCTGCTCGACCACCGGCTCCAGCGAGGCGGCGATGCTGTGCGGCCTCGCCCTGAAGTGGCGCTGGCGGGACCGCCGGAAGGCGGCGGGCCGGTCCACGGAGCGGCCGAACCTGGTGTGCGGCCCGGTCCAGGTGTGCTGGGAGAAGTTCGCCCGGTACTTCGACGTGGAGCTGCGCCAGGTGCCGGTGGAGCCCGGGGCGACCGGACTGCAACCGCACCAGCTGCGCGAGTACGTCGACGAGAACACCATCGGCGTGGTCGCGATCCTCGGGGTGACGTACACCTGCACCTACGAGCCGGTGGCGGAGATCGCGGCCGAGCTGGACCGCCTGCAGGTGGAGACCGGCCTCGACGTGCCGCTGCACGTGGACGCGGCGTCGGGCGGGTTCATCGCGCCGTTCCTCCACCGCGACCTGGTCTGGGACTTCCGCCTGCCGCGGGTCGCCTCGATCAACGCCTCCGGCCACAAGTACGGGATGGCCCCGCTGGGCGTCGGCTGGGCGCTGTGGCGGGACCAGGCCGCGCTGCCGGACGGGCTGGTCTTCCACGTCGACTACCTCGGCGGCGACATGCCGACCCTCGCCCTCAACTTCTCCCGGCCGGGCGGCCAGGTGGTCACCCAGTACTTCATGTTCCTGCGCCTGGGCCGCGAGGGGTACCGCCGGGTGTACCAGGCCTGCGCCGACACCGCGCAGCACCTCGCCCGGCAGATCACCGAGATGGGCCCCTTCACCCTGCTCTACGACGGCGTCGGCGCCCTGCCCGCCGTCTCGTACACCCTCACCGACCCCGACTCGGTCGGCTGGAGCCTCTACGACCTCTCCGACCAGCTCCGCATGCGCGGCTGGCAGGTCCCCTCCTACCCGCTGCCGCCGGACCGCCAGGAGACCGTCATCCAGCGCGTCCTGGTCCGCCACGGCGTCGACCGCGACGAGATCGAGCTGCTCGCCGACGACATGCGCCGGGCCATCAAGATCCTCGACCAGGGCCGCCCCCACGACCGCGACCGCGTCGGCTTCCACCACTGACGGCCCCACCGGGCACGCCCCCGCCGCCCCGGCAGGCAACGGCGGGGGCCGAGGGCGACGACGGGCGTCAGTCCGGGGTGTGCCGGGCTAGGGCGAGGAAGCCGGCGGCGGCGGCCAGGCCCGTCAGGGCGCAGGCACACCAGAGGGCCGTCAGGAAGATCGCGTGTTCGGGGATCAGCACCGAGCTGACGTCCGTCAGCAGGCTGCGCATCAGTATCACCCGAGCCGGTCCACTCGCGGCCAGGACTTCAGCCGGCACCACCGCCCGTCCCCCGCCGCCGACCCCGGCCCGGGCCCCGGTCGGGGTCGACATCGCATCCGGGCTCGTCCGGCCGTTCGGCCCGCGGGCCTTAGCGGCGCAGGAAGGTTCCGCCGTCCAGGATCCAGAAGCCGGCCGGGACCGCGCCGCACCTGGTGACCGCGGAGTGCATCGCGGGGTCGGTCCGGCCCCAGCCGACCCGGCCCTGGTGCTGCTCGTCGGTCGGGTAGAAGGTGAGGCCGGCCTCGGGGTGCCGGCCCTCGTCGAAGAGGTACGGCTCGCCCCCGAGCGGGGTGATCACGGTCCGCGAGATCGGCCCCGTCACGGTGACGGCGCCGTTCCCGTCGACGGTCAGACAGTCGACGTCGAACTCGGCCCGGACGGTGCCGCTCGTCTCGAAGACGTGCTGCACCACGGCGTGCCCCCGGGCGTTGCCGTCGACCGTACGGGCGCTGACCCACGCGGTGAGCCGCTCGCCCGGGTTGGGGCCCGGTCCGTGCTCGTTGAGCAGGGTCCAGCCGTCCAGCGCGAGGTGCCGGGCCGGTACGGGGGCGGCCGACGCGGTCGCCGCCGAGGCGGTGCCGGCCGTCCCGGCCGCGAGGGCCGCGACCGCGGTGGCGAGCGCGACGGCGGTGGTGAGCTTGCGCATGGTCGATCCTCCGAGGGGAGAAGGGAGTCGGGCCGTTCCCGACGTCCTCCAACCTCCCAGTGCACCCCCGGTCGTGGCCTCCGCCGCAGGGAGGGAACCGACTCCCCCCGCGGGGGAGCCGTTCCTCCTCCGCTCGGCCTACCGCCGTGCCGTGCCGTGCCGTGAGGCCCGCGGACCGCGATGTCCGTCCCATTGCCTAGGCTGGGGCCAAGTCGATGATCAAGGGGGCAGGGCTGTGCGGATCGAACGTCACCAGGTGGACGAGGCGCGGGTGCTGGAGGCCGGCGAGGACTTCGTGAACCGGATCGGGAGGCAGGTCCACTCCTACTCCCGCGCCGGCCTGATGACCACCACCGAGTGGCAGCTGATCGCGGACTCCTTCCTCGACTACCTCGGCGCCCTCTCCACCACCCGGCCCGACCTGGACTCCGCCGAGGCCGAGGCGGTCCTCAAGGACGCCTGCGAGGCCGCCGCCGGCGCGGTCTCCTTCGCCGCCTACTACCCGGTCGACAGCTTCCACGTCTTCCTCGACTACCCGAACTTCGGGATGAGTTACGACCCCGAGTACGGGGAGGACCGCGACCCCCGCCACCGGGTCACCGCGCGGGAGTGGCTCGACGCCTTCTGCCTCGCGATCGTCGCCGACAGGGTCTCCCCGCACGGGGAGGCATTCGGCTGGGCCCGTCAGCTGATGCCCGACGAGCCGGTCACTCCCGCCCTCGAACTCGTCGACGCCTTCGTGGCCCACTTCTTCGAGGAGGGCGACTTCCCCGCCCCCGTGGAGCCGCAGCCCGGCCTGCGCGCGCTGCGCGCCCTCACCGACGGGGACCGCGAGGCCTTCGACGCCGCCCTGCTCGCGCTCCTCCAGGACGGCCCGCACGGCACCGGGCCCGCAAGCCTCCTGCCGCTCGTCCCGATCGCCCTCGCCGCCCGCGCGTACCGCACCCACGGCTGGACCCCGGCGGTCGACACCCACTACCTCCCCCACGCCCTGGTCACCGGCTTCGAGACCCCCGGCCCGCGCGTCCACGGCCTCGGCCGCGACCCGCGCCCCGACGCCGTCGCCCGGCTCGCCGCCGGGCCCGTCGACGTCGACCGGCCGAGCCCGGCCCTGCCCCTCAGCCCGGACAGCGAGGCGCGGTTCGAGCGGCGCACCGCGGAGGCCGTCACACCGAAGGAGGGCGAGCCGCTGGACGCGTGGGAGCTCACCGGCGCGCTGCGCTACCAGACCTACCTCCTCGCGGCGCGCGCCTCGCAGTCCGCCGACGCCACCGACGCCCAGCTCGCCAACCTGCGGCTCGGCTCCCGGCTGGGGGCCGCCGTGTTCCGGGCCGCCCTCGCCGAGCCGGGCACCGAGGCCGAGGTGACGATCGACGGCCGGACGCTGCGGCTCGCCGCCAGCCGGGACAGGGACTTCGGCCCGGTCTTCTGGGGGACGGCCCTCTCCTACGCCCTGATCACCGGCAGCCCCGAGGACCTCGACCCGCTCGTCCAGGCCGGCCCCACCATCGCGGCCGAGGACCGCACCCCGTTCGCCCCGTACCGCATCGCCCTGCACGACCACCTCCGCGGCGCCGACCCGCTCCCGGCCACCGAGCGGGCCCTGAAGGAGGTGGAACGCACCCGGGACCAGGGCTTCCTGCCGCCCCCGGTGGTCCTCTTCTCCCAGCTCGTCCGGGGCGACGAGACCAGCTTCAACCTCGCCCTGCTGGACGCCCTGGAGGCCCACCGCGACCACCACTCCGTCGCCGACCGTGCCACCGACTTCGGCGCCGCGCTCAGCCTGGACGTCCTCGCGCTGGCCTGCCACGCGCGCCGCAGCCGCGGCTGGGCCGTCCACGTCCGCTCGCCCTACCTCCCGCCGCGCCTGCTCGCCGCGGCCGGGGCCGGGGCCGTCTGACGCGGGGTCCGGGCCCGTCCCGTCCCGACGCGTGCCGCCCGGGGCTTTGTATCCGTCGTGCATCAGGGAGCGCTTGATCGGGCATCGGTGCCGGTGGCACGACGGGTATGTCCGAATGTCTGCTGTATCGTCCCTTCACGTTCCGCCCCCGCCCCGGCGGCCGTCCGAAGAGGAGCCATCCGCCCGTGTCCGACACCCGCCCGATCCGCGTGCTGCTGGTGGAGGACGACGAGCTGATGCGGCGCGCGTTCACGGTCGCGCTCGAACGGTACGGGTACGAGATGACGGCCGCGGCCGACGGGCTCACCGGGCTTGAGCTGTTCCGGGACGGGGGCTTCGACCTGCTGGTCCTGGACGTGATGCTGCCCGGCCTCGACGGGATCGGGCTGTGCCGCCGGGTGCGGGAGACCAGCCTGGTGCCCGTGCTGATGATGTCCGCGCGCGGTGACGGACTCGACGTCGTCGCCGGGCTGGAGGCCGGGGCGGACGACTACGTGGTCAAGCCGGTCGACACCTTCGTGCTCGTCGCACGCATCCGCTCGCTGCTGCGCCGCGCGACGTACCCGCCGCTCCCGGGGCCGGAACCGGCCGTGCCCGCCGCGGAGGCCCTGGCCTTCGGGGACCTCGTCATCGACACCGCCGGCATGGAGGTGTCCGTCGCCGGCGCGCCCGTGGCGCTGACCCCGACGGAGCTGAAGGTGCTCCTCGAATTCGCCGCCCGCCCGGGCGTCGTGCTGGAACGGCACACCCTGCTGCGCGACGTCTGGGACTACGGCTGGGACGGCGACAGCCGGGTCGTCGACCTGTGCGTGCAGCGGCTGCGGCGGAAGCTGGGCCGGGACCGGATCGAGACGGTCCGCGGCTTCGGCTACAAGCTCAGGCGCTGAGCCCGGTGCGACCGCTTCGCGGGACGCGAACGGGCCGTCCGAGTCGTCCGGGCCGTCCGGACCGTACGCGCCGTACGTCGCTCCGGTGGAAGATCGCCGCGCTGGCCGCCCTCACCGCCTGCCTGGTCGCGGCGGCCGTCGGCGTCCTGGTGCACCTGTGGACCGCGCAGGACATCCGCAGCCGCGCCGACGCCCGGGCCTTCAACACGGTCTACTCGGCCGTGGACGTCTACCGTCGCACCGGCGCGCTCGTGGACGGCGCCGCGCTCGACCCGCCCGACCTGCCCGCCGCGCTGCGCGCCCCCGCCGACGACGACCGGCACACGGCCTACGACGGGAGCGTCGACGGGAACCTCGGGCCGAGCGTCTGGGGCGCCCAGCGCACTGCGGGGCCGGGCAGCCCGGTGCTCGCCGTCCGGATCAACATGAGCCCCGAGCTCCACACCCTGGACCGGCTCGACGTGATCGTGACGCTGGCCTCGCTGATCGCGCTCGGGGCCGCCGTACCCGTCGCGGTGTACGGGGCCGGGTTGCTCGCGCGGCGGTTGCGGCGCGTCTCCGAGACCGCGGGCCGGATCTCCGCCGGGGACCTCGACGCCCGCACCGGGCCGACCGGGGGCCGCGACGAGGTGGCCGACATCGCCACCGCCGTCGACCTCATGGCCGACAGTCTCGGCCGACGCCTGGGCGCCGAGCGGCGGTTCACCGCGGACGTGGCCCACGAGCTGCGCACCCCCGTCGGCGGCCTGATCGCCGCCGTCGACCTGCTCCCGCCGGGCGAGACGGAGGACCTGCTGCGCGACCGGGTACGGGACCTGCGCGGTCTGGTCGAGGACCTGCTGGAGATCTCCCGCCTCGACGCCGGGGCCGAACAGCCGGTCCGCGCCCGGGTGCCGCTCGGCGCCGTCGTCGCGGAGGCGGTCGCGCGTACGGGCCTCGACGCCGAGGTCACCGTGGAAGGGGGCGGCTCGGACGACGGGGAAGGCGCTGCCCACGGGGATGGCACGGTCGGCGGGGACGGTACGGCCGACGGCGAGGGCACGGGCGGCGGCGAGGGCTCCGGGTACGTGGAGACCGACCCGCGCCGACTGGAACGCATCGTCGGCAACCTCGTCGTCAACGCCCACCGCCACGGCGCCGCCCCGGTCACGGTCGCCGTCATCGGACGGACGGTCGTCGTGCGCGACCACGGTCCCGGCTTCCCGGCGGACCTGCTGCTCCACGGCCCGCGCCGCTTCCACACCGGCGCCCGGGAGCGCGGCTCGGGCCACGGCCTCGGCCTCACCATCGCGTTCGGCCAGGCCCGGCTCCTCGGCGCCGGACTGCGCCTGGACAACGCCCCGGACGGTGGCGCCGTCGCCACCCTGTCCCTGCCGCCGGACTGACGGCCGGGCAGCCACCCCACGGCAGGCACCCCCCGACGGCCGGCGGCCCCCCGACGGCCGGCAGCGACCCGCCCGACGGCCGTCCGACAGCGCGGCCGCCGAACCGATACGCACCGGAGCGGCGGCCGATACACGCCGGCCGGGGGCTCCGATACGTTCCCCGGACATCCTTCGACGTGCAGTTCCCGCACCGAGGAGGAAGCCCCCCGTGACCGTCGACCCCCTGGCCCTGAGCCACACCCCCGGCATCGCGGCCGCCACGACCGACCTGACGAAGGTCTACGGTGCCGCCGACACCCGCGTCACCGCCCTGGACGGCGTGAGCATCGGCTTCCGGGAGGCCGAGTTCACCGCGATCATGGGCCCGTCCGGCTGCGGCAAGTCCACCCTGCTGCACTGCGCCGCCGGTCTCGACACCCCCACCTCCGGCTCGGTGCGCATCGGCACCACCGAGCTCGGCACCCTCGACGACCGGCAGCTCACCCGGCTGCGCCGGGACCGGCTCGGCTTCGTCTTCCAGGCCTTCAACCTGCTGCCGACCCTCACCGCGCTGGAGAACATCACCCTGCCGCTCGCCCTCGCCGGGCGCGCCCCCGACCCGCACTGGCTGGACCGCGTGGTCGCCATGGTCGGCCTCGCCGAGCGGCTCGGCCACCGGCCCGCGCAGCTGTCCGGCGGGCAGCAGCAGCGCGTCGCCGTCGCCCGGGCCCTGGCCGGGCGGCCCGCGGTCGTCTTCGCCGACGAGCCCACCGGGAACCTCGACACCCGCACGGGGACGGAGGTCCTCGGCTTCCTGCGCGACTCCGTCCGCGAACTGGGCCAGACCGTGGTCATGGTCACCCACGACCCCGTCGCCGCCTCGTTCGCCGACCGGGCGGTATTCCTCTCCGACGGCCGCCTGGTCGACGAGATGGTGCGCCCCACTCCCGACCGGGTGCTGGCGGTCATGCAGCGCTCCGACGCGCGCGCCGCCGCCCGTTGACCCCGGAACCGTTGACCCCGGAACCGTTGACTCCCGAACCGTTGACTCCCGAACCGCTGACCCCCCGACCTCGCCGACTCCCCAGGAGGACGACCGTGTTGAGAATGGCTGTGCGCAACGCCCTGGTGCACAAGGCCCGGCTGGCCATGACCGTGTTCGCGGTGTGCCTCGGTGTCGCGTTCGTGTCCGGGACCCTCGTGTTCGCGGACTCCACCGCGGCGGCCCACCGCGCCGCCGCCTCAAGGGACTTCGCCGACATCGCGGTCACCGTGACGGCCAGGGAAGCCGGGCCCGGCGCCGCCGCAGGGCAGCAGCCCGGCGTGCTCGACGACCTCCTCGCGCGGACGCTGGCCGACGTCCCCGGCGTCGCGGCCGTCCGGCCGACCGCCGACGGCTCGGCCGTCCTGAACGCCGCGGACGGCACCCCGCTGCGGGTCGGTGCGCGGTGGGCGAACCAGGCCGCCGCCTACGTCCCGCGCACGAACGGCACGGACGGCACGGACGGCCGCTACCCGCTGGTGGCGGGCCGGGGCCCGAAGGACGGCAGCGAGATCGCCGTGGACCGCGGCACGGCCGCCGCCGGCCGGTTGAAGCTCGGCGAGCCGGTCACGCTCGCCACCGACGGGCCGGCGATGACCAAGCGACTCGTCGGCATCGTCACCACCGACGACACCCGGGTGACCGCCGGTGGCACCCTCGTCCTGTTCGACCGGGCGACCGCCCAGCAACTGTTCGCCACCCCGGGCCACTACACCGGAATCGACCTCGCCGCCGCGCCCGGCACCGACCCGTCCGAGCTCGCGCGCCGCGTCGCCGCCGTGCTCCCCGCGGACCGTGCCGAGGTCACCACCGGCGCCGCCCAGGCCGCCCAACAGGCCGTCCTCGTCGGCACGTTGACCCGCGGCTACGAGAAGCTGCCGCTGGTCCTCGCCGGGGTCTCGCTGTTCATCGCCTCGTTCCTCATCGTCAACACCTTCACCATGCTGGTCGCACGGCGCACCCGGGAGGTCGCGCTGCTGCGGGCGATCGGCGCGCAGCGCCGCCAGGTGGCGCGCTCCGTCCTCCTGGAGGCCCTGCTGGTGGGGCTCCTCGCGTCGGCGGCCGGGTTCCTGCTCGGCCTCGGCATCGCCTCGTTGCTGCCCGGCCTCCTCGGCGGCGATCTGCCGCGCGGCCCCCTGGCGATCGGCCCGGATTCCGTCGTCGCGGCGCTGGCCGTGGGGGTGGGCGTCACGTTGCCCGCCGCGTGGCTGCCGGCCCGGCGGGCAGCCAGGGTCGCACCGATCGAGGCGCTGCGGACGGCCGAACAGCCGCCCGCGGGCCGACTGCGCCTGCGCACCGCGGCGGGCCTCGCCCTGGCCGTCCTCGGCGCCGCGCTGCTGGTGTCGCTGCGAAGTGCCAAGGACGCCTCGGAGGGGAACCTGCGGAGCGCGATGCTCGGCTGCGCCCTCCTGGGCGGTGGCCTGATCACGCTCGCGCCGGTACTCGCCATCCCGGTGGTCCGGTCGTTCGGACGGCTCACCGGCCGCTTCGGCGTCGCCGGGCGACTCGCCCGCGAGAACGTGCTGCGCGACCCGCGGCGCACCGCCGCGACCGCCGCCACGTTGATGATCAGCACCGCGCTGGTCACCGGGCTCGCCACCATCGGCAACTCCGCCGCGCGGGCCCTCGACCACCGGGCGGCGGCCGGGCTGGTCGCCGACTACGTGATCGGTTCCCGCTCCACCACCGACGGCGTGGACGCGGCCGCCGTCCGGCGGGTGGCCGAGACCGCAGGGGTGCGGGCGGCGAGCGGCGTCACGGACTCCACCCTGGTGGCCGGCGGAACGGTCCTGCAGGTCGCGGGGGTCGACCCCGACGCGCTGGGCACCGTCGTACGGCTCGACGTGACCAGCGGCTCCGTCCGGGACCTCGGTCCGGGCCGGATCGCCGTCTCCGCCACCGTCGCCCGGGAGCGCCACCTCAGCCCCGGGGACCGCCTCGACGCCCGCATGGGCCGCGCCCAGGAAGCCCGCCCGTACACCGTCGTGGGCGTCTACCGGGACAACCCGACCGCGCTCGACGTGCTCGCCGGCCGCGCCGAGGTGGCGCCCGACAGCTACCTGCCCGGCTCCGTCCAGCGGATCCTCGTGCGCACCGACAGCAGCTCGAAGGCGATGGAGGAGCGGCTGCGCACCGCCGTCGGCAACAGCCCGCTGCTGAAGGTGCAGGACCGCGACGGGTTCGTCCGCGAGGCCGCCGGCACCATGGGTGACCTGCTGGCCGTCCTGTACGGAATGCTCGCGGTCGGCGCCGTGATCGGCGCGCTCGGCATCGTCAACACCCTGGCCGTGTCGGTCGCCGAGCGCACCCGCGAGATCGGCCTCCTGCGGGCCGTCGGCCTGGACCGCGGGGGCGTCCGGCGGATGATCCGCCTGGAGGCGGTGACCATCGCCGCGTTCGGCACCCTGCTCGGGCTGGCCGCCGGACTGGCCGGCGCCTGGGCCGTCGGCCCGCTGGCCACCGGCGCGGTCGAGCACTACGCCATGGCACTGCCCTGGGGGACGCTGCTCCTGGTGTGCGCCGCCTCGCTCGTGATCGGCGCCCTCGCCGCCGCGGTCCCGGCCCGTCGCGCGGCCGCGCTCGGCCCCCTGACGGCGACCGCGCGGGGGTGAGGCACCCTGCCTCGGCCCCGGTCCGGGGGCGGTTTCCCGAACGGTCCGGCGAGGCCGGGCAACGCGCACGGGCTGAAGCATCGTCATGAGTCGGGGACGGCGCCCCCGCTCCACCCGGAGCGGGGGCAGGCTGACGTCAGGATGCTCGCCACCGCCGGCGGCGGCACCTCCTACGGGGTCAACCCGGTCAAGGACTGGGTCGCCAAGGCCGTCCCCCCGACCGCCGTCGAGTACTACGAGCAGCCGGGCGGCCGGCACAGGACCGTGGACTTCGGGAAGCTGATCCCGATGGGACCGGAGTGGCTCACCAAGAATCTCACCGTTCCACAGAACGACAGTTGACGGTACGTCAGACCGACGGACGGCCGCCATCGGTGGGGATGGGCGGGCGGCCCGGGCCGCCCGCCCATCCCTCGGCGCGGTGAACGGCCATCGGGTCGGTGCCGGTCAGGTCGGCGCCGGCGGCCCACAGGCGTGCCGCGGCCGTGGCGTCCGTGAGGTGGTCCCAGAGGGGTTCGATCCTGGGTGCACCGCGCAGCCCGAACGCCCGGGGGCTCCACATCTGGCCGCCGCGGACGCCCGGGTCGAGGACGGCCCGGACAGCGGACCACGCGGCGGCGTCCTTGCCCTGGACGACGAGGCCGAGCGGTAGGTGGCGCAGCCGCTCGCCGGTGGTCCGGACGTGGACGGGCGGGCGCGAAGGGGTGAGGGAGTCGAGTGCGCCGCCGGGGTGAACGAGCACGCTCAGCGTCGTGCTGCCGGCGGCGCGCAGGCGGCGGTCGAGTTCGACGGCGAAGAGCATCTGGGCCAGCTTGGACCGCGCGTAGGCGCGCTTGGGCCGGTAGTCGCGCGTGCTCTGGAGATCGTCGAGGTCCAGGCGTTCGGACTTGGCGGCGAAGCTGCCGGTGGTGACGATCCGGCTCCCCGGGGTCGCCATGAGCAGGGGGGCCAGGTGGTGGGTCAGCGCGAAGTGGCCCAGGTGGTTGGTGGCGAACATCAGCTCGTGGCCGTCCCTGGTCTCGCGCCGCGGCGGATGGTCGAGCGCCACCCCGGCGTTGTGGACGACCGCGTCGAGGCGGTCCAACCCGAGCGCGTCCACGGAGGCCGCGAGCGAAGCGTGGTCGGCCAGGTCCAGGGGCACGTGCCGCACCCTGGCGCCGGGGACGCGCGAGCCGATGGAGGCGATCGCGGCCTCGGCCTTCGCCCGGTCGCGGCTCCCGAGGACGACCGTGGCCCCGGCACCGGCGAGCTGCTCGGCGACGAAGTACCCGATCCCCGCGTTGCCGCCGGTGACCAGGACGTTCCTTCCTGCTGCGGGAGGCAGTCGGTGGACGTCCCACCGCGAGGCCCGGGACGCGGAGGGTACGGAGGGCACGGGGGAAGTGGTGGGCATGGCGGGCTCCCGGAGGCTCGGAGTGGTCTGGCCGTGGGCGGGCCCGCACCTGCTCGGCGGTCCGCGTCCGGCTCCCACGGTCTCGTCGGTGGCTCACAGCCCGCCGACAGGTCGCTGTCCCCGCTGACAGCCGGCCGACACTCGGCCGACAGCGCGCGGCTCGGTCCGGCTCGGCGCGGCCCCCGCGCGGCTCGGTCCGGCTCGGCGCGGCCCCCGCGCGGCCCGGCCCGGCGTGCAGAGTGCCCCCGATTCCTCGGGCGCGTACGGACGGGCGGCCGCGGAACGGGGGTCCGGAGCGACCCCTTCCGGATGGCATGTCCGCGGCCGGAAAATCCCAGGTCAAAGCCTTGTTCGTGGCCGGTTCGCGGGTCTAGCATTCCCGGCACGGCGGCCCCACCGCAGTCGGGCCGCCGAGCAGCCGCGCCCCCCGTCACCGCGGCTGGCCTCCCACACGGCCGGGGCCTCGCGAGTCACCCCCATCGCTCGCGAGACCCCGGCCGGTCGGCCCGACCGACACGGCCGTGGGACTCCCGGGACCCCGGGGCCGGGCTCAGGAACTCGGCCCCGCCGGGGCTGCGCCGGTGGTCGCGGCTTCGTACAGGGCGCGGGTGACGGAGCCGAAGTAGGCGCTGTAGGAGACCTGACGGGTGTTGCCGCCGATGTGGTAGCCGCCGATGGTCCCGATCACGGCCCAGCCGCCGGGCCGGGGCACCAGCATGGGCCCGCCCGACGTCCCGCCGACGAAGCCGTCGCACGCGATGCGCACGAAGGTGCCGGGATCCGCGGGGTCGTCGCTGGCCCACCGGGTGGTCCGGCTCAGGCACTCCAGTGGCCGCTGCGAGGCGGCCGGGTACCCGATCATCCGCACCGCAGCGTGCCGGTGGCCGGAGCCGGTGAGCAGCTCGACCGCGCCGACCGCGTCCTCGATCCGCCGGCCGTCCCGGTCGGGCTCGGTCCTCGCGAAGCCGAAGTCGTACGCGGCCCCGGCGTGCGGGCCCCGGTCGTAGTACTCCTGCGGGACGTAGACGCCGCCGGTCCTGACCGGGAAGATGCCGAACGGCGCGAGTCCGTCGTGGTACTGCGGAACGAATCCCAGGTGCCGCTTGGGGGAGGTGCCGGAGGATCCGGTGAGGCAGTGCCCGGCGCTCAGCACGAGGTCGTGGCCGGGGCTGCGAACCACCGAGCCGGTGCAGGTGCGGTGCGTCCCGACGGCGTCGGTCCAGAAGAACGTGCCGGTCTGCGGCATGCCGTCGAAGCTCCTGCTCGGGGGGACCAACTCGCCGGGCCGGGGCCCGTCCGCCGTGGCCGGTGTGCCCGGTGCGGCGGAGTCGGGGCCGACGGGCCGCGCGGCCGCCATGCGGGCCGAGGTCCAGTACCTGCCGAGCTGCTCCGCGACCGGATTGCCCGGGTGCGGGGTTGCCGCTGACGTGGTCGGGGCGAGCCCGGCACCCAGCGCCAGGGCGGAGGCGACCGCCGCGGCCCGTCTGACGGCTCGTGTCCGCCGTGCGGACGAGGGCGCCCGGCCGTGTCCCTCGACCGGTGTGGGCTCTGGCTCGGAGCCGGTGTCGAGCGGGGCGGGAATCGGCAGCCGGGGCGGCGGAGGGATCGTCATGCCGGTGCAACCCCCGCAGGACGGGCCCGGTCACGGGCACGGCCACGCCGCCGTGCGGCCTCGGGCGTACGGGAGGTCCTCGGTCCTCGCTTGGCGTCGGCCCGAACCGCGGTGAATGATGGTGGACGGGACCCTTGTGCATGTGTGGAACTCGTGGACGGGAGTCACGTCATGACGGACATCGTGTTTGCCAACGTCAGTAATCCGATCACTCCGGACATTTCCATCATTCACGATGACGATTCTTTTCGCGTTCAATGGTCTGCACGCAACATCAGCAACCATGACATCGCCGCCTTCGTCGACCGTCTGGTCATCCAGAGCATCCCGGAAGGATGCCCGGGATCCGACAGCGTCGATCACGACACCGTGTTCGACAGCGACGTGGACGGGGCCGCGAGCGACTTCTCCGAACCCGACCTGCCCGCCGGTACGGCGGGGCCGCTGATGAACCCCTCGGTGGGACCGTTCGCGGCCGGGGACTACCGGCTCACCGTCACCCTGGCCAACGATCTCGGCGTGGGATTCACCACGTTCGTGTGCATCAAGGTCGTGGCCCACGTCGCGGCGGGTGCCACAGCCGGGTGAGCGGCCGACCGAATCCGTGATCCGTGATCCGTGATCCGTGATCCGTGATCCGTGATCCGTGATCCGGGATCCGTGTCCGGGGCCGCGTGCACGTGTTGCCGACCCGTACGCGGACTGCCTCACCGGGACCGGCACCGGAACCGGCCACGGAACGTGGCGCTCGGCGGCGCGAAACGGACCGGACCAGCGGTGATCACAGCGGGTGGCCGCACTCCGCGTGTTCGCCCGCCGGGGACGCCGGATCCGGCCTCCCCGCAGGGGAGTTGGCGCGGCGTCGGCGGGCGGTGAGGCCTATGGTGGGAGAAAGGACCGGCATGCGCGCGGGCCGACGCCGTCTTCGGCTCGTGCCAGGGGCGCCGTGCGGTCGACGAACGGCGGCGTGCCGGCGGAAAGGGCACTCCGATGAACGGCGACAGCAAGGAACAGCGGGACCTCTCCCCGCACTCGTTCACGCCGAGACCGGGCTCCGAACCGTCGGGCGACAACCTGACCGTGCTGGTCGGTTACGTCGGCGCCGGGCCCACGGACGACCTCATCCGGCTCTACGCCGATGTGACCCTGGCGAGCTACTACGAGTTCGCCGCCGACGACGTGGTCCGCACCGCGTCGGTCGACCCGGGCAACGCCGACAGCCCCCGGCGGCTCTGGATCAGGGACGCCGCCCAGGTCCGCCTGGTGCGGGTCAACCAGGTGACCGGTCCGGCGGCGTTCCTCCAGGGGCGCCTGCGCAACCGGTTCGCCTCCCGGCTGGTGTCCCGGGCGATCCACCAGAAGGAGCCGGAGTCCGACCCGTTCTGGACGTGCCCCACCGAGATCTCGGTCACCGAGGCGACCACCGGCACCTGGCCGTGCTCGGGCACGGACGTCTGGCCCCAGTGCCCCGACTGCTGCTGAGCGGGATCGGCCAGGCCATGCAGGTGCCGGACGTTGCGCAGGTGCCCGACCGGGTCGCCCCCACGGCGCTGGGCACGGTCGACGAGCTGGTGGCAGCAGGGGTGTTGAGCGCGGACGAGGTCGTCGACACCGGCCTGGCCCTTGAGGTCGGCGCCCGACGCAACCGCAATCTGGTGATCACGCGGCCCGACGGCAGCGGATACTTCGTCAAGGTGCCCAACGAGCAGTCGCCCATGAGCCGGTCGACGCTGCGCTCCGAGATCGACTTCTACCGCGCCGCCACCGGGCGGGGCCACCCCTTCGACGCCCTGCTCGTACGGCTGGTGCACGCCGACCGGGAACGGCCCCTCCTGGTCCTGGAGTTCCGCCCCGAGCACCGTGGACTGGGCGACATCGTCCGGGAGCGCCCGGCCGGGGAGTTCCCCGTCTCGCTCTACCAGGAGACCGGCCGCCTGCTCGGCGAGCTCCACGCGGCCGGCCCGGACTGGACCGCGGCACCCACGGCACCACCCGAGGTGGCTCCGGTGACCGACTACGGCCGCCCCGACCCGTGGCTGCTGTGCACCGCCAGCCGCGGCACGCTGATGCTGGTGGAGATGGTCCAGAGTTCCTCCGAACTCAGCTCGGGGCTCACCGAGTTGGTGAGTCGCTGGCGGCCCGGAACCGTCGTCCACGGCGACGTTCGGGCCGCCAACGTGCTGGTCCGCCCCCGTGGGCCCCGTCCCGGCACCGCCCGCCCCGGCGCCGCCCGTGGCCGGGACATCCGGCTGGTGGACTGGGAGCTGTGGCACCTGGGCGACCCGGCCCAGGACCTGGCAGGGCTGGTCGAATCGGTCGTCCGGGCGGCCCTCGGTCCCGTCCTCGATCCCGCCCCCGCCGCACCGCCGTCCCGCCCGACCGGCACGGGCCCGCCCCCGACCGGACCGGGAGTCGCCGCCGCAGGCCTCGTCCTGCAGGTCACGTGCCGCGCCGTGTGGCGGGCGTACCTGTCGGTGCGCCCGTCGACGGTGACGGCGCAACGGGACCTGGCCGCCCGGACCGCGGCGTTCACCGCGGCCCGACTGGTCCAGACCCAGGTCGAGGAGGCCGGCCGCAGCGAGGCCGTGTCCGTCGGCGGCTGCGCGATGCTGGAGATCGCGGCCAACATCTTCACCGACCCGGACCGGGCGGCGACCGAGTTCCTGGCCCTCACATGACCACGGGCACCACGGTGGCGCTCCATCCGGACCTGACGGCGCTCACGCTGGCGGTCACCATCCCGGATGCGGAACGGGCCCACGTCGGTGGCACACCGGCCGGTCCGGGCCAGGCCGCGGAGCTGCCCGCGGGGCGGCCCCCCGGGCGGCCCCCGGGGCAGGGCGACCGGGTGGAGGACCTGGCCTCCGCGCTCTACTGGCGCTGCTACGTCCGGCCGAGCGGCCGGCTGGAGCCGGGGATCGTCGACGCCGACCTCGCCGGGCGGTTCGCCGCCGCCCTGAGCGCCGCCGTCCCGGACGACTGGGTGTGGGAGCGGGGCTGGCGGCTGGTCGGGGCGGGCCCGGACGGCCGGGTGCAGGTCCGGAGCAGCGGCGTCGTGTACTGGACGGCGCCCGCGCGGGTCCGCGCGCTCCCGGCCTCGGAACGCGGTGGCCCGGTCGATGCCGCGCCCGACGAACCCGCGCTGCCGGCCGTCGGTGACGCCTGTCTGGTCCTCGCCCCCCGCGTCCGGCGCAACCTCCTGACCGGCTTCCACACGGTGACCGGCTCCGACCCCGGAACGGCCGCGGACCAGGCCGCCGGACTGGTCCGCCTCTACTGGCACCTGCGGGACGGCGGCGCCCCCGCCCTGCTCGACGCCCTGCGCACCGGCCTCGACTCCGCGGCGGTCCCGTTCACGCTCAAGGTCCTGCGCGACCCCTCGCGGTACGCCCGGGCGGACGCCGGAGTCCTCTACCTCCCCCGGACCCGCTACCCCGAGGCGCTCCCCGTCCTCCGCAGCGTCCACCGGCGCCTGGCACCGGACCTGCGGGCCGACCCGCCGCTGCTCACCCTCCGCCTCGACCACGGACTGGGACTGGCCGAGGACCCGGGCCCGGGCACCAGCTTCGGCCGGCACCGCTGCCGGCTGGTGGCGGACGCACTGTGGCGGCTGTACGACGAGGACGGCCCGCAGGGCCCCACCCGCCCGGAGCGGGCAACCGCAGCCGTGGCAGCGGAGTTCCGGCGCCGCGGTCTCGACCCCCTCGCCCCCCACCTGGCCGCGAACTCACGCACCGGCTACGAGTGGCCCGGCCAGGGTCGCCGGCCCGGACCCCGCGGCCACCGGCCGGGACCGCCGGGCAGCGCCGGACCGTCGCCCAGCGCCGGACCGTCGTCCAGCGCGAGACCGTCGTCCAGCGCGAGACCGTCGCCCAGCGCAGGGCCACCAGGCAGCGCAGCGCCACCGCCCCGTACCGCCGACCCGGACGCCCTGCTCGCCACCGCCCGCCGCATCGGCCGGTCGATCTGCGCCGACGCCCGCTGGGAGTCCACCCGGACCCGCTGCACGTGGATCGCGCGCACCCTCACCGGCCGCGTCGGCCCGAACGCCTTCGCACCGCGGTCGGGCACGCTGGGCCCCGACCTCTACTCCGGCACCGCCGGCACCGCCCTGTTCCTGGCCGAACTCGCCGTCGGCACCGGCGAGGAGGAGTTCGCCCGCACCGCACACGGCGCGCTGGCCGCGGCCCTCGCCGCCGCACGACGCCCCACCCGCTCCACCCCGGCCCCACCCGGTCTGTACACCGGCCTGACGGGCGTGCTCCTGGCCGCCGCACGGATCCGACGACTGCTCGGCGACGCCCCCGGCACCGGTCCCGTCGAGCCGCTGCTCGACAGCCTCGTCGACGACCCGGACGGCGACGCCGAGGACGACCTGATGGCCGGGCGGGCCGGAGCCGTCCTCGGTCTCCTGCAACTCGCAGGGGCACCCGGCTGGCGCCAGCCGGGCCCGGCCCTCGCGCGGGCGGAATCACTCGGGTCCGCGCTCCTCGCCCACGTCACCGCGTCCGGGCCAGCCGGACGGAACCGGACGCCGGACACACCCCCGTGGACGGGCCTGTCCCACGGCGCGGCCGGTGTCTCGCTGGCCCTCATGGCGCTCGCCCGGAGCACCGGGGACCGTACCCTCCTGCGGGCCGCCCGCGACGGATTCGCCGCCGAGGACGGCCAGTTCGACCCCGCGGCCGGGAACTGGCCCGACCACCGGGAACGCCCCTACGACACCACCGGCGGCCCGGCGTTCATGGTGGCGTGGTGCAACGGCGCCCCCGGAATCGCCCTGACCCGCCTGCGCGCCGAGGAACTGGACCCCGAACGGCGCGCCGCCTACCGCCACTCCACCGAGGCCGCGTTGGCCACCACGCTGAGCACCCTGCAGCGACGGATCGCGCTCGTCGACTCGGACGCCACCCTCTGCCACGGCCTCGCGGGGCTGATCGACGTCCTGTGGACCGCCGGCCACCTCCTCGGCCGCCCGGACCTCCTCGCCGCAGCGCGCGACGCCGCGCTGCGCCTGGCCGGGCGTTCCCTCGACGAGCTGCGCTCCGGCTCGCCGGGCGGCGCCGACAGCCCGTCGCTCATGATCGGGTCCGCCGGGATCGGGCACCTCCTCCTGCGCGTCGCCGGTCCGGCGGCCGTACCGTCCGTCCTCCTCGGCCTCTGGGACACGGCTGCGGGCACGGGCACGGGCACGGCCACCGCCACCACCACGGCCACGCGCACGGTTCCGCGCGGCGGGAGCCGGCCGGGGGACGGCTGAGGAACAGGGCCGCGAGGCTACCGGGCCTTCGCCTTCGTGTAGGACGCGGCGCTGAGGGCCCAGGCGATGAGCGGGCCGTGCTCCTCCCGGGCGCGAAGCGGCTCCGGTACGGCAGCTCGGGCGGCAGGCGTTCGATCAGCGCGGGAAGCGCCTGCTCCATCGGCACATGCGTACTCGGGTGGGTGTGACCCTCTCCTCCGTCGGCCCGCTCTCCTCCGTCGGCCTGCTCCCCGGCCGACGGCGGCCGGGCCGATGCGCGACGCGCCGACGGCAGTGCGGCGGGACCGCCGTACCGGCCGTCAGCATGGCGGGTGTGAGGACTGCGCTGCGCTGTGTGGTTGCCCTGGTGCTGACCGCGGCCCCGGCCGGCCTGGTCGTCCCGCCCGCCGGGGCGGAGCCGGTCGGGGCCGGGGCCGCGTCCGGCTGGGCGGCGCTCGCGCCCGGGGTGGCGTACCGGGAGCTGACGGTGCGTACCACGCACGGCAGCGCGCGGGTGTACGCCGTGCGGGCCGACCTGCGCCGGCCGGGCGTGCGGGCGGACCTGCTCTTCCCGGGCGCGGTGGCCGCCCGTGCGCCGCTGACCGTACTGGCCGGCGCACGCCGGGCGGTGGCGGCGGTGAACGGGGACTTCTTCGACATCAGTGAGGACCAGCACCCGGGCGTCGAGGCCACCGGGGCGACCTCCGGGCCGGCCGTGTACCGGGGCCGGGCGTTGAAGGCGGCCGTCCCGGAGGCGCAGCGCTTCGGCTGGCAACCGCCGCCGGGTGACACGGCCGAGGACGTGCTCGGGGTCGGTGTGGACGGGGTGGCCCGCCTGGGCCGCCTGGTGCTGCAGGGCCGGCTGCGGGCCGCGGGCGGCGGTGCCTGGCCGCTGGGCGGGCTGAACCAGTACGCCCTCCCGGTCGGTTCGATCGGCGTGTTCACCTCCGACTGGGGCGCGGTCTCCCGGGCCCGCGCCGCATGCGGGAGCGACGAGTCGCGGAAGGCCCCCTGCACGTCGGACACCTGGGAGGTGACGGTCCGCCGGGGCCGGGTGGCGGCGGTCTCCGCGACCCCGGGGGCGGGCCCGATCCCTGCGGGGAGCACCGTGCTGCTCGGCCGCGAGGCGGGCGCCCGCGCGCTGGCGGGCCTGCCCGTCGGCACGCCGGTCGCCGTGGACTACCGGCTCGCGTCGAGCGGGCCGGTGCCCTTCCGCTTCGCGCTGGGCGCCCATCGGCTGCTGCGCGGCGGGGAGGCGCCGGCCGGGTTGGACGACACGGTCGCCGAGCCGCGCAGCGCGCTCGGCCTCGCGGAGGGCGGGCGGGTGCTGACGCTGTTGTCCACCGACGGACGCGAGGGCACCTCCACCGGCCTGACGCTGACCGAACTCGCCCGGACGGTGCGTGACCTCGGCTGCCCGGACGGCGCCTACCTGGACGGCGGCGCCTCCGCCACACTCGTCGCCCGCGACCGGGCCACCGGCGAGCTGACGGTGCGCAACCACCTCGACCACGGCCGGGAGCGCCCGATCCCCAACGCCCTGGGCATCCTCGCCGGGTAGCGCCGGGTAGCGCCGGGTCCTCCGGCCTCACCGCCCGCCGCTCGGGCTGCCGCTCGGGCCGTCGTCGTGCTGCCCACCGGCGTCCGGGTCGATCGATCGCCCCCTGCGGGATCCTTCGGGCGAGGTGTTCAGTTCTGATCGAATGGTCTATCTTGTGCTCATCTTCAAGCACCATCAAGCATCTTCATGCAACTTTGCGCAGGAGACTCGATGTCACACGTCGCCGCTGAGATCGCCAGCCAGCCCGCATGCTGGTCCCGGGCACTGGAGTCGAGGCCCGAAGGCCTCCCCGAACCCGGAGAGCGCGTCGCCGTCCTGGGGTGCGGTACCTCCCTCTACATGGCGCAGGCCTATGCCGAACTGCGCGAGGGTGCGGGCCTCGGCGAGACCGACGCCTTCGCCGCCTCCGCCTTCCCGGGGAGCCGCCGCTACGACCGGGTTCTCGCGATCACCCGCTCCGGCACCACGACCGAGGTGATCGACGCCCTCCGGCGGACGTCGCAGACCCCGACCGCGGCGATCACGGGCGACCCCGACACCCCCGTCACCGCTGCGGCCGACACCGTCGTGGACCTCTCGTTCGCCGACGAGAAGTCCGTCGTGCAGACCCGCTTCGCGACCACCACCCTGGCCCTGCTGCGCGGCCACCTCGGCCTCGCCGCAGCCGACCTGCCCGACCAGGCCCGCCGGGCCGTCGACCGGGAGCTGCCGGAAAGCGCTGTCACTGCCGAGCAGTTCACCTTCCTCGGCACCGGCTGGACGGTCGGCCTCGCCCACGAGGCGGCCCTCAAGCTTCGGGAGGCCTCGGGGAGTTGGACCGAGTCCTACCCGGCCATGGAGTACCGGCACGGCCCGGTCAGCATCAGCGCGCCCGGACGCGTCGTCTGGTTCTTCGGCGAGCCGCCCGCTGGCCTGCTCGACCAGGTCCGCGCCACGGGCGCGACCGTCATCGGCTCCGACCTCGACCCGCTCGCCGAGCTGATCCGCGCCCAGCGGCTCGCCGTCGCCCTGGCCGGCGCGCGGGGCCTGGACCCCGACCGGCCGCGCAACCTGACCCGCTCGATCATCCTCGCCCAGCCGTGACCGTCATCGCCCTCGACGTCGGCGGGACGGAACTCAAGGGTGCCGTCGTCGCCGACGACGGCACCGTGCTGCAGTCCGAGCGCTGGCTGACCCGGCCCGACCGCGGCCCGGGGGCCGTCATCGACACCGTCCTCGGCTGCGCCGCCGAGCTCGCCGACCTCGCCCGCCGCGCGGGCACACCGCCCAGGGCGGCCGGTCTCGCCGTTCCGGGCCTGGTCGACGAGGCCGCCGGGACGGTCCTGCGGGCGGTCAACGTCGACTGGCACGACGTCCCGATCCGGCAGTGGCTCGCCGAACACCTCGGCCTGCCCGTCGCGTTCGGCCACGACGTCCGCGCCGGCGGCCTGGCGGAGGCCCGCCTCGGCGCCGGCCGCGGCAGCGACTCCTTCCTGTTCGTCCCGGTCGGCACCGGCATCGCGGCCGCCGTCCTGCACCACGGCAGGCCCGTCACCGGCGCCCTCGGGGCGGCCGGCGAACTCGGCCACCTCGTCGTCCGGCCCGGCGGCGACCCCTGTGCCTGCGGCGGCCGGGGCTGCCTGGAGACCGTCGCCTCCGCCTCCGCCGTCGCCCGCCGGTACGCACGGCTCACGGGGCGCCGGGGGACCACCGCCGAGGAGGTGCACCGCCGTGCGCACGGCGGCGAGCGCGAGGCCGCACGGATCTGGGCGGAGACGGTCGACGCCCTGGCCGACGGCCTGGCCGCCGCCACCGTCCTGTTCGACCCCGAACGGATCGTCATCGGCGGAGGACTGGCCGCGGCCGGCGAGGACCTGCTCGGCCCGCTGCGCTCCTCGTTCGCCGAACGCCTGGCGTTCCGGCCGCCGCCCCGACTGTTGCGGGCCGAACTCGGCCACCGCGCGGGGAGTCTCGGCGCCGCCCTGCTCGCCCTCGACCTCGCACCCGGAGGCCCCCGGTGATCCTCACCGTCACGCTCAACCCGGCCGTCGACGTCACCTACCACCTCGACCGGGTGGCGCACCACGGCAGCAACCGCGTCGACGCGGTGGCCGAGCGGGCCGGCGGGAAGGGCGTCAACGTCGCCCGGGTGCTCGCCGCGCTCGGCCGCGACACCGTGGCCACCGGCCTCGCGGGCGGCGCCACCGGCGAGGCCCTGCGCGCCGACCTCGCCACTGCCGGACCGCGCGACGAGTTCGTCACGGTCGACGGGACGACCCGGCGCACCGTGGCGGTGGTCGAGGCCGCGGCCGGGGACGCGACCGTCTACCTGGAACCGGGGCCCGTCGTCAGCGCCGACGAGTGGGTCCGCTTCACCGCCCGGTACCGCCGGCTCCTGCGCACCGCCGAGGCCGTGGTGCTCTCCGGTTCGCTGCCCGCCGGCGTCCCCCCGGACGCCTACGGCACGCTGGTCGCCCTCGCCGCCGAGGCCGGTGTCCCGGCCGTCCTCGATGCGCAGGGCCCCGCCCTGCGCGCGGGGCTGGCCGCCGGCCCCGCGCTCGTCAAGCCCAACGCGGCCGAACTCGTGGCCACCGCGGGCCCGGTGACCCCGCTCACCGGTGCCCGGATGCTCCGCGCCGCCGGTGCCCGGGCCGTCGTCGTCTCCCTCGGCCCCGGCGGGCTGCTCGCCAGCACCCGGGACGGCGACTGGCGGGCCCGCCCACCGCAGCAGGTGCACGGCAACCCGACCGGCGCCGGGGACTCCGCCGTCGCGGCCCTCACCCTCGGCCTGGTCGCCGGCACGCCCTGGCCTGACCGACTCGCCCAGGCGGTCGCCCTGTCCGCGGCCACCGTCCTCGCCCCGCTCGCCGGCAGCTTCGATCCGGCCGACCACCGACGGCTGCTCCCGCTGGTCACGGTGCGGCCCGTGTACCCGCCGAGCACGCCCCCGCCCCCGCTTCCCCCCTCCCCCCAAGGAGAGCCATGCCCCTCGTAGCCACCGGCTCGATCGTCGAGCCCGCCACCCGCGGCCGACACGGAGTCGGCGCCTTCAACGTCATCCAGCTCGAACACGCCGAGGCGATCGTGGCCGGCGCGGAGCGGGCCGGAGCGCCGGTCATCCTGCAGATCAGCGAGAACGCCGTCCGCTACCACGGCGCGCTGGCCCCGATCGGCCGGGCCACGCTGGCCGTGGCCCGGGCCGCCGACGTGCCGGTGGCGGTCCACCTCGACCACGTGACCTCCGCCGACCTGGTCCGCGAGGGCGTCGAACTCGGCTTCACCTCCGTCATGTTCGACGCCTCGACGCTCGACTACGAGGCCAACGTCCGGGCGACCGCCGACGTCGTGTCCCGCTGTCACGCGGAGGGCGTGTGGGTCGAGGCCGAACTCGGCGAGGTCGGTGGCAAGGACGGCGTCCACGCCGCCGGGGCCCGTACAGACCCGGGCGAGGCGGCCGCCTTCGTGGCGAGCACCGGCGTGGACGCGCTCGCCGTCGCGGTCGGCAGCTCGCACGCCATGCTCACCCGCGACGCCGTCCTCGACCTTGAGCTCATCGCCTCCCTCGACAGCGCCGTCCCCGTGCCCCTGGTGCTCCACGGCTCCTCCGGAGTCGCCGACGACCACCTGGCCGCCGCCGTCGAACACGGCATGACGAAGGTCAACATAGCCACCCACCTCAACAAGGCGTTCACCACCGCCGTACGGGCCTGCCTCGACGGCCGCCCTGACCTGGTGGACACCCGCCACTACCTGGGCGCCGGCCGCGCCTCCGTCGCCGCCGAGGTCGCCCGCCTGCTCGGCGTGCTCCGGGCTTCCTGAGCGGAGCGGCGCGAGCCGCGCGCCGCCGTGCGTCGCTGTGCGGCCCCCGAGGGGAAGGAGGAGGTCCCGGCCGGCGCTCGGGAGCCGACGGCCCGGGGCGCGCGGAGCGAACGGCCGGGGACGCGCGGTGCGGTCGGCCGACGTCCGGAAGGCCGTTGGAGTGACTGGAGCGTCACCTTCGGAGGCTGGGGGCGCAAGGTGTGGTGCGATGCCCACGTGAGATCCGGGGGCCGGGCTCGGGACGCGACGCCCGCCCCGGGGCCGTGGACCACGGAAGGGAACCCCCATGCTGCTCCGCGCGCTGGCCGCCACCGGTGTCGCCGCATCATTGTTCGGCTCGTCGGGCCTGGGCGGCAGCCCGCACCCGCCGCCGGTCCCGATCGTCATCGACAGCGTGACGGCCAACGGCTCCGGCTGCCCGACGGGGACGGCCGCCGTGAGCGTGTCCCCCGACAACACCGCCTTCACCGTCACCTACAGCAAGTACCTCGCCCAGGTGGGGCCCGGGTCGTCGCCGACCGACTACCGGAAGAACTGTCAGCTCAGCCTCGTCGTGCACGTCCCGGGCGGCTACACCTACGCGGTCGTGTCCGCCAGTTACCGCGGCTTCGCGTCACTGGCGCCGGGCGCGTCCGGGATCCAGCGGGCCGGCTACCACTTCCAGGGCAGCAACCGCACCACCAACTCGACCCACCGTTTCGACGGCGGGTTCAACGACGACTGGGAGGTGACCGACAGCGTGGACGTCCGCGCCCGCGTCTTCGCCCCCTGCGGAGCCGAACGCAACCTCGACATCAACACCGAACTGCAGGTCGATCAGGGCACGTCGAGCCCGAGCGCCACCAGCTTCATGGAGATGGACTCGACGGACGGCAGCATCACGTCCGTGTACCACCTGGCCTGGAAGCGGTGCCGGTGAGCTCCTGACGCTGCGTTCCCCGCTGACGGCCGCCCTGCCGGACCCGTGGTCCCGGCAGGGCGGCCGTCGCGGTACGAACGGCAGCTGTTCGGCGGCCGGCGTCAGGTGTCGGTTGCCGCGGTCGAGGCCGATGGCGGGTTACCCACTGGCATGCGGTCGGCGGCGCCCGGCAGGATGCCGCCATGACGACGAGCGGGGCCCCCGGGACGGCGGCCGAGGCGGTGCGGGAACTGCGCGGGATCGCCCACTGGTGGGTCGACGGCCGGCACGCCGAGCCGGAGTTCCTGATGCAGGCCGCGCTCCGCGCCCTGGCCGCCGGCGTGGACACCCCGTCGCTGTGGCTCCTCGCCTGGCTGCTCAGCGGTGAGGAGGACCAGGCCCCGGACCTGTTCGGCCGGGTGATGGACGAGCTCGGGTTCGGCCTCCACCCGCTCGGGGAGCACGAGGACTACTGGCAGGGCCGGCTGGCTCTCGCCCGCTGGTGGGCCGCCGAGATCGTCGGGGGGTGGCTCGACCCCCACGAGGGGGCCGTGCTCATCATCGAGAACGTCGCCGAGGCCTACGGGGCGTGCGAGGAGCTGGCGCCGATGGTCGACGCGGTGGTGACGTACACGACCCAGGGCCGGCCGCAGCTGCCCCCGGACGAGATCACCGCGCACCTGACCCGGGCCGCCGGTGAACTCCTGGTCCGCATCCCGCCCCCGCCCGGTCTGCTCTGAGGTCAGGGCCCGGAACCCGGCGAAGCGACCGAAGCGACCGAAGCGACCGAAGCATCGGGGCCGTCCAACGGTACGCTCCGTGGCCGACCGCCGGTGAGCAGCGCACCGCGGGACCGCTCCCGTACGGTCCTGCCCTCGCGGGGTGGTGCGGGTGCATGGCAGCCTGGAGGTGGAGTCTCCGGGCAGGTCGCCCGTGCGGGTGACACGGTGCTTTCGAAGGAGTCCGTGCCATGGCTGGTAGCACCACGGGCAGTGGCAGTGGCAGTGGCAGTGGCAGTGGCAGTAGTGGCGGCACGGTCGAGCGTGCGTTCGCCGGCGGGCTGACCACGTTCGCCGGGATCATGCTGATCTTCGGCGGCATCATGGCGGTGTTCCAGGGGATCGCCGGCATCGCGCGCGACGACCTGGTCGTGGTCACCAAGGACTACACGTTCTCGATGAACAGCACGGGCTGGGGATGGATCGACCTGGCCCTCGGCGTCGTCCTCGTCCTGGCCGGGACGGCGCTCGTCGGGGGCGGGAGTGCCGTGTGGGCGCGGGTCGTGGGTGTCATCGCGTCCGGGCTCGCGATGATCGCCAACTTCGTCTGGCTCCCCCACTACCCGTTCTGGGCGATCGTTCTGATCGCGATCAACGCCTTCGTCATCTGGGCGCTGTGCGTCGGGACGACCAGAAGACTGAGCTGAGCTGACAGCCCACCGGCCCGGCCCACCGTGCACCGCGGCCGCCCCGCCGCCGACCGCCCCCGCCGCCGGTCGATCGAGGTCAGAGCGGCGAGAGGAGGCAGAACTCGTTGCCCTCCGGGTCGGCCAGGACCGTCCAGGAGATCGCGGACCGGTCGACGCCGGGGTCGGTGGCACCCAGGGCGAGCAGCCGCGCCTCCTCCGCGGCCGGGTCGTCACCGCGGTAGGGGCGGACGTCGAGGTGGACGCGGTTCCACCCGCTCTTGGTGTCGGGGGTACGGAGGAACTCCAGGTAGGGGCCGACGCCCAGGGCGGAACGCATGGTCGCGTGGTCGTCGGTGACCTCGTGCAGCGTCCAGTCCATCGCCTCGCCCCAGAACCCGGCCATCGCCCGCGGGTCGGCGCAGTCCACCACCACCGCGGCGATCGGCCCGGTGTCCTGGTGGACCGGCCGGGGATCCAGGACGCAGAACTCGTTGCCCTCCGGGTCCGCCATGACCGTCCAGGGGACGTCGCCCTGACCGATGTCGGCGGGCCGCGCACCGAGCTCCGTCAGGCGTGCGACCAGCTCCGCCTGGTGCGCGGCCGAGGTGGTGGCCAGGTCGATGTGGACCCGGTTCTTGACCGTCTTGGGTTCCGGGTGGGCGATGATGTCGATGCAGACGGCCACCGGGTCGGGGTAGGCGAAGCCCACGGGTTCGAGGTTGGTCACGCCGGGTGCCTCGCTGTCGATGCCCCAGCCGAGCGCCTCCGCCCAGAACCGGCCGAGCGCAGCGTCGTCCTGGGCCTTCATGTTGATCTGTACGAGTCGGGTCGCCATGCCCAAGATCATATGACCCGCCGTCGGCCCAGGGGGCGGTCACGGCCGGAAGAGCCTCAGCCGGCCCGGTCCTCGGGCCCGGGCGCCGGTCAGGCGTCGAGCACCTGGCCGTGCCGCTTGACGACCGGGCCCTCCGTCGACCACGGGAACTCGATCCAGTCGTCCGTCCGCTTCCACACGTACTCGCACTGCACGAGGGAGTGCGACTTCTCGTAGATGACGGCGGACCGCACCTCGGCGACGTGGTCGAGGCAGAAGTCGTGCACCAGCTTCAGCGTCTTGCCCGTGTCGGCGACGTCGTCGGCGATCAGGACCTTCTTGCTGGTGAAGTCGACCGCCTGGGGGACGGGCGCCAACATGACCGGCATGTCGAGGGTGGTGCCCACGCCCGTGTAGAACTCGACGTTCACGAGGTGGACGTTCTTGCAGTCCAGCGCGTACGCCAGACCGCCCGCCACGAACACCCCGCCGCGGGCGATGCTCAGGATGAGGTCGGGCTCGTACCCGTCGGCGGCGATCGTCTGCGCGAGTTCGCGCACCGCCCGGCCGAAGGTCTGGTAGTCCAGGGTCTCGCGCACGTCAGTCACAGTGTCCAGTGTCCTCGGCAGGTGGTCGGGCGGCGAGCTGCGGCGCGCCGAGCCGAGGTCACAGCGGGACACCCGCCGGCCCCGCGGCCTTCCGGAGGAGGCCTTGATCGAGACACACGGCCTCGCGTCGATGACGGACGGGGGCTGATCCGGTGGACCGCGGCCACTGAGCAGGCCGTTCACGCCGGTGACCGCCTGAACGCCCGTACGGCGGCGGGCCCTCCGGCGGCCGGCCGCGCCCCTGCCCCGGCCGGGGCGCGGCCACCGGCTCAGGGCGCGGTGGCCTCCCAGGCCGCCGCGATCATCCGGAAGACCTCGTCCACCGTGGCCCCGGGATCGTCCGCCTGGCAGGCCAGCGCGTAGGCGTCGATGGCGAACCGCGCGGTCGCCCGGCAGGCCGTCGCACTGCGGGACAGGTGGGGATCGGCGGCCAGCGCCGCTGCCAGCGCCTGCGCGTGCCGCAGACCCATCGACTCCTCGTACTCCCGCAGGGCGGGCGATCCCTCGATCATGCGCCGGACCGGGGCGCTGCCCTCCGCGGTGCAGTGACCCACCAGGGCCCGGACTTCGCGGTGCAGCGCCTCGATGAGCGGATCGTGCGGGCCGCGGTCGGTGACGGCCCGCGTGAGGCGCCGCTCGAAGTCCTGGTCGCGTTCGAACACCAGGGCCTCCTTCGAGGCGAAGTGGGCGAAGACCGTGGTGACGGCCACATCGGCCTCGGCCGCCACGTCACGGATGCCCACGGCGTCGTACCCGCGTTCCAGGAAGAGCTGCAGCGCGGTGTCGGCGATCTTCCGGCGGGTCGCGGCCTTCTTGCGTTCCCGGCGTCCGGGCGGCTCGGTCATGCCGTGACACTACCAGGTACGAATCACTAACCGTTGCGAAACACTATCCGTTAGGGCTATTTTCGGCTGCATGAGGAAAATCAGCTTCGCCGAGTTCGGCGGTCCCGAGGTCCTGCACCTGGTGGAAGCCGAGGAGCCCCACGCGGGCCGCGGCCGGATACGCATCGCCGTACGGGCGGCCGGGGTGAACCCCGTCGACTGGAGGATCCGGGAGGGCCAGGTCCTGGGAGCCCATCCGGTCACGCTGCCCGCCGGGGTCGGGCTGGACGCCGCCGGCCTGGTGGACGAGGTCGGCGAGGGCGTCGAAGGGGTCGAGATCGGCGACCGCGTGTTCGGCGAAGGCACCGACACGTACGCCGAGTTCGCCGTGCTGTCCGCCTGGGCCCGCATGCCCGCAGGACTGACCTTCGAGGAGGCGGCCGGGTACCCGTCAGTGGTGGAGACCGCGCTGCGCGTCATCCGCGAGGTCGGCGTGCGGCCCGGGCAGACGCTGCTGGTCAGCGGCGCGTCCGGCGGCGTCGGCTCAGCGGTGCTGCAGATCGCCCGCGAGCGCGGCATCACGGTCATCGGCACGGCCGGGGCCGCGAACCAGGACTACCTGCGCGGCCTGGGCGCGCTCGCCACGACTTACGGCGAAGGCTGGGCCGAACGGGTGCGACACCTGGGCCGGGTCGACGCGGCCCTCGACCTGGCCGGCTCGGGCGTGATCCCCGAACTCGTCCAACTGACCGGGGACCCGCGCAAGGTCGTCTCCATCGCCGACCTCGGCGCCCCGCAGCTGGGCGTCCGCTTCTCCGGCGCGGCCGGGAGCGTACCGGACGCGCTCGCCGAGGCCGTCGACCTCATCTCCCGGGGCAGGCTCCACATCCCGGTCGAGAAGTCCTACCCGCTCACCGAGGCCGCCGCGGCGCACGCCGACAGCCGGGCCGGCCACACCCGCGGGCGCCGGGTCCTGGTCATCTGAGCCCCCGCCCGCCCGGTGCCCCCGCAGCGCCCCGGGGCATGACCGGCCCCGGGGCGCCGCGCTGCGCCCGCCGGCTCCCGCGCCGCGCCCGCCCGCTCGCGGGCCTCAGCGCTGCTCCTCCGGGCGGCCCGGGACCTCCCAGCGGGTGTGGAAGGTCCCGTCCCGGTCGACCCGGTGGTAGGTGTGCGCGCCGAAGAAGTCCCGCTGGCCCTGCACCAGCGCGGCCGGCAGGCGCCCCGCCCGCAGGCCGTCGTAGTAGGCGAGCGCGGTGGCGAAACCGGGTGCGGGCACCCCCAGCTGGACGGCCGCCGAGACGACCCGCCGCCAGGCCGACTGCGCGGAGCCGAGCGCCTCCTGGAAGTGCGCGTCGGTCAGCAGCGTGGGGCGCTCCCGGTCGGCCTCGTACGCAGCCCTGATCCGGTCCAGGAACCGGGCCCTGATGATGCAGCCGCCGCGCCAGATCGTGGCCATCGCGCCGGGGTCGATGTCCCAGGAGTACTCCGCACTGCCGGCCTGGATCTGATTGAAGCCCTGGGCGTAGGCCACCATCTTCGAGGCGTACAGGGCCTGTTCGACGTCCTCCGCGAACCGGTCCGCCGCCGCGCTGTCGAGCCAGGTCTCGGTGGGGCCGGGCAGGCTCCGGCCGGCCCGGCGCAGCGGCACGCTGCCGGACAGCGCGCGGGCGAAGACCGCCTCGGCGATCCCGCTCACGGGCACGCCGAGGTCCAGCGCGCTCTGGACCGTCCAGCGGCCGGTGCCCTTCTGCTCGGCCTGGTCGAGCACCACGTCGACGAACGGCTTGCCGCTCGCCGCGTCGGTGTGGGCGAGGATCTCGGCGGTGATCTCGATCAGGTAGGACTCCAGGCGTCCGCCGTTCCAGGCCCGGAAGACGTCGGCGATCGCGGCGGGCTGCAGTCCGGCTCCGTGCCGCAGCAGGTCGTACGCCTCGGCGATGAGCTGCATGTCGGCGTATTCGATCCCGTTGTGGACCATCTTGACGAAGTGGCCGGCGCCGTCCGGCCCGACGTGGGTGCAGCAGGGCTTGCCGTCGACCTCGGCCGCGATGTCCTCCAGCAGCGGCCCCACGAGCCGGTAGGCCTCCGGCGTGCCGCCGGGCATGATGCTCGGGCCCTCCAGCGCACCCTGCTCGCCGCCGGAGATCCCGCTGCCCACGAAGTGCAGTCCGCGTTCCCGCAGGGCCGCCTCGCGCCTCCGGGTGTCGGGGAAGTGCGCGTTCCCGCCGTCCACCAGCACGTCGCCCGCGTCGAGCAGCGGCACCAGTTCGTCGATGACGGCGTCGGTCGGCGCCCCGGCCTTGACCATGATCACGATCAGCCGGGGGCGTTCCAGGGCCGTGACGAACGCCTCCGTGGTCTCGGCGCCCACGAAGTCGCCCTCGTGCCCGAACTCCTCCAGCAGTGCCGCGGTCCGCGCCCACGTGCGGTTGTGCACGGCCACGCGGTGCCCGTGGCGGGCGAAGTTCCGGGCCAGGTTACGGCCCATCACGGCCAGGCCGGTGACGCCGATCCGGGCCGGTGCCTGTGCGGTCATGGCGGGCCTTAAGAATGTTGGGCGGTCCGGGAGGACCGGGTGTGGCTGATGGCGTGGTTGCCCTTGATGGCTCCAGGAGAATGGCCGCCCGGTCCTCCGGG